>NZ_JAUYAF010000070.1 GCF_030693625.1 Phenylobacterium sp.
CAGCTCGTCGCACGAGGCAAGCCCGCAAAGCTCGTCGTCGTCGCCGTCATGAGAAAACTCATCGAGGCCGCAAACCTCGTCCTCAGCCGGCAACAGCCCTGGATTAGACAACCCACTTAACATGGTTGCTCATCCGACCGGTCCCCGACCGGCCACCTTCTCCCGCGAGGGGAGAAGGATTCTGAAATCAGAAGATCACCCGCTCCTGACCCCACCAGAGGGGCGAGCGGGCATGGTCGATGAACTTGCGCTCGTCCTCCAGCAGCAGCCGCGCCGCCGCCTGGGCCTCGGGTTTCGTCATCAGCGCGCCCAGCGCCTCAAGGCTCTCGTACCAGAGCTGCGCCACCCCGTCGTAGGGCGCAGGCGCATCGCGGCTGGCCCGCACCGGCTCGGAGAATTGGTCGGGCAGGCTGTGCATCTGGACATAGCGCTGGATGCCCAGCACCTCGCGCACGCTGGTCACCAGGGGCCCATGGGTCCCATGCCAATAGGCCTGGAAATCCTCCCGGCTCAGGCTCGGGAGGCGCACCAGGGCGAAGGTGAGCTTGATCATCGGTGTCTCCTCTTTGGCGACTATAGCGCCCGCAGGATCCCCATCGTCACCAGGGCCGCATTGTCCGAGGCCAGCTGGTTGAAGGCGGTGTAGAGCTTGTCCCCATCCCCCGCGCCAGCCAGGCTCGACAGGCCGCGGACCGCCACGAACGGCCTGGCGTTGCACCAGGCCACATGGGCCACCGCCGCGCTCTCGCAGTCCAGCACCCCGGCCTCGAAGGTGGCGAAGACATAGTCCCGCAGCTCGGTGTTGTTGACGAAGGCCGCGCCCGACACGCCATTGCCGCCGACCACCACCTTGGGCGCCTTGTCCAACTGGGCCGCGCCGGCGCCCTTCGACAGCACCACCGCCGCCGAAAGCTTGCGCGCCGCCGCCAGCATAGCCGGCCCTACGGGGAACCAGAACCGCCGCTCGGTCTCCCCATCGGGACCGGTCACCATCACCGGCTTGGGGAACATCATCCCGAAATTGCCATAGCCGCTGGGGATGCCCGAGGCCGGCTCGAAGCCCGAGGGGCCTTCGCGGCCCATCACCACCTCAAGGTACTGGCCCCACTGGCTGGCCACGAAGACGTCGCCCACCTTCAGCTCAGGATCGACCCCGCCCGCGCAGCCGCTCACCACCAGATGGGTCACGTTAAACAGGTCCAGGGTGCGCTGAGCCATCATGGCCGCATTGACCATCGACACCCCGCAGCAGACCAGCACCACCGCCTTGCCCGCCAGCGTGCCGGTGGTGAAGGCCGCACCGGCCACCCCATGCTCAGTGGTGTCGTTGAGGACCTTGCGCAGGGCGCTCAGCTCGCTCGCCATGGCGCCCAGCACCGCGATCCGGGGGGTGTCGTCCAGCATGCCTACTCCCGAGTGTCCTGCACGCAGAAGGCCGCGCCCTCCGGATCGAGCATCACTGTGTGAGTGTCATGGGTATCACGCACCGTCCCCCCCAGGGCGACAATCCGCGCCACCTCCTCGCGCCGAGGCCCGCCGACGATGTCCAGGTGCATCCGGCGCCCGGGCGTCAGCGCCGCCACATGCTGAAAGCAGAGCATCGGCCCTGGTCCGTCCACCATCACCGAGGGATCCGTCTCCGGCGTCAGGCCCAGACCCGCCAGCCGCGCGATCTCGGCGGCGTCATAGGCGCGCACCTCATAGCCCTCCAGCACCCCGGCCCAGAACCGGGCCAGGGCCGCCGGATGCAGGCTGTCGACGACGATCTCGCGGATCCGGGCCATCTTTTCGTCTCCCTGGGCGGCATCCTAGCCTGACGGATCGCGTCGCCCAGCTTCGTCCTTTGGAAAAAGGAGATACGCCATGAGCACCGACTTCGACCGCCTCGCGGCCCCCACCTGGGAATATGCACAGGCTTGGCACGAATTCGTGATGGAACCGGGAACGAGGTTGTGATCGCAGCGTTATGGTGAGGCTCCGGCCCTGGCGGGAGCACTGAGCGCCACGCGGGGGTGGCGGTCAGCTCAAGCCAAACTCCCCCAGATATTCGGAGACGACCATGCGTTTTGCCACCCTGATGACTGTTGCCGCCCTCGGCCTCGCCGCCGCCGCTTGCACCAAGAAGGAAGAAGCCACGACCCCGGTCGCCGCTGACGCCACCGCCGATCAGGCCGCCGCCGCCGCCGACACCGCCGCCGACGCCGCGGTGGACGCCGCCGACACCGCCACCGACGCCGCCAAGGAAGCCGGCGACAAGGCCGAAGACGCCATGAAGGCCGCCGGTGAAGCCACCGACGACAAGGTCGAAGCGGCCGCCGACGCCTCCAAGAACTAAAGACCCGACCTGGGACGCCTTGCGGCGTCCGGCGAAGGTTTACAGATCGGGCTCCGATCGCCTCCTCAGGCGGCCGGGGCCCTTTTCTATGGCGCCAGACGCCCCAGCCACCTGTGGCCAGGATAGAGCCGGGACACCACAGCCTCCAGCCAGGCCTTGGCCCCGGCGTCCAGCAGCGGCGCGAACAGGGCGAAGTCCGCTTCGTCCTTCGGCCGGAGCTTGGCGGCCTTGTAGAGCAGCGCCCCCTCCGGCTTCAGATAGGGCACGCCGGTCGGCGACCGCCCCATCATCTGCGCCCTTGGGGCTTTCACGCTCTCGTCCCGGCGGAACACCCAGGTCTCCGCGTCTCCCGGCTCAGCCATCACGTCCAGCCGCCAGGCGCCACCCTCCGCCCCCCAGATCTGGTGCTTGTCTTCCGGCGGCTCGGCCCCGGGCGCCAGGGAGAGAACCTCGCCGTCCCCCACCGAATAGAGATCAAGTCCCGCCAGCTGCGCCCGCATCTGCGGGAGGAACGGCTTGGGGACCGCGATCTCCAGGTCTTCATGGACCCGGCTCTCGCGACCCAGCCAGATGTCCAGGGCCCAGCCGCCCACCACGCACCAGGGCGCGGCGACGCCGGCCAGCCGGGCGGTCGCCTCCTCCGGGGTCCAGGCGTCCCAGGCTTCCAGCGGCGGGCCGTCCCAGTGGGGCGTCATGGCGGCCTCGCGTGTTTGAAAGGACTCAGTGTGTCTCGAAACCCACGCTGAGGCCAGATGTCGGATAGGCGACACTTCTCCTCGCAACCATCTGACGGTGACCGCATTCAGACGTGACGGCGAAGACGCCGGAGTCCGGAGTTGGATCGTGCGTATTCTGATTGTCGAAGACGAGATTCTGGTCGCCATGGAACTTGAGGAGACCCTCAACGACCTGGGCCATACCGTCGTGGGCATCGCTCCGGACCGGCGCACCTTCGAGGCCTTCGCGGCCGAGGAGATCGACGTCGCCCTCGTGGACCTGAACCTCCGCGACGGCGAGACCGGCGTGGACATCGGCCGCGCCCTGGCCGACCGCCGCGCCGCCGTGATCTTCGTCACCGCCAATCCCGGCCTGCTGCGCGACGGCGTCGCCGGCACGATCGGCGTCCTGCCCAAGCCCGCCACCCGCAAGGCCGTCGCCGATGTCGTGGAATACGCTGGCCGACGCAGCCCCCTGCTCTCGCCCCCCGGCGAACTGCGGCTGTTCGCGTAGAGAATGCCCTTCTCCCCTTGCGGGAGAAGGTGGCCGCTCGACGACCGGTCGGATGAGGGGTTACGCTCCCCTCTCAGCTGATCCTGCAACGCCGTAACCCGAGACGTCTATCGACCCCTCATCCGACCCTGCTCCGCAGGGCCACCTTCTCCCGCAAGGGGAGAAGGAGGGAATGTCAGTTCACCCGGCTAGGCCGCGTGAAGGAACGCGCCGGCGCGGTCATGGTGACCACCAACCCCTCGGGCAGCCATTCCCGGGTCAGGGTCCCGCCCAGCTGGCCCTCCACCGACACCTTCGAGAGCGTCGATCCAAAGCCGTCCGAGGCCGGCGGCCCCGCCACGGCCGGACCGCCGCTCTCACGCCAGCTCAGGCGGTAGTCATCGCCGACTCGTTCGGCGGTGATGGCCACACGTCCCTCTGGCGCCGACAGCGCCCCGTACTTGGCCGCGTTGGTGGCCAGCTCATGAAAGATCAGCGCCAGCGGGGTGGCCGCGCGGTCATCGATGGAGATGTCGTCACCGGCCAGGCTGATCCGCAGGCCCCCGGCGCCGTCATAGGGGGCGAAAAGTTCGGTCAGCAGGGCGAAGGCGGTCGCGGCCCGGGCGTTGGGCTGCGACACCTTGCTGTGGGGCCGCACGAAATCATGCGCCCGGCCGAGCGCCATGACCCGGTCGCGTAGGGCCATGGCATAGGCCTTGGACTCCGGATGGGTCCGCGCCGACAGCGAGATCAGGCCCGAGATCACCGCGAAGATGTTCTTGATCCGGTGGCTCAGCTCCTGGCTGACCAGCTCCCGCTCCTCGGCCAGCCGCTTGGCGTCGTCGATGTCGGTGCAGGTGCC
Source organism: Phenylobacterium sp. (assembly GCF_030693625.1). Classification (GTDB taxonomy): domain Bacteria; phylum Pseudomonadota; class Alphaproteobacteria; order Caulobacterales; family Caulobacteraceae; genus Phenylobacterium; species Phenylobacterium ferrooxidans. Next base: position 4,407 of record NZ_JAUYAF010000070.1, read on the forward strand.
GAACCAGCGGGTGATCTGGCCCGCCTCGTCACGGATCGGCAGGGCGCGTCCCAGGGTCCAGCGATAGGCGCCGGAGTGGTGTCGCAACCGGTACTCGATCTCATAGGGGTCGCCGGTCGCCAGGCTGTGGCTCCAAAGGGCCCGGGCCTGCTCCTGGTCGTCGGGGTGGAACATGTTGTTCCAGGCTTCGCCGTCGGTCGAGCCGGCGGGCGTCCCGGTGAACTCGTACCAGCGGGCGTTGTAATAGTCGTGATAGCCGTCCGGCAGGGTCGACCAGACCATCTGCGGCATGGAGTCGGCGATGGCCCGGAACCGGTCTTCCCCATCCTTAAGGCGGACGGTCTGGGCGCGCATGGCCAGCTGCGCCATCACCTGGCGCGCCAGGGCCAGCAGGGTCTCGGACTCGTCGGCGCTCAGCCCCTGCGGCCGGGCCACGGTGTCGATCACCGCCACCGAGCCGATCGGCACGCCGTCGGGGCTGTCGACCCGGGCGCCAGCGTAGAACCGCAGGAACGGCGTGCCGGTCACCAGGGGATTGTCGGCGGTTCGCGGGTCGGCGGTCAGGTCCGGAAACACCTCGAGGTCATCGCACACCAGGACGTGACGGCAGATCGCCATCTCCACCGGGGTCTCGCTGACCTCCAGCCCGATCCTGGCCTTGAACCACTGACGCTCGGCGTCGACGAAGCTCACCACCGCGATGGGCGCCTTGCAGACCAGGGCGGCCAGGCGCACCACGTCGTCGAAGGCGGTCTCCGCCCCTGTATCCAGGATTCCCGTCGCCATGAGCGACCGGACCCGGGCCTCCCTGCTATGCGCCTCGGTCACCGGCTCTGCTTCTCTTGCATCGCCGTGCGCCGGCGAAAATGCCTGATACCAAACATGGCCGGATTACGCTTGGCTTTCGGTCGAGTTCCGGAATGGGAAACACCTACCCACTCACGCAACTGCTCATATTGACCGGGGCGGTCGCCGCCCGCAGCCAGCCGCCCTCGACCTTGGTGAACTCCGAGAACCCCGACTGCGACCGGTACTCGCTGCGCACGGCGTCCCAGCCTTCCCAGTTCATCGCCACCACCAGCTTGGCGGTGACGCCCTTGGCCTGGTCGGTGGCGGTGATCTCGCGCTCGCCCTTGCAGCGCACCTCGAAGCCCTGGCACCCCTCGGTCTTGGCCAGGCACACGGCGTCGGTCTTCACGATCTGCTGGCGCCAGGCCAGGATCGCCTCGTCCAGGCCGCCATACTTCGCCTCGGCTCCGGTCTGCGCCTTGGGACTGCAGCTCGCCAGCACCGCCGCGGCGGCCAGGATCCAGACTCTACGCACTCGGTCTCTCCGTCTGATTGGCCGGTGGTTCTTGGGGGCAAACAAGGCTTCAGAATGGCGGGCGCATCCATCCCCCCATCGGCGCGTTGTGTCGGCTTAGGGACTTAGGAGGCTTGGCTATGAGACATCTGGTTTTGATTACGGGACTGGTGGTGGCCGCCGCCGCTGCGCCCACCCTGGCCAGCGCGCGCACCGCCTGCGACCAACGCGCCCACGACCGCAAGGTGACCGGCACCGTGCTCGGCGCCGTCGGCGGCGCCCTGATCGGCAACGCCGTGGGTGACGGCAAGGGCGCCATCATCGGCGGGGTTGGCGGCGCGGTGGTGGGCAACCAGCTCGCCCGCGTCAAGTGCGACACCGGCAGGACCTATACCCGCGCCAGCAACCGCACGACCGCGCGCAACAGCAACTACCGCCAAGCGTCGGCCGAGTGCCGCGTGGTCAGCCGCCCCTACTACGACGACCGCGGCCGGGTCAGCTATCATCAGACCCGCGTGTGCGGCCAATGAGGGCCGCGGGCCTGGCCCTGATGGCCGCCCTGTCGCTCACCGCCTGCAGCGACACTGACGACGTCAAGGTCGCCAAGGGGATCTGCACCCCCTTCGCCGCCACCCCGGCCGCCACCACCACCACGGCCGGCGTGCCGGCCCTGGGCCCCGCCGCCGTGGCGGACGGCGCCGGTCCGGTGGAGGACTGCCTGCATCGCTGGGCCTACAGCCTGGCCGGGGCCAAGGACTCCGCCGAGGTGGTGGCCGAGGCGACCATCGCGGCCTGCAGCTCGGCGCTGTCGGCCTGGAACCAGGCGTCGCTGTCGGGCCCGGCCGGCCCCTCCGACGCCATCAGCCTGGTCACCGGCGAACCCACCAGCGCCATCGCCGAACACCGCAACTTCGCGGCCAACCGCGCCCTGTTCTTCGTCGTCCAGGCCCGCGCCGGCCGCTGCGACCCGCCGCCGCCCGTCAAGGGCTAGGCCTGGACGCCCTTCCCCCGCGATGGGGGAAGGGCGCTCTCGCTGCACCGGACCGGCTCGGTGACAAGGTGGCCCTGCTGCTCTATGCATCAGGCCAGCTTATGTCCGGCCCGCGCCCCACCCTGCCGCTCAGCGCCTTGCGCGCCTGGCGCCTCGCCAAGGTGGCGCAATGAGCTGGAAGACGCAGCTGCGCCGGGGGCTGGAGGCCACCGGCCTGATCGGCCCCTACTACCGCTGGCGCGAGGCTCGCCTGGCCGCCATCGTCAGCGATCCGGTGGACGACGGCCTGCCCATGCCCCCGCCCGCCCTGCTGACCCTGGTCTCGGGCGCGGCGGGCCAGGCCTGGTATTCCGAGCGCGGCCGCGAGGACGCCGCGCAGTTCCGGGCGCTCGCCCTCGAACAGGGGATCGACCTCACCCAGCCCCGCACCGTGCTCGACTGGGGGGTCGGCTGCGGCCGCATCGCCCGCTGGCTGGCGGCCGACGTCACCGCCGCCGGGGGACAGTTCCTCGGCTGCGACATCCATCCCAAGCTGGTGGCCTGGTGCGCGGGCGCCCTGCCCGGCCGCTACCTGCGCAACGACCTTCGCCCGCCCCTGCCGCTCGCGCCGGCCAGCCTGGACCTGGTCTATTCCCACTCGGTCCTCACCCACCTGACGGAGGACACCGCGCGCGCCTGGCTGGCCGAACTGCGCCGCCTGCTGAAGCCCGGCGGCTGCGCCATCCTCACCTTCCACGACGAGACCTACGCCCAGGCCTGGGGGCCGCCCCAGGTCGCCGAGCGCCTCGCCACGCAGGCCTATGTCGTCTGGAACAACGCCCTGGAGGGCAGCAACTACCTGTCGGCCTGGACCCGCCGCGCCCATTTCCGGGCGCTCGCCGAGGCCGACTTCACCGTGGCCGCGATCATCGAGGGCGGTGTGGACTTTCCCACCCAGGCCATCGCCGTGCTGCGGCCCAGGGACCCGTCACCACCGGCGCAGAGACTCGTTTGACGAAGCCTCAGGCTTCGTCACGAGCGGGATGAGGAAAAGTGCCCAGCGGTTTTCCGCCCGCATCCCGCTTCAAAAGGACTCGTTTGACGAGGCTCAAGCCTCGTCAAACGGCGGCGGCAATTGCCCCGACTTGAACAGGATCACCGGGTTCTCGTCATAGTCCCCCAGCTCGGCGTCGGCCGAGGCGGAGAAGGCCACCACCCCCAGCCGGGTGTCGGACAGCCGGTCGGCCTTGCGCCGCGCCTCTTCCGCCGACTTGCAGATCACGACGGGCTCGGCCTTCAGCGCCTTGCCCTTGCCGGCGATATAGGACTGGACCAGGTGGACGGTCTCGATCGCCACGCGCCGCCTACTTCTTCAGGACGTTGGGGGTCCAGCCGGCCGGCGCGGTCGCCTTGGGCTTCTCGGCCTTCGGTTTGCGGACTTCCTTGTTGCTCTTCTTCTGACCCTTGGCCATGGCGGTGTTCCTTTGGCCCCCGGAGCGGGGCGAGATTCCATCTCAGCCTAGCACATTGTCCCCGCGTTCCCGGGGAATTCAGCGCCGCCTCTGGGCGCCGGCGCGTCAACCGACCTAGACTGCGAGACGCAGGGAAAGAACACCACATGGACCGGCCGAGCCTCGCATCGAAACTCATCCTGGCCCTGGCCATCCTCGCAGGCGTCAGCTTCCTGGCCGCCAACCGCTTCGCCCTGCCCGAGGCCGCGACCATTGTCTGGAAGGGCTCGGGCGTCGCCCTGCTGGCCCTCTACGCCGCCACCCGCGCCAAGACCCCCGACGGCTGGCTGCTGGCCCTTGTCATGGCGCTCGGCGCCACCGGCGACGTGCTGCTGGAGACCCACGGCCTGGTCACCGGCGCCGTGGCCTTCCTGGCCGGCCACCTGGTGGCCATCGCCCTCTATCTCCGCAACCGCCGCCCGGCCCTGGAACCCAGCCAGCGCCTGCTGGCCATCCTCATCGTGCCGGCCACGGTGATCATCGCCTACCTGCTGCCCGCCGACCGCGCCGGCGCGCCGGGCGTCGCCTTCTATTCCACGGGCCTGGCCCTCATGGCCGCCGCCGCCTGGATCAGCCGCTTCCCGCGCATGAGCGTGGGCCTCGGCGCCCTGATGTTCGTGGCCTCCGACCTGCTGATCTTCGCCCGCGCCGGCCCCCTGGAGCACAACCCCTGGGTCGGCTTCGGCGTCTGGGCGCTCTACTTCGCCGGCCAGCTCCGAATCTGCCTGGGGGTCGTGGGGACGTTGGCGCGGCGGGCCCCGCAGGCCGCGCCCTCGCCATCCGTCCCCGCCCGCGCCTGAGCCGCCTTGCGCCCGGCGGCCTCAGCCGGCGGACGCCGCGCCCGGAGCGCGCTCGCCGACAATCGAAACCCGCTCGCCGTATCGGGAGTGGGGGAAGTAATCCCACACCGAGTGGTGCTGCGTGCAGCGATTGTCCCAGAAGGTCAGGGTGTTGGGCTCCCACCGCACCCGGCAGTGCAGCTTGGGTTCGCGCGGCAGCAGAGCGAACAGGCTGTCCAGCAGCGCCCGGCTCTCCCAGCGCTGCAGCCCGACGATGTGGGTGGTGAAGCCCGAATTGACGTTCAGCACTTTCCGCCCGGTGTCCGGATGCCGGATGACCACGGGATGCTCGTGACGGGGATAGCCCCCCTCCGGCGGCTTGGACTGGTAGTTGCCGATATAGGGCAGGGCGCCGTCGTGCACCGCCGTCAGGCCCTCGAGGAAGGCCTTCATCGGCGGCGAGAGCATCTCATAGGCCATGTACATGTCGGCGAACAGCGTATCGCCGCCGCCGCATTCCGGCGTCTCGGTGATGTACAGCATCGAGCCCAGCGGCGGGATCTCGTCGCAGGTGACATCGGTGTGCCAGCCCTCGCCCGCCGTATAGGCCGACTGGGCGTTGGTCTTGACGACCAGCACCTCGGAGTCCTGGCCGGGACGGCCGTGGTTCATGGGGTGCACGTGCAGGCGGCCGAAATGCCGGCCGAAGGCCTTGTGCGCCTCCCGGTCGAGATGCTGGTCGCGAAACACCAGCACCATCCAGTCGGCCCAGGCCGCGCGGATGTCCCGCAGCTGCTCGGCCGACAGCGGCCCGGAGAGATCGACGCCTTCGACCTCCGCGCCGATGTGGGGCGAGATCGGAGTCACCCGCAAGGTCCCGTATTGCGTGCGACGCTCGCCCGCGATGGGGACGTGCTTGGAAAGGGTGGCGACGGCCATGGGCTTCCTCCGGGCGCTCTTGGGGCGGCGCCTGTCTCCGCCGAAAGCCTAGATCAGGGGCGTCAGCCGGGCAACCGGGCCCTGACCGGCGGCGCCCGGACCGGCGCCCGCCTCAGCTGGGCGTACTCCACCAATCGCGCTCCGGCTCCGGCGTCTCCGCCAACGGCCCGCGCCCGACCGTCGCCAGCGCCTCGTCGTGGCTCATGCCGAACTTGCGGATCACCACCACGATGGGCTGCTGCGCCTCCTCTTCCGGCTCGGGCGCGAGGGCCCGCCGCGCGCCGTACTTCTTCGGCGCCAGCATCGCGGCCGTCCAGCGCAGGGTCTTGATGCGCAGGGCGTCGCCCCGCGCCGTGCTCTCGGTGGACTCCAGGGCGATCTCCAGCATGGCGTCGGCGAAGATGTCGGCGGCGACGGCCTTGGCCTTCAGATAGGCGTCGTGGAAGCCGTCGTCGGCCCGGATCCAGTGATAGATGGTCGAGGCGCACGGCATGTCGGCGTCGGCCCCGATGGACAGGACCGTCTCCCCGGCCGCGATCCGCCGCAGGATCACCCCGCCCAGTTCGTCGGTATAGGTCGAGACCCGCCCCCTGCGCCCGTCCTGGCGCGGCCGCAGGGCCTGGCGCCAGCGCCGGTCCTCATCCTCCGCCCGGTCCCGGGCCCGCCGGTCGCGCCGCGCCTGGTCCTGCGCCGCCTCATAGGCCGCCGCGAACCCGGGCTCCCGCGCCCGCCACTTGTAGATCGCCTGCACCGAGGGCATCCCGGGCTCGCGCCCCAGGGACGCCTCGCTCTGCCCCGCCGCGATCTTGTCGCAGATCAGCTTGCCGAGCTCGGGGGAGTACCGCACCTGCGGACGGCGATCGGGACGCCCGAACGGCGGCGGCCGCGACGACATGGACACCTGGGCGATGACTTGGGGAGGCTCGCAGCCTCTCACGGACGGGGCGATCCGTCAAGAACAAATCATGAACATCTATTCTCTTGGTTAGCACTCAGCGGACGGTGAGGGCCCGATTTTCGCAGGGTCGGCGCCTTGAAATCCCCGGCGACAGCTGTCACTTTAGAATATGACACCTGACGCAAGATGCGGAATAGATATAGGAACCAAACGTGGCGACCAAGCCTCATAGCCCCCGTGACAAGGTGAGGATCGGCGGCGGCTATTCGACGGGAGCGGACCTGTGGAGTGTGAAAGGGATTGATCCCGAAGCTCGCGAGATGGCGGAAAGCCAAGCGCGCCGTTCCGGCATATCGCTTGGCGAATGGCTAAACAGGGCCATCCTCGACGAGATAGAACCCGAGGCATCTCCCGACTTCGGACACGTCGGGGAGCCCGCGGATCAGGCGATGGCGGCGCTGGATCGCGGCCATGAGCTCCAGATTGCCTACGCGCAGTCAGTCGGGGAAGCCAATTTACACGCGAACATGGCCGTCGCGGAGAGCGCCCGGCTCTCCGGAATCTGGACGCGCGTCTCGGCCCTCCTGGGCGGCAGAGACATCCTGCGTCGCGACGTGGACGGCCCCCTCGACGCGCACGAGCTGCTTCAGGCCGGCCTGCCCGCGCGGGCGCTGACGCACCTCGTTGATCACGTACGACTGCTCCGTTCCCCCGATCAATTCGAGAAGGCTGTCGGTATGAGTCAACGCACGCTTCAACGGCGACGGGAGGAGCTTCATCGGCCGCTGAACCCTGAGCAGGGCGGACGGACGTGGAAGTTCGCTGAAGTCCTTGCGAAGGCGACGGCGGTGTTCGGCTCGCAGTTGGAGGCGGAGCAGTGGCTACAGCATCCCGCCATGGGCCTGAACCAGCGAAAGCCCCTCGACCTGCTCTCCACAGCCGCAGGGATCGAGGCCGTCGAGGAGCACCTTGGACGTCTTGAGTACGGCGTCTACGCGTGACACCGCTGCCCTCCCCCTTGGGGGCGCCTGAGGTCATCGCCTGGCGGCTGGATGAGGCTCGCTTCGCGCCAAGTTGGGACAGCGGGGAAGGCGGATACCTCTTTGGCGGACGCTGGAACAGCAAAGGCGTTCGAGCTGTCTACTGTGCGCTCGACCCGTCAACGGCCATTCTTGAAGTGGCTGTGCACAAGGGCTTCAGGACGCTGGACACCGTTCCCCACGTCCTGACCGCCCTCCGCATCAGGGACCCTATGTCCGTCCGGATTGTTCCGCCCGAAGATGTTCCTAATCCGAACTGGATGCGCCCCGGCGTACCGAGTGCTGGCCAACAGAGGTTCGGAGACGACCTCCTCAGCGCACACGCTTTCATGGCTATTCCAAGCGCCGTTTCGGTCCACAGCTGGAATCTGGTGTTCGTCGCCACGGTGGCGAGTGGCGGCTATGACGTGGTCTTGCAGGAGCCCTTCGCCTTGGACACCAGGCTCCATCCCCCGACCTGAGCGTCCGGATTGCACGTGCGGGACAGGCGCCCCCCACAGGGGCCTCGAGGTTTGTGAACTCTGACCCCGACCCTACCGGCTCAGCAGTTCCTCGGTGAACCCGCCGAACCGCCCCTGCGGCTCCACCAGGTGGACCTCGAGTATCCAGTAGCGTTCGCGCCCATCGGCATCCGGCGCGCGCATCCGCATGTCATTGCCCGGCGCCACCAGGGAGACCGACCGCTCGCCAGGGAAGGCCGTGTGCGGGAACTCCCCCACCAAGTGGCCGGCGATATTGCCTCCGAATGTCCAGCCGCGCTGCTCGGCAGTCCGGTGCGCCTGCGCATAGAGGGCCGCGCCGGTCATGTCGGCATCGGCCTCGTAGAAGGCCCGCAGCTCCGCCCACACCAGGGGCAGGTCCCGGCGCAGGGCCTGCTTCACCGGATCTTCCCCCAGCACGAAGGTGCGCCCGAAGTCGGCCTCCCAGTCGTCGAACACCGGGCCGAGGTCCACGAACAGGATGTCGTCGGCGGCGATCACCAGGTCGGCGGGGTCGTCATGATAGGTGGTGACGCTGTTGGCGCCGGCCCGCACCACCCGCTTGTGCCAGTGGGCCTCGACCCCGAACTGCCCGGCGGCCAGAGCATGGATCTCGTTGGAAAGCTGGCTCTCCCGCAGGCCCGCGCGCACCAGGCCGTTCGCCTCGATGGCGGCGAACAGGGCCCCCGCGCGGCCTTGGGCGGCGTGCAGGCTCGCCAGGCGAGCGGGTTCGTCAAAGGTGGTCATCGGGTCGCCGTTCGTGTGGTTCGTGTGGTTCGTGGTTCCAGTCTTCAGAACCCCACCGTCGTGCGGCCGAGGGATGGGTCCTCAGGACAAGCCCGAACTCGCCGCCCTACTTCCCCCGCTCGTAATTCAGGATCGGGGCCAGCCAGCGCTCGGCGGTCTTCAGGTCCCAGCCCTTGCGCCGCGCATAGTCCTCGACCTGGTCCTTCTCGATCCGCCCGACGCCGAAATAGTGCGCCTCCGGGTGGCCGAAATAGAGCCCCGAGACCGAGGCCGGCGGGTTCATGGCGAAGCTCTCGGTGAGTTGCATGCCGGTCTGGGCGGGCGCGTCCAGGATGCGGAACAGCTCGGCCTTCTCGGTGTGGTCGGGCTGGGCGGGGTAGCCCGCGGCCGGGCGGATGCCGCGATACTTCTCGCCGATCAGCGCCTCGATATCGAAGGGCTCGTCGGGGGCGTAACCCCACAGCTCGGTGCGCACCTTGCGGTGCATGGCCTCGGCGAAGGCCTCGGCCAGGCGGTCGGCCAGGGCCGCGGCCAGGATGGCCGAATAGTCGTCGCCCCTGTCCTTGAAGGCCTTGGCGATCTCGGGCTCGCCGTGACCGGCGGTCACCGCGAAGCCGCCGATCCAGTCGCGCTCGCCCATGGGAGCCACGAAGTCAGAGAGCGCCACATTGGCCCGGCCGCCCTCCCCCTTGGACATCTGCTGGCGCAGGGTGTGCAGGCGGGTCAGCTCGACGCTGCGGGTCTCGTCGGTCCAGACCACCACGTCGTCGCCGTCGGAATTGGCCGGCCAGAAGCCCACCACCCCGCGCGCCTCGAACCACTTCTCGTCCACGATCTGCTTGAGCATGACCTGGGCGTCCTTGAAGAGATCGGTGGCGGCCTGACCCACCACGTCGTCCTCCAGGATGGCGGGGTAGTGGCCCACCAGCTCCCAGGACGCGAAGAACGGCGTCCAGTCGATGTGCTTGGCGAGATCGCCGAGATCATAGGCCGTGAAGGTGCGGGTCCCGATGAAGCTGGGGGGCGTCGCCTGCCAGCCGGAGACCTTGAAGGCGTTGGCCCGGGCGTCGGCCAGGGTGGCGCGGGCGCGGTTGGTGTTGCCGCGGGCGAACTGCTCGCGGACCTTGGCGTAGTCGGCCCGGGTCTCGGCCTGGATCCGGTCGCGTTCGGTCTTCGACAGCAGGCCCGAGACCACGCCGACGGCGCGGCTGGCGTCCAGCACATAGGTGGTGGAGCCGCCCTGATAGCCGGGCTCGATCTTCACCGCCGTGTGGGTCTTGCTGGTGGTGGCGCCGCCGATCAGCAGCGGGATGGTGAAGCCGCGCCGCTCCATCTCGCTGGCCACATAGACCATTTCGTCGAGGCTCGGCGTGATCAGGCCCGACAGGCCGACGATGTCGACATTGTGGGCGATGGCCTCGTCCAGGATGCGGTCACAGGCCACCATGACGCCCAGGTCGATGACCTCGTAATTGTTGCACTGCAGGACCACGCCGACGATGTTCTTGCCGATGTCGTGGACGTCGCCCTTGACGGTGGCCATCAGGATCTTGCCGGCGTTCTCCCGCGGCTTGCCCTCCTTCTCGGCCTCCATGAACGGCATGAGATAGGCCACGGCCTGCTTCATCACCCGGGCCGACTTCACCACCTGCGGCAGGAACATCTTCCCCGAGCCGAACAGGTCGCCCACCACGTTCATCCCGTCCATCAGCGGACCTTCGATGACGTGCAGCGGCCGCTCCACCGACAGGCGCACCTCCTCGGTGTCGGCCTCGATGAAGTCGGTCAGGCCGTTGACCAGGGCATGGGCCAGCCGCTTTTCCACCGGCAGTTCGCGCCAGGCCAGGTTGGGGCCCTTGGCCTCCGACTTGCCGCCCTTGTACTTGGGCGCCAGCTCCACCAGCCGCTCGGTGTTGGAGATGTTGGTCCGCTGCGGGCGGTTGAGGATCACGTCCTCGACGGCCTCGCGCAGCTCCTCGGGAATGTCGTCATAGACCGGCAGGTCGCCGGCGTTGACGATGCCCATGTCCATGCCCGCGGCGATGGCGTGGTAGAGGAACACCCCGTGGATCGCGCGCCGCACCGGCTCGTTGCCGCGGAAGCTGAACGAGACGTTGGACACCCCGCCCGAGATCCGGGCCAACGGCAGGGTCTGCTTGATGACCCGCACCGCCTCGATGAAGTCGACCGCGTAGTTGTTGTGCTCGTCGATCCCCGTCGCCACGGCGAAGATGTTGGGGTCGAAGATGATGTCCTCGGCCGGGAAGCCGACCTCGTCCACCAGGATGCGATAGGCCCGGGTGCAGATCTCGATCTTGCGCTGCGCCGTGTCGGCCTGGCCGACCTCGTCGAAGGCCATCACCACCACGGCCGCGCCATAGCGGAGGCAGGCCTTGGCCTGTTCGCGGAACTTGTCCTCGCCCTCCTTCATGGAGATCGAATTGACGATGGCCTTGCCCTGGACGCACTTCAGGCCCGCCTCGATCACCTCCCACTTGGAAGAGTCGATCATGATCGGCACCCGGGCGATGTCCGGCTCTGCGGCGATCAGGTTGAGGAACGTCTTCATGGCCGCGACGCTGTCCAGCAGCCCCTCGTCCATGTTGATGTCGATCACCGAGGCGCCGGCGTCCACCTGCTGGCGCGCCACGCTCAGCGCCGCCGGATAGTCCCCCTCGGCGACCAGCTTACGGAATTTGGCCGAGCCGGTGACGTTGGTCCGCTCGCCGACATTTATGAAGATAGGTCGCATCGATTCCGCTCTCTTGTCCCCTCTCGTCCTTCGCCCCTTGTGGGGTTGAGAGCGGCGGCTCGCTCTTGCGATCCGCATGGCCGGACATGTCCGGCTCGCTCTCGACGGTGGCCCCGCGGCGCGGGGTCGGATGAGGGGTCTCTCAAAACTATCCAGGTGTTCGACGGCGGTCGGCGGATGGGTCGGTGCAACCCCTCATCCGACCTGCTGTCGCAGGCCACCTTCTCCCGCAAGGGGAGAAGGACGCGAAACTCTTACGCCAGTTCGAAGGGCTCCAGCCCGGCCAGCCGCATGGCCTTGGGGCGTTCCGGAATCTGCCGGGGCTTAACACCCTTCACCGCCTCGGCGACGTGGCGAATGTGGTCGGGCGTGGTGCCGCAGCAGCCGCCCAGGATGTTGACCAGGCCGCGCGAGGCCCACTCGTGCAGCTCGTGCGCCGTCTGGTGGGCTTCCTCGTCATACTCCCCAAAGGCGTTGGGCAGGCCGGCGTTGGGATAGGCGCTCACCAGGGTGTCGGCGACGCGGCTGAGCTCGGCGATGTGCGGCCGCATCAGGTCGGCGCCCAGCGCGCAGTTCAGGCCGATGGCGAAGGGCTTGGCGTGCTTCACCGAGTTCCAGAAAGCCTCCACCGTCTGGCCCGATAGCGTGCGGCCCGACCGGTCGGTGATGGTTCCGGAGATCCAGATCGGCAGGGGCTCGTAGCCCTCATCCTCCATGTCCAGGATCACCTTGATGGCGGCCTTGCAGTTCAAGGTGTCGGTGATGGTCTCGATCAGGAACATGTCCACCCCGCCGTCGTGCAGGGCGATCATCTGTTCGCGATAGGCGGTGTAGACCTCGTCGAAGGTCACCAGCCGCGCGCCCGGATCGTTCACGTCCGAGGACATCGACAGCATCTTGTTCAGCGGCCCCACCGAGCCGGCCACGAAGCGCGGCTTGTGCGGCTCCCTGGCGGTCCAGGCGTCGGCCCGTTCGCGGGCGATCCGCGCGCCCTCGAAATTGATGTCGCGGACCGCGCTCTCCAGCTCGTAGTCGGCCTGGGCGATCGTGGTCGCCGAGAAGGTGTTGGTCTCGCTGATGTCGGCGCCGGCGGCGTAGTACTGGTCGTGCAGGTCGCCGACGATATCGGGCCGTGTCAGACACAGGATGTCGTTGTTGCCCTTCAGCTGGCCGGGATGGTCCTGGAACCGCTCGCCCCGGTAGTCGGCCTCGTCCAGCTTGCGCTTCTGGAACATCACCCCCCAGGAGCCGTCCAGAATCAACACGCGCTCACGCGATATTTGCTTCAGCTTTTCAATACGTTCCGAGCGCGGGCTCATGCGGCTTTCTCCGTCGGCTCTTCCCGCACGCCCAGCACCCGGCAGATGGCGTAAACGAGGTCGGCCCTGTTCAGGGTATAGAAATGCAGGTCTGAGAACCCCTCCTCCACCAGCCGCGCGCACATCTCGGCGGCGACGGAGCAGGCGAGCAGCTTGCGGGTCTCGACGTCGTCGTCGAGCCCCTCGAACAGATTGCCCAGCCAGCCCGGCAAGGTGACGCCGATGCGCTGGGACATGTTCTTCAGCCCCTCATAGCCGCTCACCGGCATGACGCCCGGCAGGATCGGGATGGTGACGCCAGCCTTGCGGATCTTCTCGACGAACCGCAGGTAGCCGTCGATGTCGAAGAAGAAGTTGCTGATCGCCCGGGTGGCCCCGGCGTCGATCTTGGCTTTCAGCACGTCGATGTCATGGTCCACCGACGGGCTTTCCGGGTGGATCTGCGGATAGACCCCGACGCTGACGTCGAAGTCGCCGATCGCACGGATGCCGGCGGTCAGCTCCGTGGCGTTCTGATAGCCATCGGCGCGGGGCGTATAGGCTCCGCCCAGCGATCCCGGCGGGTCGCCGCGCAGGGCCACGATGTGCCGGATCCCCGCGTCCCAATAGTCCTGGATCACCTCGTCCACCTCGGCGCGGGAGGCTTCCACGCAGGTCAGGTGGGCGGCGGGGCGCAGGGTGGTCTCGTGCAGCATCCGGACCACCGTGCGGTGGGTGCGGTCCCGGGTCGAACCGCCGGCGCCGTAGGTCACCGACACGAAGGACGGGTTCAGGGGCTCGAGCCGCCGGATGGCCTCCCACAGGCTCTCCTCGCTCTTGGGCCCCTTGGGCGGCGAAAATTCGAAGGAGACGGAGGGGCGCTTGGCCAGGCCGGCGCCGGCGCGCGCCACCGGTCCCAGCGCGGTTTCCAGCGGACTCATGCGGCGCTCCTTACAGCTTTTCGGACGCGCTCGGCGGTCCAGATCTTGACGGTCAGACCCTCGCCCCGGGCAGGCGGCAGGGCGGCGGCGCGGACCTTGGTCAGGCCCGCCTCGTTCAGCCACCGCTCCATCTCGGCCTCGGCGAAACCGAGGCGGCGATGCTGGTGCTGCTCGCGCAGGAACTCCAGGCTGTGGGGCGCAAAGTCGACAATGATCAGTCGGCCGTCCTCGGCCACCAGTCGCGCGGCTTCGCGCACGGCGGCGGCTGGGTCGCCCAGATAGTGCAGCACCTGGTGGACCACCACCAGATCGGCGCTCTGGCCCGGCAGGCGGGTGCCGAAGATGTCCCCGTGGCGCAGCTCGCAGCGCTCCAGCCCGGCGTCGGCGACATGCCGGCGCGCGATGTTCAGCATCTGCTGCGACAGATCCAGCCCAACGGCGGCTTGGGCATGCGGCCCCAGCAGGGTCAGCATGCGGCCGGTGCCGGAACCCAGGTCCACCAGACGCTTGAAGGGTCCGGGGCCGGCGGCCTCCAGAACCGCGGCCTCGACGTCGGTCTCCGACACGTAGAGCGAGCGGATCTCGTCCCAGCGTGCGGCGTTGCGGGCGAAGTATTCCCCGGCCTCCGTGGAGCGTTCGGCGCGCACGGCCTGCAGCCGCTCGGCGTCGCGGGCCAGGATGGGGTCTGCGAGGTCCACCACCGCCAAGGTCTCGTCGGCCAGCCGACGCGCCAGGCCGCCGGCCACCAGGCGGTAGAAGACCCAGGCCCCGTCCGGGAACCGCTCCACCAGACCGGCCTCGGCCAGCAGCTTCAGGTGCCGCGAGACACGGGGCTGGCTCTGGTCCAGAACCTTGCACAGCTCCAGGACCGCCAGTTCCTCGTGGGACAGCAGGGCGAGGATGCGCAGGCGGGTCGGTTCGCCCGCCGCGCGCAACACTTCCACAGCCTGGATCGCTGAAAGACTCATTGGCACATAAAGATATCTTTATGTCTTTATGTCAAGCCTCGGGAGGGGCGACCGCCGGCTCCCAGAGTTCGATCTTCAGACCAGCCGGATCCATCAGCCAGGCGAAGCGCCCGTTGGGATCGGAGTCGTCGCGACCGGTGGGTTCAACCCCTTCGGCGGCGGCGCGGGCCAGCACCCCGTCCATATCATCGACGATGAAATTGATCATGAACGGCGAGGCCGAGGGCTCGAAATATGTGGTGTCGGCCTCGAACGGCGACCAGAGGGTGTAGCCCTTGTCCCCGTGGGGCCACATGGCGCCCGGCCACGGGCCGCCGCCGAATCCCAGCACCCGATGGTACCAGGCGGCCAGGGCGGCCGGGTCTGAGGTTTTGAAGAAAACCCACCGATTCCAAGGACTTTGGCCATGATCCTGCCTCCTAGGCGACCGGACTCAGCAGGGCCTCGCCGGCGAAGTGGCGGCGCAGGTTCTCGAAGGTCTGACCGATCATCGAGGGCAGGGAATCCACTGTGCCCCCGGCGCTGTGCGGGGTCAGCACCGTGTTCGGCACGCCCTCCCAGCGCTCTGTCGGCGTCGGCTCGGTGGCGAACACATCCAGCCCCGCCCGGCCCAGCCGGCCCGCTTTCAGCGCCGCGATCAGGGCGTCCTCGTCGATCACCGAGCCCCGCGCGACATTGACGATCATCCCCTTGGCACCCACCGCCTCGATCACCTCGGCGTTCACCGCCTGGCGGTTGGACACATCGGCGCGGCAGGCCACCACCAGGATGTCACTGTCCTGGGCGAGCGCCAGCAGGCTCTCGGCCCGGGGCCAGGCGGCGTCCGGCTTTTCGTTGGGTCCCCACCAGGCCACCGTCATGCCGAAGGCCTCCACCCGCCTGGCCACCGCCACGCCGATATGGCCCAGCCCCATGATCCCCACGCGCTGGCCCTTCAGCCCCGGCCCGATCTCCAGGCGGTCATGGTTCCAGCGCCCCGCCCGCAGCATCCGGTCGCCGGCCACGATGTTGCGCCAGCCGCCGATCAGCAGGCCCAGCGCATGGTCGGCCACGTCCTCGGCGTTCAGCCCGTCGGCGTGGGACACCTCGATCCCCCGCGCCCGGCACCAGGGCACGTCGACCCCGTCATAGCCGACGCTGACATTGGCGATCAGCTTGAGGTTGGTCAGGCTCTCCAGAAAGTCGGCGGTCAGGTAGATCTCGCCGGCATGGACGATGGCCTCCACCGCCTGGGCCTCCCCGTCGGCCATCTCCCAGCGCCGCACGACCCGGTAGCCCTTCGCCTCCAGCCTCGCCTGCATGAGCGACAGCATGGGGTGGGAGATCAGCACGGTGTGGGGCATGGGGCTCTCCGAAGGGCGGCCCTTCTATAGCCGTGCTCAGGCGATCGCCGCCAGCACGCCGCCCAGGATCCCGGTCAGCTTGTCGATCTCCGCCTGCGAGATGATCAGCGGCGGCGACAGCGCGATGGTGTCCCCCGTGGCCCGCACCAGCAGGCCCGCCTTCAGCGCGCTCACCAGCACCTCATAGCCCCGCGCGCCGGGCGCTCCGTCGCGGGGCGACAGCTCGATGGCGCCCATCAGGCCCACATTGCGGATGTCGATGACGTGGGGCGCGGCGCGCAGCGCGTGCAGCGCCGCCTCCCACAGCGGCGCGAGGGCCGCGACCCGGCCGAACAGCTCCTCGCGGGCATAGATCTCCAGCACCGCCAGCCCAGCCGCGCAGGCCACGGGATGGCCGGAATAGGTGTAGCCGTGGAAGAACTCGATCGCGCCCTCCGGACCCTGCACCACCGCGTCGTGCACCGCCCGGCGCACGAACACCGCCCCCATGGGAATAACTCCGTTGGTCAGGCCCTTGGCCGTGGTCATGATGTCCGGCGTCGCCCCGAAGGCCTGGGATGCGAAGGCCGCGCCGACCCGCCCGAACCCGGTGATCACCTCGTCGAAGATCAGCAGGATGCCGTGCCGGTCGCAGATCTCCCTCAGGCGCGCCAGATAGCCCACCGGCGGCGGCAGCACGCCGGCCGACCCCGCCACCGGCTCGACGATCACCGCGGCGATGGTCTCGGCCCCGTGCAAGGCGATCAGCCCCTCCAGGGCGTCGGCCTTTTCCGCCCCATGGACCGGCAGGCCGCGCGAGAAGGCGTTGCGCGCCAGGTCATAGGTCGATGGCAGGTGATCGACGCCGGGCAGGGTCACGAAGCTGCGCCGGTTGTTCACCAGCCCACCCACCGACAGGCCGCCGAAGCCCACCCCGTGATAGCCCTTCTCGCGCCCGATCAGCTTGACCCGCTGCCCCTCGCCGCGCGCTCGGTGATAGGCCATGGCGATCTTCAGCGCGGTGTCCACCGACTCCGAGCCGGAGTTGGTGAAGAACACCCGGTCCATCCCGGCCGGCGCGATCTTCGTCAGGGCTTGCGCGAACTCGAACCCGATCGGATGGCCCATCTGGAACGAGGGCGCGAAATCCAGCGTCATCAGTTGGCGCCGAACCGCCTCGGCGATCTCCGCGCGCCCGTGCCCGGCGTTGACGCACCACAGCCCCGAGGTCCCGTCCAACACCTCCTGCCCGTCGGCGGCGCGGTAGTACATGCCGCGAGCCTCCGTCAGCAGCCGCGGATCGGCCTTGAACTGCCGGTTGGCGGTGAACGGCATCCACCACGCCGCGAAATCCGGGTGGTTGTCTCCGAAGTCGGCGCTCATGCTCGGTCTCCCATCACCCCTGCAGGCAATCATGTTCGCCCAACAACCGCCAGCCGCCGCCTTGCGCAGGCGTGGGGCAAGCGCCTATCTGCCAAGCCATTGAAGCGCCGCCGTTGGCCGCCGCCTATTTCAAGGACGCCCATTCATGCAGACCCATCGCCTCGGCAAGAGCGCCATCGTCGTCTCCAAGATCTGCATGGGGACCATGACCTTCGGCTCCCAGGTGGATGAGGCGGAGTCCCACCGCATCCTCGACAAGTCGCTGGAGGCCGGGATCAACTTCTTCGACGCCGCCGAGAACTATCCGGTGCCGCCCAGCGAGGAATGGGCCGGCCGCACCGAGGAGATCGTCGGCCGCTGGCTGAAAACCAAGCGCCGCGACGAGGTGATCCTCGCCACCAAGGTCTGCGGCCCCAGCCACGGCTGGATTAAGGGCGCCCAGCGGGCCGGCATGACCGCGCTCGACCGCCACAACATCACCCGCGCCGTCGAGGCCAGCCTCAAGCGCCTGGGCACCGACTATATCGACCTCTACCAGACCCACTGGCCCGACCACGGCGTCGCCTATGACGAGACGATGGAGACCCTCGACGAGCTGATCCGCGAGGGCAAGGTGCGCACCATCGGCTGCAGCAACGAGACCACCTGGGGCCTGATGAAGAGCGTGGCGACCTCCGAACGCCTCGGCGTCGCCCGCTACCAGACCATCCAGAACAACTTCAGCCTCAACAACCGCCGCTTTGAGGACGAGCTGGCTCAGGCCTGCCGCCAGGAGGGCGTCAGCCTGATCCCCTTCTCGCCCCTGGCCGGCGGCGTGCTGTCGGGCAAGTACCAGGGCGGGGCGACCCCGGAAGGCGCGCGCTTCTCCCGCTACATCGCGCTCGGCGGCCGCCAGGCGGTGATGGCCCAACGCTTCGTCAATGAGAAGTCCCTGGCCTCCACCGAACGCTTCGCGGCTGTCGCCGCCGAGGCCGGGATGTCGCCGGTGACGCTGGCCACCGCCTGGAGCAAGCAGCACGACTTCGTCGCCTCCACCATCGTCGGCGTCTCCAAGGAAGAGCAACTCCCCGACATCTTCGCCGCCGCCGACGTCACCTTGTCGGCCGAAGTGCTGTCGAAGATCGACGCCATCTCCAAGGAAATCCTCTACCCGATGGGCTGACGCGGCAGCGCCGCCACGCGGTTCAGCCGCGCCCAGCTCCGGGCGTAGGCTGAGCCGCCCGACCGAGCAGGCTTGAGCGCCGCCGCCCAGCGGACCTCGGCCTGGGCGGCCTCCCGCCAGCAGTGGGCGACGGCGGCGGACAGATCATCGGCCGCGTCGATCCGCGCCCGGAACCCCGCCTCCAGCGCGTCCCGTTCGTCGGCGATCAGCGCCATGCCCGCCGCATGATCGGCCAGCAGCGCCCGGTGCAGGCGCTCATGGCGCCACCACAGGCTCTCGCTGTCATAGGTGTCGGTGGGCGCCGGCCCCACCGGCGGCGGGCCGGCTTCGAACAGCACCGGCTTGAACAGGCTGGTGCAGGGCGCCGAGGTGGCGGTCACCCAATGCACGGCGCGCTCGCTCCCGACTTCCGACACCATCGAGGCCACCGACTGGCTGCGGCGCGGCCCTTGCGCGGCGTGCATGCAGATTGTCCGCCCCACCGTATTGGCCGGGCTCCAGTCGGCCGTCTCCCCGTGGTCGCGCAGGATGGCCATCATCGCTCCGGGGGTCAGGGCCGCGCCCGCCCCGTCCAGCAGCGCCTGCCCCCGCGCGCAGCGTCCGCGGCCGAAGCTTATGGCGTCGCGCGCCGCGTCGATCAGCTGGGCCGCCACGTCGAACCGCCCGGCCCCCTGCGCCGCCAGCCCCGGACTGATCGCCGACCAGTCGGCCCCGATCGAATAGGCGTTGGACAACGACCGCCGCCCGGCGACCTTCTCCACCACCCAGTCGCGCCCCACCGTCTCCAGCACATAGGCCTCGGCGCGGTCTGCGATGATGAAGCCGTTGTGATAGTAAAACCGCCCCAGGTGGCCGCAGTCGCCGCCCTGGCCGTGCTGCTCCAGCAAGCCGATGATCACCGCCAGCGCCTCACCCGCGCTCGCGCCCCGCTCCAGCCCCAGCCGCACCAGGTCCATCCCCGTCAGCGCCCGTTTGCGCTGGGCCGGGACGCGGGCATGCAGCGCCTCGTTGCCGATCACCACCCCATGCTCATTGGCGCCCATCTCCGCCCCCCACATCCAGCAGGGCCGACTGATCAACACCGTCTGGGTTTGCGCCACGTCGGGGATGGTGATGTAGGTGAGCTTCAGATCCCCGCCGCCCGTCCGCCGCGGATGCATCTCCAGCACCTGGGCCTCGTTGCGCTCCCGGTCGCTGTTCTTGGCGAACAGCAGCTTCCCGCGCGGGGTCTCGGGGGCCAGGGCTACCAGGGTGTCGCACATCGGGTAAGCTTATCGGGGCACAGCCCACTTGCCAGCCTCCCAACAAGCCCCAAGGTCAGATCAAAGCCAGGGGAGGCGAACATGGCCGCGACAGCAGCCCAGAACACCGGCGCCGAATTCGAGGACGAGGGCGTCGTGGCGGCCTATGTCCACCGCACGCCCTATCCGCCCGCCCTGTTCGACCGCCTGCTGGCGCTCACCCCCGGCCGCGACCGCCTGCTCGACCTCGGCTGCGGCCCCGGCAAGCTGACCCTCACCCTCGCGCCCCATTTCGCCGAGGTCCTGGCCGTCGATCCCTCGGCCGCCATGCTGCGCCTGGCCCAGACCCTGGACGCCGGCGCCAACCCGCATATCGCCTGGACGGAGGCCTTGGCTGAGGACCTCCCCCTCCCTGCCGGCCTCGACCTGATCACCGCCGGCGCCAGCATCCACTGGATGGACGCCCCGCGGCTGTTCCCCCGCCTCGCCGCCGCCATCGCCTCGGACGGCGTCATGGCCATCCTCGGCGGCGACGGGCCAGCGGACGCGCCGTGGATCAAGGCCTGGGACCAGACCATCGTCGACTGGGTCGGCAAGTTGGGCGGCCAGTGGCAGGACCCGGCGCACACCGCCCGCATCATCGGCCACCAGCCCTGGTTCGACCTGGCCGCCACCGAGGTCTTCACCGCCCCCGTCACCCAAGCCGTCGACGACCTGATCGAGGCCGAGCATTCGCGGGCCACCTGGTCCCGCGCCAAGATGGGCGCCCGCGCCGAGGGCTTCGACGCCGACCTGCGCGCCGTCGTCGCCCCCTATGCCCGGGACGGCAAGGTCACCTTCGAGATCTCCTGCACCCTCTGGTGGGGGCGGCCCCGCGCCACACCTCTCGTGGCTTGACCGACTCCCGCCGCGCGATCAAAAGCGACCATGATCCGCCTCATAGCCACCGACCTCGACGGCACCCTGCTGCGGCGGGACGGCTCGATCTCGGCGCGCACGCGGCAAGCCCTCGCCAATGCGCGCGAAGCCGGCATCGCCGTGGCCTTCGTCACCGCCCGGCCGCCGCGGGATGTCCACCACATCGCCGACGACCTGGGGATCACCGGCATGGCGGTCTGCTCCAACGGCGCCCTGCTCTACGACCTGACCGAGGCCCGGGTGATGCGTCATGAGGCCCTGCCCACGGCGGTGGCCCTGGAGCTGATCGGCGAACTGCGCCGGTCCGACCCCGACTTCAGTTTCGCCACCGAGCACGGCCACAAGGTGGGCCGCGAGGACGCCTTCCCGCTCTCCATGTTCGACGGCTTCGTCCACCACCAAGAGCCCCGGGTGGAGCCCGTCCACAGCCTCTGCGACGAGGACCTGGTCAAGATCCTGGTCCACCATCCGGCCCACGAGATCGACGATCTGCACGCCCTGATCCGGTCCCTGGCCGGCGACCGCGTGGCCGTCACCCATTCGGGCGCCCCCTTCGTGGAGTTCGGCGCCCTTGGCGTGTCCAAGGCCAGCGGCCTGCTCCACCTGGGCGCCGATCTGGGGATCGAGGCCCACGAGATCATCGCCTTCGGGGATATGCCCAACGACATTCCCATGCTGATGGCCGCCGGCCGCGGTGTCGCCGTCGCCAACGCTCACGCCGCGGTGCTGGCCGCCGCCCGCGAGACGACCGCCGCCAACGAGGACGACGGCGTGGCCCAGGTGATCGAAACCCTGCTGGGGTGAAGCGACGCCGCCCGTAGATTTCAAGCTGGGCTGTCGGAACGAACACCGGGTTTGAGGCGCTGGTTGGGCCTCAATCTCCGGAGAAACGTTCATGCGAAATGCAATGGGGGCCCTTGCGGGCGCCGCTCTGACCCTGGCCCTCATGGGGGCCTGTTCCAAGCCCGCGTCGGAAACCGCGACCGACACCTCGGCCGCCGCCAGCGACGCCAGCGCCAACGCCATGGCCGCCGGAGGCGCTGTCTCACCGCCCGCCGCCAACGACGCGGTCGACGCCGGCGCCACGGCCTCGGACGTCGCCCCCGAGGCGGCCTCCAACTCCTTCACCGAAGGCCAGGCCAAGGGCCACATCGAGAAGGCCGGCTACACCGACGTCACCGGCCTGATGAAGGGCGCCGACGGCATCTGGACCGCCAAGGCCATGAAGGACGGCAAGTCCATGGACGTGTCGCTCGACTTCAAGGGCGCCGTCACCGCCCGCTAACCTCAAAGCTTAGGAGCTCACCATGAGCCGCACTGTCTCACGTCTATTCAACAGCCACACCGAAGCCATGACCGCCGTCTCCGAACTGGAACGCGCGGGCATTTCCCACAACGATATCAGCCTGGTGGCCAGCAACGCTGACAACTGGCACGAGGGCCATCGCCACGACAAGGCCGACCTCGACGACGACAACGAGACCGCTGAAGGCGCGGCCGAGGGCGCCACCAAGGGCGGCCTGCTTGGCGCCGGCGGCGGCCTGCTGGCCGGCCTCGGCATGCTGGCCATCCCCGGCCTCGGCCCCGTGGTCGCCGCCGGTTGGCTCGTCTCCACCGTCGTCGGCGCCGCCGCCGGCGCAGCGGCTGGCGCGGCCACCGGTGGCGTGCTCGGCGCCCTGAAGGACGCTGGTCACTCCGACGAGGACGCCCACGTCTATGCCGAGGGCGTCCGCCGCGGCGGCACCCTGGTCAGCGTCAAGGCCAAGGACGAGGACGCCGACCGCGTCGATCAGATCCTCAACCAGCATCAGGGTGTCGACGCCCTGACGCGGGGATCGGACTACCGCGCCAGCGGCTGGAGCCGCTTCGACCACGACGCGGCCCCCTACACCGCCGATGAAGTCGTTCGCGAACGCCAGCGCTACGGCGAGAGCCGCTCCTTCATGAACCAGGACGGCCGCGACGACAGCCTCGACACCGATGGCGAGCGTCGCCCCGCCGGGATCACCGCCCCGATCCCCGGCACGAACATCTAGTCAAAGGCCTCAAGACCTCGACCTCCAGGCCCCCCGGCTCATGCCGGGGGGCCTTTTGGCGTGTTCTGCAGCCGCCCCCCTTTGATCTGGCTCAGGGTGGGTGGACCCTGGCGGGTCTATCAAGGCCCGGAGCGACGCCGTCGCGCCCCATCCACCAAAGGACTCCGCCATGCTGGAATATCGGGTCGAGGCCCGCAGGGTCGACGCCCATGGCGGCCTGGCGACGACGAAGGAGGCCCAGATCCTGCTCGACACCGACGTGAAGGGGCGGCCGGACGCCTTCAACCCGGCCGAGCTGTTCCTGGCCTCCGTCGCCGCCTGCATGATCAAGGGCGTGGAGCGGGTCACGCCCCTGCTGGCCTTCGAGCTGCGCGGCGTGGAGGTGCGCCTGCACGGCGAGCGACAGGACAGCCCGCCGAAGATGGTCTCCATCGACTATGAGCTGATCGTCGACACCGACGAGAGCGACCATCGGCTGGACCTCCTGCACACCAATGTGCGGAAGTACGGGACCATCTCCAACACCGTCGCCGCCGCCCTCCCCCTCACCGGCAGGATCCTCCGCAAGTCCGCCATCGCGGCGCCTGAGACCTAGTCCCCCAGCGCCGATGAAGCGGCCCTCGACACAGCGCAGCGGTCTCAGCGCCTGACCAACGGCGTCGTGCGATCGATCGAGACCTACGGAGTCAACCTTTCCTCCCCCGTTTCGCTCCGCTTCACAGGGGAGGAAAATCCCACAAGCTTGACCTCACGCCCCCGCCCGGCCAACCTGCCCCAAGGCAAGCGTCCGAGGCGGCTGACAAATATCGCGCTCGCCCTCAGCGCCCGCACCGCGCCGCGGGTTCGCGGCCCCGCGCGGCCGAGCCACCTCGACGGACTTTCCCAATGCCCCCGCCTGTCCCCCTGACGCGCGACCGCGATTTCATGAAGCTGTGGGCCGCCCAGGCGGTCTCCACCTTCGGCGCCCGCATCACCCGCGAGGGCCTGCCGATGACGGCGGTCCTGACCCTGGGGGCCAGCCCCGCGACACTCGGCGTGCTGGCCGCGCTGTCCTATGGCCCGGCCTTCTTCGTGGGGCTGTTCGGAGGCGGCTTCGTGGACCGCCGCCACCGCCGCCCGGTGCTGATCGCCACCGACCTGATCCGGGCCGCCGTGCTCATCACCGTGCCTATCGCCGCCTGGATGGGCTGGCTTTCCCTGTGGCAGGTGTTGGCCGCCGCCGCCCTGGTGGGGGCCGCCAGCGTGCTGTTCGACATGGCCGATCACGCCTATCTGCCGGCCCTGATCGGAACCGAGCGGCTGGTGGACGGCAATTCCAGGCTCTCGGCCACGGAGTCGGTGGCCGAGCTGGGCGGCCCGGCCCTGGCGGGCCTGCTCTTCCAACTGCTCACCGCCCCCTTCGCGATCGCGGTCAATGCGGTGACCTATCTGGTCTCGGCCCTCTTCCTCGCCGGCATCCGGAAGGTCGAGCCCGAGCCTGCGCCCGTCGCGCCCCAGCCCTGGGTGGCCGACCTGACCCAGGGCTTCCGCGTCGCCTGGGCCGAGCCCCGCGTCCGGCCCCTGCTGGTGATGACCGCCTGCAACGGCCTGTTCGGCGGCGGCTTCGCGGCCCTCTACGTGCTGTTTGCTCTGCGCACCCTCGAGCTGACGCCCGTTATGCTGGGGATCACCGTGGCCTTTGGCGGCCTCGGCGCCCTGATCGGCGCGGGGCTGGCGGCCCCGGTGGCCAGGCGCCTGGGGGCAGGCCCCGCCATCCTGATCATGGCCCTGGCCTCCGCCGCCAGCGCCCTGCTGATCCCCCTGTCGCCCGCCGCCCCGGCGCTCGGGATGGCGATGCTGATCGTCTCCCAGCTGCTGGGAGACTCCACCTCCGTCATCCACGACGTCCTCGCGGCCTCCCTGCGCCAGACGGTCCTGCCCCAGGAAACCCTGGGCCGCGCGGCGGGCGCCTTCAAGGCCGTCGGCGGCGGGACCATGCTGGTGGGCGCCCTGGCCCTCGGCGCGCTCGGCGGCCTCATCGGCGTCCGCGAAACCCTGTTCGTCGCCGCCGCCGGCCTGGCGGTGGGACCGCTCATCGCCCTGACCTCGCCGGCCCTGCGCCGCGTCAAGGGGATCGAGCTGGACGCGGCGTGACCGCGGCCCGCCGACTCTGCCGCCGGCAGGCCCTCAGACCGGCTCCATCTCCTTGGGCGCCGTGACGCGCCGCGTCCGGGTCTGGGCCTTGGGCTTGGGCAGCAGGCGAAAGCGGGTCTGACACCAGGCGAAATCGACCCCGACATCCAGCAGGGCGTCGGACCGCCCGCAGGGGCAGGCGAACTCCATGACCGCGAACACCCGGTAGCTCTCCCCCGCCACCAGGGGCGTCGGCCGGCCCGTGGCGTGGTTGGGGGCGACATTGACGCAGATGACCAGGTCTCCGGGACCCACCGCCTCGCTCATGGCCTGCCTCCTGGGTGCTGCCGGAAAGATGAGCCTCCGCCCCGCGACGGGCAAGCCCCTCCGGGCGCCGGCGGCGGACCTTGCGCGCGGAGCCGAGGTTCGGGCTGAGACATCGGCGACCGGACTTCCGGCGGTGATCGTGCTAACCGGACGCGGCCCTCGGCGATCGCTCAAGGCGCCCCCCCCCGCCGCGGACGTCTGCGCCTGTCGTCCGGGTCCACCATTGTCCCCAGGGTCACCCACCGCCATGGATAAAGTGCCGATGACCGCTCAGGGCTACCGCGCCCTGGACGAAGACTTGAAGCGGCTGAAGACCATCGAGCGGCCCGCCGTGACCGTGGCGATCGGCGAGGCGCGCCTGCACGGCGACCTGAAGGAGAACGCCGAGTACCATTCCGCCAAGGACCGGCAGGGGTGGATCGAAGGACAGATTGTCCAGATCGGCGACATGATCGCCCGCGCCCAGGTCATCGACGTCAGCAAGCTGTCGGGAACCCAGATCAAGTTCGGCGCCACCATCTCCGTCATCGACCAGAAGACCGAGAAGCCCGCCCGCTACCAGATCGTCGGCGAGCATGAGGCCGACGTGAAGCAGGGCCGCATCTCGATCACCTCCCCCATCGCGCGTGCGATGATCGGCAAGGAGAGCGGCGACCTCGTCGAGGTGAAAAGCCCCGGCGGCCTGACGGCCTACGAGGTCACCAAGGTCGAGTGGATCTGATCCCCGGACCTTTTCGTAGGTCGATCCGAGCGGTCGAACCGCCGAGGTCTTGGATGCGCCAGGAGCAGAAGTTCGCATCGAGCCGGTAAGTGAACATTCGGCGCGTCTAGCTTGGCTGCAGCGGGCCGGCCATACTCCACTGCATGTTCATTGCGACGCTCATGCTGCTCCAGGCCGCCGCCGCCCCTGTCGATCCGATCGCACCGGCCTGGCAAGGACGTGTGCAGTGTCACAACCCCGACCGGGACCAGAAGACCTGCCAGTCTATCGGCCGCTACGCGCGCGCGGCGGATGGAACGATCCAGAATACGGCCGTGGTGCTGCTGAACCCCCAGCCGGCGATCGTCATGACATCGATGGCGCCTGTCGAGATCAAGGACGGGGCTGTCTGCGGGAAGATCAGTTCGCCCGATGCGGGCGCCTTCACTGTCAACGGCGCCCCGGCGTCCGCGGATGTGACGGCGACCCTGCGGGCGGCGGTGGCGACCACAACCTCATCCATCGCCGATCGAGAGATCTGCACCTCTTACGTTCCTGACGCCGACGCCCTCATGGCCCAGGTTCGCGTCGACGGCGTGCGACGCCCGGATTTCGACATGCGCGTGCTCTGGGTCGATCCTTCCGAAGGCTTCGTCGTCGGCCGCTGAACCCGGCCGCATGGCGCCGTCGCCACGGCGACGCAGGACGGGCTGGCGTTCGGCTCGCAGGCGGATGTTCGACATACGGTGACGGTGCGCTCAAATCCCTGCCTTCGCAGGTAAGCCGAGGTCGCTGAATTTGGTGCACTGCCACCGTAATTCCCCTCCGACACGGTCGCCTATCGACAGCGAAACACCGTCGAGCGCATCTGGGCACGGCTCAAGGATTATCGCCGTGTCGCTACACGCTACGACAAGCTCGCCGACAACTTCCTCGCCGGCGTCCTCATCGCAGCCATCGTCAGCTACTGGGCCAAATGAGTCCGGACTCTAGCGCGAGTCGCACCGGTGGCCCGGGCCGCCTCAGCTCAGGTCGAGGGTTAGCCTCAGGCCCGCGGTGATCGCGTCGCGCGCCTGGCGGTCGCCACCGGGATAGCGGAAATACTGCAGGTTGGGCTGGAGCGTGATGCGGGGCGTCAGCTTGTCGGAATAGGTGATCTCCAGGCTGCTCTCGGCATGGGCCGGGTTCTTGCCGGCGTCCCTGTCATTGGCGCGCTGCTTCTTTGACAGGTAGCCCTGCTCCAAGCCCACCGAGAAGGCGCTGTCGGGCCGCGAGACGAACACCTTCTCAACCAGGACGCCAGCCTGCCAGCCGCCGCGGAACGGGCTGGTGTCGCCGTCGGAGATCCCGGCGCGCAGGAAGCCGCGCACGGAGGGGCCCGTCGCGTCCTGCGCTGTGAAGGCGTGCTCGGCCAGGAGATAGGCGCCCTGGGCTGCGCGACGCACGGGATCGCCGGCGGGGGTCAGGTCGCGAATATCGTCCTGATTGACCGTGTAGCGCCAAACCCCCAGGGCCAGCCGCGTCGAGCCGGTCAGGCCCGCCTCGACGATGGTCAGCGCGCCGCGGTCGAGGCCCATGTCCACCCCATGGGGATCGCCGAGCGTGGAGGCGTTGGCGTTGAGCACGGCGGCCTGAGCGTAGGCGTGCTCGGTCTCCAGGCGCAGCCGGATGGCCAAGGTCGTGGATGGGAAGATCGACGGACCGTTGGGGCCGGTGGCGGCTAATTCCGACCCGACCCCGAACGGCGGCGCGATCAGCAGGCCCGAGGCCGCCGTGGTGTAGAATTCGCTGTTCAGGTCGTAAAGCCCTGCCCGAACGGTGGCGTGGCCGTCCGCGAAGGCCTGTTCCAGCCACAGCTCGTATAGCCGGGTGCGGGCGCGGGAGACCTCGATGTTGTCGACGCCCTGCAGGGTCCCCGCCAGGTCGTTGGGCCGGCCGCCGCTGTTGTTCAGGATGTGTCCGTGAAGCGTAGCGCCGTTCCAGCCGGCGGCTTTCGAAAGGTCGAGATCGCCCTTCACATCAAGGTTGTCGAGGAACCGGCCAGACGGGCTGACGCCGCCTGAGATCGGGCCCATGACATCAGCCTTGTAGGTGACTTCATGAGACCATGCGCCCTCGGCGCGCGCCGCGCCGGTCGTCACGGCCAGGGACATCGCAAGTATCAATAACGAGGTGCGGATTCGCCCTCGCGAGATCAGAGACATGATCAGCCCACCACTCTTTTGTTGGGCTTCTTCTACGTGACTGTTCTGAAGCAACCGTAAAACAACGCGCGATTGTGTTCACTCCACACAGAATAGAATTTCCGTCTATCCTGCGCGATATTGTCGCACAAAGGTCAGTGTAATTTGATTAACCAAACTGCCCCCACAATTGGCATGGACTCGATCAAGCTCGTTATTTGAAGTGGTGCGCACGACGTGAAGACGATCAATCACAAGGTCATGGCCGCGGGCGCCGCCGTCCTCCTGCTTTGCGCGGCCACGGCCGGCGCGGGCATGTGGATCGCCAAGGACCTGACCGGCGGTCTGCAGATGGCGCTGCAATCCTCGACCGTTCTGCGCCAGCACATGGAAGCCGACATGATGCACGACGCGCTGCGCGCGGACGTGTTCTCGGCCCTGCTGGCCAGCAACCCGGCCAACGGCGTCTCCATGGACCAGGTCCACGCCGACCTGAAGGAACACGCCGCCAACTTCCGCAGCGCCATCGCCGCGAACGAGAAACTCGCCACCGACCCCGCCACCCGCCAGGCCCTGGACGGGGTGAAGGGTTCGCTGGAGGTCTATATCACCGGCGCCGAGCACATCGTGGACCTGGCCGGCGGAGACGCGGTCGCCGCCCAGGGCGCCATGCCCGGCTTCCTGACCCAGTTCACTGAACTCGAAGGGGCCATGGCCAAGGCCACTGAGACCATCGAGGCTCGCGCCCAATCCACCGCGGCGAAGGCCGAGGCCAGCTCCAAGCTCGCCCAGCAGGCCATGACTGCTTTGTTCGGCCTGGGCGTCGCGTTCGCCATCACCCTGATCGTGTTCGCCCGCCGCACGGTGGTGGGCCCGATCCGCGAGCTTACCGAGGACATGCGCCAGCTGGCCGCCGGCCGCACCGAGATCGCCCTGAAGGGCGCAACGCGCAAGGACGAGGTCGGCGACATCGCGCGCGCGGTCCGCGCCTTCCAGGGCGTCATCGTCGACAAAACTCAACAGGAGGCCGAGGCCGCCGAGCGGCGCCGGATGTCCGAGGCCGAAGCTGAACTGCGCGTCGCCGCAGAGCGGGCCGAACGGGCCAAGGAACAGACCCTGGTGGTTGATGCCCTCGCCAACGGCCTCGAGCGCCTGGCGCAGGGCGATCTCGCCCATCGTCTGCCCGCCCCCTTTGCGTCCGAATATGAGAAGCTGCGCAACGACTTCAACGCCGCCATGACCAAGCTACAGGAGACGATGCGCACCATCGCCGCCAGCGCCTCGGGCATCCGCAGCTCCACCGGCGAGATCAGCACCGCCTCGGACGACCTGTCGCGCCGCACTGAACGTCAGGCGGCCAGTCTGGAAGAGACAGCCGCGGCGCTCGACCAGATCACAGCCACGGTGAAGACCTCAGCCGCCGGCGCCAAGGAGACCCAAGGCGTGGTCACCGCCTCCAAGCAGGAGGCCGAACGCTCCGGCGTCATCGTCGGCGAGGCGGTTTCGGCCATGGGCAAGATCGAGGACTCCTCGCGCCAGATCACCCAAATCATCGGGGTGATCGACGAGATCGCGTTCCAGACAAACCTGCTGGCCTTGAACGCCGGGGTCGAAGCCGCCCGGGCCGGCGACGCCGGCAAGGGCTTCGCGGTCGTGGCCTCCGAAGTCCGGGCGCTCGCCCAGCGCTCGGCGGAAGCCGCCAAGGAAATCAAATCCTTGATCTCCACGTCTTCAAGCCAGGTTGAACATGGCGTGACCCTGGTCGGGCAGGCCGGCGAGGCGCTGCAGCGGATCACCGGCCAGGTCGCCACCATCGACAGCCTTGTAGCCACCATCGCCGCCTCGGCCGTGGAGCAGTCGGCCGGACTCCATCAGGTGAACATCGCCGTCAACGGCATGGACCAGGTGACCCAACAGAACGCCGCCATGGTCGAGGAATCCACCGCCGCCACCCAGACCCTGCGCAGGGAGGTCGAGGATCTGTTCGCCATGATCGCCCAGTTCAAGATCGAAGGCGAAGCCGGCGGGTATCAGCGCCGCGCCGCCTAAGCACCCAATCGGTGCTGTCAGTCCAAGGTCAACTCGTCTCCGTTCGGGCGAAATTCGCCCAACCCCGGCCTGGCCTTAGCCCATGACGGCTCTCCACTCAGCCAGGGCGGCTGAGCGCGCTTCAGAATTACAGTGAAGTGTACGAAATTGGCGCCGCCCGGGGCCGCCCCCCCGTTCGTGGGGTTCGTGTGGTTCGTGGTTCAAAGTCTTTCGGCCGCGACGCCCGCGCGGCGCAGGAAGACCTCCGGTGCGCGGAGGCTCCCTGACCCTGCCTCTCCCCCTGAAGGGGCGAGGAGAAGCGCCCCTACCCCTCCGGCGTGAACTCCACCGGCATCGAGCGGATCGCATAGACGAAGTTGTTCGGCGCCACGTCCATCTGCCCCGACTGGTGGATGTCGGGGAACCGCGCCAGCATCTGGCGATAGACCGCCTCCAGCTGCAACTGGGCGACGCGCTTGCCGATGCAGGTATGGGGGCCGTAGCCGAAGGCGATGTGCTTGTCGGCGTTGGCGCGGGTGACGTCCAGGCGGTCGGGGTCGGCGAACACCGCGGCGTCACGGTTGGCCGAGCCGTAGTACATGATCACCTTCTCGCCCTCGGCGATCTGCTGGCCGGCCACCTCCACGTCGCGGGTGGCGGTGCGGCGCATATAGATCACCGGGCTGATCATGCGGATGAACTCGTTCACGGCGTTGGGCATCAGCTCGGGCTTGGCGATCAGCTTGGCCTTCTCGTCGGGGAAGTCGCTGAGCAGCTGCATCGAGCCGGAGATGGTGTTGCGGGTCGTGTCGTTGCCGGCGAAGACGATCAGCAGCCAGGAGCCGTCGAGGTACTCGTCGGCCAGCAGGTCGCCGTCCACCTGGGCCTTGGCGATGGCGCTCATCAGGTCGGCCTGCGGATCCAGGCGGCGCTTGTGCAGCATGTGCCGGCCGTAGTCGAACATCTCCTGGATGGCGTTCTTGAAGGCGTCGAGGAAGGCCTGCATCTCCGGCGGCACCTCGGCGGCGGCCGCCTCCAGACCGCCGCCACCGCCGGCGCGCTCGGCGGCGAAGGAGTTGGCCAGCTCCAGATAATGCATCCAGGTCAGGAACTTGGGCCGGTCTTCTAAGGGCACGCCGAGGATTTCACACAGGGTGAACAGCGGCAGGTGGGCCGAGACGGCCTGCACCAGGTCCACCCGGCCCTGCTTGGCCATGGCGTCCAGCAGGCGGGTCACCTCGCCCTCCACCCGGTCGTTCAGCCCGCGCAGATAGGCCGGCGTGAAATAGGGCATGTGCTCGCGGCGCAGCTGCATGTGGTAGGGCGCGTCCATGTTGATCATGGTGTCGAGGCTGGCGCGGGCCAGCTGCATGTCGGAGCGCTGGTGGCTCATCAGGATGCCGCCGCGCTGCGAGGAGAAGGTCTCGTAGTCGGCGTTCACCCGCATGACGTCCTCGTGGCGGGTCAGGGCCCAGAAGCCCGGCCGGTCCTCGGGCTCGTCCATCCAGGCGATGGGGGAGGCCTGGCGCATCTGGGCGAAGGCGCCCATCGGCGGCCCCTTGGTGAAGGCCTCTGGGTTCCACAGCTCCACGGGGCTGGCCGGATAGACCGGCTTGTGCGCGGGGCCCTTGGCGCCGCCGACGTCCACGGTGTCACTGATCAGAAGCATGGCGGCGTCTCCGGTTGTGTTGCGGGGAATCTCCTACGCCGCGTGACCCTACGCAACGCAAACGGCGCCCTCACGTCACCTGCGAATTCGCGTCGACAGGATGATCGAGGAGGTCGTGCGCTCCACCCCGTCGATCAGGCCGATGTCGTCCAGCACCTGGTCCAGCTCCTCGATGGAGGCTGCGGCCACCTGGACGATCATGTCGAAGGGCCCCGACACCGAGTGCAGAGCCTCCACCTGCGGCATGGTGCGCAGACTGGCCTCTATATGTCGGGCGGCCTTGGGCGCCGCCGTCACCAGGACGTGTCCGCGTACGATCCTGGATTCCAAGGGTTTTCCCAGACGGATGGTGAACCCTGCGATGACCTCGGCAGTCACAAGTCGGTCAATGCGGGTCTGCACCGTCGTACGCGACACGC
Source organism: Phenylobacterium sp. (assembly GCF_030693625.1). GTDB lineage: Bacteria > Pseudomonadota > Alphaproteobacteria > Caulobacterales > Caulobacteraceae > Phenylobacterium > Phenylobacterium ferrooxidans. The sequence goes on from NZ_JAUYAF010000070.1 coordinate 36,532, forward strand.
CGAGCCGTTTGGCCAGGGTCGAGGTGGGCAGTCGAGAGTCGGTCTCCAGCAGCCTGACCAGGGCCAGGTCCCGGGCGTCCAGCTTCATATCGTCGGCCGTACTGGTCATATTGCTTATCCGGCTGCGCATATCCGACGCTCTGCCTGTTCAGATCGCCCCCAAACCGCCCCATCGTCAAGCTCCAACCCGGGGAGCGACAGCATGCGCAGGATCGTGGTCATCGGCGGCGGCAAGATCGGCGGCGTCATCGCCCAGATGCTGGCCGAGTGCGGCGACTACGCCGTGACCCTGATCGACCGGTCACCGGCCGCGCTGCAGGCCGTTGTCTTCCATCCAAGGCTGTCACCATGTGTGCTGGACGTCGCCGACGCAGGCGCCCTGGACGCCGCCCTGACCGGCGCCTTCGCCGTCCTCTCCGCCGCCCCCTTCCACCTGACGGGCCTGGTCGCCGAGGCCGCCGCCCGGGTCGGCTGCCACTACCTCGACCTCACCGAGGACGTGGCCACCACCCGCCGGGTCAAGGCCCTGGCCGCGCAGGCCAAGGGCGCCTTCATCCCCCAGTGCGGCCTGGCTCCCGGCTTCATCTCCATCGCCGGCGCGGACCTGGCGCGGAGCTTCGACCGGATCGACGAGTTGCGCCTGCGGGTCGGCGCCCTGCCCCGCTACCCCTCCAACAGCCTGGGCTACAATCTCACCTGGTCCACCGAGGGGGTGATCAATGAGTACTGCGAACCCTGCGAAGCCTTGGTGGAGGGCGAGCAGCGGGAGGTCCCGGCCCTCGAAGGCCTGGAAACCTTCAGCCTCGACGGCGTCAACTACGAGGCCTTCAACACCTCCGGCGGCCTGGGATCCCTGGCCGAGGTTCTGGCCGGTAAGGCCAGGAATTTGAACTACAAATCGGTCCGCTATCCAGGCCACTGCGCCCTGATGCGGACCCTGCTGAACGACCTCGACCTGCGGCATCGCCGCGACCTCCTGAAGGACGTCCTGGAGGGCGCGGTTCCCGGCACCGAGCAGGACGTAGTGGTGTTCTTCGTCACCGCCTCAGGCTGGCGGGACGGCCGGCTGATGCAGGAGAGCTATGCCGGCAAGGTCATGGGCGAACATCACGGCGCGGGCTTCTGGAGCGCCATCCAGGTCACCACGGCGGCGGCCATCTGCACGGTCCTCGACCTGCTCGCCGCTGGCCGCTTGCCCAGCCAGGGCTATGTCCGCCAGGAGGAGATCGCGCTCGCCGACGTCCTCGCCAACCGCTTCGGCAAGGCCTACCGCCAGCCGGGCGACCTCACGACCCCGATCGCCAAGGTCGCCTGAAGAGCCCGCCAGCCGTCCCCGCCCCCGTCCGCGCCCTGGCCGTTGCACTCGCGCCGGCGCAGCGTTTCAGGCCCCGCTCTTGGCGTGACCCTCGCTGTAGCCATATGGAGGACATGAACACCTCCTCCCGCATGCCCGTGGTCTTCGTCGGCCACGGCACACCGATGAACGCCCTCGGCGGCCCCAACGCCCAGGTCTGGCGCGACGTCGCCGCCGACCTGCCTCGTCCCAAGGCGATCCTGGCGATTTCCGCCCACTGGGGTCTGAGCGAGACCGCGGTGACCGCCATGGCCGCGCCCAAGACCATCCACGACTTCGGCGGCTTCCCGCAGGCCCTGTTCGACATGCGATATCCCGCGCCCGGCGACGCCGCCCTGGCCGCCCGCGCCGCCGAGCTGCTGGCGCCCCTGGCTGTGCGCGCCGACCAGGACTGGGGCCTCGACCACGGGGCATGGTCAGTGCTGGCCCACATGTACCCCGACGCCGACGTCCCCGTCGTGCAACTGGCCATGGACCTCAGCCAGCCCATGTCGGCCCACTACGATGTCGGCAAACGTCTGGCGCCCCTGCGCGATGAAGGGGTGCTGATCCTGGGGTCTGGCGACGTGGTCCATAACCTGCGCGCCGCCGTTCGCGCGGAGAACGCCGCGCCGCTGGCCTGGGCCCAGCGTTTCCACGACGTGGTGCGCGGACGGCTCTCGGCCGGGGACCACGCCGCCCTGATAGACCCCAGAGGCCTCGGCCCGGAGGCCGAGATGGCCGTCGACGAGCACTATCTGCCGCTGCTCTACGTCCTGGGGGCGAGCGAGCCCGGCGAGCCGGTCACCCTCTTCAACGACCACATCGACCTGGGCGCGATCAGCATGCTGGGCGCGAAGATCGGCTGATCCCTACCGCGCGAACTTCTGGAACTTGAGCCGGTGGGGGATGAGGCTGTCGGCGCCCAGGCGGCGCTTCTTGTCCTCTTCATAGGCCTCGAAGTTGCCCTCGAACCATTCCACGTGGCTGTCGCCCTCGAAGGCCAGGATGTGGGTGGCCAGACGGTCCAGGAACCAGCGATCGTGGGAGATGATCACGGCGCAGCCGGCGAACTCTTCCAGCGCCTCTTCCAGGTTCTGCAGGGTCTCGATGTCCAGGTCGTTGGTGGGCTCATCGAGTAGGATCAGGTTTCCGCCGGTGGTCAGGGTCTTGGCCAGGTGAACGCGGTTACGCTCCCCGCCCGAGAGCTGCCCGACCTTCTTCTGCTGGTCGCCGCCGCGGAAATTGAACGAGCCGACATAGGAACGGGTGTTGATCTCCCGCTTGCCCACGGCCAGCACGTCGAGGCCGCCGGAGATCTCCTGCCAGACGGTCTTGGTGGGATCCAACGCGTCGCGGCTCTGGTCCACATAGGCCAGCTTCACGGTCTCGCCGACCCGGAAGGTCCCGGCGTCCGGGGTTTCCTGGCCGGTGATCAGCTTGAATAGGGTCGACTTGCCGGCCCCGTTCGGCCCGATCACGCCAACGATGCCGTTGGGCGGCAGCTTGAAGGTCAGGTCCTTGAACAGCACCTTGTCGCCATAGGCCTTCTCGAGGTTCTCGACCTCGAGGACCACATTGCCCAGGCGCGGGCCGGGCGGGATCTGGATCGTGGCGGTGGTCTGGGCCAGACGCGAGGTCTCCTGCTCGCGGACCATCTCGTCATAGGCCGCCAGGCGGGCCTTGGACTTGGCCTGGCGGGCCTTGGCGCCCGAGCGCACCCATTCCAGTTCGCGGGTCATGGCGCGCTGGCGAGCCTCGGATTCCGACTGCTCCTGGACGATCCGCTTGGTCTTCTGCTCCAGCCAGCCGGAATAGTTGCCCTCGTAGGGCAGGCCCTTGCCGCGGTCGAGTTCCAGGGTCCACTTGGTCACCTGGTCCAGGAAGTAGCGGTCGTGGGTCACCAGGATGACGCAGCCCGGGAAGGCTTCCAGGTGGTGCTGCAGCCAGGCCACGGACTCGGCGTCGAGGTGGTTAGTGGGCTCGTCCAGCAGCAGCATGTCCGGCTTGGACAGCAGCAGGCGGGCCAGGGCGATGCGGCGCTTCTCACCGCCCGACAGATTGTCCACCGACCAGTCGTTGGGCGGGCAGCGGAGGGCGTCGGCGGCCATCTCGATCTTGGAATCGATGTCCCAGATGTCGGCGGCGTCGATCTTCTCCTGGAGGGCGGTCATCTCCTCCATGAGCTCGTCGGTGTAGTCCTCGCCCAGCTTGGCGGCGACCTCATTGTAGCGATCGAAGATCTTCTTCTCTTCGCACCACGAGATGATGTTGCCCCAGACGTTGAGCTGCTCGTCGAGGTGGGGCTCCTGCTCCAGGTAGCCCATCTTGACGCCGTCGGCGGCCTTGGCCTCGCCGTTGAACTCCTTGTCCACCCCGGCGATGATCTTCAGCAGGGTGGACTTGCCCGAGCCGTTGACCCCGACCACGCCGATCTTGGCGTCGGAATAGAACGACAGCCAGATGTTCTCGAACACCTTCTTGCCGCCGGGGAAGGCCTTGGTCAGGCCCTGCATCTGATAAATGTACTGCTGCGCCATGGGGCGTCCGCGCTCGCTCTTCGAAAGAGGGGAATTCGGGTGCGGAGATAGCGGTCGGGGGCGTCTTGCGCAATGTCGGCGCGGTGGAACCCGAGAAACGGCGAGCGACGATCCCTCAGGACCAGCGTTGCAGTAGGCGACATCGGCGTCTCTCATCTTGCTTCCGCCGCTAGAAGCGGCCGGAAGACCGAGGGCCGCGCGCACCTTGCGGCGCTGACGGGAACAACTTCCCGCGCCCATGCGTAGAGAGGGCGACGGGCGTTCCCCCGCCCCGCCGCAATCAGTCAGGAGATCGCCATGCACAAGGACATCGCCAAGGGCGCCGCCAAGGACGCCTCCGGTTCCATCAAACAAGCCGCCGGCAAGCTGACCGGCAACGAACGCTTGGAGGCCGAGGGCGCCGGCGAACGCGCCGCCGGCAAGATTCAAAAGGGCGTCGGTAACCTCAAGGACGCCGCCCGCGACGTCTTGAAGAAGTAGGCCGACAACCCAATGTAAAGACAGGTTTCGCTCCCCCTCCCCCCAGGATCGGCGGAACCGCATGCAGGGCCGCGTTCGATGAGAGCGCGGCCCTCGTCATGTCTGGTCAACCGCCAACCGGCGCGGTGCTGGTGGAGGTCACGCTCCCCGAGGGCAGGGTGATCGACGACCTGGAGGACCTGGTGCTGAGGGTCGAGTTCAAGGCGGGCGTGAACGCCTACCTCGCCTCCACCGCGCCCGCCCAGTTCAAGACCCGCACCCTGGCCGACCTAATCGCCTTCAATGCCGCCGAGCCCCGTGAAACCGCACTGTTCGGCCAGGAAACCTTTCTGGAAGCCCAGGCGTCGCCCGGCCTGGACGACCCGGCCTATCTGAAGGCCAAGGCCGACGCCAAGCGGCTGGCGGGTCCCCAGGGCATCGACAAGCTGCTGAGCGACGCCAGGGTCGAGGTGCTGGTGGCGGAAAGTGGCGGACCCACCTCGGTGGTGGACCGTATCAACGGGGGCCGGTGGCTGGGCTCACCCTCCACCCTGCCCGCCGTAGCGGGCTATCCGCACCTTACCTTGCCCATGGGCTTGGTGGAGGGCCTGCCGGTGGGGCTTTCCTTCATGGGAACCGCCTGGTCAGAGGCCCGGCTGCTCTCCCTGGGCTACGCCTTTGAACAGGCGACCAAGGCGCGGCGCGCCCCGACCTTCCCCGCCACGGTCAACGGCTCGCCAGCCTTCGATCTTCAATAGCCTGGCCCGCCCATCAGCGGTGGCGCGTTCGGATAGCCCCCCGAAGGATAGGCCGGCGGCGGCGGCGGCGGGCGGCCGAACCTGGACTTGCGCCGCGGGATCGGCGGCCAGGCGGTTGGGGCGCCATCGCGAGCGTAGCCGCGTTCGTAGCCGTCGACCTCCCAGCCATAGCGGCCTGACGCGTCGAAGCCGCTTTCGTCGGTGATCGCCCTGGGCGCCTCGATCATCGGCCGGCAATAGGCCCCGGGGGGCATGCGGTAGTCGCAACCTTGCGGGGAATAGACATAGTTGGGCTCGGTGATCGGCTCAACGCCGCGCTCATAGTTCACACCGGCGCCGATGAAGCGATTACCCGCGACCTCGGGGCGGCCGCCGGCGAAGTAGGCGCCGTACTCATCGGCGGCGATAGCGTTCTGGCGCACGCGCACCTTGCCGTAGTCCGACAGCACGCCGCGGCGCACGCGAATGATACGGTTGCGGGTCAGCTCCACCTCGGCGCCCCGGTCGACATAGACCCCGGTGATCCAGTTGCGAATGACGCTGTTGGCGATCAGCAGGCTTCCGGCGCCGCTGCGCTGGTCACGCACCGTGATGGCCGTCGAACCCGGCAGGCCGGGTCCCGGAGAGGTCACCCCCACCTGCACCAGCCGGCTCTGACCAGGGGCGGGCGTGATGTCCAGGCCACGCACGTCGGCGCTGATTTTGGACTGCAGAATGTCCACCGCCGCGCCGTCGGCCAGGATGGCGGCGTCATTGGTGCGCGCCTCGACGACGCTGTTGCGCATGATCAGGCTGCCGCCCTGGACGAAGATCGCCGAGGCGTCGCCCTGGTAGCGGACCGACGAGCGGATCAGGGCCACGTCTGCGTCCTGCGCCTCGATACAGGCGCTGCGGCCGCCCTGGTTGGCCTCGATCACCAGGTCGCGGATCTCCACGCCCTTCACGCCAGGCGCGATCCGGATGCAGGGGGCCCCATCGGGCGGGCTCAGCTTGGCGACGCCGGAGCCGACATTGCCGAAGGCGGGCGGTCCCTCGCCGGCGATGATCACCGGGTGATCGATCTCCAGGGTCTCGCGGCAAACGCCGCCGCGCGAGCGGATGTAGAGCACCCCGTTGTCGGCGAGGTTGTAGATGGCGTCGGCCAGCTGCGAACCGCCGCCCCTGCCGTCAGCGCAGTCGACGGTGATGGAGTCCAGATAGAGCGGTCGACGGCTGCCGCCGGCGCCAGGATAGCCGGAGCCATGGCCGTAGCCGTGGCCGCCTTGGCCGCGCCGGGGCTTCCAGGCGCTGGGGCGGTAGGTGTGGCGCAGCGGCGGCGCCAGCAGGATGCCGAAGTTCGGCCGGATCTGCTGATCGATCTTGGCGTCCGGCAGGGCCTGGGCCTCGCCAGCCACACCCAGGCAGAGGACGCAGGCTGCGGCGGCGCCAAGGCCCGCCAGGCGGCGAAGGGCGGTTGCGATCACCGATAGGTTCCTTCTGTGGGACGGCGCGGCGTGCGCGCTACCTGGGCCAGCACCTCGCGCAGGCGCTGGGCCGACGGCTTAAAGCCCGCGAGGGCGGCGTCGATCTGGTAGGAGACGGCCGCGGCCTTGTCCTGGTCGGCCACGCCGGAGACCCCAAGCGAGAAATAGGTCGACATGGCGTACTTGGCCTCGGCGCTACCCTGCCGGTCAGCCTCCGCGAACCAGTGGAAGGCGCGCGCGTAGTCCCGCGCCACACCCACGCCCTCGGCGTACATGACGGCCAGGGCCAGCTGTGACCGCGACGATCCGTTCACCGCCGCGTACTGGATGGCGCGCACCTTTTCCTGCGGGGTGAACACCCCGGTGGTGGGACGTCCCAGCATGGCTTGGAAGGTCTGGACATCGCCGGGCGAAATCTGGCTCAGAGACCCGACCGGTTGCGGGATCACCTGCAGATAGGCCAGGGCCGCGCCCACGTGCTGGAAGGGCAGCTCATCGATACGAGCCAGGGCCACGCCCTCGGCCTCGCCCAGGGTGGCCGCCTCGTCGGAATGGGGCACACCGCTATCAGGTGCCTGGGGCGGATAGAACTCGTAAGGGGGCACCCAGCGCCGCGCCTTGGCCTCGGCGTCGGATCCCAGGGAGGCGCGCTCGGCCGAAGACCTCTCGAAGTCCTTCAGCATCACATAGCCCGCGACGTCGCCGTCCTGGGCGGCGAGGTAGTTGTACAGATAGACGTCGACGTCGTTGCGGGTGAACAGGGTCGCAGCGGCCGGCGGCTTGACCTGGTTCAGGTCGCGGGCGTCCACCGGCGAGCCATCGGACGGATCGCCGAACGGACCGAAGGCGGCGTCGTGCAGGCGCGCCAGGGTGCGGAAGCCTGCGGCGCCCTGGCTGGAAAGCACATAGATCACTCGGTCACGCACCTGTTGGCGCTCGTCGGAACTCATGCGGTCGAGCATGCGGTCGAGGGCCAGATAGGCGCCCCGGCGTTCCGCCGCGCGGCAGTCGTTGAGCTTGTTGCCCGCGCCGCCACGGCTGCCCTTCTTGGGATCGACGCCGGCGACGATCGGCGCATAGCCGTCGGGGTTGGACAGCGCCATCTCGTACCAGACGGCGGACTCCACTGGATCGGCCAGGTTCTTCTCCTGGGCGTCACGGCCGGAATAGCGCCGGGCCAGGTCGATCTGCGCGAAGAAATCCCCCTGGAACCCCTGACGCCGGAGGGCGCGGATCTCCTGTTCCTGGGCGTTGAATTGCGGCTGCACGCCGATAGCCGCCTGGGGGCGCGGGCAGGCTGGCCCGCCCACGGCGTAGCCGCCGCTTCGGCCGCCGCCGCCAGGACTGTCCTTGGGCTGGCAGCCGCCGCTGAGCGGGATGATGGCGGCCAGGACCGCTAAGGTCAGGCCCGCCCGGGCGACGCGACGCATGCCGAGGGCTGCTTCATGGAAAATGGCCATGTGCTCCCCCTTAAGCGTTAACCATAGTTGAACTGTCCACTAGCGTCTTGCCCCCACCCCCTGTCAAGCTTGGGACGGTGACGTTTCAAACTGTTAAGACTCGCCTGAATGGCGAGTGAACAACGCCGCCTCCGCCAGGCCGTCAGTTCGTCGCGTTTTCGCCGCAGATGGCGCGCCAAGCTGCGCCTTGAGGGACTTATTCGGAGCGCTGAGAACGATGGCCGCTGCACGGAACTTAAGTCGCGTCTCGCTCTGCTTGCTTACAGTTTTGGCGTCCGGAGTGGCGCCCGCCGCTCCGATGGCCGCCCCGGCGATTCGAGACGGGGCGCCCACACCTGCCGCCTGCGAGGCCCTGGGCTTCCCCAAGGCCGATGATCGGCGTGATTCTTACAGTCGACGCGGCCGCATTGGCGGCGGCGTGATGTACGCACCCTCGATGGCCATGGCGCCGCCCCCGCCGCCCCCGCCCACGCCCTATCCGGCCGCCAGGGCCGCTCCTATGCAGGAGATGTTGCCCGCCGCCGTCTATCGGCCCGGCCCCATGCCTGGCGAGGTCAATACCGAACGCTACCCCAACGCCCAGGCCAACCCGATCAAGCAGACGGCCCAGGAGCCGGTCTCCACCTTCTCGGTGGATGTGGACACCGCCGCCTACGCCAACGTCCGTCGGTTCCTGAATGACGGCCAGAGCCCGCCCCGCCACGCGGTGCGGGTCGAGGAACTGATCAACTATTTCGACTATGGCTACGCAAAGCCCACCGACGCCCAGGTCCCCTTCAAACCCTTCGTCGCGGTGACCCCCTCCCCCTGGTCGACCGACCGCCAGATCGTCCACATCGGCCTGCAGGGCTACGACATCCCTCGCGCCCAGGAGCCGCCGCTCAACCTGGTGTTCCTGATCGACACGTCCGGCTCCATGTCGGCCGAGAACAAGCTGCCCCTGGCGCGGAAGGCCCTGAACCTGCTGGTGGACCAGCTCCGCCCCCAGGACCGGGTCTCCATGGTGGCCTATGCTGGCTCGGCGGGGGCTGTGCTGGCCCCGACCAGCGGGCGGGAGAAGCTGAAGATGCGCTGCGCGCTCGGCGCCCTGGAATCCGGGGGTTCCACCGCCGGCGGTCAAGGCTTGGCCCTGGCCTATGACCTGGCGGTGCAGAACTTCGACGCCAAGGCGATCAACCGGGTGATCCTGATGACCGACGGCGACTTCAATGTCGGCGTCGCCGACCCCGCCAAGCTTACGGACTTCGTCGCCGCCAAGCGCAAGAGCGGGGTCTACCTCTCTGTCTACGGTCTGGGCCAGGGCAACTACAACGACACCCTGATGCAGGCCCTGGCTCAGAACGGCAACGGGACCGCCGGCTACATCGACACCCTGAACGAGGCGCGCAAGAGTTTCCGCGACGACTTCTCCGGCTCGCTGTTCCCCATCGCCGACGACGTGAAGATTCAGGTGGAGTTCAACCCCAGGGCGGTCAGCGAGTACCGGCTGATCGGCTACGAGACCCGGCTGTTGAACCGCGAGGACTTCAACAATGACCGAGTGGACGCCGGCGAGGTGGGCTCCGGCACGTCGGTCACCGCGCTCTATGAGGTGACGCCGGCCGGGGCCCGGCCTTCCAGCGACCCCCTTCGCTACGGCGCCCCGGCGCCTCGCGCCGCGTCCGGTGGCGAGATCGCCTTCCTGAAGGTCCGCTACAAGCTGCCGGGCGGTCAGACCTCCAGGCTGATCGAACGGCCGATCGGCGTCGGCGACACCTATGCTCGGGTTCTCGACGCGCCCGAGGCGACCCGCTGGGCGCTCGCCGTCGCCGGGTTTGGCCAGAAGCTGCGCGGCGATCCCTGGCTGTCGGCCGACTTCGGCTGGAAGGCGGTGGGCGACCTGGCCCAGACGGCCCGCGGGTCAGACCCCTACGGCCTGAGAGCGGAGTTCGTGCAATTGGCGCGCGCCGCCGGGGAGACAAAAACCGTCAACGAATCGGGAAACTAAGACGGCCGCACTGAGTTCGTCCTTCGACACGGGCGCGGCCGCAACAAACAGTCGCGCCGTTCGTTGCCTGACGAGAACCACCTCAAGACAAGGGCGCTCGCTTGTACGACGTCACCGCTCCAGACCAGGACAACCTGATCCGCCTGGACCCTTCCGAGGCGCCCTATTTCGGCGCTCCTGGCCGGGTGGGCTTCCACCTGATTGACACCACCATGATGTACGCGCCGCGCTCCGGCGGGGTGAAGCGGTACCTGGGCGCCAAGCAGGCATGGCTGGCCAAACGCCGTCCCGACATTCGCCACACCCTGGTAACACCGGGCGCAGCGACCGGACTGGCCGAACCCGGCGTGGTCACGGTCGCCGCCGCGCGCCTGCCCTTCGGCGACGGCTATCGCATGCCGGCCAGCACGGCGAAGTGGGAGACGGTGCTGCGGATGCTGGCGCCCGATATCATCGAAGCCGGCGACATCTTCGTGCCCGGTCATGCGGCCCTCGACGCTGGCGAGGCGCTGGGCGTCCCGGTCGTGGGCTTCTGCCACACAGACGCCGCGGCGCTCGCCGCCCTGCACTTCGGTGAATGGGCGCAGGCTCCGGCGATGAAGCGCTGGGCCGACATCTATCATCGCTTCGACCGCGTGGTGGCGCCCAGCCGCCACATGGCCCTGCGTCTGGCCGAGGCCGGCGTGGAAAAGGTGAGCGTCCAGATGCTTGGCGTGGACACCGAGCTCTTCCACCCTCGGAGAGCCGATCCCGGCGGCCTGCGCAAACGCCTGGGCCTGCCCTGGGACGCCCGCATCCTGGTCTTCGCCGGCCGCCCCGCGCGGGAGAAGAACATCGAGTCCATCGTCTGCGCCGTCGAGCGCCTGGGCGAGCCCTACCACTTGGTCCTCGTGGGCGCGGGCAAGGATGTGCGCATCTCGCCCCGGGTCATCAGCCTGGACTACGAGTCCGACCCGGTCGCTCTGGCCAGCCTGATCGCCAGTTGCGACGCCTGCGTCCACGCCAACGAGAACGAGCCCTTCGGCCTGGTGATCCTGGAGGCCTTGGCCGCCGGCCTGCCGGTGGTGGGCCCCTCGCGCGGGGGCGTCTCCGAGTTGATCGACAACGAGGTCGGCCAGCTCGCCTACGACGTCGATCCAGGCGGCCTCGCCGACGCCATCGAAGCTCTGTTCGCCCGCGACCTGGGCGCGCTGTCGGCCGCCGCCCGCGCCCGCGCAGAGCTGCGCCATAGTTGGGAGCGGACCTTCGAAGGCCTTACCCGGCTCTATGGCGAGCTGGTGATGAACTCCGCGGCGCCGCAAACCCTCGCCTGGCGCGCCTAACGGCCGGTGGGCATGTCCTTGAAGGGCACGTCCTTGTCGACCCGGATGTCACCCGGCAGGCCCAGCACCCGCTCGGCGATGATGTTGCGCAGGATTTCGTCGGTGCCGCCGGCGATGCGAAGGCCCGGCCCGAACATCAGCGAGAAGTGGAAGGCGCCGTTCAAGGAGGCCAGTTCCGGATCGTCAATGATGCCGTACTGATCCAGCATCTCGATGGCTGTATTGCCGAGTTCCTGCATCTGAACCGCCGAGATGATCTTGCCGATCGAACTCTCCGGCCCCGGCGTCTGCCCCCGCGACAGCGCCGTCATCGTTCGGTTGCGGGTGTGTTTCAGGCCCTCGGCCTGGACGTACCAGTCCGCCAGCTTCTCCCGCAGCGCCCCGTCCTGCAGGGCCGAGCCGCCATCAAGGCCGGGCGTATTGCGCGCCGCCTCCATGAATTGTCGCCACCCGGCTCCGGTCTGACCGCCCACCGCCAGCCGCTCGTTCATCAGGGTCACCAGGCTGACCTTCCAGCCCTCGTCGACAGCCCCCAGCCGTTGGCTGTCCTTGACCCGGACGTCGGTGAAGAACACCTCGTTGAATCCCGACCCACCCGACATCTGGTGGATGGGCTTCACCTCGACGCCGGGGTCCTTCATGTCGATCCAGAACATGGTCAGCCCCTTGTGCTTGGGCTTGTCCGGGCTGGTTCGGGTGATGACGATCCCGAAGTCCGAGAACTGGGCGCCGGTCGTCCACACCTTCTGGCCCGAGATGATCCAGTCTCCTGAGCCGTCCGGGGCGCGTTCAGCCTTGGTCCGCGAGGCGGCGACGTCCGAGCCGCCGGAGGGTTCCGAGAACAGCTGGCTCCAGATCTCCTCGCCACGCAGGGCGGGGCCGACAAAGCGCTTCTTGGTCTCCTCGTCGGCGAAAGTCATCACCGTGGGGACGCACATCCCCAGGCCGATCTGGAACGGATTGCCTGGGATCGGGTATCTGGCCTCCTCCTGGCTGAAGATGACGTTCTGCACCGGGGTTCCGCCCTGCCCGCCCCACTCCTTGGGCCAGGTGATGCAAGCGTAGCCGGCTTCGGCCTTCTTGGCCTGCCAGGCCTTAGAGGCGGCAAGGCCGTCGCCACCCTCGGGGTCACCGGCGATGCGGGCCTTGGGGGCGTTGGCGTCGAGCCAGTCGCGGACCTGCTGGCGATAGGCGGCTTCGTCGGGGCTGTCGTTGAAATCCATGATCCGAGGTCCCTTAGGCGGCCGCCGCGTTGCGGCGTTCGAGATGGCTGACGAGGCGTTCTTTCCAGACCCGGGGCGCGCCGGCCACCAGGCTGAGCTGACGCGAACGGCGGTAGAACAGGTGACAGTCCATCTCCCAGGTGAAGCCGATGCCGCCGTGGGTCTGGATATTTTCCTTCGAGGCGAACCAATAGGCGTCTGACGCCGCGATGCGGGCGGCGCTGGCCGCCACCGGCAGCTCGGGCGCATTGGTGTTGAGCGCCCAGGCCCCGTAGTAAGCGTTGGATCGCGCCAGCTCGTTCTTGACGTACATGTCGGCCAGCTTGTGCTTGATGGCCTGGTACGAGGCGATGACCCGACCGAAGGCGTAGCGCTCGAGCGCATATTCCTTGGCCATCTCCAGACAGCGGTCCGATCCGCCGCATTGCTCGAAGGCGATGAGGACCGCGGCCCGGTCGAAGATCTGCTCCACCAGCTCCATGCCGGCGCCCGCGGCGCCCACGCGGCGAGCCGGGACGTCCTTGAAGGTCAGCTTGGCGGCGTCGCGGGTGGGATCGAGCGTCTTCACCGCCTCGCGCGTGACACCCTCGCCGGTCAGCTCCACCAGGAACAGGCCAGGCTTGCCGCCCTCCTTCGCCAGGACGAGCGCCACGTCGGCGATGCCGCCATCGGTGACCGGGATCTTCACCCCGGTGAGCTTGCCCTCAGTGACGGTAGACTGAAGCGTGGCCGCCGTCGTCGCGCCGGGGCCTTCCGAGGTCGCGATGGCCCCGATGATCTCGCCGGCGGCGATCCTGGGCAGCAGGTCGGCCTTCTGCTCCTGGCTGCCGGCCAGCATCACGGCCTCGGCCACGAAGTAGACGGTGGAGGCGAACGGGATCGGCGCGACCGCGCGTCCCAGCTCCTCGGCGATCACGCAGAGTTCCAGGTGACCAAGACCCAGGCCGCCGAATTCCTCGGGGATCGCCGCCCCCAGCCAGCCCTGGGCGGCCACCGATCTCCAGAGGGCAGCGTCATAGCCTGCGGCGCTGCCTTCCAGCACGCCCCGGGCGCGGCTGGTGGGGCAGTTGGCCTCCAGGAACTTGCGCGCCTCGGCCTTCAGGAATTTTTGGTCGTCCGAAAAATCGAAATTCATGCTCGCCCATCCGCCGATTTCGGCCGGTTGAAGTTTCCTCGCGCGTCAACATACGCGCCTCGCGGGCCGTGGAAAGATTGACCTCGCGTCAAGGATTTCAGGGTCTTATGCGGACCCTGTGGGCGAACTCGAAGGGCGTGCGGATGGCCAAGGCGATATTCCAGAAGAACCAGCGCGTCTGGGTCGAGAGCGTTGGCGCCTGGGCGGTCATCGAGAAGCTGGTGCCGGTCTGGGCGCGCGGCTTCGACGAGCCCGTACGGGTCACCTACGACGTCGGCCTGGGCCGCGACTTCCAGGCCCACGAGCTGAAGCCCGAGCAGGAGCCCGACGACACATTGGCCGAGGACGGCGCCAACTGGCGGCTGCTGCGCGCCCGCAACAAGTGGCAGACGCCGGAAAACTGCCGCCACCACCCCTACCCTGGCAGCTACCCGGTGGTGGTCACCGACGCCAATGATTGGGGCGGCTGGCGCACACCGGGCGCCGAGTACGACCGCGATCCTCACAAGATCGAGTTCCAGGCCCGGCTGATCGCCTCGTCAACCCGCCTGCTGTTCGTCGCCCGGGGCCTGATGGCGGTGATCGAGGAGACTCCTGGCGCGCCCCCCGAGTTGCAGCGCCTCGCCGAGCAGGCGATGAAGATCGACCAGTACCTCAAGGAGGTCCCGGCCAGCGTGGATGAGCCGATAGCTGAATCGGCTCCCCACGCCGCCGAGTAGCGGGCTAGAACTTGTAGCCGAAGCCCACCGAGAGCACCCAGGGGTCAAGCTTCACCTTGGACTTCAGCGCGCCACCATTGATCTTGGCGTCGGTCTCGAAGAACACCTTCTTGACGTCGACGTTGGCGCTCCACGGTCCCTTGACGGCGACATCGACGCCGGCCTGCAGGGCGTAGCCGAAGCCGTCGTCCAGCTTCACCTTGAAGCCGTTCTGATCCTTGCCGCTGTGGAACAGCATGTAGTTCACGCCGGCGCCCACATAGGGGCTGACCTTGGCGGTCGGTGCGAAATGATACTGCAGCGAGACCACCGGCGGCAGGACCCAGGTCTTGTGCACGGTGACGTCGGTTCCCGGCCCCTGCGCCTTGATGGTGTGCTGGCTGGTGGTGGCGATCACCTCGACCGCGACGTGGTCGGTGAGGAAGTAGGACAGGCCCAGCGACGGCTTGTAGTCGTCCTTGACATCGACGTGCAGGCCGGTGGGCGCGCCGGCGGCGGTGGTGATGGCGTCGTCGGCCGTCGGCGAGATCGCCGTGGCGCGGACGTTCAGCATCAGGAGACCCTTTTCCTTGACCTGGAAGTCCTGGGCCTGGGCGGTTCCGGCCAGGGCGAGCGCCGCGCCAAGGGCCAGGGCGTAGGTGGTGACTTTCATCTTCTTTTTCCCCTCAAGGCACGGAGGGAGCGCCGTGCTGGCGGGGACATCGCGCCATCTCGCAAGCTCAGCTTTGACAAAACTCAAACAACCGTTTGACGCCTATTGTGCGTTGCGCAGGGGACACGGCGGTCGGCGCGACTTTCGCAGCCGCGGCGCTCGCCCTGGCGACCGGGATGGCCTAAATCCTTGGGGATGCGCACAGAGACTCCCCAGCCCATCCGGCTCACCGACTATCGCCCGCCCGCTTTCCGGATCGACACGACCGAGTTGGTCTTCGACTTGGCGCCCGACGCCACCCGGGTGAAGGCGCGCCTGTCGATCACCCGCAACGGCGAGCATACCGAGCCCCTGGTGCTGAATGGCGAACGGCTCAAGCCGATCTCGGTGGCCGTGGACGGCAAGGTGCTGGACGAGAGTGAGCGCACCATCGACGCCGAATACCTGACCGTGCCCAATGTCCCCGACAGCTTCGTGCTGGAAACCGAGGTCGAGATCGACCCGGAGGCCAACAAGGCCCTCGACGGGCTCTACATGTCCGGCGGCCGCTTCTGCACCCAGTGCGAGGCCGAGGGCTTCCGCAAGATCACCTGGTTCGCCGACCGCCCCGACGCACTGTCGCGCTTCACCGTGCGGGTCGAGGCCGACAAGGCTTTCCACCGCCTGCTCTCCAACGGCAACCTGATGGAATCCGGCGTCATGCCCGGCGGCCGTCACTACGCCGTCTGGAACGACCCCTTCCCCAAGCCCGCCTATCTGTTCGCCCTGGTGGCCGGCGAGTTGGACGAACTGGCCGACAAGCTGGTGACCATGAGCGGCCGCACCGTCGACCTGAAGATCTATGTCGACCCCGGCATGTCCGACAGGGCCGCCTACGCCATGGACGCGCTGAAGCGCTCGATGAAGTGGGACGAGGAGGTGTTCGGCCGCGAATACGACCTGGACCTGTTCATGATCGTCGCCGTACGCGACTTCAACTTCGGGGCCATGGAGAACAAGGGGCTGAACATCTTCAACTCCTCCCTGCTGCTGGCCGACCCGGCGACCGCCACGGACCTGGACTATGAGCGCATCGAAAGCGTCGTGGCCCACGAGTACTTCCACAACTGGACTGGCGACCGCATCACCTGCCGCGACTGGTTCCAGCTGTGCCTGAAGGAGGGCTTGACCGTCTTCCGCGACCAGAGCTTCTCGGCCGACATGCGCGGCGAGGCGGTCCAGCGCATCAAGGACGTGAAGACCCTGCGCGCCCGGCAGTTCTCCGAGGACCAGGGGCCCCTGGCGCACCCGGTGCGCCCCGGCAGCTATCTGAAGATCGACAACTTCTACACCGCGACCATCTACGAGAAGGGCGCCGAAGTGATCCGGATGCTCAAGACCCTGATCGGGGATGAGAAATTCCGAGAAGGGATGGATCTCTATTTCAACCGATGGGACGGCCATGCCACCACGGTGGAGGAGTTCATCCGCTGCTTCGCCGACGTCACCGGTGAGGATCTGACCGAGTTCTTCGCTTGGTACGAGCAGGCCGGCACGCCGAACGTCAGCTTGAAGCACAGCTATGACGCCGACGCCCGCACCCTGAAAATCGACCTGACCCAGGCCACCGCGCCGACGCCTGGCCAACCCACCAAGCGCCCCCTGCCGCTACCGGTGCGCATCGGCCTTCTGGACGGCGAGGGCCGCACCCAGGCCTTCCTGCGCGACGGGACGGCCCTGGACGAGACCGTGGTGGTGCTGAACGGCGCCTCCACCAGCGTCACCTTCACCGGCGTCGAGTCCGCGCCCGTGGTCTCGGCCCTGCGCGGCTTCTCGGCGCCCGTGACCCTGGAAACCGACGCCCAGCCCAAGGACCGCTACGTCCAGCTCGCCGGCGACCCGGACCTGTTCAACCGGTGGGAGGCCGGTCAGGATCTGGCCCGCGCCCTGATCTCCAGCCGCGCCGCCGGCAGGCCCGACGAGGTGGGCGAGGAACGCTATGCCGAGGCCCTGGGCCGCGGCCTGGCCGACCAGGCCGCCGATCCGGCGTTCAAGGCGCTGCTGCTCGCCCTGCCTTCCGAGGCTGACCTGGCCATGGCCATGAAGCCCGCCGACCCCGCCGCCATCCATGAGGCGCGCGAGGCCCTGCGCACACGCCTGGCCCTGCACCTGGAAGACGACCTGAAGCGCCTGCACATCGGCCTGCAGGAGCTCGGCGAGTTCTCACCCGACGCCGCGAGCGCAGGGCGCCGCGCCCTGCGCAACGCCGCACTGGACCTGCTGGCCGCAAACCCCCGAGCCGAGATCGCCACCCTGGCTGACGGCCACTACCGGGCGGCGATCAACATGACCGACGCCATGGGCGGCCTGAACGCTCTCATGCTGTTGGGCGGCGAGGCCTTCAATGCGGCGCTGGCCGACTTCTACGAGCGCTGGAAGAACGAGCCCCTGGTCATCGACAAATGGTTCTCTCTGCAGGGCCGCGACCCCTCCGAGGAGGCTCTTGGTCGGGTCATGGGTCTCACCGCCCACCCCGCTTTCGACCAGAAGAACCCCAACCGCCTGCGGGCCCTGGTCTCCGGCTTCGCCACCGGCAATCCCGCCCGCTTCCACGACCCCAGCGGGGCCGGTTATCGCTTCCTGGCCGACATCATCCTGGCGGTGGACGGGTTCAACCCCATGACCGCCGCGCGGTTCGTGGAGCCCCTGGGCGGCTGGCGTCGCTATGCCCCCGAATTGGGGGCATTGATGAGGGCGGAGCTCCAGCGTATCGCCGCGACCGAAGGCCTATCCAAGAACGTCTATGAGCTGGCGACCAAGGCCCTCGCGGAGTAGGCCCGGTATCGGAGATTGCCGCCGACCCGAATCTTGTTGAAAATCAGCCGTGTGGACGATGCTGGCGCAGACTGGCGCCCACGGGCCTGACCTAGGGAAACAGCCGTACATGTCCGTCTCGCTTAGCCGCATCAATTTCATGGTGGTGGACGACAACATTCACGCCATCGACTTGGTCAAGACGATGCTGCGCGGGTTCGGGGTGGATTCCGTCGTGGAAGCCAAGACCATCACCGAAGCCAAGGCCAAGATCAAAGCCAGCACCCTGCCGGGCGCGGCGATGATCGACATCATCATCCTCGACTACATGATGGGCGAGGAAGAAGGGGTCACCCTGGCCCGGTGGTTGCGCCACGAAGACACCAGCCCGACGCCCTATGTGCCGATCATCATGCTGACCGGCCATGCTGACCGCCAGCGGGTCTACGCCGCCCGCGACTCCGGGGTGAACGAGTTTTGCGTGAAGCCCTTCACCCCCGCGGACCTGATGAAGCGGATCATGTCGGTGATCGATCATCCGCGCGCCTATGTGCGGTCAAGCTCCGGCTATTTCGGCCCCGACCGGCGGCGGGTGGACGACCCGAAGTACAAGGGTCCGGAGCGCCGCAAGGACCGCAGGCGCAAATAGCGACCGCCGACAGCGCTGTGACCCTATGACTCTCGTGACGCGGGGGGAGCGCTCGCCTAGACTCGCACATTGGGTGACTCGGGTTTAGGAGCGACGGGCGTTGGCCAGACGCGGGGGTGAGGACGCCGAGGCCATTCGGCCTCAGGGGCGCGACAACGCGCCCGGCGTCCGAGCGCTGCCGACCCAAACCTTCGCCCGCATCGCCATCCTCTCCACCCTGCTGCTGCTGGCGGTGTACACGGCCTTCGCAGTGGCTCGTATCCAGCGCGAGCCGCAGATCACCACCGCCGCCAACGCCGCCCTGCCCAGCCGAGCCGAGGCCGTGGCCGCTCACCTGGACGCCGAGGCCGCGGCTCTCCGCGGCGGACTGCTGGCGGCGCGCGAGGCCCTTCAGCGGGACGGCGACCAGCCGATGGCCGCCGCCGAGAGCGGCCTGCGCGCCTCAGCGGGCGCCGCCGTAGCCATCGCAGTGATCTCCGACGATGAAATCGTGGCGATCGCCGGCCCGCCCGGAGGCCTCGACTGGCAGGAATTGGCCAAGGGCGCAGAGGGCTCCAGGCGTGAGGTCTGGCAGGGCGTCACCACCCAGAGCGCCCCGGCCCTGGCCGCCGCCACCTCGGCGGCCACCACCAAGGGCCAGCGCTGGATCGTGGCGGCTGGAGATCCGACCCATCTGGGCGCCTGGCTTTCCAAGACCAGGCCCGAGGCCGTCGCCACCCCGGAGGGGCGCATCCTCGTCGCCAGCCCGGCCAACGGCGTCGTCGCGGCCGACACCGTCAACGCCGCCTTCGCCACCACCCCGGAAGAGCTGAAGCTGGACGGCGGCCTGAGCCGGGCCCAGGGCCCGGACGGCGCCTCACTGGACCTCGCCGCCCGTCCCGCGCTCGGCGGAAGCCTCTATGTGCTGGCCGGGGCGAGCTCGGCTCCCATGGAGATCCAGACCTCCACGGAGCAACTGGCCTGGCTGCTGACCCCGCTGGCCGCGGCCTTCCTGTTGGGCCTGCTGCTGCTCAACCAGAGCAACCGGGTGGAGAACGCCCAGAAGGCCTTCGTCGATTCCGAGCAGCGATTCCGGCTGGCGGTGGAGGCGGCGCGCTGCGGAATCTGGGAATGGGACCTGTCCAACGACAAGATGTTCATGTCTGACGTGACCGGCGCCATCTTCGGCTGGGGCGGCGGCGGCATCGTCGATGGCCAGGCGGTGCTGGAGCGGGTGTCGGCCGACCACCGCGACCGCCTGCGCCAGGCGCTCTCCACCGCCGCGGTCTATGGCGGCTTCGACGTCTCGTTCCGCGTCCCTTCCATGCAGGGCGGAAGGCCCACCTGGATCGACGCCCGGGGCCAGGCCTTTGGCGACAAGGACCGCGATGGCTACTCGCGGATCATCGGTGTCGCCCTGGATGTCACCGAGGAGCGCATGGCCCAGGCCCGCGCGCAGGCCGCCGAGAACCGCCTGCGCGACGCCATCGAGAGCGTGTCGGAGGCCTTCGTCCTCTGGGACCGCAACGGCCGCCTGCTGATGTGCAACAAGAACTACCGGACCTTCTTCTCGCTGGAGCCTCGGCTGCTGAAGCCCGGCGCGTCGCGCGAGCAGGTGAACCGCTTCGCTCAGTTGGCCATCAAGCAGGAGATGGACGCGTCGGACGGCCGCAAGGGCGTGCGCGAGGCCGAGCTCAACGACGGCCGCTGGATCCAGATCTCCGAGCGCCGAACCGCCGAGGGCGGCCTGGTGATGAGCGCCGCCGACATCACCGCCATCAAGACCCAGGAAGAGGCGCGGCGCCTGAACGAAGAGGCGCTGCAGAAGGCCGTTGTCGGCCTGGAACGCAGCCAGGAACAGCTCTCCGAGCTGGCGCGCAAGTACGAGATGGAGAAGGTCCGGGCCGAGGGGGCCAACAAGGCCAAGTCCGAGTTCCTGGCCAATATGAGCCACGAGCTTCGCACCCCGTTGAACGCCATCAACGGCTTCTCCGAGATCATGGTCCAGGAGATGTTCGGTCCGCTGGGCGACCAGCGCTACAAGGGCTACTCACAGGACATCCTGTCGTCGGGCCAGCACCTGCTGGCCCTGATCAACGACATCCTCGACATGTCGAAGATCGAGGCAGGCAAGATGAGCCTGAAGTTCGAGCCCATCGCCCTGGAGGAGGTGGCCGAGGACGCTGTGCGGCTGGTGCGCAATCGCGCCGAGGCGACCGGCCTGGCCCTGGCCATCGATTTCCCGCAGCACCTGCCTGAGATCGAGGCCGACTATCGGGCGGTCAAGCAGATCCTGCTGAACCTGCTCTCCAACGCCATCAAGTTCACCCCGCGCGGAGGCCGGGTGACCATCCGCGCCGAGGGGCGTCACGACCCCCTGGGCGAGCGCATCCGCATCAGCGTTCAGGACACCGGCATCGGAATCGCCGAGGACGACCTAGCGCGCCTGGCGCGGCCCTTCGAGCAGGTGGAGAACCAGCACTCCAAGACCACTCAGGGGACGGGGCTGGGCCTGGCGCTCACCAAGTCCCTGGTGGAGATGCACGGAGGGGCGCTGGATATGCAGAGCGCGCCCGGCGAGGGCACAATGGTCAGCTTCTCCCTGCCGATCCGCCAGACCGGCGCGGCCCTGGCCGGGGTCGCCGCCGCCTAGGGTTGCCGGCGTTCGCGCGGGCCACGGCCGCCTGGCCCACTCCGCGCCAGGCCCTTGGCCAGCTCCGCGCGTTCCGCCGGCGGCAGGGTGGCTGCGAAGGCCACGATGCGATCCTCCACACCGCCGCGCGCGGTCATCTCAAGCGCCCGAGCCTCAGCCAGGCGTCTGGAGATGGCGAGGCCGTCCAGGGGCTGGGCGCCGAGATCGGCCCAGGCTTCCCGCCGCGCTTGGCGAGCTTCGCGCATCTGGCCGCCCACCCCACCGGCCTCGGCCCGCAGCAACTGACGATAGGCTCGCTGCCGCTCGGGAGGCAGGGCGTCGGCCGCTCTCCACAGTGGCTGGCGGGGACGCTCGGGGGCCTGCGCCGCTTCCCGCACCCGGTGGCCGACGACGACACCGCCCACCACCGCGCCGATGACGAAGAGGTTGAGGGCGAGCGACGCCACCAGGGCCACGGTCAGGGTGCGTCGGCTGGGCATCAGGCGCCTTCGCTCGTCTCTGGGAGATCGTCATAGCCGATCATGGCGGCGCTCAGCGCCTCGGGTGCGTCGGTGGCTGAGGAGAGGTTCGCCGACAGCGAGACTCCAGCCACCAGGCCCGCCGCGCAGGCCCCGGCCAGGCCGGCCCCCACACCAGCGCCCAGCAGCCAGGTCCGCAGGTTCCACCGCGACCGCGCGGTCGGCGCCGCCGCGAGCACGGCCTCGCGCATCCCGTGCGGGACGCTAAACGGCGCCCAGGCGTCCAGGACCGCGTCGAGGCGATCTGCGTCGGCGAGAACCTGGCGGGCGAAATCGGGCGCGGCCGCCATAAGCGCCGCGGCCGCCTCGCGCTCGGCGGCCGGCCAGCGCGCCGTCGACCCGCCATGGGCCTCCGCCAATTCCAGGAACCGCTCCCGCGTCATGCCTGCCCCCTCATGGCGCCATCATATCCGAAAGCGCCGACCGCAGGGCCCGCCGGCCCCGCGACAGCAGGCTTTCCAGGGCCTCGACGCTGACCCCCATGACCGCCGCGGCCTCGATATTGGTCATCTCCTGATAGTGGCAGAGCGCGACCGCCTCCCGCTGGCGGTCCGGCAGGACAGCCATGGCCGCGGCCACCCGTCGACCGACATCTGAGGCCTCCAGCCCCCGGTCGGGCGCCGGCCCCTCGTCGGACTGCTCGGGTGGCGTCTCGGTGGGAATTTCTCGGCGGCGACGCAGCCTGTCGTAGCAAAGATTGAGGGTCACCCGGTGCAGCCAGGTGTCGAAACGGGCCGCGCCCGGCGCCCAGGTCGGCGCCTGACGCCACGCGCGGATCATCGCCTCCTGCGCCACGTCCTCGGCCTCCGATGCTTCGCCGAGCATCCGCCCGGCCAAGGCGAGCAGGCGCGGCAGCTTGCGGGCGGCGAGCGCCCGCACCGCGGCGGGATCTCCCCGCGCCACGCGCGCCAGCAGCTCTTCGTCCGGATCTGAGTCCAAACCTGACCTCGCCCCGGGCGGCGGTGATGGGCGGGCTATCCAGCACGGCCCCGGTTCTGGCGCATGGTGGCCAGTTCGTCCTTGCTAAGCCAGCCGTCACGATTGGCGTCGACCTGATCGAAGCGACGCTTGGAGCCGGCGTCGAGTTCGGCGCGCGACAGTGCGCCGTCCTTGTTGGCGTCGCCCTTGCTCCACATCTCGGCGATGCGGGAGGCCGCCTTCGCCCCGCCAAAACGCGCGGCCAGGGCCTCCATGGACTTGCTTTCCGCCTTGGTGATCCTGCCGTCCTTGTCGCCGTCCAGCCGACCCAGCATGGAGTCGGCCTGGACCTTCTTGAACTCGGCCAAGGTGACCTTGCCGTCCTTGTCCAGGTCGAGGTCAGGTCCCCGGCCCATCTGGGCGTGTGCGGAGCTGGCCATGGCCAGGAAGGCGGCGGTGATCAGGAGGCGCTTCATAGGGTCCTTTCGACGAGCTTGCGGACCGTCACGAGTTCAACGGTCCGTCGGCCCATATCCGTCGCTCAAGTTTGCACAATGATGTCGTAGGCATGCCGCGCGGCGGCGCGGGCGCGGGCGAGCTTGGCGCGCAGGCCCTTGAAGTCCTTGACGCCTCCGGCCCGGGCCAGCAGGGCCTTGAAAGCCTTAGGTTCCTCGCCGGGGTCCTCGCCGTCGGGCAGGGCCACCTTCAGGAGCTGGGTCAGGTTCTGCTGCAGCCGCCAGGCCTCCTGCAGGTCGGCGAGGGGACCCTTCTGCGCCAAGCCGGCCGCCAGGACCAGGCCCAGGGCCTCGGCGGTATTGGGCGCGAGGGGGCCACCGGCCGGGGCGTGCACCAGCTGCAGGAACTGGGCGGCGAACTCGATGTCCACCAGCCCGCCGGGCGAGAGTTTCAGGTCCCAGTCGCCCTTCGGCGGCCGCTCCTGTTCCAGCAGCTGGCGCATCTCGCGGACCTCGGCGGCGGTCTTGCCGGCCTCACGAGGGCGCCGCAACGCCGTGTCGATGGCCTGGGTCGCGGCCTGGGCGAACTCCGCCGAACTTGCCCAGACCACCCGGGCGCGGGTCAGGGCCAGCAGCTCCCAGGTCTCGGCCTCGCGGTCGTAATAGTCCTCGAAGGCGGCGAAGCTCACCGCCACCGGCCCCTTGGTGCCGGAGGGGCGCAGCTGCATGTCCACCTCGTAGAGCTCCCCTTCCCCGGTGGGCGTCGAGAGAGCGGCGATCAGGCGCTGGGTGAAGCGGCCGTAGAAGAGGTCGGCGCTCCACTCCTTCACCGACGAGACGGCGGCCGGTTCGTCGGCGCGGTAGACGGTCATCAGGTCGAGGTCCGAGCCGGCGCTCATCTCCCTCGACCCGCACTTGCCCAGGGCCACGACGGCGACCTGGCCGGGGAAGGTCCCGCCCAGGCGTTCGGCCTCGGTCAGGGACACCGGCGCCAGGGTGTCGATGCAGAGGTCGGCGAGGTCGGCGAAGGCGTGGCCGGCGATCTCGGCGGTGGCCGAGCCGCTCATCACCTGGACGCCTATGCGGAAGGCCTGCTCGCGATGCACCCGGCGCACAGCGTCCATGGCGCCTTCGAAGCCGTCGGACTGTGACACGGCCGCTGCCATGACCCGGCGGTCCTCCTCGATGGCGATGTCGGAGAAGAAGTCGCCGTCCAGCATGGCGTCCAGGGCGGCGGGCCGCCGCGCCAGGGTGCTGGCCAGGCGCGGCGCGTAGGCCATCACCTGGACGATCAGCTCGAACAGCTGCGGCTGGGCCAGAAACAGGGACTGCAGCTGCACGCCGGACGACAGCTTGCCGAAGAAGTCGCTGAAGCGTTGGAAGGCGATGTCCGGCGCGCCGGTGGCGTTGGCCGCTTCAAGCAGGCGCGGGGCCAGGCGGGTGAAGAGCTCCCGGCCCCGCTCCGTGCGGGTCGCCGAGATGTGGCCGTGATGCCAGCCGCGGATGGTCTGGGACACCTTGGCCGGCTGCGAGAACCCCATGCGGGCAAGGGTTGCGAGGGTTTCCGGATCGTCGTCGACCCCGGTGAAGATCAGGCTGCCGAACCGGGACGACAGCTGCTCCTCGTCGGGGAAGAGCTCGCCATAGCGGCGGTTGACGGCCTTCAGCGTCTTCTCGATGTCGGTGTCGAAGGCCTTGAGCTTGGCGAACCCGGCCAGGGCCGCGACCCGGCCGCGCTCGATATCGGAGTCGGGAAGCTTGTGGGTCTGCTCGTCGGCCAGCATCTGGATGCGGTGTTCGATGGCCCGCAGCACGCCATAGGCCTCTGTCATCTCCTGGGCGGCCTTGGGAGCGACATGGCCGGCGGCGTGGAGGGCGGCCAGGGCGTCCAGGGTGCGGGGCGAGCGCAGGTCGGGGTGGCGGCCGCCCAGGATCAGCTGCTGGGTCTGGACGTAGAACTCGATCTCGCGGATGCCGCCGCGCCCCAGCTTAAGGTCCATCCCCTTGGCCTGCAGGCGGTCGTCGACCTTGTGGACATGGATCTGGCGCTTGATCGAGTGGATGTCGGCGATGGCCGCGAAGTCGAGGTTCTTGCGCCAGATGAAGGGGGTCAGCTCCTGGAGGAAGGCCTCGCCTCGCGGCGTGTCGCCGGCGCAGGCGCGGGCCTTGATGAAGGCTGCCCGCTCCCAGTTCTGGCCGACGCTTTCGTAGTAGTCCATGGCCGCGGCGACCGGCACGGCCAGGGGCGTCGAGGAGGGGTCGGGGCGCAGGCGCAGGTCGGTTCGGAAGACGTAGCCGTCGCCGGTCTTGTCCTGCATCAGCTCGGACAGCTTGTTGGTCAGACGGACCGCGAAGCCTTGGGATTCAACGCCTTCGACCAGGGGCAGGGCCTCGGGCTCGTAGAAGACCGAGATGTCTATGTCACTGGAATAGTTGAGTTCGTAGGCGCCGTGCTTGCCCATGGCGATGCAGAAATAGCCAGGGACCGGACCCGCAGCCCCCTCCCCCACGGCGATCTGCCGGCCGGCCTCGACCTCGCTGCGGGCGGCGACGGTCAGGGCCGTGGTCAGGGCCGCGTCGGCGAAGCGGGCCAGGGCGCCGGTGACCGCGTCCAGGTCCCAGACCCCGCCCAGATCGGCCAGGGCGATGAGCAGGTGGGCCTCGGCCTTGAGCTTGCGCAGGCCTACCTTGGCGGCCTCGTAGCTGACATCGGCGAGGGCGGCGGTGCGGGCCAGCAGGTCGTCGAACCGGACGTCGGGGTCAGCCTGCAGCAGGTCGCGCAGGCGCGGCAGGTCGCGGCGGGCCAGGCTGGTGAGGTAGGGGGACGCGCCGAAGACCGGCGCCAGGGCGGGCCAGGCCCGTTCCAGGAGGTCGGTCCAGCCGCCCTCCTCGGCCGCGGCGCGGACAACGCTGTGGGCGCGCTCGGCGGCCTTGGGGTCGGCCACGGGGCCGCAGGGCTTGAGGCCATCGATCAGGCGAGTCATCCGCACATTGTCGGCGGCCACGGATGGAAGACAAGGCTGTTTAAATGCCGGTCAGCCAGCCACCAGGTCTTGGGGCGCAAGGGATTGCGGCGGGCGTGGCGCGCCTGCGAAGGCCGACAAGTGACCGTCGGGGTCCCGCCAAGTGTTGATCCTCAAGCCTGCGTCAGCCCCTCCCCCGCCGCGCGCGGTGGGCTATACCAGGGTCAGAGCCGCGAGGAAGATAGCCAGTGACCCCCGTCCCCATCGTCTGCTTCACCGACGTCCTGTGCGTCTGGGCCTATATCGCCGAGCTGCGGCTCGACGCGCTGCGGCGGACCTTCGGCGACCGGGTGCGGATCGAGTACCGCTTCTGCCCGGTGTTCGGCGACACCGCCCGCAAGATCCCCGCCGCCTGGGGCGACAAGGGCGGCTATGAGGGTTTCAACGCCCACCTGCGTCAGTCGGCCGCCGCCTTCCCCGAGATCGAGCTGAACCCGGCCGTCTGGCTGACCGTGCGACCGGCCTCCTCCTGGGGGGCCCACCTGTTCCTCAAGGCGGTGCAGCTGGACGAGGCGGCCGGCGGCGGCCCGCCGGGCGCGGCCGAGACCGCGGTGCGCGGCCTGCGCCACGCCTTCTTCGCCGAGGCCCGCGACATCGCCACCTGGGAGGTCCAGCGCGATGTCGGCGCCCGGGCCGGCGCCGACATCGCCCGCGTCGAGGCCCTGATCGCCGACGGCCGCGCCTTCGCCGCCCTGGCGTCGGATCACCAGGACGCCGAGGCTCTGCGCCTCCAGGGCAGCCCCAGCTTCGTGCTCAACGAGGGCCGCCAGAAACTCTACGGCAATGTCGGCTTCCGCATCCTGGAGGCCAATGTCCAGGAACTGCTGCACGAGCCCCAAGCCGACCAGGCCAGCTGGTGCTAGGGCCTCACGAGGCCCCGGATAACCAGTCTTCGCAGCGGAGACCCTCGACGCGCCCGAACTCCCGCAGATTACCCGTCACGACCACAAGGCCCCGGCTGCGCGCGTGACCGGCGATCATCAGGTCGTAGCCGCCGATCGGCAGGCCCCGTCGTTCCAGGACCGCGCGGATATCGGCGGAGTGGTCGGCCGCCGCGCTGTCGTAGGCGATGACCTCCAGACGGGCGGCGAACGCCTCCACGCCCTGGCGATTGTGCGCCGGCCTGGCCGACTTCGCCGCCCCGTGCAGAAGTTCCATGAGCACGACCGTCGAGATGCAGAGGCCGTCGGCTTCAAGGTTGAAGCGTTCGCGCACTGATTGCGGCCGATCCCTGAGCACCCGGATGCACAGGTTGGTGTCGAGCATGTAGCGGAGCATCAGAGCGCTTCGCGGACCTGGGCGGCCGGCTGATCGCGCGCGCCCAGATCGAGTCCGGCCGCGTCGAAGAAGTCGTCCCACAGGGAGTCGGCCGGCACGATCACGCGCCGGTTTCCGTCACGCAGAACGACGACGGCGCGCACGTCCTCCGGAAAGGCGACGTCCTTCGACAGGCGCACGGCCTGGGAGCGGTTGGACAGAAACAGCGTCGTGCGAGCCATGCGAACCTCTCTGGATATGCCACATGTATATCCAATTCTCGCGAGAGACAATATCGGCCAAGCCATCGCCCCGCCTGCGCCTCATCCCATGCGAAGGCGGGGCCCGTCGGGCGAGAATCAGCTTCAATCTGACTCATGGCGACCCGCGACCTTTTCGAACTGCTCGCCCTTGAGCGGCCCCTGCAGGTGGCCGACATCGGCGCCGCCGACCTTGGCGAGGCCCCGGTCTACAAGGCGCTGGTGGACGCTGGCCTGGCGCAGCTGAACGCCTTCGACGCCGACCCGCGCCAGCACGCGGCGCTCCGCCAGCTTTATGGCGATCGGGTCAGGATCTTCCCGCAGGTGGTGGGGGACGGCGCGCCGGCGACCCTCTACCTGGCGGCTCCGCAGTCGGGGATGACCTCGCTGTTCCGGCCCTCGACCGATCACCTGGCCTTCTTCAACGGCTTCGAGCGGCTGGGACAGGTGGAGCGCGAACTGGCCGTCGAGACCACGCGGCTCGACGACATCGAGGACCTGCCCGAGCTCGACTTCCTGAAGATGGATATCCAGGGTGGTGAACTGGCCGCCCTGCGCCACGGAACCGCCAAGCTGGCCCGCTGCGCCATGGTCCAGCTCGAGGTGTCCTTCGTTCCGCTCTACGAGGGCCAGCCCAGTTTCGGCGACATCGACGTCTGGATGCGCGGACACGGGTTCATTCCGCACTGCTTCACGGCCCTGAAGAAATGGTCGATCGCCCCGGTGCTGCGCGACGGCGACTTCCGAAGCCCGTTCAACCAGCTGCTGGAGGCCGACATCGTCTATGTGCGCGACCCCGTGGCGCCCGGCGGCCTGGATCCGGAGCTGATGAAGGCCGTGGCCCTGCTGGCGCACCACAACTTCTACAGTATCGACCTCGCCGGCCGGATGATCGCCCTGCTCGCGGCCCGTGGCGAGCTCCCGGCGGACGCCTTCGAGCGCTATCTCGCCCTGGTGAACGCCGTAGCCTGACGGCTTTCCACGGCGCCCCTTGTGCAAATTCCGCTGATCCCGCCCGCGGCCCGATCAGCGCCATAGATCTACGGTCGCGCCCTTGTCGTGGGGTTCGTGGCCAATCTATTGGGCCTTTGTGGCGGCGCGATCTCAAGACTTGGAACCACGAACCACACGAACAGGTGGGTCAACTCCGACCGCCGGAATTTCGGTGAATCACCGCGGCGGCGCACTCAAGGCGTCGCGACGGGCAGTCCAGCGCGCCGCCATTCCGGAAGCCCGCCCTCCAGACGCTTGGCCAGACGCCCTTGTTCCCGCAGCAGGGCGACGGCTTCAAACGCCAGGACGCACCAGGGGCCGCGGCAGTAAGCGACCACTTCGAGTCCCGTCGGCACTTCGTCCAGCCGGACCTTGAGCTCGGTCAAAGGGATACTCAACGCGCCGGGGATGTGACCGTCCGCGAACTCATCGGCCGGCCGGACGTCGAGGATCGTCGCCAAGCCGTCAGTCACCATCTGCTCAAGGGCGGCGAACCCCACGGCGTCGAGCGAGTCGCGGGCCTGGAAGTAGTCGCCGACCACCACCTTGACCGCGTTGGTATGGCGCTCGCCTACCCTCCGAAGGGCGGCGACAAGGTCGAGGACGTCATCCTCTGTGATCCGGTAGACGACCTGCTTGCCCCGGCGCTCACCGACCACCAGTCCGACGCGGCGCAGGGCCTGCAGATGCTGCGAGGCGTTGGCCACGGTAAGCCCGGCCTTCCCGGCCAGCGCCTCCACGCTCTTCTCGCCCTGGGCGAGGTGCTCCAGCAGATCGAGGCGATGGGCGTTGCCGAGCGCGCGCGCGATGTCGGCGAAGGCGGCGAAGAGGTCGAGTTTTGCCGACAGGCTGAAGCTCCAAACAGGCTTGACCATCAATCAAGAGAGTTCTTGAATGAACGCGCGCGCCGGCCCCGCGTCAAGACCCATCCAAGGCGGCCGTGGCCGGGAGTCCAGAATGTCCGACGCAGCGCAAACGCACTGGGAGCATGTCTATACCACCCGCCCGTCAACCCAGGTGAGTTGGTATCAGGGTGAACCTGAGCGCTCGCTCGCCATGTTCGCAGCCGCCGGCGTCGCGCCGACCGCCTCAGTGATCGACGTGGGCGGCGGGGCCTCGCTCCTGGTCGACCGTCTGTTGGAGCAGGGCTACGGGCAGATCAGCGTCCTCGACGTCTCGAGCCAAGCCCTGGCGGCGGCCAAGGCGCGCCTCGGCGGGCGCGGCGACACGGTCGCCTGGCTGGTCGAGGACATCACCACCTGGTCGCCGCCTCCGCACGCCTTCGACCTTTGGCACGACCGCGCCGTCTTCCATTTCCTGGTCGAGGACATCCATCGTCAAGCCTACCTGCGTGCGCTGAATCAGGGCCTGCGGGACGGCGGTTATCTCATCCTCGCGACGTTCGCCCTGAGCGGCCCGGAGCGCTGTAGCGGCCTCCCCGTGCAGCGCTACTCGGCAGAGACCCTTCAGGCGGCGCTGGGCGGCGGTTTCCGGCTTCTCGACACGAGCTTGGAGACGCACATCACGCCGAGCGGCGTGGCTCAGGACTTCGTCTGGTGCCTGTTCCGCAAGACGGCCGATTGACGGTTAGGGTGGAGACAGCGCTTTTCGTACGATCACCAGGGCAGGTTCGGAATTCGGTGCGGAATTCGGTGACAGTGCACTTATTTCGGGTTGGAGCCGAGAACCTAGATATCAATTGAATGCACTGTCACCGCAATTGTCACCGCAATTGCGAATTGGAAGTCATCTCGAACCGCTCTGGATAAATCTGGTTCCCGGCCTTCGCCGGGATGAGCGGTGTTTTGCTTGAGAACGCAATGCGACCCCTCATCCGACCGGTCTCCGACCGGCCACCTTCTCCCGCAAGGGGAGAAGGAACACAAAGATGCTCAGCGAATTATGCCGAGCTCGATCAGGGTGCGCCTGTGGAACGGAAACGAGAGCGCCCATCCACCAAATATCCCAGCGACCCAGAAGTAGACGGCGTGGTCGTGGTCATCCACGAAGGGAACGTCGCCCCCTTTGAACCCTGTCAGTTCGAACAGGTACAGCTGCGCCACGAGACTCGGGACCACCGAGGCATAGATGGCCAAGGACAGGAAAATGCCTCCACGTCCGGGCGCAGCCTCCCTCGCCCGAGCCAGGACCCAAAGGTAGAGGTTGAGGGACACCACCGACAGCGAGAGGAAGAACAATAGCTCTGCTGCCGACATCTACAGCCAAAGAGATCAGCGAGCTTGCCGCCACGTCCCTACCCCGCCCTCGGCAGGATCAACGCCACCCGCAGCCCCGGGCCGATTTCGCCGACCTTGCCCGGACCCTCCGCCAGCTCCAGGCGGCCGCCGTGGGCTTCGGCGACGGCGCCGACCAGGGAGAGGCCGAGGCCGGCGCCGGGTTGGCTGCGGCTGTTTTCCAGGCGGACGAAGCGTTCGACCACGCGGGGGCGGTCTTCCTCGGGCACGCCGGGGCCGGTGTCGGTGATGGAGAACTCGATCTCGCCCGAGGAGCGGCGGCGCACGCGCAGCATGATGGCGCCGCCCGAGGGGGTGTACTTCACGGCGTTGTCGAGCAGGTTGGCCAGGGCCTGGGCCAGGAATTCCTGGTTGCCGCGCGCCTGCAGCCCCTCGGCCATCTCGGCCTGGAAGTCGAGGCCGGCGTCCTCGCAGAGGGGCTCGTAAAGTTCGGCGATGTCGGCGGCGAGCTGGGCGGGGTCGAAGAGGACCTGGTCCGGCGCCGAGCCCGCGGCCTGCAGCCGGGCGATGGCCAGGACCGCGCCGAAGGTCTTGAGCACCCCGTCGGTGTCTTCCAGCGCCTGGCCCAGCGCCTGTTCGGGGTCGCCCTTGCCGGCTTCCACGTCCAGATAGGCCACCTCCAGCCGGGCGCGAAGGCGGGTGAGCGGCGAGCGCAGATCATGCGCGATGGCGTCACCGGCGTGGCGGTGGCCGGCCATGGAGCGCTCCAGCCGATCGAGCATCTCGTTGAGGCCCTCGGCCAGCTCGTCGAACTCGTCGCGGGTCCCGCGCACCGGCGCGCGCGCGCCCAGGTCGCCGTTGCGCACGGCGGTGACCACGTCGGTGAGGCCGGCCATGGAGCGGCTGACATTACGGCTGACCAGCACCCCGCCCATCAGGCCCAGGACCACCACCAGGGTGCCCGCGCCGCGCAGGGCGTTGACGATCTTGCCCACATAGGCCTGGTCCTCGCTGACGTCGGCGCCGACGAACAGGATTTCCCCGCCCCGCAGATGCTCCTGGAAGCCACGGGCCGGATGCTTGATGGGCCGACCCTCGACGTCGAAGTCGGTGACCGAGAAACTGGCGCGGGCGGGGACGGCGTTGATGTCCTCCAGGGGCGACTCGGCGATGGAGCCGGAGATGCGGGTGCCGTCCGGCTTCATCAGCAGGTAGAGGAACGGCCGCTCGCTGGCCGCCCGCTCGATCAGGGACTGGTTCACCGCATCGACGCCGGCCCGCTCATAGGCCGCGACCAGGGAGTTCATCTCGCGGGTGATTTCCTGGTCGGTGCGGCGCGTCGCCTCGCCGGCGGTGGCGACATAGATATAGGCCAGGAAGGCGCTGGCCGCGGCCCCGAACAGGGCCAGGAACAGCAGGGTCAACCGGAAGGGCGTCGTGCGGAACAGCCGCGGGAGGCGCATGCCGGGGGACATCTAGGCGGCCGTTTCCATGAACCGTCTCCCCTTGCGGAAGAAGGTGTCGCGCGACGGCGCGACGGATGAGGGGTCACGTTGTGTTCGACGAAATGGCGCGACCTTGTTCGTGTGGTTCGTGTGGTTCGTGGACAGTCTTGATGGGTCTCGCGGCGTCGCGGCCGGAAGACTTGGAACCACGAACCACACGAACCAGACGAACGGTGGATCAGACAGAACTTCGGAGAATGAATCTGGGTCCCGGCCTTCGCCGGGATGAGCGGATGGGTGGGCGCCGCAGATCATGGGTGACCCGCCCCTACGGCTCCAGGCGGTAGCCCGCCCCGCGGACGGTCTGCAGCATGGCGCGGTCGAAGCCCTTGTCGATCTTGGAGCGCAGGCGCGAGACGTGGACGTCGATGACGTTGGTCTGGGGGTCGAAGTGGTATTCCCAGACCTTCTCCAGCAGCATGGTGCGGGTCACCGACTGGCCGGCATGGCGCATCATGAATTCCAGCAGCTGGAACTCCCGCGGCTGGAGGTCGATCTCCTTGCCCTGGCGGTGCACCGAGCGGCCGATGAGGTCCATCTCCAGCTCGCCGACCCGCAGCAGGGTCTGGACCGAGCCGGTCTCGCGGCGGCGCGACAGGGCCTGGACCCGGGCGCTGAGCTCGGCGAAGGCGTAGGGCTTGACCAGGTAGTCGTCGCCGCCGGCCTGGAGGCCGGTGACGCGGTCGTTGATCTCGCCGAGCGCCGAGAGGAAGAGGACCGGGGTCTGGTCGCCCTCGCGGCGGATGGTCTCCACCAGGGTGACCCCGTCCATCTTGGGCATCATGCGGTCGACGATCATCACGTCGAACTCGCCGTCGCGGGCGGCCTTGAGGCCCTCCTCCCCGTCGGCGGCGCGGACACAGGCGTGGCCGCCCTCGGTGAGGCCGCGGTCCATGGCCTCGGCCGCCTCAAGGTCGTCCTCGACGATCAGAATCCGCATCGCAACCCCCAAATCAGTTTCCGGAGCTTAGCCGGAAACCTTGATCGGCAGGAAGGTGGTCCGGCCGGCGCGGTAGACGCCGATCAGGATGCTGGGACGACCGCTGCGTTTGGCGGCCTCGACCGCCGCGGAGAAGTCCGAGGCTGACGCCACCGGACGGCCGCCCGCCTGGGTGATGACGTCGTTCTTGCGCAGGCCGCGCTGGGCGGCGTCGGAGGACTGGTCGACGCTGTCCACCACCACGCCACGCAGGGGCGTGTCGATGTTCAGGCGGGTGCGGGCCGCGGCGTCCAGGGGCATGAGCTTGAGGCCCAGGACGGCGGGAAGCTGGACGGTCGGGCCGGAGGCGCCGCCGGAGCTGCGGGGGCTGCCGGAATTGTCGTTGGCGGCCAGCTCCTTTTCGGTGGGACGCACGCCCGAGCGGATGTCCACGGTGCGGCGCTTGCCGTCGCGGAGCACTTCGAGGCTCAGGGTGTCGCCGGCGCGGGCCTTGGCCACCTCGCGGGTCAGTTCCGAGGAGGTCTTCACGGTGACGCCGTTGACGGCCACCACGACGTCGCCCGGGGTCAGGCCGGCCTTGGCCGAGGGGCCGCCGGGGACCAGGTCGGCGACGATGGCGCCCTTCTGGCCGGGCAGGCCCTGGGCGTCGGCCATCTCGGCGGTGTAATTCTGGATTGAGGCGCCGATATAGCCGCGGGTGATCTTGCCGCCCGAGATCAGGGCCTTGGTGGTGGCGTCGGCCACGTCGGAGGGGATGGCGAAGCCGATGCCCACCGAGCCGCCCGAGGGGGAGAAGATCGCGGTGTTGACGCCGATCACCCGGCCAAAGACGTCGAAGGTCGGGCCGCCGGAATTGCCCCGGTTGATGGGGGCGTCGATCTGGATGTAGTCGACGAAGGTCTCGCCGATGTCACGGCCATAGGCCGAGATGATGCCCGCCGTGGCGGTGCCGCCCAGGCCGAAGGGGTTGCCGACGGTGATGACCCAGTCGCCGACCCGGGGCTTGGCGGAATTCTCGAAGTTCACGAAGGGGAAGCTGCTTCCCTTGACCTTGAGGACCGCCAGATCGGTGCCCTCGTCGCGGCCGACCACGACGGCTTCCAGTTCGCGCTCGTCCTTGAGCACGACCTTGATCTCCTCGGCGTTCTCCACGACGTGGTTGTTAGTGACGATGTAGCCGTCGGCCGAGATGAAGAAGCCCGAGCCCGAGGATTGCTGGGTGGGCAGGCGGGGCTGGCCTCGCCCGGTCGTGCCGCCTTCGCTGTCGCCGTCCTCGCCCTCAGGGGCGCCGCGGGGAACGATGTCGAAGGGCAGGCCGGGGATCTGGCGGCGCAGGGCCGAGGCGTCGACCTTGGAGGTGACGTTGATGGAGACCACCGCCGGGGACACCTTCTCGAAGATGTCGGCGAAGGACAACGGCGCGCCGGGGGGCGGGGCGAAGATCGGGGCGGTGGAGGTCTTGAGCAGCATGGTGCGGTCCAGCGTGCTGTCGGGCTGGCCCACGCGGGCCCCGGCGACGGCGGCGGTGGCGATGCTGACGCCGGCGATGGCGCCCCAGAGATAGCCGTTCTTCTTCGAGGTCATAATGCCTTCAATTTCCATTTGGGCCCGTACCGGGCTCCAACAAACCTAGGGTCGATGCCTTAGACCGCAACCCACGTGCAAGTTACGTTTCGGTCACGCCGCCAGCAGCTAGGCGACCGATATTGGGCGCAATCGTGTCACGTCTGTTCCTTGTCAGCGAAAGCGGCGAGGCGGGCGGCCTCGGCCTCGGACAATTCGGCGTACGGACGCGGCGTGCGAAGGTTCCGCAGCAGCAGCAGGACCCCCAGGATCACCACGACAAAAGGGGCGCCCCAGAGGACGGCGTTGCCCCAGGAAAAGGCCGGCTTCAGCAGGACGAACTCGCCGTAGCGGTCGGTGAGATAGGTGCGGACCTGATCGTCGGACTTGCCCGACCTTATCTGGTCGCGGACCAGGAGGCGCAGGTCGGCGGCCAGCTCGGCCGAGGAGTCGTCGATAGACTCGTTCTGGCAGACCAGGCAGCGGACCTCGGCGAAGATGGCCCGGGCGCGGGCCTCCTGGCCGGGATCGGGCAGGCGCTCGGAGGGGTCGGAGGCCGCGGCCATGCAGAAGACGGCGGCGAGCAGGACCAGCAGCTTTTTCATTCGGCGACCGCCCGGCGTCCCACGGCCAGCCGCAGGCGGCGGTCCGAGATCGAGATGAGGCCGCCCAGCGCCATGATGGCGGGACCCAGGAAGATCAGCAGGGCCCAGGGGTTCCAGTAGGCGCGCACCAGCCAGACCTCGCCGGGGCGGCGCTCGCCCAGCACCACGTAGAGGTGGCTCGCGCCCTGGGTGCAGATGGCGACCTCCGAGGTGGTCTGGCCGCCGGTGGGGTAGAAGCGCCGCTCGGGCCTGGGGGTGCAGACCAGGGCGCCGTCGCGCCGCGCGGTGATGGTGGCGCGCTCGGCGTCGTAGTTGGGGCCATCGACGCCCTGGATGCGGTCCAGGGTCAGCTCATAGGCGCCGACATTGAGGGTCTGGCCGATGGCCAGGGTCTCGGCGGCCTCGGCCTTCCAGGCGGTCTCGAAACAGGCGCCCAGGACGAAGACGCCCAGGCCGAGGTGGGCGAAGGTCATGCCCCAGGCGCCGCGCGGCAGTCCGGTGAGCCGCCGCCAGGTCTCGGCGCGCGAGCCGCGGAAGGCCCGGGTGCGCTCGGCCAGCTCCACCAGGGCGCCGATGATCAGCCAGGCGCCCATGGCCAGGCCGGCGCTGGCCATGGCCTTGCGAGGGCTGACCACGGCGAAGGCCAGCAGGCCGCAGGCGACGGCGATGAGGGCCGCGACCCAGAGGCGCTGGGCCACGCCGAGCGCGTCGCCGCGCTTCCAGGCCAGCAGGGGGCCGGCCGGCAGCAGGATCAGCAGGGCGGCCATCAGCGGGGTGAAGGTGAGGTTGAAGAAGGGCGGGCCCACCGAAATCGCCTCCCCCGTCGCGGCCTCGCGGATCAGGGGATAGAGGGTGCCCAGCAGGACGGTGACGGTGGCCGCCGCCAGCAGGATGTTGTTGAGCACAAGGGCGCTCTCGCGGCTGACGGGGGCGAAGACGCCGCCGGGGCTCAGCGCCGGCGCGCGCCAGGCGAACAGGGTGAAGCCCGCGCCGGCGGTGACCCCCAGGATCATCAGCAGCAGGACGCCACGGGTGGGGTCGACGGCGAAGGCGTGGACGCTGGTGAGCACGCCCGAGCGCACCAGGAAGGCGCCCAGCATGGAGAAGGTGAAGGCCGCCAGCGCCAGGAAGACGGTCCAGCCGGCCAGGGCGCCGCGCTTCTCGGTGACGATGGCCGAATGCAGCAGGGCCGTGGCGATCAGCCAGGGCATGAAGCTGGCGTTCTCCACCGGGTCCCAGAACCACCAGCCGCCCCAGCCGAGCTCGTAATAGGCCCAGAAGGCGCCGAGCGTGATGCCGACGGTGAGCAGGCTCCAGGCCATCAGGGTCCAGGGCCGGACCCAGCGGGCCCAGGCGGCGTCGGCGCGCCCCTCCACCAGGGCGCCGACGGCCAGCGAGAAGACCACCGACATGCCGACATAGCCCGCATAGAGGGCGGGCGGGTGGAAGGCGAGGGCCGGGTCCTGCAGCAGGGGGTTCAGGGAGCGGCCCTCGATGGGGATCTGGGCCAGGCGCTGGAAGGGGTTGGAGGCCAAGACCGTATAGGCCAGGAACACCGTGCCGATGGCGCCCTGGGTGGCCACGGTGACCGCCTTGAGGCCCGGCGGCAGGCCGCGCCGGAAGCCCGCGACCGCGGCGCCGAAGCCGGTCAGGGCCAGGCACCAGAGCAGCATGGAGCCCTCGTGGCTGCCCCAGGTTCCGGCCACCTTGTAGAGCATGGGCTTTTCGGTGTGGGAGTTGGCCGCGACATTGGCCACCGAGAAGTCGGAGGTGACGAAGGCGTGCATCAGGGCGGCGAAGGCTACGGCGACGCAGGCGAAGGCCGCGAGCGCCGCCCCGGCGCCGGCGCCCGCCAGGACGCTGGCGCGCCGCCAGCGGCCGGCCACGGACAGGACGACCTGGGCCAGGGACAACACCAGGGCGAGGATCAGGGCGAAGGCGCCGGTCTCGGCGATCATGTGACGGGGGACTTCCGGGGCGCGTCGTAGCTGGGCTTTTCGCCGTCGCCGCGCCACTCGCCCTGTTCCTTCAACGCCTTGGAGACCTCGCGGGGCATGTAGCGCTCGTCGTGCTTGGCCAGGACCTGCTTGGCCTGGAAGACGCCGTCCTCGCGGTAGGCGCCGGTGGCGACGATCCCCTGCCCCTCGCGGAACAGGTCGGGCAGGTCGCCCTGGAAGACGATGCGGTCGGCGGCGAGGGAGTCGCGGACCGTGAACTCCACCCGGCCGTCAGGGTGCTTGACCACGCTGCCCGCCTCCACCAGCCCGCCCAGCTGGACGGTGCGGCCGGCGGGCGGCTTGGCGGCGTCGGCCTGGCTGGGGGTGTAGAAGAAGGAGATGGAGTCCGAGAGGCCCCACAGGGTCAGGCCGACGGCGAGCGCCAGGACCGGCGCGATGGCCGCCAGCAGGGTCAGGCGGCGGCGCGCCTTGGGGGACTTGGGCAGCCAGCCGCTCATGTCATGGGTTCCGTCTTGGCGGCCGCGTCGAGGGCCTGGAGCAGGTCGGGATCAGCGGCGAACCGCTTGCGGGCGGTGGCCAGGGCCGTGTCGCGCTTCTCGGTGTCGCCAAGCACGGCGTAGGACCTCACCAGCCGCACCCAGCCCTCGCCGTCACTGGGGTTGGCCTCCAGCCTGGCGGCGAGGCCGGCGACCATGCCGCGGATGGCGTCCATCTGCGGCATGGCGGGGGCGGCGGGCGCCGGGGCGTTTTCAGCCTGGGAGATGGCCGAGGCCAGGGCGCCGCGGCGGGGGTCGGTCATCGGCAGGTCGGCCTGCAGGGCGCGCCAGGCGGCGACGCCGCCGGCCTTGTCGCCCGCCGCGATGCGGGCGCGGGCCAGGTGGAAGCGCGGGGTGACGGCCTTGGGGTCGAGGCTCAGGGCGCGTTCGAAGGCGCGTTGGGCCTGGGGGGTGACCTCGCCGCCGCCCTGGGCCACCAGCGCCTCCCCCAGCAGGCTCCAGAGGTCGGGACGCTTGGGATCGAGGGTGATGGCGCGGCGCAGGGCGCGGGCGGCGGCCGACGGGTTGTCGGAGGCGGCGTGGGCCATGGCCAGGTAGCGGAAGCCCTCGGGGTCCTTGGGGCGCTCCATCGTCATGGTCTGGAGGACCGCGGCCATCTCCGGCGCCGAGAGCGCGGCCGGCTCCGTGGCCCGCCAGGCGGCCAGGCGGGACTTGAAGGTCTGGTCGGCGAAGCCCGGAGAGCCGACCCAGAAATAGAGGCCAAGCGCGATCAGCGGCGTGATGGCGGCCACGGCCAGGACCGGCTTGCGCAGGCCGGTGTCGGCGGTCCAGGGCCGGGCGGTGGCGTCGGCGGCGTGGAGCAGGCGCCGCGCGGCCTCGGCATGGGCGCCCTTGCGCTCGCCCTCGGCGATCAGGCCGCGGTCGGCGAGGTCGTCGATCTCGCCCAGCTGGCGGCGATAGAGGTCCAGCGTCGGATCCTGGGACCCAACGTTGCGCGCGGCTTGCGCGGCGGCGTGCAGGACAAGGCCCGCCGCGGCGGCGGAGATGAGGCCGGCGGCGATCCAGAAGGCGATCATATGCGGCGTTTAGACGAAACCGGCGATCAGCGCGAGGTCCGTAAGACTACTCAGCCCACGCGAAACGCGCCACGCGCCGGTTCGCCGAAACCAGGACCGACTTGAGGGCTCGAGAGGGTGCGATGCAGAGGTTGCGACGAACCTCACCTCTCGACGTCCGCACGGCCTCCCCACTCTCTACATCAGGATTTCCGGACCATTCGCCGAGCACCAGAAGCCGAAGTTGGGCGCGCGGCGGGAAGCGGATCTTGAAATCACCAGCGAACATTCGCCAACGTCCCCATTGATCACGGAGATCCAGCCGGGCCCGCCAGAGGTCCGCCGAGGCCTACTCCCGCGCCCTTCGGTCCTTCTTGGCGGGACAGAACGATGTGGCGCGCCTGCAGGCGCGCGGTTGAGGGCGCCGTCTAGCTTCAGCCTAAACACTTGGATAGAGTCGCGAGCGGGGAAGCGTCGTCCGTTCCGGCCCGAGCGCAGCTCACTGCAACTTGCCGCAAAGTACCGGAGCGCTGACCCTCATGACCGGCCACACCTCCGGGCGTCCACAGCGCGGCTTCCTGGGCATGATCGAGCGCGTGGGCAACCGGCTGCCGGACCCAACCGTCATCTTCCTCTATCTCATCGGCGTCTTGATGTTGCTCTCCTGGTTCGGCGCGAGCCGGGGCTGGGAGGCTTCACTCGCCTACAGCGGCGATAAGGCGCCTGCTTACGCCGAACTCGCGAATGGCGTGCTGACCTACCGGGCGACCAATCTGTTCTCCGAGGAGAACATCGCGCGTCTGTTCACGGAGATGCCGCGCACCTACGCCAGTTTCGCGCCGCTCGGTCTCGTGCTGACGATCATGCTGGGCGCCGCCGTGGCCGAGCGGTCCGGGCTGTTCTCAGCGTTGATCCGCGCCTCGCTCGGCAACGCCCACAAGGCCCTGCTCACGCCCATCCTGGCGCTGATCGGCATGGTGTCCCACCACGCGTCGGACGCTGCCTATGTGGTCTTCATTCCTTTGGCCGCGATCGTCTTCGCCGTTGCGGGACGCCATCCGCTGGCCGGTCTGGCGGCCGCCTTCGCCGCGGTGTCGGGAGGCTACGCCGGCAACGTCGTGCCGGGGCAGATCGACGTCCTGCTCCTGGGCTTCACCCAGGAAGCCGCCCGGATTGTGCAGCCGGACTGGACCATGAACCCGCTCGGCAATTGGTACTACATTCTCGCGATCGTCGGCGTGTTCACCCCCATCATCTGGTTCCTCACCGACCGAGTCATCGAGCCGCGCCTCGGCCCGTGGGGCGGGGTCGTCGATGAGGAGCTCCGCGCCGATCTCGACAAGGCGGGGATCACGCCGGAAGAGCGAAAGGGACTACGCGACGCTGGCCTTGTGGCCCTGCTGCTCACGTGCGGCTTCGCGGCGCTGGCGCTTTGGCCGGGCTACACACCCCTCATCGATGAGGCGGCCGCGGGCCCGGCCCGTCTACAGCCGCTGTACGCGTCCTTGATCGCCGGCTTCTTCTTGCTGTTTCTCCTCACGGGCGCCGCGTTCGGCCGGGCCGTCGGCGCCGTGAAAGGCGCCGACGACGTCATGGAGATGATGCAACATGGGGTTCGGACCATGGCCCCGTATCTCGTTTTCGTGTTCTTCGCGGCGCACTTTGTCGCCATGTTCAACTGGTCGGGCATCGGGCCCATCCTCGCGATCAACGGTGCGGCGGCCCTGCAGGGCATGGCCCTGTCGCCGGCGGTCCTGCTGGTCTGCGTGCTGCTGCTCTCCTCCTTCCTGGACCTGTTCATCGGCTCAGCCTCGGCCAAGTGGAGCGCGCTCTCGCCCGTGGTCGTGCCCATGTTCATGCTGCTCGGCGTCAGCCCGGAGATGACGACGGCCGCCTATCGTATGGGGGACAGCTACACCAACATCATGACCCCACTAATGAGCTACTTCCCGCTCATCCTCGCCTTCGCCAGGCGATGGGACAACACTGTCGGGGTCGGTTCGCTGCTCGCGCTGATGCTGCCCTACGCCCTGGGCTTCATGATCGCTGGGATCGCGATGACCGCCGGATGGGTGCTCCTCGATCTCCCACTCGGCCCCGGAGCCCAAGTGTATTACACGCCGCCGGTGGAGTGACGTCAGCCGGTCGCCCTGAGCGGACTCTGTCCACGTCACCGATGAGTCAGTTGTCCCTGATCGGGGGGGCGCGTAGCCGGCGCCTTGGTTCATGCCGGAAAGCGGGCTCTTCCAACGTCAGCTTTGAGCCCCAGGTCGAAGTTGGTCAGCTTCGCCCTTAACCTCCGCGACGGCCGAGACGCGAAGTGGGCCATGGCGCCGCAAGCCGACATTTCGGCGGTCTTCGGCGCCCGCGAGCATCTGAGAAACAGGAGAGCCGACCCTAGGCCGCCGCGCTGTCGGTGGCGGGTTTGACCGCCCCCAGGGCGGCGGCGGCGCGGCGGCGGATCACGTCGCCGGCGCGCGCGTCGCGCAGCAGGGTCGAGCAGTCGGCCGCCACGCCCAGGAAGACGCGGGCCACCTCGGGATCGGGGACCTCACCCTCGCGCAACAGGGCCAGGACCTCCTCGACATAGTCGTCGATGGTCTCGCCAACCTTCTCCACCACCTTGGTGCGGGTGGAGGCGAAGCCGCCATAGTTGGCGCTGGAGCGAACCGACTCCAGGAAGGTCAGCAGGGTGATGGCTCGAGTGACGGCCTTCTCGTCGGGCTCGCCGGTCAGGCGGGGCAGGCTCTTCATCATGCGGGCGACGCGCACGCTGTGGGACGGCAGGGCCTGGCCGATGATCTTGTCGCACTCGCGCAGGCGGCCCTCGACCACGCCGGCCAGGCTCTTCTTCTGCTTCTGGACGCGGCCGCCCCAGCCGCCTTCCTTGCCGAGTTCGACCGAGTTCTCGATCTCGGCGATCTGCAGGGTGATCAGTTCGACGACCGCGCCGGCGTCGCGGCCGGCCTGGGGCCCGCCGGCCAGGTCGAGCTGAGCCACCTTGATGAGGTTCTTGTCGATGTCGTCCATCAGCTGCTCGGCGAAGGCCGAGAACTCCGAGGCGGCCAGGTAGTGTTCGGTGGGACGGTCCATTACCGCCGAGACGATGCGCAGGATGGTCCAGGGCTCGGCGAGCTGGGCGGCCAGCATCGTGAAGAACCGCGGGCCGGCGTCGTCGGAGATGGCGACGGCGTCCTTGTAGGCCAGGCGGGCGGCTGCGGCGCGTTCATCGGTGGTGCGGCTGATCCATTCGGGCAGCCGCAGGGTGGCCTCGCGAATGATGGGCGAGAGGGCCAGGCAGGAGATCAGCAGCTCGGCGCCGTTCTCGCGGCTGGCGTCGGCCAGGTCGGCGGCGGCGGCGAAGTCGCGCTGCTGACGCTCGCGCAGAGCTTCGACGGCGGCGGCCGCCAGGATGTCGAAGGGTTCGGTGGAGGTCTCGTCGGCCCGATAGTCGGTGAGGGTCCGTTCAGCCTTCAGGACCTCGGTGGGGCAGGTCTCCTTCAGGCCGCGCCAGATGAGGGCCAGGACGCGGGGCGGGAAGATGATCTGGTTCGGCTCGGCGGCGCGGGCCACGCAGAGGGGCGCGATGGGGGAAAGGACGGCGTTGCGCAGGCGGCGGTCGGCCACCTCGCTCTCCACCAGACGGCGGACGCCGGCCAGGACCGAGTCACCGGAGGCCGACGCCAAAGCGTTCTGCAATCCGCCCACGATCTTGTCGGGGGCGGATTCGACCAGGTGACGCACGATTTCGATCTTGCGGTCGGACAGACCGGACATGGGAACGCTCCAGACGCGATCCGGGGCACGCGTCACTGGAGAACATGGTTCGAGGCGAGTTAAGGCTTTCCAAAGACTGAGGAATCAAGCCTCGGCCCGAGGCAGCTCCAAAACCACCGAAAGGCCGCCCAGCCTGGCTTGGTCCAGCTTCAGCGCGCCGCCATAGGCGCGGGCGAGCTCGTCCATAATGTTGAGCCCGAGGCCGGAGCCTGGCGCGCTTTCGTCCAGACGGGCGCCGCGCTGCACGGCGGCCTCGCGCTCGGCGGGGGTCAGACCCGGCCCATCGTCCTCGACCGAGAGCCTCAGCCACTCGGGCGAGACCATCTCGGCCCGGACCCGGACCCGAGCCTTGCACCATTTGGTGGCGTTCTCCATGGCGTTGCCGGCCAGCTCCAGCAGGTCCTGCCGCTCCCCCAGGAAATAGAGGTCGTCGGCGGCGTCCCAGTCGATGGTGACGCCCTTGTCCTGGAAGATGCGCTCCAGGGTCCGCGAGAGTTCGTCCAACACATCGGCGACGGAGGTGCGCTCGCCCGAGCCCTGGGTGCGGGCGGCGGCGCGCGCGCGGCGCAGGTGGTGGTCGACCTGCTGGCGCATGGCCTCCGACTGGCGGGTCACCACGTCGGCCAGGGGCCCCGGCTGGGCCTGGGACTCGGCCAGCATCACCGACAGCGGGGTCTTGAGCGCATGGGCCAGGTTGCCGACGTGGGTCCGCTGGCGCTCCACGACCTCCTGGTTGTGGGCCATCAGGGCGTTGAGCTCATCGGCCAGGGGCTTCAGTTCGGTGGGATAGGCGCCCTCGATCCGCTCGCGCTTGCCGCGCCGGACATAGGCCACCTCGTGGCGCAGGGCGAACAGCGGGTTCAGGCCCACCCGGACCTGGATCACCACGGCGGCCACCATACCGATCCCCAGCAGCAGGAAGGCCACCGACGTTGCGGTGACGAAGTTGCGGATATCCCGGTCGACCGGGCTGCGGTCCTCGGCGGCCATGAACACCACCGGCGACTCGCCGCCCGGCAGCTCGGCCCGGGTGGCCATGGCGCGCAGGGGTTCGTTCAGGGGGCCGCGGGTGTCGTAGAAGATCGGCTTGCCGGGGTCAGCCGCCAGCCGCAGGGCGAGATCCGGGGGCGACTTCAGCTCGCTGTCCCACAGGGAGCGGGAGCGGACGCGGGCCCGCAGCACCCCGTTCACCGGCTCGCTGATCTGCCAGTACTTGCCGGAATAGGCGCGCAGGGCCCGCAGGTCGGTGAAGGCCGGACCGACCGGTCGCTTGGTGGCCTGGTCGATGGTGGCGCCGGCGGTGAGGTTGTCGATCAGCTCGGCCAGGCCCTGGTCGAACCGCCGGATCGCCGCCTGCTGGAACAGCATGGAGAGCACCAGGGCCGTCACCAGCAGCACCGCCAGCGACCAGCCGGCGGCCAGGATCACCAGCCGGCGGACAAGGGACGGGCGGCGGAGGAACTCGAATTTCACGCGCCGGCCGCCTGGTCCTCCAGCTCTTCCGGCGGGGCGGTCAGGCGGTAGCCCAGGCCGCGCACCGTATCGATGCGGTCGGCGCCGATCTTCTTGCGAACCCGGCCGATGAACACCTCGATGGTGTTAGAATCCCGGTCGAAGTCCTGGTCGTAGAGGTGCTCCACCAGCTCGGTGCGGCTGATCACCCGGCCCTGATGCATCATCAGATAGTGCAGCAGGCGGTATTCCAGGGAGGTGAGCCGCAGGGGCTCGCCATTGACCGTGGCGCGCGCCGCGCGGGGGTCCAGGCGCAGGCCGCCCACCGACAGGCTGGGGGCGGCGTGGCCGGCGGAGCGGCGCAGCAGGGCCCGCAGGC
Source organism: Phenylobacterium sp. (assembly GCF_030693625.1). Classification (GTDB taxonomy): domain Bacteria; phylum Pseudomonadota; class Alphaproteobacteria; order Caulobacterales; family Caulobacteraceae; genus Phenylobacterium; species Phenylobacterium ferrooxidans. Next base: position 81,007 of record NZ_JAUYAF010000070.1, read on the forward strand.
GGGCCAGCAGCTCCTCGGTATGGAAGGGCTTGGTGAGATAGTCGTCGGCGCCGGCGTCGAAGCCCGCGACCTTCTCGCTCCAGGCGCCGCGGGCGGTGAGGATCAGCACCGGGGTGGCGACATTGCCCCGCCGCCAGCGCTCCAGCACCGACACCCCGTCCACCTTGGGCAGGCCGAGATCGAGGATGACGGCGTCATAGGGTTCGGTCTCGCCAAGGAACTGGGCTTCCTCGCCGTCGCCCGCGTGATCGACGGCGTAGCCGGCGTCGCCCAGGGCGGACTTCAGTTGCCGCGAGAGGTCCGGATCGTCTTCGACCAGTAGGATGCGCATGGAGTCCCTCCAGAGCGTGACAGCCGAAAGTGGAAGCCGGTCTCGGCGCCCGTCACGCTCAAACTAAAAGCCTAGCCGCCTTCGCGCGACAGAATCTGACCGCTCTCGGCGTCGACGATGAAGATCATCACCCGCCCGTCGGGGGTCTGCCACTGAACGAAATAGGCAGGGCGGCCGGAATAGTCGCCCATGGTGGTGTTGAGCTGACGGCCGGGGGTGCGCGCGGCGATGCGGCTGATGACCTGGGACAACGGCACCTGACGGCCGCCGCGCACGGCGGCGCGCGCCTGGTCCTGGTCACCACGGGCGCCGTAGGACGGCCGCCCGTAGTCCGGATAGCCCTGCGCCTGGGACACCACCGGGGTGAGCGCCAGGAGAAGGACGGCTATGGCGAGTGAACGCTTCATGCCCAGAGGTTTAGAGCTCCGCGACTGAACCCAGCCTGAATGAGAGGGGTTATGCAGGCGGTGCGGCGCTCTGTCACGCCGAAGCCGCGTGGAAGGCGAACGCAAGGGGGCGGAGCCACCGCCGACCTGGCCGGTTCCACCGCGATGGCTCCCTTGGGAGGCCAGTCCCATGGCTGCCGATAGCCTAAGCCGGCGAGACCCCCTAGAAGATGTCGGCAGAAGCGCGCCATACCGGCAGGCCCACGGTCCAGATGCCCACAGACGAGCCCCCAACCAGCATCGAGCAGCTGCTAGACAGCCCTGACCTCGCCGCGGCCCTCGGAAACGAACGTTTCAAGCAGTTCCTCGACCAGGTGCCGATCGCGGTGGCGGTCTCGGAACTGAACCCGGTCGAACGGGTGATCTACGCGAATCTGGAGTTCGAGCGGCTGTCGGGCCAGCTGAACACCACCGTGCTCGGCCATGGATGGCAGAGCCTGCCCGGCGAGGCGGCTCCGCCCCAGTCCCCGAGGTCGATGGGCGAGGCGATCGCCAAGGGGCGCGACTATCTCGGGTCCTTCAACATGCCGCATAGCGATGTCGGGATGATGGTGGACGCCTGGTCCAACATCATTGAGGACGACGAAGGCAAGCCCGCCTTCCGGCTGGTGGCGCTGATCGCGGCCGCCAAGCGGGACCCTTCGATGCTCACCACCCTGGAGGAGCAGGTCAGGGAGAAGGACACCCAACTGCTGGAGCTTCAGCATCGGGTGAAGAACAATCTGCAGATGATCACCGCCCTGATCCGGGTGGAGGCCCGCGGGGTCACCGATCTTTCCACCGGCGAGGGTTTCGACCGTCTGGCCGGTCGGGTGGAGGCCCTGGGCCTGCTGTATCGCGCGCTGGGGGATTCCGCCGGTGAGGGCGTGGTCGATCTCGGCATCTATCTCAGCGAAATCGCATCGGCCGTGATGCGCGCCCATGCCGTCGAGGGCATCCACCTCGATATGCAGGTGGACACCTGGCTGGTCTCCCTTGATGTCGCCATGCCCACGGGCCTGGTGGTCAACGAACTGCTGACCAATACGCTCAAGCACGCGTTCCAGGGCCGCGACGGCGGAACCATCACCCTGCACAGCACCAGCGAGACCGGCGGAGGTTGCCGCGTCCTGGTGGCTGATGATGGGGTGGGCCTGCCCGAGGGCTATGTCTGGCCCAAGCAGGGCAAGCTCTCGGCCCTCATCGTCCGCTCCCTGCTGCAGAACGCCCGGGCGCACATGAACGTCACCTCGTCCCCCGGCAAGGGCATGCAGGTGGAGATCACTTTCGACTGGGCCGACGCGGCCTGAGGGTTCGGGCGCGCCGCGTCGTCGCCCTGTCGCGTCGGTTCAGGAGGGCGGCGCCCCGCCGGTGGCCAGATAATAGGCCACACCCGCCGCGGCGCAGCCCAGCAGCAAGGGAATGACGCCCACCTTGAATCGGAAGGCCGCAACTCCGGCGGCCAGGGACAGCAGCAGACCCGGGAGGTTCACCGACGCCAGGTCGGGAACGTCCAGCGTCATGGGACCGATCCGGACAGACGCCACCTGGGCGAACAGGACGTGGAGCGCAAACCAGATGGCGAGATTGAGGATCACCCCCACCACAGCCGCGGTGATCGCCGCCAGCGCGGCGTTGAGCGCCCTGGCGCCCCGCAGGGCTTCGACGAAGGGGGCGCCGAGGAATATCCAAAGGAAACAGGGCACGAAGGTCACCCAGGTGGTGAGGATGCCCCCCAGCACGCCCGCGGTGAGCGGGTCCATGCCGGCGGCGTTCCTGTAGGCGCCCATGAAGCCCACGAACTGGGTGACGATGATCAGGGGGCCCGGCGTAGTCTCGGCCATGCCCAGGCCGTCGAGCATCTCGCCGGGCTTGAGCCAACCATAGGTCTGCACCGCCTCCTGGGCGACATAGGCCAGGACAGCGTAGGCGCCGCCGAAGGTGACCACCGCCATCTTCGAGAAGAACACCGCGATCTCGGAAAAGACGTTGTCCCATCCGAAGGTGAGACCGAGCCCCAGGACGGGCGTGAGCCACAGCAGCGCCAGGACGGCGCCGGTCTGAAGCGCCCAGATCAGGTGGGGTCGCGCGTGGTCCGGCGTCTCCTCGCCCAGGACGGTGTCGGCGTCCGCCACCTCATGGGTCACCTTCGGACCGTGGCCGCCGCCGACGAGGAACGCCTTCATCCGGGCCCGGCCGCCGAGGAAGCCGATAAGTCCCGCAGCCAGGATGATGACCGGGAACGGAATGTCGAAGGCGTAGATGCCGACGAACGCCGCGGCCGCGAGCCCGATCATGACGGGGTTCCTGAGCGACCGGCCGCCGACCCGGATCACCGCCTGGAGAACCACCACCAGCACCGCGGCCTTGAGGCCGAAGAAGAGCGCGCTGACCGGGCCCGCGCCTCCGTACAGGGCATAGAGGATGCTGAGCGCCATGATCGCCAGGAAGCCCGGCAGCACGAACAACAGGCCGGCCACCAGGCCCCCCGCCGTCCGATGCATCAGCCAGCCGATATAAATGGCGAGCTGCTGGGCCTCGGGCCCCGGAAGCAGCATGCAGTAGTTGAGGGCGTGCAGGAACCGCCGCTCCCCGAGCCACCGCTTCTCCTCCACCAGGATACGGTGCATCACCGCGATCTGGCCGGCCGGGCCGCCGAAGCTGAGGGCCGCGATGCGCGCCCAGGTCTTCACCGCCTCCCCGAACGGAACGGCGGGCGGGCGGACTGAGGTCTCGCTCATCGGGGCGCCCTCGGAACGGCGAGAGCCGTCATCTGAGGGGTGAAGCTCAAGTATGATGGTCGGCCACAAGCCATGCGCCTGCTCCCTGCGGAGATGCGCGGTCGTTGGGCCAAGGCCTGTCCGGGACACCGCTCCCTCCCGGTCTTTCCACGGCTAGGGCAAAGCCACGCGAATGGCAACCGGTGGGAGGCGACGGGTCCTGATCGACCGGAGGCTGCCTCTTGGACGCCGCCGGAACGCGCCCTCTAGCGCCGCCGCGCGGTGTAGGGCCGCTCGGCGCGCCAGGTCTCGGCGAAGGCCTCCAGCTCAGGGTCGATGGCCTCCGGCAGCATCAGGACGATGCGGGCCAGGAGGTCGCCACGCTTGCCCTTGGCGTCCGACAGGCCCCGTCCCTTGAGGCGCAGGGATGACCCACCGCCCTTTGGAACCGAGACATTGACGGGGCCGTCAGGGGTCGGCGCCTGGACCTTGCCGCCGAGGATGGCGTCGGGAATCGAGACCGGCAGGTCCATCACCAGGTTGTCGCCCTCGCGCCGGAAGATCGAGTGGGGCCGAATGGTGAGCTCGATGAAGGCGTCGCCCGGCCCTGCCCGTCCCGGCGAGCCCTGCCCCTTAAGGCGCAGGGTCTGGCCCTCCTCCGCCCCCTTGGGAATAGAGACATCGATGGTGCGGCCGTCGGAGAAGGCGATGCGCTTCTTGGGGCCGTGGATGGTGTCTTCCAGGTCGATCTCGAGCTTGGCGCGCACGTCGGCGCCGCGCTGGGAGAAGCCGCCGAAGCCGCCGCCCTGCCCGCCCTGGGCGCCGCCGCGCGCGCTGCGGCCGAGGATTTCACTAAGGATGTCGTTGAGATCGACGTCGGGTCCCTCGGCCTGGCCGCGAGGGCTCCAGCCGCCGCCAGGCTGGCCCCAGGGCCCGCCGCCGCCACCGCCGCCGCCGAAGCCACGCGAGGTCTCACGGCCGTCGGCGTCGATCTCGCCGGCGTCGAACTTCTTGCGCTTGTCGGGGTCACCGACGATGTCGAAGGCGGCGCTGACCCGCTTGAACTTTTCTTCCGAGGCCTTGTCCCCCGGATTGGTGTCGGGGTGATGCTTCTTGGCCAGCTTGCGGAACGCCTTGCGGACCTCGTCGGCGCTCGCGCCACGGGTCACGCCAAGTTCCTGATAGGGATCGCCAGCCAAGAGAGAAAAACCTTCCAGTTCGCAGGGAGAATGCGTGGCCTTCAATTAGGCTGTTTGGACCCAGGCGCAAGAGCGGATGTGATAAAAATGCCACATACGCGGGCCGGCGCCGAACCGTTAGCCTCCACCCATCCGGACCGGGGCGCCATGAGCATCGTCAAACTCTTCCTCTGGCCCCGGGGCCGCATCGGCCGGCTCAGCTTCTGGCGCGGCCTGCTGGTGGTGTTGCTGGCCGCCTTCGCGGCGGACCTCGCAAACTACATGGCCGGGATGATCCATCCGTTACAGATGCGATTCTACCTGGCGCTGGCTTGCCTGTTCGTCTGGCTGTGCCTGGCGGCCAAGCGGCTGGAGGACGCCGGGCGCTCCCGCTTCCTGGCGGCGATCCCCGCGGCGCTGCTGATCGCGGGCCTGGCCAGCGTGGCCTTCCTGGTGGGGGCGCTGGACGGACGCGGCCCGGCGCCGACCACGATGATCGGATTCTTCGGGCCGCTGGCGGGGGTGGCGGCGTTCCTGGGCGCGACCCTGTGGATCGGGCTGGCCAAGACGAAGGCCTAGTCGTCGCCGCGCTCTTCCATGAGGTCGTAGGCGACGTAGGCCATGGCGTCCTCAGGGTCTTCGAGCTCGTCCTCGCTGATGGTCTCGCCTCGAACGGAGACGCCGGCGCGGTGGACACTCTCCGGATCGCCGGAGATCAGCGGGTGCCAGTCGGCCAGGCCCCGGCCCTCATTGATCCGCCGGTAGGCGCAGGACAGCGGCATCCACTGGAGCTGGTCGACGTTTTGCGGCGTCAGTTTTATGCAGTCGGGGACATGTTTCTTTCGCCCAACATAGTTACTGCAGGTGCAGGTCCCGGCGTCGAGCAATCGGCAATGCACGCGGGTGGGGATGATCTCGCCGGAATCCTCATCCTCGAAGCGAACGAGGCAGCAAAGCCCGCAACCGTCGCATAGGCTTTCCCACTCCGGCCCCGTCATCTGGCGGAGTGATTTCGTTTCCCAGTAAGGTCTCGTCGCCATGCTATGGGCGTCCTAAACCAAAAGCGTCCCTGCCGCCCCTTGTTAGTTTGACCCGTGCCCGACTGGAATCTCGACCCTTACAAGTTCCCGGACTCCAGGCCCGGCCCGCAGACGCCGGGCGCGCCGGCGCGCGAGCCCACGCCTGAACCGGCGGCCGACGAACACTTCCGGGCCGATCTGCCGAAGTCGAAGAAGGCCAAGGTGAAGACGGAAAAGCCGCCCAAGGCCAAGCGCGGCGGCTCCGGCGGAGGCGGTTCCGGGTTCGGCGGCGGCGGCGGGCCGCGCAAGGCCAGGAACCTCAAATGGCTGTGGACCACCCTGGTGGTGGTGGCCGCGGCCACCGCCCTGCTGGTGCTGGGCGGCGCGGTCTATGTGCAGCAGGTCTATCTGAAGGACATTCCGGCCCTGCCCGAGCGCGAGGCGCTGTATGCGATCAACCGGGCCCCGGCGATCAAGTTCTTCGACAAGACCGGGGTGCTGATCGCCTCGCGCGGGCCCAAGTACGGCGACCGGGTGTCGCTGAACCAGCTGCCCGACTATGTGCCGCGCGCCTTCCTGGCCGCCGAGGACCGCCGTTTCTACCATCACGGCGCCGTGGACCCCTGGGCCATCCTGCGCGCCGCGCGGGCCAACTATGCCGCGGGCCGGGTTGTCGAGGGCGGCTCGACCCTCTCACAGCAGCTGGCCAAGGGCCTGTTCCTGACGCCCGATCAGACCATGACGCGGAAGATCCAGGAGGCCGTCATGGCCCAGCGCCTGGAGAAGATGCTGACCAAGGACGAGGTGCTGGAGCTGTACCTCAACCGCATCTATTTCGGGGCCAACACCTTCGGCATCGACGGCGCCTCGCGCACCTATTTCGGCAAGCCCGCCAGCCAGCTGAACCTGTCGGAAGCCGCCCTGCTGGCCAGCCTGCCCAAGGCGCCCTCGCGCATGGCGCTGAACCGCAACATGTCCGGCGCCCTGGAGCGCCAGCGCCTAGTGCTGGAGCGCATGGTGGGCGAGGGCTGGACCACCGCCGAGGACGCCGCGACCGCCGCAGCCCGGCCGCCGCTGATCAGTCCCAGCGCCTTGGCCAATGACGGGGACATGGGCTACGCGCTGGACTACGCCACCAACGAGGTGCTGAAGCTGGTAGGGCCCAACTCGCCCGACCTGATGGTGCGGCTGACCATCGACCCCAAGCTGCAGGCGACCGCCGCCAACATCCTGCGCAAGGCCATCGCCGGTGAGGGCAAGGCGGCCGGCGCCTCCCAGGCCAGCATGGTGGCGATCTCCTCGGAGGGCGCCATCCGCACCATGGTCGGCGGGCTCGACTACAACGCCAGCGTCTTCAACCGCGCGGTCCAGGCCAGGCGGCAGCCGGGCTCGTCCTTCAAGCCCTTCGTCTATGCCGCCGCCCTGGAAAAGGGCGTCATGCCCACCGATGTGCGCATCGACGGTCCGGTGAAGTTCGGCGACTGGAAGCCCGAGAACTACGGCGGCGGCTATCGGGGCGCGGTGACCATCGACACTGCGCTGGCCCGCTCCATCAACACCGTGGCGGTGAAACTGGCCCAGGAGGTCGGCGGCCCGGGCGTGGCCGAACTGGCGCGGCGCTTTGGCATCACCACCATTCCGGCCAGCCCGAACCTGTCGGTGGCGCTCGGCTCCTACGAGGTGCCGCTGATCGAGATGGTCTCCGGCTTCCAGGTCTTCCAGACCGGGGGCGCCCGGATCACCCCGTACATGGTCGATGAAATCAAGACGATCAGCGGCCAGTCGGTCTTCCTGCACCAGACCTCTTCGCCCGTGCCCGCATACGACATCGCGCGCGCCAGCATGATGGTGAAGATGATGAAGAAGGTGATCACCGGCGGCACCGGCACCCGGGCCAATTTCGGCCGGCCGGCGGCGGGCAAGACCGGCACCAGCCAGAACTGGCGCGACGCCTGGTTCGTGGGCTTCACGCCCGACTATGTGGCCGGGGTCTGGGTGGGCAACGACGACGACAAACCGATGAACAAGATCACCGGCGGGGTCATGTCGGCCTCCATCTGGCGGGAGTTCATGATGGTGGCGCACGACAAGCTGCCGGTCCGCGACTTCGACTGGCTGCTGCCCGATCCCGAGCCCGATTTGGAGGCTGATCCGCGCAACGACTTCTATGAGGGCCTGGCCGAGGAATTCTCCGCCGCCGCCCGCGACGCCCAGGCCGCGATCCCGCCTGAGCCCATCGAACCCAAGCCGCCCGTGGAGCCGCCGTCGATCGAGGAGATTCCATTCTAGTCTTCCGCTCGTCCCGGCGAAGGCCGGGATGAGCGGTTTGGGATAAGATTGCGGATGTCGCGGCTCAATGCCGCTCTAGAGCTTGCTTCGCGCCCGCGCCTCGCTATGTCGAACGCCGCATGAAGCCGCCCATCCTCGCCCTAAAGTCCGTCCGCCTCGCCGACGGACCGAAAATGCTGTTCGACGGCGTTGACCTGTCGGTGGAGCCACGGTCGCGCGCCTGCCTGGTGGGGCGCAACGGGGCAGGCAAGACCACCCTTCTGAAGATGCTGGCCGGCCAGATCCAGCCCGACGACGGCGAACGCGCCGTGCAGCCGGCCACCCGCATCGCCTATGTGCCGCAGGAGCCGGAGATCGTCGGCGCCACCCTGCTGGATCACTGCACCGCCGGCGGCGCGGCCGAGCACAGGGCTCAGGCGGCCTTGACCGAGTTCGGCATTGATCCTGAGAAGTCGACCTCGGGCCTCTCGGGCGGGGAAATCCGCCGCGTGGCCCTGGCCCGCGCCTTCGCCGAGGACCCGGACCTGCTGCTGCTGGACGAGCCCACCAACCACCTGGACATCCTGGCCATCGAGACCCTGGAACAGGAGTTGTCCTCCAGCCGGGCGGCCATGGTCATCGTCAGCCACGACCGCGCCTTCCTGGAGCGCACCACCCAACGCTGCTTCTGGCTGGAGCACCGCAAGGTGCGCCGCCTGGACAAGGGGTTCGCCGCCTTCGACGCGTGGGTGGAGCAGGTCCTGGCCGCCGAGGCCGAGGAAGGGCGCAAGATCGATAAGAAGCTGGAGCAGGAAGAGCACTGGCTGCAGCGCGGGGTCACCGGCCGTCGGGCCCGCAACGAGGGCCGCCGGCGCGCCCTGATGGACCTGCGGCAGGTGAATGTTGAACGCCTGCGCGAGGTGCGCGGCGAGATGAACATGGGCATCGCCTCCTCCGGCCTGTCGGGCCAGCGGGTGATCGAGGCCCGCGGGATCGCCAAGGGCTTCGGCGACCGCACCCTGCTGAAAAGCTTCTCCACCCGCATCCTGCGCGGCGACCGGGTGGCCATCGTCGGCCCCAACGGGGCGGGCAAGACCACCCTGGTGAAGATGCTGCTGGGGGAGATCGCTCCGGACGAGGGCTCAGTGAAGCTGGGGGCCAATCTGGAGACCGCCTATATCGACCAGGCCCGGGCCGACCTGAAGCCCGACATGATGCTGCGCGACGTGCTGACCCCGCTGGGGGGCGACCAGGTGATGGTGCGCGGCCTGCCCAAGCACGTGAACGCCTACGCCAAGGACTTCCTGTTCACCGACGCCCAGATCCGCCAGCCGGTGCGCAGCCTGTCCGGAGGCGAGCGCAACCGCCTGCTGCTTGCCCGCGCCCTGGCCACGCCCGCCAACCTGCTGATCCTGGACGAACCCACCAACGACCTGGACATGGACACGCTGGATCTGCTCGAGGACCTGCTGGCCGACTTCGAGGGCACCCTGATCCTGGTGAGCCACGACCGCGACTTCATCGACCGGCTGGCGACCTCCACCATCGCCCTGAACGGCCGCGGCGACGTGGTGGAGACCCCGGGCGGTTGGCAGGACTTCCTGCGCCAGAACCCCGGCTATTTCGGCGCCATCGCCAGCCCGGCCCCACCGCCGACAGCGCCGAAAGCCGCGCCGAAAGCGCCTGAGCCGAAGAAGACCACCAAGCTGTCCTTCAAGGATCAGCACCGGCTGAAGGAGGCCGAGGGCCTGATGGCCAGCCTGCCGGCCAAGATCGCCAAGCTGGAGGCCGACATGGCCGACCCGGCGCTCTACGCCCGCGACCCCACCGGCTTCGACAAGCTGACCAAGGCTCACGCCGCCGCCCAGGCCGAACTGGTTAAGGCCGAGGAAGACTGGATGACCCTGGAAGAGATGCGCGAGGCGCTGGAGGCCGGGCGTTAGCGCCTGATTCGCTGCGACCACAGGTTAGCTGTGGATAGATCTTGGCGCTGAATCTTAAGGGAAAACGCCGCGAAATCCCCAAACCATCCACAGGTTATCCCCGGAGATTTAGCGCTCCGCTCACATAGGGGCGAGTCGCGGCGCTTGCTTCATAGAGGGTTCGGGAGGAAGGTCAAGAGGTCGAGAGGGACTGCGGCGCAGACGGACACGGAAACGGGTTCGACCAAGCGAGCAGAAGGTTCTCGGAGGATTGGAAGCGGCGCAAGCCGGGACCTTCATCTCCGCGGGACACCGGTCGGCGACGGAAACCTGCGGGTAACCCCGCGTTCGAAGTCGCAAACTGACCTTTGGGCACAGATCCCCCAACGGATCTGGATGAGAGGGCGACGCAGCGGGAAACCGCCGCGCCGCCCTCTTGCTATGGGGATCACCCATTTTGGTGCGGCATTCTGTCCCGACTTGGCACAGCTTAAACATTTCCCCATCCGGATGGGGCATGATCCTGCGGCTTCGTAGGGATCCTCGATGCTGGCCAAGCCTTCACGCGACCTGATTCTGACCCTCAGCCTGACCGTTACTTTCGTGGCGGCCACGTTGTTCAGTCTCGCCCTGACCAAGGGCGAGGCCGGGGTGGCCGCCATCTGGCTGTCGAACGGAATCCTGGCGGCCATGTTCCTGCTGCTGCCGTGGCGCCTGAGCCTCCCGGCCGCCGCCGTCTGTTTCCTGATCAACTGGCTGGCGGGCCTGTGGCTCGGCAATCCGCTGGGGGTCGGCCTGGTCTTCCCGATGCTGAACTTCGCCGAGGCCTTCGCCACCGCCTGGCTGGCGCGCAAGGCCTGCGGCCAGACCATGCGCCTCACCAGCCTCAAGCGGGTCGCCCAGCTGCTGCTGTTCGCCATCGTCCCGGCCACGGCGGCCAGTTCGGTGGTGGCGGCCGACGTCCTGACCCTCTTCGACCGCAGCTTCAATGTGGTGCTCAGCACCTGGTTCTACGCGCACGGCCTGGGCATGGCGATCGCCCTGCCCGCCGTCCTGCTGATCGCACGCTCGGACACGGTGCGCGACTTTCATCGCGAGTGGCCCGAGCAGTTCGGCCTCTATTGCCTGATGGCCGCGGTGTGCGTGCTGGCCTTCGTGCCGGTGCGGTTTCCGACCCCGGTGATCATCTTCCCGATGATGGCCCTGATCGCCTTCCGCCTGGGTCCGCGCGGCGCGGCGGTGGCGGCGATGATGCTGGCTTCGATCTCCTCCAGCCTGGTGCTGGGTTCGCAGGAGACCCACACCGGCGCCACCTGGACCATGCTGGAGAAGACCCGGGGCATTCAGTTCCTGATCGGGATCAACTTCTTCACCAGCCTGGCCACGGCGCTCGCCATCGCCGACCAGAAGCGCCTGAAGCGCCTGTGGGCCAGCCGCACGCGTGTGGCCCGCGCCGCCCAGGCGCGCGCGGTCGCGGCGGGCAAGGCCAAGTCGGAATTCCTGGCCACCATGAGCCACGAGATCCGCACCCCTATGAACAGCATCATCGGCTTCACCGAGGTGCTGATGAAGCGCGGCGACCTGCCCGAGGGGGCGAACCGGCAGCTGACCCTGATCGACCGGGCCGGCTCCTCCCTGCTGACCGTGGTCAACGACATCCTCGACTTCTCCAAGATGGAGGCCGGCGAAGTGGACCTGTCGCCCCGCCCCGTCGAGCCCCGCGCCGTGGCCCAGGACACCCTGGCCATCGTCGCCGAGGTGGCCCGCCGCAAGGGTCTGGACCTGCAGTTCAACACCAGCGGCGAGGTCGAGCGCGCGGTGATGATCGACGACCTGCGGGTGCGCCAGATCCTGCTGAACCTGCTGTCCAACGCCATCAAGTTCACCGAGCGGGGCAGGGTCCGCCTGGACCTGGAGGTCACGGTCGAGGGCACGATCTCCACCCTGCGCTTCGTGGTCACCGACACCGGGATCGGCATCCCCACGGAGCAAGCGACGAAGCTGTTCAAGCGCTTCAGCCAGGCCGACTCCACGGTCAGCCGCAGCCACGGCGGCACCGGCCTGGGCCTCGCCATCTGCAAGGGACTGACCGAGCTGATGGGCGGCCGCATCGGCCTGGACAGCGCCTCCGGCTACGGCTCGGTCTTCTGGTTCGAGATCGACGCCCCCCTGGCCGACGCCGAGGCTCCGCCCCCCACGGGCGGCATGCGCAAGATCGGCGAGCTGGGCGCCAAGGTGCTGCTGGTGGACGACCATCCGGTGAACCGCGAACTGGGCGCCACAGTCCTGACCCTGCTGGGCTGCGAGGTGGTGCTGGCCGAGAACGGCGAGGAGGCCGTGGCCGCCGCCCGCGACGGAACCTGCGACCTGATCCTGATGGACGTCCACATGCCCCGAATGGACGGGCTGGAAGCCACCCGCCTGATCCGCGCCCTTGGCGGCCCCTGCGCCGCCGTGCCGATCATCGCCATGAGCGCCGACGTCATGCCCGAGATGGTGGAGCGCTGCCTGAAGGCCGGCATGGTGGACGCCGTCGGCAAGCCGATCCAGATCGAAGCCCTGCATGCGGTCCTGGCCAAATGGCTGGAACACGCGCGGGAGGCGGCTGCCTGAGCGGAATTGGGGGCCATCTCGACCTTAGACCTTGAATCTAGAGCATGTCCGGGCGGCGAACCGGCGCCCACTTGCGCCTGACATGCTCTAAGTTCACGCCCCCATCTTGGAAGCGGGGCCGTCACGCCCTAGGTTCCCCATGATCGAAGTTGGGGACAGATCATGCACGCCCTTCGCAGCCTTGCGCTCGCCGCCCTCGCGGTTCTCGCCGTCGCCTGCTCGCCGGCCAAGAAGGCCGAGACCGCGCCGGCCGCCGGCCAGCCCACCGTCATCAGGTTCGCCACCGACTGGCGCGCCCAGGCCGAGCACGGCGGATTCTATCAGGCGCTGGCCACCGGGGAGTACGCCAAGCGCGGCCTGGACGTGCAGATCGTCCAGGGTGGCCCCGGTGTGAACGTGCCGCAGCTGCTGGCCTCCGGGGCGGTCCAGGCCGGCATGGGCTCCAACAGCTTCATCGCGCTCAACATGGCCCAGGAGGGCGTGCCAGTCAGGGCCGTCGCGGCCATGATGCAGAAGGACCCCCAGGTCCTGATCGCCCACCCCGACCAGGGGATCGAGAGCATCAGTGACCTGAAGGGCCACCCGATCCTGCTGTCGGACGCCTCGGTCACCGCCTTCTGGGTGTGGCTGAAGTCCAAGTACGGGTTCAGCGACGACCAGATCCGCAAGTACACCTTCAACTCCGCCCCCTTCCTGGCCGACAAGCGCGTGGCCCAGCAGGGCTACGTCACCAGCGAGCCCTACACCCTGGAGAAGGAGGCCAAGCTGAAGGCCAAGGTCTTCCTGCTGGCCGACGACGGCTATCCCAGCTACGCCACCATGATCCTGGTTCCCCAGAGCCTGATCGATCAGAACCCGGCGGCGGTGCAGGCCTTCGTGGAGGCCTCGGCCAAGGGGTGGAACGACTATCTCAACGGCGACGCGGCGCCCGCCGACGCCCTGATCCGCAAGGACAATCCGGAGATGGCGCAGGACGTCCTGGACCAGGCGCGGGCGAAGATGAAATCCTACGGCATCGTCGACGGCGGCGAGGCCAAGACCGCCGGCATCGGCACGATGAGCGACGTCCGTTGGGCCGAGTTCTTCAGGATGGCCACCGAACAGGGCGTCTATCCCAAGACCCTCGACTACAAGAAGGCCTACACCCTGCAGTTCGTGGCCCCGGCCGCGAAGTAGCGTGCCGCCGCCCGTCGTCGCCCTTGAGGCCGTGGAGGTCGACTACGCCAAGCGCGGCCGCGCGCTGGGCCCCTTCAGCCTGAGCATCGCGGCGGGAGAGATCGTCGCCCTGGTGGGTCCGTCCGGCTGCGGCAAGTCCACGGCCCTGCGCCTGCTGGCGGGCCTGGAACAGCCGACCCGAGGAACGGTCACCCGCACCGCCGGGCGCGGCGAGACCTCGGTGGTGTTTCAGGCGCCGACCCTGGCGCCCTGGATGACGGCGCAGGCCAATGTCGCCCTGCCCCTGGAACTGGCGGGCGTGCCGAAGAAGGCCGCTCGTGAGCGCGCCGCCCAGGCCCTGGCCCGGGTCGGCCTGGCCGGCGCCGAGCAGGCCCGCCCGGCCCAGCTGTCGGGCGGCATGGCCATGCGCGCCTCTCTCGCGCGCGCCCTGGTGACCGAGCCGCGCCTGCTGCTGCTGGACGAACCCTTCGCCGCCCTGGACGAGATCACCCGGCGGTCCCTGGCCGACGACGTGCTGAAGCTGTGGCGCGAGACAGGGCCCGCTATCGTCTTCGTCACCCACAATGTCGAGGAGGCCGCCTATATGGCCGCGCGCGTGGCGGTGCTGACCCGGGGGCCCGGCCGCATCGCCGGCGAGGTGAACGTGCCCGGCCACCTGCCCCGCCTGATCGGCTTCCGCGCCACGCCGGAGTTCCGCGAAGCCGCGGAGGCGGTGTCGGACCTGCTGCTCAAGGGCTCGGAGAGCTTGGCGTGAACCGCGTACTGGACGTCTTGGCGCCGTTCGCTCTCATCGGTCTGCTGCTGGCCGGGTGGGAGATCGCCTGCCGGGTCACCGGCGTGCCGGCCTATTTCCTGCCCGCGCCCTCCGACGTCGCCGTGGCCCTGGCCACGGACACCGCCAGCCTGATGCAGGCGGCCTGGAACACCCTGTCGGTGGCGCTGATCTCGCTGATGATCGCCAGTATCCTGGCCCAGGCGATCGCCTTGCTGGTGGGCCTGAGCCCGCTCATCGACCGCGCGGTGCGGCCATTGGCCTCGGTTCTCCAGGTGACGCCGGTGGTGGCCATCGCGCCCCTGGTGCTGATTTGGGCGGGCATTGATCACCCCGAACGCGCCATCGTGGCCCTGGCCGTGCTGGTGGCCTTCTTCCCGATCTTCTCCGGCGCGGTCACGGGGCTGAAGGCCGCCGATCCCGACCTGGAGCGGCTGTTTGATCTCTATGGCGCGAGCCGCCTGCAGCGCGTCCTGCGCCTGCGCCTGCCGTCGGCCGTCCCATTTCTGCTGGAAGGTCATAAGGTTGGCGCGGGCCTGGCGGTGATCGGGGCGGTGGTGGCCGAGTTCGGCGCGGGGTCAGGCGGGGTGCGCGGCCTGGCCTGGCGCATCCTCGACGCCGGCAACAAATTGCAGACCGCGCGCATGATCGCCGCCCTGGTGGTGCTGGGTCTGATGGGGGTGGTGCTGCACGCCCTGCTGGAGCGCGCCGAGCGCACGGGCCTGGCCTGGTGGCGTGGCCGTTAAAGACGCCCGTTAGCTCAGGGTTAAGCGACCGCGGCTAGCGTTGTCGCATGATGAACCTCGGCCACGCTATCGCCGCCGTCGTCCGTGCGATCACGCCCGGCTCCCAGGAGGATGACCGGAACCGGCCCTATGAGCGTCCGGCCTATGAGCAGCAGGCCCCCGCGCCCACCGGCCCGATGCTGGGATGG
The DNA here is from genome assembly GCF_030693625.1 of Phenylobacterium sp. Classification (GTDB taxonomy): domain Bacteria; phylum Pseudomonadota; class Alphaproteobacteria; order Caulobacterales; family Caulobacteraceae; genus Phenylobacterium; species Phenylobacterium ferrooxidans. Next base: position 96,365 of record NZ_JAUYAF010000070.1, read on the forward strand.
TCCAACAAGCGCGCCTATCCGAGCACCGGCGGCCAGCCCGGGATGATGCAGCGCCCCGAGCCCCTGGCCCTGGCCGGCCAGTTCACGCGCGGACGTCAGGCGGCGCCGCAGGATCGGGACCTGCCCCCGCCCCCCGGCGAGAGCAGCCGCGTGACCTATCAGCCGCCAGCCTACACCCCCTTCGTCCCCCAGGCCCCCTATCAGGCGCCGCGCCCGAGCGCGCCCTCGCCCGCGCCCTCCCTGGACCAGCAGACCTCTTCCTCGCCGCCGATCTATGCGCCGCCGCCCTCCAGCCTCTATGGCGGCCCACCGCCCCTGCCGGAGCAGGCCGCGGTCGCCGCCAGCCAGAAGGTGGTCGACGCCTCGGCGACGGCCCGCCACGTGGGCGGCTCCTCCAAGCTCTATTCGATGCACCGGGCCTATGGCCTGGAGCCCGACGTGATCCCCACCGTCGAAGGCGGCGACCGCTACGTCTTCATCGGTCCCCCCGATGCGCCCGCCTCCAAGAAGACCGACGACGGCGACGACAACAGTTCCGACAAGGCCGGCGACGGTCGCCCGTTCTGAGATCCTGATGACGCGCACGAAGCTTCACGACCTGATCGAACTGGCCCAGGAGCCCTCCAGCTCCCGGCGGCGTGAACTGCTGCGCGGCGTCACCGACCTGTTCTTCACCACCGACGAACCCCGCGCGCCCGGCGAGTTGTCCCTGTTCGACGATGTCCTGACCCAGCTCGCTGGCGAAATGGAGGAAGCTGTCCGCGTGGAGCTGGCCCAGCGCATGTCGGGCGTCGATCCGGCGCCGGCCGGCCTGATCCGCAGCCTGGCGCGCGACCCCTCCATCGAGGTGGCCCGTCCGCTGCTGGAGGGCTCCACGGCGCTCACCGAGGACGACCTGCTGTCGGTGGCCCGTACCCGCGGCCAGGATCACCTGCGCGCCATCAGCCAGCGGACCGTCGTCTCCGAGGCGGTCTCCGAGGCCATCGTGGAACGCGGCGACGACGAGACCCTGGGAACCCTGCTGGCCAACCAGGGCGCCGAGATGTCGCGCGAGACCCACGAGATGGTGGTGGACCGCGCCGCCGAGAACCCGGCCCTGCACGCCGCTGTCGTCGCCCGCAAGTCGATGCCCGCCGACCTCCTGAACGAGATGTATTTCGTGGTGGAGGCCCGCCTGCGCGACCAGATCCTGGAGCGCAACCGCGAGATCGATCCCGACGAGCTGGACGCGGCCCTGGCCGCCGGCCGCAAGACGCTGGCCGCCCGCGACGGCGCCCTGCCCGCCGACTATGTGGAGGCCGAGAAGGCCGTGCGCATCCTGCGCCTGCGCGGGGCCATCACCCCGCCGGTGCTGGCGGGCTTCCTGCGCAACCGCGAGACCACCAAGTTCCTGGTGGCCCTGTGCGAACTGGCCGACATCGATTTCCACACCGCGCGGCGGATCCTGGAACGCCGCGAGCTGGACGCGCTCTCCATCGTCTGCAAGGCGGCGGGCTTCGACCGCTCGCTGTACCTGACCTTCGCCGTCCTGATCCTGGACCGCGACTCCAACGCCATGGGCCGGGCCCGCGAATATGGCGAGCTCTACGAAAACCTGCCCCGCGAAGCCGCCCAACGGACCATCCGCTTCTGGCGCATGCGCCGCCAGACCGGCGACGTCGCCGCCGCCTGACCCTGACGCCCTAGTAGGCCGCGCGCGGGCTCGTATGGGTCAGACGATCCAGGGCGTCCGACGCGATGACGCTCAGCGAGCGCAGCCCCTGCTCGGCGAAGACGTCGAGGGCGGCGTTGAGGGCGTGGGCGGCGGCGGCCCGTTCGCCCCGGTCGCGGCCGGTGATGTCCAGGCGGGCTTCATAGAGGCGGGCGAGGTTCACCTGCAGCAGGGCCCAGGCGGTGGGATCGCGGCCCGGCGACATGGCGGTGAGCTCGATGCGGAAGGCGGTCTCGGCGGCGTCCAGCACATTGAGGTCGCCGGTGAGTTCGGCTGAACGGGCCAGGCACAGCGCGCGGTTGGAGGCGCTGACGGCGCTCAGGGCGAGGGCCGGGATCTCCTTCAGCACCATGGCGGCGCGGTCGTAGCAGGTGACGGCCTGTTCGTAGGCCCGCTCGCTGGCGCCTGCCTCGCCGAGCGCCTGGAGGCTTTCGGCCAGGGCGGTCTGCACGCGGGCCCAGTCCATCGGGCTGTGGTCGCGGTTGAGCTCGCCCAACACGTCGGCCAGGGCGTTGACCGCCTCGGCCACGCTCTCGATCTGACCGGCGGCGTCGCCCAGCAAGGCCAGAGCCTGGCCGCGCAGGGCCGCGGCGCGGGCCCAGCTCAAGGGTTCGAAGGCGGCGTCCAGGCCGTCGACGGCGGTCTCGGCGTCGTCCAAGGCCTGTTGCAGCAGGTCGCGGTCCTTCAGGCGCGCACCCCAACCCAGCAGCAGGTCGGCGCGGACCAGACGGGCCTCGACAGCCAGCAGTCGGGCGGCGCGGCAGCGCTTGGTGAGGACCTGGAGGCCCTGGATCGGAATGGTGAAACGGGCGGCCACGACACGGGCGGCCTGGGCGTCGCCGGCGGCCATCCTGGACCGGCCCTCAAGGGCGGCGATGCCGACATCGGCCAGCGGCAGGGCGAGACCGCCCCGGGCGGCGGCGCGGGCTTCGCGGAAGGCGAGATCGGCGGCGGCGTTGAGGCCGTCGTCGCCGAACAGTTCGGCGCCCAGCATAGCGCAGAAGGCCTGTTCGCAGCGGGCGCGCGCCCAGCCGTCCGGACGGCGATTGCGGTCGAAGAGATCGGCGGCGGCCTCGGCGGTGGCGGCGGCCTTGCGCAGGGCGACCGCGTCGCCGGAGCGACGGGCGACCTCGCGCCAGACGATGGCGGCCTCCAGGCGGCGCTGGGCGCGGTCGGTGGCGCCGACACGGCCGGCGGCGACATCGGCGGCCTTGGCCTCGGTCTTCAGCAGTTCCAGGTCCAGCAATTCCAGCAGCGAGGAGTCGCCGCCGGTCAGGCCGTCCCGCGGGGTGTTCAGGCCTTCAGCGCCGAACAAGCGCTTAAGTTCACGACCGAACTCGAACATGACGCGGCTCCGATCACCCTAGCGTCTCAACACGGGACGCCTGTCTTGGGTTCAGACCGGAAGGAGCAAAGCCGGGTCCGAGATCGTAAACAAGTGGTTAATCAGTGCGTTATGGTTAACGAAGTACGAATTTTCGCGTTTTGGGCGAATTGCGGCGCTAGGCGAAGATCGACGCCTCGCCGGCCTCGTCCAGGACACGCCACTCGCCGGCCGCCAGGTCCGCGGGCAACTCCAGGCCGCCTATGCAGTCACGGTGCAGGGCGTTCACATGGTTGCCGACGGCGGCGAACATGCGGCGGACCTGATGGTAGCGGCCCTCGGTGATGGTGAGCGCGGCTTGCGTGGGCGAGATCACCTGCAGCTCGGCGGGCGCCAGGGGCGTCTCCTCGCTGTCCAGCATCAGGTCGCCGGCGGCGAAGATCGTCCCCTCCTCCCCGCTCAGCGGCCGGTCGAGGGTGGCCAGGTAGCGCTTGGCCACGTGGGCGCGGGGCGAGATCACCCGGTGCAGCAGATCCCCGTCGTCGGTGATCAGCAGCAGGCCCGAGGTGTCCTTGTCCAGGCGCCCGATGGTGGAGAGCCCTGGCATGCGGGCGCGCCAGCGGGTGGGCAGCAGTTCATAGACGCTGCGGCCAGCCTCGCGATGGGAACAGACCACGCCGAGCGGCTTGTGCATGATCAGGGTGAGCGGCGCGGGGGGATCGACCGCGACGCCGGAGATGGTCATGCGCGCCGGCAGCTCGCGGACGATAGGGACCTTGGCGCCGGCGTCTTTCAGGGTCACGCCGTCCAGCACCACCCCGCCGGCCCGGACGAGCGCATTGACCTCGCGCCGGGAGCCGTAGCCGAGATTGGCCAGCAGGCGATCGAGCCGGGCCATCGGGGCCTTGCTCACTTCCGGGCCTCGTAGATCTTGTAGCCGCCCGCCTCGGCCCGCAGCTCCACCTTGGAGAAGGCGGCCGCCAGGGGCCGTTCATAGGGCAGGTGGCGGTTGGCGGTAAGCCAGCAGGACCCGCCCTTGCGCAGGGCCTTGGCCGCGGTCTCGATGAAGGCCACGCCCAGGGCCCGGTCTTCCGCCCCGCCGTCATGGAAGGGTGGGTTCATCACCACGAAGTCCAGATCGGTCAGACCGGCCTGACGCACGTCGGCCCAGAGGATGGTGGCACGGGGGTCGGCGACGTTCCTGGTGGCGGCCTCGACGGCGCGACGATCGACGTCCACCAGGACCAGGCTCTTGACGTCCGGGCTGGCGAGGACCGTGAGGGCCAGGATGCCGATGCCGGCGCCGAAGTCGGCGCCCCTACCCTTCAGCGGCGGAAGGCTGGCGAGCAGCAGGGCGCTGCCTGGATCGACCCGATCCCAGCTGAACACGCCGGGCTGGCTCCAGAGCTGGCCCATCTGCTGGGGCGCGCCCTTGGCCAGGACCGCGTCGAGACCGGCGACGGTCTGCGGCCGCTCGACCGTGCAGATGCGGTTGTGCTTGCGGGACTCCTCGAAGACCTCGCAGCCGAAGGCCTCGAGACTCTTCTTCAGGCGCGAACCGCCCTTGTCCTTCGGCGCGAAGGCGGTCAGCCGCCCGCCGGGCTTGAGGACGCGCAGGGCCTGGGCCAGGGCGTAGTCACGCTCGGCGGTGCCAGGCGGGGCGGCGACCACCGCCTCGTCCAGGCTGACCTCGGCCAGGCTCTCCAGGGCCGTGGAGCCCGGCAGGATGGGGGAAACCTGGAGCGCGCCGGTCGGCACATCGACCAGGTTGTGGGGCGGGGTCCCGTAGACGATCGCGGCGGCCACGGCCCTAGCCCCGCTCCCGGGTGCGGTGGAAGGCCACCGTCGGATAGCGCTCGACCACATAGCCCAGCTCCCAGGCCGACTTGGCCAGGAACACCGGTTGTTCGTCGATGTCGGTGGCCATGGCGGTCTTGTGCTTGGCGGTGAAGTCCTCGATCTCAGCCTTGGTCCCCGTGACCCAGCGGGCCTCGGCGAAGGGGCTGGCCTCGAACTGGACGTCGAGCTGGTACTCGTTGGCGAGCCGATCTGCCATCACCTCGAACTGAAGTTGCCCCACGGCGCCGACGATGAAGTCCGCGCCGAACTGGGGCCGGAACAGCTGGGTCACCCCCTCCTCGGCCAGGCCTTCCAGGGCCTTCTTCAGGTGCTTGGCCTTCAGGGGGTCCTTCACGCGCACCCGCTGCAGGATTTCCGGGGCGAAGTTGGGCAGGCCCGCGAAGCGGATGGTCCCGGTCTCCGACAGGCTGTCGCCAACCCGCAGGACTCCATGGTTGGGGATGCCGATGACGTCGCCGGCGAAAGCCTCCTCGGCCAGTTCACGGTCCGAGGCGAAGAACATGATCGGCGCGTTGACCGACAGCTGGCGGCCAGTGTTCTGCACCTTCAGCTTCATGCCGCGGGCGAACTTGCCCGAGCACAGGCGCAGGAAGGCGATGCGGTCGCGGTGGTTCGGATCCATGTTGGCCTGGACCTTGAAGACAAAGCCGGTGACCTCAGGGTCGCCCGGGATGATGTGGGTGGCATCGCCGCCCTTGGTCGCGGCCACCGCCTTGGGCGGCGGGGCGTAGGCGCCGAGGCCGGCCAGCAGCTGGTCGATACCAAAGTGGCGCAGGGCCGAGCCGAAGAAGACCGGGGTCATGTGGCCCTCGAGGAAGGCCTGCGGGTCGAAGGGCTTGGAGGCCTCTCCCACCAGCATGGCGGTCTCTTCCAGCTCGGCGCGCTCATCGGGGTTGAGATAGCTGGACACCGCATTGCCGGCGAAGCCGATGGCGGCGGGGTGGCCCTCGTCCTTGTTGTCGGCGGTCTTCTTGGCGAAGGGCAGGAACTGCTGGTTGCGCAGGTCCAGCATGCCCTTGAACCGCCCGCCCGAACCGGCCGGCCAGTACAGCGGCGCCGGATCGAGGGCGAGCTTGGACGCGATCTCGTCGAGCAGCTCGATGGGATCCTGGGCCTCGCGGTCCATCTTGTTGATGAAGGTGACGATGGGGATGTCGCGCAGGCGGCAGACCTCGAACAGCTTCAGGGTCTGGGGCTCGATCCCCTTGGCGGCGTCCAGCACCATGACCGCGGCGTCGGCGGCCGTCAGTGTCCGGTAGGTGTCTTCCGAGAAGTCCTCGTGGCCCGGGGTGTCCAGCAGGTTGAACATCAGGCCGTCGTGGTCGAAGGTCATGACGCTGGCCGAGACGGAGATGCCGCGCTCGCGCTCGATCTTCATCCAGTCGGACCGGGTCCGTCGGTTCTCGCCACGGGCCCGCACCGCGCCGGCCGCGCGGATCGCGCCGCCCGCCAGCAGCAGGTTCTCGGTCAGGGTCGTCTTGCCGGCGTCCGGGTGGGAGATGATGGCGAAGGTGCGCCGGCGCGCGGCCTCGGCGGCGGGAGAATTGCTCATGGGCGGGGACTAGCGCAGCAAGCGCCGCGAAGCTAGCCGATCGCGGCGATCACCTCGGCCGGCGCGGCCTCCGGCTGCAGCTGTTCCATGGTGCACTGGGTCGGCGCCTTGTCGGGCCGCCAGCGCAGCAGGCGGGTCCCGTGGCGGAACCGGGCGCCGGTGACCTGGTCGTAGCGGACCTCCACCACCAGCTCGGGTCGCAGCGGCGACCACTGCGCGCTGCGGTCGGTGGTCCAGCGGCTGGGTCCGCCCGGCGCCTTGCCGGTGAAGCCTGGGGGTCCGGCCAGGGCCTCGAGCCTCCGGGTCAGGTCGGGCCGCTCGGCGTCGCTGATCATCGAGGTGAAGCCGACGTGGTTCAGCAGGCCGGCGTCGTCATAGAGGCCCAACAGCAATGACGCGACGAATTCGGAGTCCTTCTCATAGCGGAAGCCGCCGACCACGCAGTCGGCGCTGCGCAGCTGCTTGACCTTCAGCATGGCGCGCTCGCCGGGTTGGTAGGCCTCGTCCAGACGCTTGGCGACGACGCCGTCCAGGGCGCCGCCGGATTGGGCCAGCCAGTCCTCTGCGGCCTTGCGGTCCTCCGTCCCCGGAGAGAGGCGGATGGCGTCAGCGCCCTTGAAGCTGGCGGCGATGGACTTGAGCGCCATGCGCCGCGCGCTGAGCGGCTGGCCGACCAGGGACTTGCCGTCCTCGCCCGCCAGGCAGTCGAAGACGATGAACTTGGCGGGCGTCTCGCGGCTGAGCTTCTCCACCCGGCTGGCGGCGGGGTGCAGGCGCGCCTGCAGGGCGTCGAAGGAGAGCTTGCCGTCCACCGAGATGGTGAGTTCGCCATCCAGCACGAAACACGTGATCGGTAGCTCGGCCAGGGCCGCCGCCATTTCGGGGAAGTACCGGGTCAGGGGCTTACCGGACTTGGACTGCAGCTGGACGTCGCCTCCGTCCTTGAAGGCCAGGCAGCGGAAGCCGTCCCACTTGGGCTCGAACCGCCAGCCCGGCTCGTCAGGCAGGGCGGCCACCAGCTTGGCCTCCATGGGCGGCAGGTCGAAGGGGACTTTGAGGGTCACGCAAGGCTCCGATCGAAAGACTCCGCAACCCGCTCGGCCGCCGAGTCGTTCCGGCTACGCCGCCAGCCGCTTCCAGACCTGCCGGTCGGTCCAGATCTTGTCCATCTCGCCCTCGTCCTGGCGCTTGGCCAGACGGGCCATGATCTCGAAGTCGACATTGACGTAGCGCATCGTCACCTCGTCGGGGTTGCAGCCGAAATGGGGCGCGACGAACAGCGCGGCGTTGATGGCCGGGGCCTTGGCCATGATCAGCAGACCCAGGCGCTTGGCCCGCTCGGGCCGGCGGTGATGCAACAGAGGGCTCTCGGCGTAGAGTTCCTGCCCGAGCCGGCTGACCGCGTTGAAGGGCAGGTCACGAAACCGGCGGTTCGTGATCTTCGGCGTCATCTTCAGGCCGTTGAGGTTCAGAACCACGTCGTTCATCAGGAAAAGCATGGGCGACTACGCGATGGGCTGGGCTTGGGGGAGCACAGCGCCAATGTCGCATGGCTGACTTTAGGGCTTGTGCACAAAGGCGATGAATCGCGGGTTCACCCTGGCTCAGGCGTCCTCTACCGGCTCGGTCAGGAAATGGCGGCCCTTCTTGTCCTCAATGTCCACAACCCAGAGATCGGGGTCGATCCGCAGGGACTTCTGGATATAGCGGTCGAGGTCAGTCTCGTTGTCGAACAAGGCGGGCCGCATCCAGATGCGCTCGCCATCACCGCGGGTGGCCTCGGAATAGAGCCGGGTGGTCTTGTCATCCAGGTTCAGCACCTTGACCAGCACGCTGCCGGCCCGGGCGTCACCCTTGCGCGCCACGATGCCGAAACCACCCGCCAGTTCGGCGCGGCGGATCAGGGCGGCCACCCAGATGTCCGTGGACAGCATCATGTCGCAGCAAGGTCTCTCGTAACGGACCGGAAAGGGCGAGCGTCTAGGGTGGGCTCAACGTCCCGACCATAAGGGACAATGAGAGAGCATGACGAGCCCAACGCACAACAAAGTGCGGCGCCCGGCGTGTTGGTGGATGGGGACTGCCCTGGCCGTGGCGCTCAGCGCCGCGCCCGGACTGGCGAGCGCGAGCAGCGTCGACCTCTTCTACGAACGCACGGTGATGACCGCGGCGGACGCGCGATGCGGCCTGTTCTCAGGGCCCGTGGGCTCGGCCCTGGCGGCCGCCCAGGCCCAGGCCCGCGGCGCGGCCCTGCGCGCCGGGACCGACCGTGCGACCCTCAACGCCGTTGAACGGCGCGCGGCGCAGAAGGCCAGCGCCGTGGCCTGCGACTCCGCCGACCTCGACTCGGCCGCCAGCCGGGTGCGCACCGCCTTCGAGGGGTACGCCAAGCTCATCAAGATGGACTATCCGGGCGATGTCTCGGCCTGGCGCGCCGACCGCAGCTCCTCGTCCACCGGCGCCCGGTGGCGCCTCATCCAGGACGGCCCCTTCGATGGGGGCCGCATGGCTTTCGGCCTGGCCGGCCGGGCCGGCGCGAACCGGCTGATGGCGGTCGCCACCTTCACCGACGGCGCCGAGCCCTACGCCGCGCGTCTGGTCCTGCGCGATGCGGCGCTAACACTGGGCCCCTATCTCGACACCCGGGGCGAGCCCCTCGACCGCCTTCCCCTGACTCGCCGCTTGCCGCCACCCGCCGCTCAGACCGCCTATCCGGCGGAGGCGCGCAGCCGGGCTGGCCTCGATCTGCTGCCGAAGGACGTGAAGAACGGCTGGGCCTTCCGCTTTCCGGCGGAGGCCGCACGCACCTTGTCGGGCCTCGATCCGCGCGAGGCGGTGATGGTGGAGTTCCTGTTCGCGGGGGACGCCGCGCGCCGCGCCTATGTCGAGGTAGGAGACTTCGCGGCCGGGCGGGCGTTCCTGCAAACAGCCAGCCGCTAGGCCCCACCTTTCCCGCCCGTCTACGGGGAAGGGGGACCGGCTAGGTCGCGGTCTCTTCGGCCGTTTCGGGCGCAGGCTCGATCTCGGCAAGCTCCATCACCGGCAGGCGCACCGTCACCGTGGCGCCCTCCCCCAGCTGGCTTTCGATGGCCATGTCGCCGCCGTGCAGTTCGGCGAAGGCGCGGACCAGGGAAAGGCCCAGACCCGTCCCCGCCGCGCGTTGGTCGGCGCCGCCCGCCTGTTCGAAGGGCTTGCCCAGGCGCTGCAGGTCGGCCGCGCTGATGCCCACGCCGCTGTCGGCGACGATGAGCTCCAGCATGGGGCCCTCCGCATGGGCGGTCACCGTCACCGTCCCGCCCTTGGGGGTGAACTTGAGCGCGTTGGAGATCAGGTTCAGGGCGATCTGCTTCATGGCCCGGCGGTCGGCGTTGACCTCCAGCGGCTCCTTGGGCATCAGGCCCCGCAGGCTGACGCCCGCGCGGTCGGCCTGGCCTCGCATCAGGCGCATGACGGCGGAGATGGCGTCGCGGGCGTCGAATTCCTCGCGATAGAGCTCGAACCGCTCGGCCTCGATCTTCGACATGTCCAGGACGTCGTTGATGAGCTCCAGCAGGTGCTCGCCGGACTCGTGGATCAGGGCCGAGTACTCGCCGTACTTCTCGGGCATCGGCCCGAACAGCGACTGCCGCATGATGTCCGAGAAGCCCATAATGGCGTTCAGGGGCGTGCGCAGCTCATGGCTCATATTGGCCAGGAAGCGCGACTTGCCGGCATTGGCGGTCTCGGCGTCGATGCGGGCCTGATCGAGGGCCTGTTCGCGCGCGCGCTGAGCGCCGGCGTCGCGGATCGAACCGGTCAGCCGCTGCGGGTTCACCCGCCGCAGGGAAAGTTCGTGCCAGAGCGCCGGCGCGCCGGCCGGCGCGAACCCGACCTCGGAACGCCCCTCCAGGATCGCCTCGCGCAGGGCCGCCTCCAGGCGGGGACGATCGGCGGGGGTGGCGAGCTGCGCCAGGGGGCGGCCCGCTAAAACCTGGCCCTTCAGGCCGCGCGGCGCGTTCCCCCACGCGGTGACCAGCTTGCCGCCGGGCTGGACGATCAACAGCAGATGCGGCTGATCGCCCAGCGCCTCCCGCAGGCGGACCTCCATGAGGGCGCGGCGGCGTGTGTCCAGGATCACCCGCCGCTGCAGGACGATGAGCGCCAGGCCAAGCCCCACCGAGGTGGTGATGACCGCCACCGCTCCCAGGCCCGAGGCAAGGTCATGGGCCGGCGCGGGCGGCAAGCCGAGGGTCAGGCCGGCCAGCAGGGAGACGCAGATCGCCGCCAGACTGATCGCCGCCCCCATGGCCAGGCGATCAATCCGCCCCATGGCGGCCGCGGCGGCCAGGGGCGCCAGGTGCCATACGGCCAGGGGACCGGCGACGCCGCCGGTGAGCAGGGCGGCCAGGACGCCCCCCGCGCCCCAGTTGAACAGGATCAGGCTGTGGGCCGCCACGTGCCGTGACCGGGCGAGCACGAGGCCGGCCAGGGCGGGCGCGGCGCCCAGCGCCAGGGCGCTCATGGCCGAGGCGGTCTGGAGGATCGGGGCGAAAAGCATGACGCCTACCCCGAGACCCAGCACGGCGAGCCAGGTCGCGTGCCACCATATGAGCTCCTGCGGCGGTTGTCCGCCGGGGGTCCCCATGGGTCGGGTGGACACGTTCTCGACCACGTCTAGTCTCGGGACCTCCGCCCATCGGCGCGCACACGGCGCCAGTGCGGAACATTACGCTGGCAGGTGAGTCCCTGCGAGGCTCCTCGCGTCCTGGGGGATGAAGTCCAAGCCCATGATCTTTCAGGAAGAAACGAAATCGTAAGCGCCTGCGCCCCACATTGGGGATCAACAGTCAAAGGCGCGAACGTCTTCATGGCCCACCCGGCGGCCCTTCCCGACAATGACGACCACTCGCCGCTCGCGGCTGCGCCGCGGTCGAACGCCCGCGCGCGCCGTCAGGCCGCCCTGGACGACCAGCAGCGCTCCTTCCTGCGGATGGTCAGCCACGAGCTGCGGACCCCCCTGAACTCCATCCTCGGCTTCTCGGAGATCATCTCCCAGGAGCTCTACGGCCCGCTCGGCGCGCCGCAGTACAAGGAATATGCCGGCATCATCCGCGCCAGCGGCCAGCGTCTGCTGAACCTGGTGAACCAGATTCTGGAAATCGCGCGCCTTGAAGGCCGGGCCATGGACCTGGACCTGCGGGTCGAGGCCCTGGACCACGCGATGGACGACGCCCTGGACGGCCTGCGCGAGGAGATCGCCAACCGCAAAACAGTGGTCATCGTGCGCGAGGAAGGATCCCTGCCGTCGGTGAGGGCCGATCCGCGCGGCCTTCGCACCGTGCTCACCAACCTGATCCACAACGCCGTGGTGTTCTCGCCGGAGGGCTCGGCCATCGAGATCACCGCCACGCGAGACGGCGACGAGATCGACATCCGCGTCCTCGACCAGGGTCCCGGCATCGACCCGGCCGATATCGCCCGCCTGCTGCGCCCCTTCGAGCAAGGCGACAGCGCCCTGACTCGCCGCAGCGAGGGGGCGGGCCTGGGCCTGCCCATCGTCAACCTGCTGTGCCAGGCCATGGGCGGTCGGCTGAAGCTGATCCCCGGCCCCGAGGGTGGCCTGCTGGCCAATGTTCGCCTGCCGGCGGGCTGAGCCCACGGTTGCGCGCGGGCTTGCGGCCCCTTAAGTCGCCGACAGCATGCGCACCATCGAAGACGATCTCGCCGACCTGGTCTCGGAGTTCGACCTCCTGGAGGATTGGGAGGAACGCTACCGCTACGTGATCGACCTGGGGAAAGACCTTGCGCCGCTGACCGACAGCGAACGCAGCGAGGCCAACAAGGTGCGGGGCTGCGCCAGTCAGGTCTGGCTGGTGACCGAGCCTCACGCCGACGGCACGGTGACCTTCCGGGGGGATTCCGACGCCCATATCGTGCGGGGCCTGATCGCCGTGGTGCTGCGGCTCTATTCGGAAAAGGCGGCCGCCGCGATTCGCGATTTTGACGCCAAGTCAGCCTTCGACCAGCTCGGCCTGAGCGGCCACCTGTCGGCGCAGAGATCGAATGGCTTGGCCTCGATGGTGGGTCGTATCCGGCGCGACGCCGAGGCGCTGGCGGCTTAAGCCGCGCGGATGCCGCTGCTGGAGCTGGTCTGGCCCTGGATGCCGACCACCGCGTCGTAGCCCAGGATCATGTCGACATCGACGCCGTTGGTCGCCAGCGGCAGGCGCAACCAGAGGATCGACATGTGCGAGGCGCCCCGCCAGGAAAGGCTGTGGACCCCCACCGCTGGCCGCCGATCTTCAACGATCTTGCCCAATTCGACCCGCCAGTAGTCGGCGGCGGCGCTGTTGTAGACGTCGTCGAGGCCGCGTCCGGTGATCTCCCGGCCATAGACGCTGTAGAGGCCGGTGCCGGCCAGGCGCAGGCGGAAGTCCAAGGGATCGCGACGCACGTCGATCAGGCTGACCGTCGGCAGGAGGCGCTTGAAGTCCTCGGGCTTGATGTCGCCCCGGCCCGGCAACCTGGGCCCACTCCGGAGTCCCGCCCAGTAGGCATAGAGCTCCTCATGGGCGCGGGCGGCCGCTGCTGATGATCCGATCTGTGCCGCCATATTCAGATTCCTTAACAACCCCTTGGAATCACGACGAATCACTTATCGCCTGAGCCGCGAATCTGCGGCAAGGCGAAATCGTGGCGCAGGCCAAGAAATCCGAATTTGCCGCAGGCGGCAGGTCCAGGTTTGGCACGCTCCGGACAGCAAAACGCCCGCCGGGTGGGCGGGCGTTCCGTCTCTCATCGCGAAAGAAGCGAGAGGCCTTATTTGCGCTTGCGGGGGGCCTGACGGCCGCCTTGGCCCAGGCCCATCTGCTTGGCGAGGTCCGAGCGCGCCTTGGCGTAGTTCGGCGCGACCATCGGGTAATCCTTCGGCAGACCCCACTTGGCCCGGTATTCCTCGGGGCTCATATTGTATTTCGTACGCAGGTGGCGCTTCAGAGACTTGAACTTGCGGCCATCCTCCAGGCACACCAGATGGTCCGGCGTGATTGAGCGGCGGACGGGGACCGCAGGTTCCTTCGGCGCAGCTTCCTGAACGTCAGAACCCTGTGAAATACCAGACAGCGCGCGGTGGATGCTCTGGATAAGCGCGGGCAAATCCGAGGCCGCGACCGAATTGTTGCCGACGTAAGCGGAGACAATATCCGCCGTCATCTCAATGACTTCCGACTTCTCGTCCATAATTCTCGATTCCGTATTGGGAAACTACCCAAGTGGGGGGGATGACTGATTCACGACATCAGTTACGGGGTCATTATAGGGGACTCAAGCCAAGCACAAGTGGCGCGAACCGGGATGAACTTGGGCGAACGCGTTCGCTGCAAAGACGAACATCGGTTTTTCGCCCAAAGGTGGCGCCGCACCGCAGTAGCGAAGGCGCGATAATCTCGAACACGACAGTCCGCAGAGCCAGCGTTGATCAGCAGCTGGTTCTGAGCAACATTAAATCAGACTTTTGCTCCTGCCGCGCCTAGCGGCCGAATTCCTTGGACAGCGCCAGCATGGCCGCGCGCTGTGGAATTGAGTATTCGTCTGCCCCGTCCTCATCGCCGTCGCGAATCGCCTTGAGCAATGCCGGAGTCAGGGCGGAGGAGAGGGACCAATTCCAGTAACGTAGAACGGTTTGCGCACGATCAACCGCGATCATGTCGTAGGTGGTCAGCACCCGATCCAGGTTCGGATCGGGGCTTCCGTCAGCCGCGGTTTCGGGGCGCCGAAGGCCCCGCCACAGGGCCCGCACAGCCTGCTTGGGGAGGCCCGTGGCCTTGCACAGGATCGCCAGCGGTTCTCCGCCCGGATCGGTGAAGATCTTCGCGCCGGTCATGGGTTTCAGGCCCGACAGGTAGGAGATTTCCTCCGCCGTCTCGCGGGTCATTCCACCTTGCGCCGCAGCAACCGCGGCCTCGAGACTGTCGAACGGCGATTTTTCAATCGCCGCCCGGTTGCGTTGCCGGCGCTCGATAAACTGCAGCGCTTTTCTCGCCAGCGGATCTTGCCAGTTCTCGGCGGCCGCCATGGGGAAGATGTCGCCAGTGGCTTCCTGCAGCACTTCACGGGAGACCGCAAACCGCTGGAGGATGGTGCGCCTAGCGTCGGCGTCGGCCCACCAGAACAGCACATAGGCGTGGGCCGGCCGCAACTCAGGGCGACGCAGCAGGGTCGGGGCGGTACGCGCGTCGCCGCGCGTGGAGGCCACGATGGCCTCCACGCAGGGGTTGGAAAGCTTGGCGAGGTCGTTCTTCAGCAGGCACTCGATGACCAGGGCCTCACCGAACTCGATCAGCACCTCGCAGACCACCTCGCTGACCCCGCGCCGCATGGCGATCAGGCGGCGGTGCTCCAGTCCCGCCGAGCGGGCGCAGTCCAGCAGGTCGGAGTCCGACAACGAGGCGCAGTGGGTGAGCAGGGCCTCGGCGATTTCCACGTGATCGCGCAGCAGCAGGCGCACCAGACTGGCGGGAATTTCCGACAGGTTCGCCAGGCGGCGGGCCACCTTCAGCCGGTCCGCCGGTTCGGCCTCCCGCAGCATGTCAACCAGCAGGTCGGCGGTCATGGCGCGCTCGAAGGCGTTCACCCGCGACGACGGCAGGCAGACGACGTCGGCCATCCGCTTGAGCAGGGCGGCGCGCGCCCGGAAGATGGGCGGCTGTCCGGTTTCGGGAGGGGTCGCGGCTGGGTTCATGGTGATCTGTGCTGATCACACCATAGCGGCCTTAACCGGACGTTTTCACGTCACTTGAACGTGGGCGCGCTCCACTGCTCCCAGATGTCGGGAACGTCGGTGGAAACCCTGTCGGTAAAGGCCGGCGGACGCTTCTCCAGGAAGGACATCACACCTTCGCGAGCGTCGGCCATGGCGCCGCGGGTCTGGATGCCGCGGCTGTCGGCGCGGTGGGCCTCCATGGGGTGGTTGGCGCCCGCCATTCGCCACAGGAGCTGGCGGGTGATGGCGATGGACACCGGCGCGGTGTTGTCGGCGATCTCACGGGCCAGGGCGCGCGCGGCCGGCAGCAGGTCCTCGGGCGCATGCAGCGAGCGGACCAGGCCCTTGTCCAGGGCCTCCTGGGCCGAGAAGATGCGGCCGGTATAGCACCACTCCAGAGCCGTTTGGATCCCTACCACCTTGGGCAGGAACCACGAGGAGGCCGCCTCGGGATTGAGGCCGCGCCGGGCGAAGACCAGGCCGAACCGGGCCTCGGTGGAGGCCAGGCGGATGTCCATCGGCAGCTGCATGGTGACCCCGACCCCCACCGCCGGGCCGTTCACCGCGGCGATCACCGGCTTCAGGCTCTCATAGATCCGCAGCGTCAGGAGGCCGCCACCATCGCGCTGCACGCCGTCGCGGGTGCGGGCTTCCTTGTCCTCGCCGCCGCGCGCGTCGTAGTCGAAGGTCTGGGCGCCTCCGGAAAGATCAGCTCCGGCGCAGAAGCCCCGGCCGGCGCCCGTGACGATCACAGCCTTCACCGCATCGTCGGCGTCGGTGACGTCGAAAGCCGCGATCATGTCCTTCATCATCTGGGTGTTGAAGGCGTTCAGCTTGTCGGGCCGGTTTAGCGTGATGGTCGCGACCCCGTCATCGACGGCATAGGCGAGCGTCTCGAAAGTCTGCGTGGCCATCGTCTCTTCCTCCCTGATTTTCTTCAGTTCGCACCGCTTGACGGACGGTCCGTCAAGCGCCGCATCGTCGGATTAAGAACGATAGTTTGGGAGGAGGTCCGGAGCGCCGCAAAGGCGTCCGGCCCCCAGTTTTCAGGACCCGCCATGCATCCGGCCACCCACGCCAAGACCCATCCCGACCGCGCTGCCTACATCATGGCGGGAACCGGGGAGACGGTGACCTACAGGCAGCTGGACGACCGCTCCAACCAGGGCGCGCAGCTTTTCCGGTCCCTTGGCCTCGTGACCGGCGACGTCATCGCCATCCTGATGGACAATAGCCCGCGCTTCTTCGAGATCGCCTGGGCCGCCCAGCGTTCAGGGCTCTACTACGCCTGCATCTCGTCCAAGCTGACCGCGGGCGAGATCGACTACATCATGAAGGACTGCGCCGCGAAGCTGCTGGTGACCTCGGCGGGGATTGGGCCGGTGATCGACGAAGTGCCGGCCCTGCTGCCGGGCGTGCGGCTCTACATGGTGGGGGATGCGCGGGCGCCCTACGAGAGCTTCGAGGCCGCTCGGGACAAGATGCCGGCCACGCCGGTGGCTGACGAGACCGCCGGCCGCGACATGCTCTACTCATCGGGCACCACCGGCCGCCCCAAGGGAATCAAGCCGCCCCTGACCGGCGGACCGATCGACGAGGCGGGCGGCGTGGCGAACCTCGCGGCCGGCCTGTTCGGATTCAAGCCTGACAGCGTCTACATCTCGCCCGCCCCGCTCTATCACGCGGCCCCGCTGCGCTGGTGCATGGCCGTTCATCAGCTGGGCGGCACGGTGATCGTGATGGAGAAGTTCGATCCTGAGGCGATGCTGGCCCTGATCGAGAAGTACAAGGTCGACGTCGGCCAGTTCGTACCTACCCACTTCGTGCGCATGCTGAAGCTGCCGGAAGAGGTGCGCACCCGGTACGACGTGTCCTCCATGCGCTCGGCGGTGCATGCCGCCGCCCCCTGCCCCATCCCCGTGAAGGAACAGATGCTGGCCTGGTGGGGCCCGGTGATCCACGAGTACTACGCTGGGTCAGAGGGCAACGGCTTCTGCTATGTCGGCCCGCACGACTGGCTGACCCACAAGGGCACCGTGGGCCGCGCGATCCTGGGCGAAGCCAAGATCGTCGGCGAGGAGGGCGAGGAATTGCCGCCCCGCAGCGAAGGCACGGTCTATTTCGCCGGCGGCGCGCCGCTGACCTATCACAACGCGCCCGACAAGATCGCCGAGAACACCAACCAGCACGGCTGGACGACGCTGGGCGATGTGGGCTGGCTGGACGAGGAGGGCTTCCTCTACCTCACCGACCGCAAGAGCTTTATGATCATCTCCGGCGGGGTGAACATCTATCCGCAGGAACTCGAGAACCTGCTGATCACCCACCCCAAGGTGGCCGACGCCGCCGTGGTGGGCGCGCCGCACGAGGAGATGGGCGAACAGGTGGCCGCGGTGATCCAGCCGATGAACTGGGACGAGGCCGGCGACGCCCTGAAAGACGAGCTGATGGCCTTCTGCCGGGCCAACCTGTCCCACGTGAAGTCGCCGCGCATCCTCGACTTCATGCAGGAACTGCCGCGCCACCCTACCGGCAAGCTCTACAAGCGCCTGATCCGCGACGCCTACTGGGGCAAGGAAGGCTCCAAGATCGTCTAGACCGCCCCGGCATAAGGTGTAGTCTGGCTACAGCATGAGCCTCCGGACCCGCCTCGCCCAGAACGTAGCCAATCCCTCTCCGGGGATTGGGCGCGCGCGAGTCTAGACAGACCTCTTCGCTCACCGATCCCCCGCAAGCCTGCGGATGGATCGGTCACCCCCTCTCCATCCGCGTTCCAAGATGGAGACAGACATGACCCAACCCGACTGGTGGTACGACGACCTCAAGCAGGTCGGCCTCGATTTCGAGGACGACGTCCAGGTCGCGACCTATGACGCCCGCCAGGGCGGCGACCTGGCCGCCGACCGCGCCCTGCTCTCCGGGCTGGGGGTGACCCGTGAGACCGCGTTGGCCGATATCGGCTGTGGCACCGGCATCCTGGCCTGCGCCGCCGGCGGCATGGCCCGCTCGGTCCGGGCCATCGACGTCTCCGACACCATGCTCAACGCCGCCCGGACCCGAGCCCGCGAGATGGGCGTGACCAACATCACCTTCGAGCTCGGCGGCTTCCTGACCTTCCCGGCCTCCGGTGACCTGGACCTGATCATCACCAAGAACGCCCTGCACCACCTGCCCGACATGTGGAAGTCCGTGGCCCTGACCCGTATGCGCGACGCCCTGAAGCCCGGCGGGCGGATCTACATTCGCGACGTGGCCTTCAACTGCACTCCCGACGCCATCCCGCGCACGGTGGAGAGCTGGATCGGCTGGATGACGCGAGAGACCGGCTACAGCCGCGAGGACGTCGCCTGCCATGTGCGGGAGGAGCACTCGACCTTCGGCTGGATCCTGGCCCGGATGATCGACGACGCCGGCTTCCGGCTGCTCAGCCGCACCCATGACGGGGTCTATGCGACCTTCCTGGCCGAGGCGGTCGCCTGATCTGGCTTCCACTGGCGGCTGTCACCCTCTAGAGGTCGAACACCTGTTTCAAAGACGAGGACGAGAAATATGAACCCCGTGGAATTCAAGGATCTGCCCGGTCTGGTTGGCCAGGAGACCGGCGTGTCCGACTGGCTGGAGATCACCCAGGAGCGCGTGAACCAGTTCGCCGAGGCCACGGGTGACCACCAGTGGATCCACGTCGACGTGGAGCGGGCCAACCGCGAAATGGGCGGCCCCATCGCTCACGGCTACCTGACCCTGTCGCTGCTGCCCTTCCTGGGCGGTGGACTGATGCCGGTGAAGGGCGTCACCCGCGGGATCAACTACGGCTCCGACAAGGTGCGCTTCGTGAACATGGTCCGGGTCGGCAAGCGCGTGCGTCTGCGCCAGAAGCTGATCGGCGTCGACGCCAAGGCCGGCGGCGTCCAGATCCGCATGGAATGCACCATCGAGATCGAAGGCGAGGAAAAGCCCGCCTGCATCGCCGAGACCCTGTCCCTGCTGTACGGGGCGTAAGAGCTGCAACGGCCCTCCCTGCCTTCGGGCGGGGAGGTTCCGCCCGCTACCAGTCGGGCGAGACAGCCTCTTCGGCCGAGGCCGCCTTGGCGCCCGTGAAGACCTCATTGGAAGCCGTGGTCACCGGGGCATAGGGATTCTCCACCAGACCGATGGTCTCGCGGATGTATTTGGCCTGGGTGACGATCCCGATCTCCAGGCGCTCATTGTTCAGTTCTACCTGCTGGGTCAGCAGGCCCGCGATGAACTGGGCGGGCTGGGCCTCGGTGGCGCCCGAACGGCGGCGCGAATTGTCGGCCATGAACACCGGTCCGCCGGAGTTGCCCGGGAAGACGCTGAAGTCGAGCAGGAAGGTCGGGAAGACCTTGGCCGGCGCGATGGGATAGGAGGCCACGCGGCCGGCGCGCAGAATCGGGAAGCCGGCCCGGTTGGCCGCCAGGCCGCGGGGAAAGCCGAGCGCCATCATCTCGTCGCCCGCGCCCACCTTCAGCGAGGCGAAGGTCTGATCGTCGGCCAGCCAACTCAGCGGAATGGCGGCCTTGGCGAACTGCTCGGGCGCCGTGATCGAGATGGCGGCCACGTCGCGGGACGGATGGTGGGTCCAGAGTTCCCGGCCCGCGGAGTCGCGGATCTTCAGGGTCTGGGGCGAATAGGTCCAGGAGCCGTCGGGATTCTCGATCCGGTAGCCGATGCGGGCTTCGGCGCCAGGCATCTTGGCCAGGACGTGGTTGGCGGTGACGAGAACGGTGCGGGGCTGGCCATCGGGGCTCAGCGACTGGATCAGGAAGCCGGTGCCGACCGTGCGAGTGCCGTCCCCGAGGGGCTGCTCCAACTGCACCGTCGCGTGGATCAGTTCCACGGATAGGTCATAGACCATCGACGTCCCCGAAAAATTTCTGCAACTCGCGGAACCAACTAGCGGGATACTTCCTTAAGAAGGTCGTTAACGCAAAGTCCGATCTGCACTCGAGGCCCGCGCCATGTTGCCGCGTGGCCTCAGCGTTACGCCTTGAGAGCGTCCCGCGCCTGGGCCATCTAACAGGGATGACCCGCCCCACTCCCCCCGTCGCCCGGCGTGAGCCGAAGTCCATCACCCAACTCGGCCGCACGCGCGTCGATGACTACGCCTGGATGAAGGACGAGAACTGGAAGGACGTCCTTCGCGACCCCAAGGTCCTGCGGGCCGACATCCGCGATCACCTGGACGCCGAGAACGCCTATACCAAGGCCCTGCTGGACGACCCCACCAAGGCGCTTCAGGAGGCGCTGTTCGCCGAGATGAAGGGGCGGATCAAGGAGGACGATTCGTCGGTGCCGGCCTCGGACGGCGCCTGGGACTACTATGTCCGCTACGAGATGGGGGCCGAGCATCCGATCCATGGCCGCCGTCCGCGCGGCCGCACCGACGGCGAAGTCGTGCTGCTGGACGAGGAGACGCTCTCGAAGGGCAAGGCCTTCTTCCAGGTCGGCGCGGCCCACCACAGCCCCGACCATCGCCTCTACGCCTGGGCGGCCGACGAGCAGGGGTCGGAGTACTACACGATCCGCATCAAGGACCTGGCCACCGGCGAGACCTTGGCCTTCGAGATTGAGAGCGCCTATGGCGACTTCACCTTCTCCCCCGACAGCCAGTGGCTGTTCTGGATCTGGCGCGACGAGAACGCCCGGCCCTCCAAGGTCTATCGCCGTCCGGCCCGCGGTGGCGAGGACGTCCTGGTCTATGAGGAGGCCGACGACGGCATGTTCCTGGGGGTCGGGACCACCTCGGACGACAGTCACGTCGTGGTCCATGTGGGCAATCAGGAGACCACCGAGATCTGGCTGATCCCAGCCAGCGATCCGACCCGGCCGCCCTTCGTGGCCGAGCCTCGCCGGGTAGGGGTGAAGTATGAGCTGGACCACTGGACCGACCGCTGGGTGATCCGCACCAACGACGACGGGGCGGTGGACTTCAAGCTGGCAGCCAGCACCGCCGAGATTCCGGCAAGGTCCACCTGGACCGACTTCGTCCCTCACCAGCCGGGCCACTACGTCACCGGCTTCTCAGCCTATGCCGGCCACCTGGTGCGGCTGGAGCGGGTGAACGCCAACGACCGCATCGTGGTCATGGCGCGCGGCGGCGGCGAGCATGAGATCGTCTTCGACGAGGAGGCCTGCGCGCTCTCGCTGAGCGGCGGCTACGAGTACGACACCACCGTCACCCGCTTCATCTACCAGTCCCCGACCACGCCCCGGCAGTGGTTCGACTACGACATGGCCAGCCGCGAGCGGACCCTGCGCAAGACCCAGGAGATCCCCTCCGGCCACGATCCGGCCAAGTACGTCGCGCGCCGCCTGACGGCCACGGCGGCGGATGGCGCCGAGGTTCCGATCACCGTCCTGATGCTGCAGGACACGCCCCTCGACGGCTCGGCGCCCCTGCTGCTCTACGGCTACGGCGCCTATGGCCATGCCATGGAACCCAGCTTCTCGATCCGCAATCTGAGCCTGGTGGATCGCGGCTGGATCTGGGCCACGGCCCATGTGCGCGGCGGGTCCGACAAGGGCTGGGGCTGGTTCCTGGACGGGCGCAAGGAGAAGAAGCCCAACAGCTTCACCGACTTCATCGCCTGCGCCGAGCACCTGTCTGCTGAGGGATACGGCAAGGCCGGGAAGATGGTGGCCTATGGCGGCTCGGCCGGCGGCATGCTGATGGGGGCCATCGCCAACCTGCGGCCCGACCTGTGGGCCGGGGTGATCGCCGCCGTACCCTTCGTCGACGTGCTGAACACCATGAGCGACACCACCCTTCCGCTGACGCCACCGGAGTGGCCCGAGTGGGGCAACCCGCTGGAGGACGAGGCGGCCTACGACACCATCGCGGCCTACAGCCCCTACGACCAAGTGGCCCCCCGGCCCTATCCGCCGGTGCTGGCGACGGGCGGCCTGTCGGACCCCCGCGTCACCTACTGGGAGCCCCAGAAATGGGTCGCCAGGCTGCGTCAGGTCTCGACCTCCGACGCCCCCATCCTGCTCAAGATCAACATGGACGCGGGCCACGGCGGCGCCTCAGGGCGGTTCGACTTCCTCAAGGAGATCGCGCTCGACTACGCCTTCGCCATCTGGGCCGTGGACAGGGGTTGGGAATGATCGTCAGGCCATCGACTGCGGCCGATGCGGAGGCCCTGGCGGCCATCTACGGGCACGACGTGCTGCACGGCTTCGGCACCTTCGAGGAGGTCCCGCCAAGCCCTGCGGAGATGGCTCAGCGCCGTCTGGCCATCGTCGAGCGGGGCCTGCCGCACGTGGTGGCTGAGGAAGGCGGCCGGGTTCTAGGCTTCGCCTATGCGGGGCTGTTCCGGCCTCGCGCGGCCTACCGGTTCACGGTGGAGGACAGCGTCTATGTCGCCCCCGACGCTCACGGCCGTGGAGTGGGCAAGGCCGTGCTGACGGAGGTGCTGGCGGCTTGCGAGGCCCTGGGCCTGCGGCAGGTGATGGCGGTGATTGGCGACAGCGGCAACGCCGGGTCCATCGGCCTGCACACCTCGCTCGGCTTCGAGCCCGCCGGGGTCTGTCGCAGCGTCGGCTTCAAGCACGGGCGCTGGGTCGACACCGTCTGGATGCAGAAGCCCCTCAACGGCGGCGATACCAGTCCGCCGGCCGCCGAGGGCCTGGCCCTGACCGGGCACTAAAGCCTGGTCAGCCTCAGGCGCAGGGCGTTGGAGATCACGCTCACCGAGGACAGCGACATGGCCGCCGCGGCGATCGCCGGGGTCAGCAGCAGACCGAACGCGGGGTAGAGCACGCCGGCCGCGATCGGCACGCCCAGGGCGTTGTAGACAAAGGCCAGCACCAGGTTCTGGCGGATGTTGCTCATCACCGCGCGCGACAGCCGCCGCGCGCGCAGCAGGGCCGCGAGGTCGCCGCGCAGCAGGGTGATGCCGGCGCTCTCGATGGCCACGTCCGATCCGGCGCCCATGGCCACGCCGACGTCGGCGGCGGCGAGCGCCGGGGCGTCATTGACCCCGTCGCCGGCCATGGCCACCACCCGGCCTTCGGCCCGCAGGCGGTGAACCACGTCGGCCTTCTGGCCGGGCAGGACCTCGGCCTCGACCTCGGAGATCCCCAGCCGGTCCGCCACCGCCTGGGCCGTCACCCGGTTGTCGCCGGTGAGCATGACCACCCGCACGCCCTGCTCGCGCAGCTGGGCCACCACCTCTGCGGCGTTGGGCTTGATCGGGTCGGAGATGCCGATCAGGCCGGCCAGGGCGCCGTCCACCGCCACGAAGATCCCCGTCGCGCCGGTTCCCCGCAGGGCCTGGGCGGCGGCGCTCAGCGGACCGGTGTCGATCCCCGACTCGGCCAGGAAGCGGTCGCTGCCGATGGCCAGGCTGCGGCCTTCCACCGAGCCGGTGACACCCTTGCCGACGGGGGAGTTGAAGTCCTGCGCCTCGCCCAGGGCAAGGCCGCGGTCGACGGCCGCGCGGACCACGGCCTCGGCCAGGGGATGCTCGCTGCCCCGCTCCAGGCTGGCGGCCAGGCGCAGCAGGTCGGCCTCCGCAAAGCCTTGCGCCACATGGATCTCGGTCACGGCGGGGCGCCCCTCGGTGAGGGTGCCGGTCTTGTCCACCACCAGGGTGTCGACCTTCTCCAGCCGCTCCAGGGCCTCAGCGTTCTTGATCAGCACACCCGTCTGGGCCCCGCGTCCGACGCCCACCATGATCGACATGGGGGTGGCCAGGCCGAGGGCGCAGGGGCAGGCGATGATCAGCACCGAGACGGCGGCCACCAGGGCGTGGGCCAGGCGAGGATCGGGTCCCAGCAGCCACCAGGCGGCGAAGGCGGCCAGGGCCGCGGCGATGACGGCCGGCACGAACCAGGCCGAGACCTGGTCGGCCAGGCGCTGGATCGGGGCGCGGCTGCGCTGGGCCTGGGCGACCATCTGCACGATCTGGGACAGCAGGGTGTCGGCGCCCACCTTGTCGGCCCGCAGGATGAAGGCGCCGGTCTTGTTGATGGCCCCGGCCACCAGGCGGTCGCCAGGCGCCTTGTCCACCGGCAGGGACTCGCCGGTGACCAGGGCCTCGTCCACCGCGCCCGAGCCCTCCAGCACCTCGCCGTCCACCGGGACCTTCTCGCCGGGGCGCACCCGGAGGCGGTCGCCGACCGCGATCTGGTCGACCGCCACGTCCTCGTCGGTCCCGTCCGGGCGCAGGCGCCGCGCGGTCTTGGGGGCCAGGGTGAGCAGGGCCTTGATGGCGCCCGAGGTCTGCTCACGGGCCCGCAGCTCCAGCACCTGGCCCAGCAGGACCAGCACGACGATGACCGCGGCGGCCTCGAAATAGAGCGGCGGCTCCCCCATCGAGCCTTTGAAATCATTGGGAATGAGGCCCGGGAACAGGGTGGCGAAGGTCGAGTAGAGCCAGGCGGTCCCGGCCCCAAGCGCGATCAGGGTGAACATGTTGAGGTGGCCCGACCGCAGGCTGGCGGCGCCCCGCTGGAAGAAGGGCCAGCCGGCCCAGAGCACCACCGGGGTCGCCAGCAGCAGCTGGATCCAGCTGTTCCAGGCCATGGGCCAGGGGGTGGCCAGGCCCATCAGGTGTCCCCCCATCTCGAGGAAGAAGATCGGGGCGGTCAGGGCCGCGCCGACCCAGAAGCGGCGGGTGAAGTCCACCAGCTCCGGATTGGGGCCGTGGTCCAGGCTGACCAGGTCGGGCTCCAGGGCCATGCCGCAGATCGGGCAGGACCCCGGCCCCTCCTGGCGGATCTCCGGGTGCATGGGGCAGGTGTAGATCGTGCCCGGCGGGGGCGGCGGCTCGGGCTCCCGCTCGCCCAGGTACTTGCCCGGATCGGCGGCGAACTTGGTCTTGCAGCCGGCGGAGCAGAAGCCGAATTCCACCCCGTCGTGGACGTGGCGGTGGGTGTCGGTCTTCACCGTCATGCCGCAGACGGGGTCGATCAGGGGGGCTTGCTCGGACATGTCGGTCGCCACGGATGGAGGACAAGGGTGCTCTGCAGTTATACCCCCCAGGGGCATATTGCAATTACCCCCTGGGGGTATATACGGGCGGCATGAAGCGCGAGAACAAAGCCAAGCTGCAGGGCCGGTTGAGCCGGATCGAGGGCCAGGTGCGCGGCATCGCGCGGATGGTCGACGAAGACCGTTATTGCATCGACATCCTCACCCAGCTGCAGGCGGCCCGCGCCGCCCTGGCCAAGGTCGAGACCGAGATGCTGCGCGACCACCTCGGCCATTGCATCGAGGGCGCCATCGTCAGCGGCGACGCCGCCGAGCAGCGCCAAAAGGCCAATGAACTCATCACTCTGCTGGAACGCAGCACCCGCTAAGACCCCCCTGCCCCATGAAGGCCGCCCTCCCCGCCGCCGCCGCCCTCGCGGCGCTGGCCTGGCAAGCCCACGGCCAGGACAGCCACGGCCGACACGCCGCGCACGACGGCCAACATTCGCCGACAAGTGACCGTCAGGGTCCCGCCGATCCCCATGCGGGCCACGACATGGCCGGCATGGGGATCGTTCGCTCGAAGGTGGGGTGAGGGTCAGGCCTCCTCGGCCGCCAGCGGCGCCAGGAAGGCGGCGAACACGAACCCGTCCAGCTGGCCGTCGTCGTCCAGGTCCACCAGGGCCCATTCCTCGGTTGGCCCGTCGAAGCCCCGGATGGTCAATTCCATTCCGCTCTTGAGCACGGTGCTGTGGTCGAAGCCCAGACCCGGACCGCCCCGCAGCTTGACCCCGTTTCGGGCGATCACGACGCCGCGCCCGACCCCGGCCCGGGCCAGGGGAGCGGCGACCGGCGGCGGCTGGCCCCAGCCCTTGGCGGCCGCGGCCCGCAGCCAGGCCGGGGCGTTGACGGCCCGGCCGCCGCCCCCCCACACCAGCCGGGAGCCGAAGCCCACATGGATGGTCTTGGTCCCCATATAGTCCACGCCGGCGCCGAGGCCGGTGGCGCCCAGGCTGGCGGCGGCGGTGACGAAGGCCTCGAACCGCTTGCGCTGCGCGTCGAAGTCCAGCACCTCGCCGCCGTCCAGCAGCTGGATGTCGGCGGCCGCCCCGTCGTCATGGCGGGTGGAGCCGGTGCGCCGCTCGTTCGGCGCGCCCTTGCGGTCCTGCCCCCCCGAGGTCACCGACACCGCGTCGACGCCCACCGCCGCGGCGGCCGCCTTCAGCAGCTGCTCCAGCTTGGGCTGCAGCGGCTTGTCCCGGATCTTGCCGGCGTTGTTGTAGATGAGCTTGGCCATCTTCGTCCCTCCCCAGAGGCGGGAAAGTTAACGTGTGGAAGTAAGCGCCGCAATCTTCAGTTGCGCGCCCTCGCCTGGCCCCAGATCCCCGAGGGCGCCGGCGGTGGGCATGGTGTTTCCGCGGTTGAAGGTGGGGTGAGGTTGGGCGAAGACCGCCTGACCATGTTCCCGTGATTCAAGTCCAGCCCTCGCGGCGGCGGAGCCCCCGACGTGACAGTCGTCTACTTCCACGGCCAGCCCGGATCGCCGGCCGAGCTGGACCTGGTCTTTCCAGAACGCCGCGAGCATCAGGGACGGGTCCATGCGCCCGACCGGGCCACCGATCGCCCCGACCTGTCGCTGAGCGCCTATCTCGACCATCTGACGGCCGACGTCCTGCGGCGCCTTCCCGAGGGCCAGATCCGCCTCGTGGGCTTCTCGCTGGGGAGCTATGTGGCGGTGGAGGTCGGCCTGAGGCTGGAGGCGCTGGGTCGCGGCCGCGACCTCAGCCTCGACCTGGTCTCGGCCGCCGCGCCGCTGGATTGCGGAGACTTCCTGCCCGACATGGCCGGAGGCGCGGTGTTCGCCCTGGCGCGCAACCAGCCGCGGCTGTTTTCCGCCCTGACCTCGGTCCAGGGAGGCCTGTCGCGGGTCGCACCGGGCCTGCTGTTTGCGCAGATCTTCGCCGGGGCGGCCGGGGCGGACGCGCAGCTGGCCCGCGACCCGGCGTTCCAGACCACCGTGCGCGGCATGATCGCCCACAGCCTGGCGCGCGGCGCCCAGGCCTACCGGCGCGAGATCCTCGGCTATGTCGCCCAGCCCACGCAAAGGCTGGCCGGCCTCTGCGCGCCCATCACCCTGTGGCAGGGCGACGCCGACACCTGGACCCCGCCCGCCATGGCCCAGGCCATCGTCGCGATCCGCCCCGCCACCCTGCGGCGGTTCCCCGGCCTGTCCCACTACTCGACCCTGCAGGTCGCCCTGCCCCAGATCCTCGCCGGCGCCGCCTAGGGCGCAGACCGTCTGGATTTCGCCGGCGCGCAGCGCGATGCTCGCCGCGCCTGAGGTTCGCGAGGGAACGCCATGGCCGTCAGCCGGTCGCTCCAATCTGGCCGGGGTGCTGGCGCTGTCGGGGGGAGTGGCGGCGCCGGGACCGTTGAGTTCGCTCGCGCCGGGGCTAAGCTGCGGGGGAGATCCCCCGGAGACCGAGACATGGCCGACCTGCAACGCCTGCCCGCCAATGCGCCCCTCGAGGCGGTCATGGCGGTCCTGGACCGGGACGGGGCCTTGATCCTGGAGGGGGTGATCAGCCCGCAGACGGCCCTCGCCATGGCCGAAGAGCTGCGCCCCTATGTGGAGGCGACCCAGCCGGGACAGGACGCCTTCACCGGGTTCAAGACCACGCGGACCGGAGCCCTAGTGGCCCGCTCCGCGGAGTGCCGCACAGCCATCCTCGATCCCCGCGTCCGGGCGATCTGCGACCGGGTGCTGCTGCCCAACTGCACCCGCTACCAGCTGCACCTGGGCCAGCTGATCCGCATCATGCCCGGCCAGCCGGCGCAGCCGATCCACCGCGACCGCTGGGCCTGGGGCCACTACCTGAAGGGGGTCGAGCCGCAGTTGAACACCATCTGGGCGCTGACCGAATTCACCGCCGAGAACGGGGCGACCCAGGTGGTTCCGGGCTCCATCGACTGGCCCGACGACCGCAGGGCGACGCCCGGGGAGATCTGCCAGGCGACCATGCCGGCCGGCTCGGTGCTGGTCTATACGGGCACGGTGTTCCACGGCGGCGGGGCCAATACCAGCGAGACCGACCGCTGGGGCCTGAACATCACCTATGCCCTGGGCTGGCTGCGGCAGGAGGAGAACCAGTACCTCTCCTGCCCGCCGGAGATCGCGCGCACCCTGGAGCCCGAGCTGCAGCAGCTGATCGGCTACGCCATGGGCTCCTACGCCCTGGGCTACTACACCCCGCCCCTGCCCCCCGGCGAGGGCCCGGAGGTCGTGCCGCCGGAGTACGCCCTGACCGGCGACGCGGCGGGATCGCAGCTGGGCTCGGCCGAGCTGCTGGGGGCGATCAACGCCCAGGTGCGCGGCGGCTGACGGCGTGAGGAGGCCGTTCAGGGGGACGGGAAGTCGTCACCAGGGTGACAGTGCGCACACTTCGGCTGTCAGGAGCTCGCCGGTGAGACCGGGCCGTTGCATGCACCCTGTCCCCGACCTGGCGCGCCCTGGCCGCCATGCTGCTCGGCGGCGCGGCCCTGGCGCAGGGCTGGGGCTGGATCGGAGGCTTCCACCCAGGCGGGCTGTCACGGCTGGCTGCTGATGACCGGGGTGCTGGGGTTGTCGGGGGGTTGGCGGCGGGGGGCGGGTTGAGCGCGGTGTCAGCGTATCTCCCCTGCCCGGCCACGGCGACCCGGTCACTGTCGGCAAGTCGTCGGTGGGGGTCATCCACGACTGGACCCTGCGGCCCGGCGTGAAGCTGGGCCTGGGCGGGCTGGTCTCGGGCTTCGACATCCCCGCGCCGCTGAATGTGTCCTACGGGGAACTGGCGGCGGGCATGGTGTTTGTGCGGCTGAAGGTGGGGTGAGGTTACGATTTGAGTGCAGTGTCACCGAATTTCCACCGAATTCGCACCGAGTTCGTGGGACTATCTCGCGGCTGGAGACCAAAGATGGCGCACCTTTCGACCAAGACCTATGGCGCTGAGCGCGGCTTGAGTTGCGCCTTGAGGCAATGGGCCGCCGATAGCCATTGCAACCTGATCCATGGCTATTCGCTTGGGTTCAAATTCACCTTCGCTGCGGAGCAGCTCGACCATCGGGGTTGGGTCATCGATTTCGGAAAGGGGGGTTTTGGGCCTATCCGAGACTGGCTGCATCAGACTTTCGATCACACAGTCCTCGTCGCCGAGGACGACCCGGCGCGGTCCGAATTCCTGAGACTGAGAGACCTGGGCTTGGCGGAGGTCCGCATCGTTCCGGGAACGAGTTGCGAGCGCGTCGCCGAGTATGTGTTTTCAGTCACCCACCCGATGATCGTAGCGGCGACCAAAGGGCGCTGCTGGATCTTGGCCGTGGAGTGTTTCGAACATGGGGCGAACAGCGCCATCTACGAAAACCCTCAGGGGGTGATCGGCAAGGTTTCCGCCGATGTTCTTCATGCCTTGATGCACGCCACCTAGACCCAACCGACCTCACCGTCCGAGATGGGTCGCTCTCACCTGCGACAGCGAGACCCATTCCAGATCAGGTTGAATCAACCTGATCGGATAATACGGGTCTAGCCGGCCCGCGCCGCCGCGAGCGGCTTTCCAGGGACGGCGCCAAGCCGCTAGGATCGCACCTCAGCAGCACCAGACTGCACGGTGAGGAGCGACACATGATCCAGGGACCCATCACGGGCGGACAGCACGGCTGGGCGTTCAACCGGCCGCTCATCGACCTGGCGGCCAAGGGCTTCGTCGAGGCGGAGTATTTCCTGGAGGGTCAGGCGACGACCTACGGGCCCGTCGCGGGCGCCGAGCTGGGGCGCGACGGGAAGTGGACCGTGGAGCCCAAGGGCAAGGTTCCCTTCAAGACCCGTTTCCTGGTCTACCGGCCCGCCGACCCGGCCAAGTTCAACGGCACGGTGGTGGTGTGCTGGAACAATGTCACCGCCGGCTATGAGCTGTTCTTCGGGGAGGGTCCCGAGGTGCTGGAGGAAGGCTACGCCTATGTCTGCGCCACGGTGCAGGCCGTGGGCGCGCACGGGTTCGAGGCCAATCCCCAGGGGCTGGCGGCCTGGGACGCCGAGCGCTACGGCAGCCTGAGCATTCCCACCGACGACGCCTCCTATGACATCTTTTCCCAGGTCGCCCGGGCCGTGGGGCCGGCGCGCGAGGGCGCGGTCGATCCGATGGGCGGGCTCGCGGTGAAGAGCGTGATCGGCCTGGGCGCCTCGCAGTCGGCGGGGCGGCTCTCGACCTATATCAACGCCGTCCATCCTCTGCCGCCCGAGCAGGGCGGCCACGCCTTTGACGGCTATATGCTGCAGATCTATTTCGGCGGCGGCACGGCCATCGAGGGCAGCGATCCGCCGGTGCGGGTGTCGCCAGGGGCGCCGGGCGCGGCGCGTCCCCTGCCCCGGGCCCAGAACCTGATCCGCGAGGATCTCGATGTCCCGGCGATGATCGTCAACACCGAGCTGGAGGCCATCGCCTGCCTGAAGGTGCGCCAGCCCGACACCGAGCGGTTCCGCACCTGGGAGGCCGCGGCCCTGACCCATGTGTCCTATCAGGCGCAGCTGACCCGCAACGAGAAGTACCAGCGCGACTTCGGCGTGGCGCCGGCGGCGCCGTCGGAGGACATGAACCGCATCTACCTGCAGCCCTTCTATGACGCGGCCCTGCATCACATGAACCGCTGGGTGACTGGGGGCGCCCCGCCGCCGTCTCAGCCGCTGATCAACTTCGACGCCGACGGCAAGGTGGTGCGTGATCGCCACGGCATCGCCACGGGGGGCGTGCGCCTGCCGCAGGCCGATGCGCCCGTGGCGATGAACAGCTCTGCGCCGGTGAGCGACGACTTCTCGGGCCGGCTGCGGGGATCGAACCGGCCCTTCGACGCCGCGACCCTGGACGCCCTCTATGGCGACGAGGCGGGTTACCTGGCCCGCTTCCGGCAGGCGGCGGCCGCCGCCGTCGCGGCCGGGGTGATGATGCCCCGCGACGTCGAGCCGGCGGTGACGGAGGCGGCGCTGGAATACCGGCGCGCGCGGGCGCTCACGGCGCGTGAGCCCGCCACGACGGCGGGCTGACGCGGGAGGTCACTCCTCGAGGGCGTAGCCGAGCTTCAGGCTGACCTGGAAGTGGGCCACCTGGCCCTCCTCCACGTGCCCGCGCACCTGGGTGACCTCGAACCAGCGGATGTGGCGGCGGTTTTCCGCGGCCTTGGTGACGGCGGTGCGGATGGCGTCGTCGATGGACGTCTTGGACGTGCCGACGATTTCGCTGACGCCGTAGGTGTTGTCTTCGGTCATGGAGCCTCCAGGTTTCTGCAGCTCCTGAGCGCGCGACGGGGCGAGGGGTTCCAGGCCGGCTCAGGACAGCCGCTGCAGCCTTGAGCGGAGCGCGGCCACCGGATTGCGCGCCGCAGGATGTCGATGGGCCTGGGCCAGCTCGGGTCGGCCCGCGACGGGAGCGGCCGCGCCGATCTGGAAACGGCCCACCAGCTTGCCAAGGTCGGCGGCCTCGGACTTCAGACTGGCGGCGGCCGCGGTGGTCTGTTCCACCATGGCGGCGTTCTGCTGGGTCACCTGGTCCATCTGGTTGACGGCGGCGTTGACCTGGTTGAGGCCCACCGCCTGCTCCTGGGACGACTTGGAGATTTCCGAGATCAGCAGGTCGATCTCGGCGAACTTGGTGACGATGCCGCCGAGCGCCTCGCCGGTGTCTCCCACCACCTTGACGCCCCGATCCACTTGCAGCCGGCTGGCGGCGATCAGCTCCTTGATTTCCTTGGCGGCGCTCGCCGACCTCTGGGCCAGGGCGCGGACCTCCGAGGCGACGACCGCAAACCCACGGCCGGCCTCACCGGCGCGGGCGGCCTCGACCCCGGCGTTCAGGGCCAGCAGGTTGGTCTGGAAGGCGATCTCATCAATGACCCCGACGATGCTGCTGATCTTGCCGGAACTGGCGGCGATCTCGTCCATGGCCTGGACCGCCTCGCCCATGACCAGGCCGGAACGTTCGGCCTGACCCTTGGCCTCGCTGGCCGCCGAGGCCGCCTGCTTGGCACCTTCGGCGCTGCGCTTGATGGTGACGGTCACCTCGTCCAGGGCCGCGGCGGTCTCCTCCAGACTGGCGGCCTGCTGCTCGGTGCGGCGCGAGAGGTCGTCGGAGGCGGCCGAGATCTCATCGGAACCGCCGTTTAGCCCGCGGACCGAATTGGTGATGGCGCCGATCGCCTCCCTCAGGCTGTCGACCGCGGCGTTGAAGTCGGTCTTGATCTGCAGATACTGGCCCCGGAAATCGGCCTCGATCCGGGTGGTCAGGTCGCCTTGCGCCAGGCGGCCAAGGCTGGCGGCCAAGGCCTCCACCACGGCGCGCTGTTCGATCTCCACCGCCCGCCGCTCGGCTTCGGTGCGCCCGCGCTCGGTGTCGGCGGCGGTGCGCATGCGGTCGGCCTCGGCCTCAAGGTCCCTGGCCTGGAGGCCCCTGTCCTTGAAGACCTGGACCGCGCGCGCCATGGCGCCGATCTCGTCGCCGCGCTCGGCGAAGTCGACCTCCACGGCGTAGTCGTCCTGGGCCAGGGCCCCCATCACCCCCGTCAGACTCCGCAGCGGCCGGATGGCCACCAGGGCCCAGGCGGTGATGAAGGCGCCGATCCCCAAGGCGCCGGCGCAGAGCAGCAGGGTCAGGACCTGGAAGCCCTGGGCGATGGCGCGCGCGTCGCCGGCCACAGCCTTGTTCTTGGCTTCCTCAAGGTCGATGAACTGGTTGATCTCCTTCAGCCACTGGATGAAGGCCGGTCGGGCCTCGCTCATCAGCAGAGCCTTGGCGCCGGCCTCGTCGCCCGCCTGGCGCAGGTCCGCCACCTGGGCGATCAGGGGCAGGGTCCGGGCCTCGGTCGCCTTGATGGCGGCCAGAATCTCGACCTCGTCGGGGGTGACCTGCTCACCTGACGTCAGGATCGCGTCGAGGGGGCCGGCCGAGGCCGCATAGCTGGCGCCCAGTCGGTCGATGTCGCCCAGGATTGTCGCCAACTCGGCCGGATCGGAGACCAGGACAACGTCCCGCAGGCGAATCGCCCGGTCGTGGACGCTGCCGCGGAAGTTGATGGCGTAGCGTTGCTTGACACTATTGACGTCGTTGATCGTCGCCAGTTGGTCGTTGATCGTGTTGACCCGGTTTATACTGACACCGGCCATGGCGATCATTAAAATAAGCAGAACGACATAGCCAGAAGTAAGACGCGTACCAATCTTGAAATTACTGAACACGCCCGGACTCTCCACACTCTCGCTATGCGCGATAAGTACGACGCCGTAGATTCCATAGATTAAATATTGATCTCTTTTCGAGGCTGCACCTTCCAGAAGGTCCAGGTGCTGCAATTTGACGCCCCGTCGCCCGCGGCCGGCCTCCAGGCAAAGCGCCAGGGGGGGGGCGGCGATAAGGTTGGTCGGGCGGCTGTGGCTGGGGTCGCCCCGCGCACGATCAGGATGGCGCCTTCTCGCGCCCTGAACGTTACCATGGGATGCAAAAGACCAACCATTTCCTCGACACCCTGCCCGCCAAGGCCCGCGCCTTGATCGAACCCGACCTGGAACGGGTCACCCTGAAGCGTGACGACACCCTGGCCGAGGTGGGCCGCACGGTGGAGATGGTGCTCCTGCCCACCGACTCGATCATCTCGGTGATCGCGGTGATGGCGAACGGCGACCAGGTGGAGAGCCGCACCATCGGGCGCGAGAGCGGGTTTGGCCTGCTGCACGCCCTGGGCTCGCCCTACGCCTTCGAGCGGGTGATCGTGCAGGTGAGCGGCGAGGCCTGGAAGATCCGCACCGAGACCCTGCGCCGGGCGTCGGCCGCCAGTCCGATGCTGACCGACGCCATCATCCGCCACGCCCAGGCGACCATCGTCCAGACCGCCCAGACCAACGCCTGCAACGCCCTGCATGCGACGCCGCTGCGGTTGGCGCGCTGGCTGCTGATGACCCAGGACCGGCTGGGGGGCGACGCCGTCGTGCCCCTGACCCAGGAGCACCTGGCGATCATGCTGGGGGTCCAGCGGACCACGGTGACGACCCTGGCGGCCTCTCTGCAGGCCGAGAAGATCATCCGCTACAGCCGCGGCAAGATCCGCATCCTGGACCGCGAGGCCCTGACGGCGCGCGCCTGCGAGTGCTACGAGACCGTCACCCTGGCGGTGGACCGCATCCTGGCCGACCGGGTGGAGCGCGCCGCCTGATCCGACCGCCCTGGCCTCAGGACCGGGAGGCCGCGACCCGCGGATCGAAGGCGATGACGTTGGTCTGGCCGGGGTTCAGGAGCTGGGGCGTCGGGGGCTCGGTGGTTTCGTCCGGGCCGGGGCGCAGGGCCGCGCCGCTGGCGGCGCCGACGCAGGTGGCCGATGCAAGGGCGGCGAGCCAAAGTCGAAGGCTGAGACGATGGGGCATGGCCGTTGGGGTGACAGGTTGGAGGAGCCTCTCTAACCGGTCCGCGCGCGCTCGGTTCCGCCGCGCAACGTCGGAGAGCCGACAATTTTGGCGCTGGTGGCGCGACCGTCACGATGTCGGGACAGATTGGCTGGGGAACTAGGACTCGAACCTAGAACGACGGTACCAAAAACCGCTGTGTTACCATTACACCATTCCCCAGCAGGAACGCCGCTGGGCCGAGGCCTGCGCGAGGGCGTGGAGATAGCGCAAGCCTTCCTGGGATGCAACGGCTTCAGGGTCGCTTGCGGCGCGGAAAGCGCTCCTCTATAAGCGCCCTCCTCAAGTCGGAGTGTGGCTCAGTCTGGTAGAGCACCGCGTTCGGGACGCGGGGGTCGCAGGTTCGAATCCTGCCACTCCGACCATTCATTTCCCCGCTAACGCGGGGAGATTTTCCCGCGCCCAATTAGTCCCGAGTAGTCCGTCGGTTAGGCGGATAACGGCCCGCGCGCCTGGCTCTCCGAGAGCCACCAACCCGCCCTCATATGCCCATTTCGCCTTCCGCTCTCTGGGGCCATTTCAGAAGTGTAGGTTTCGGTCCACTGGCCGGTTTTCGCTGCTAACAGCGAAATAATCAGCGACTTCAGGCGCGCGCCGGGCGCCCAATCGATAGTCGCGGCCCGCAACCCATTGCGCCGAAACGGCTTTGCCCCCGCAGCGAGGGCATGGACGATTTCCGGATCAGCGAATTGCGGGGTGTCGTTGGTTGGTAGCAGCGATTTCTATATCGTCGTCACGCTGGCTTGCCTCACAATCGTTGAAGCAGATCCCGCTGGTCCGCCCAGTCGAGCGGGAGCGCGCGAGCGGTCAAGGCCGCCAGGGTCGCGGCGCGCGGTTGTCGGCCCTCGACGATCTGCTCGACGATATCCGGCGCCAGATAGGCCAGCGGCAGCAGGCGCGCACTATAATGAGTGCAGAGTCGCTCTCGCCGAGCGAGAGCCGTGATCGACTCCACCTCGCCGATCTCCAACTGGGCGGCCCAAACCTTGGCGAGGACAATCGCACGAACCAGCGCACGGTCGACCCTGACTGCTGGAGCCGCCCCGCCGCCGGGAGCCTCCAGAATCATTGCGCCCTGCTGGCGGCGCATATGGAAGGAGAGCCGGATGCTGCAGACACCGTCCTCAAGCCGCGTCACGTCTGGCGCGCCGACGGCGTCCGGCGACAACGCAGCTTCGAGCATACAGACGACGAGCTGATCCTGGCTCAAGACGGCATTGCGGAGCGCACGCGTGATGCGATCGATACTCTCGTCGTCCGGACGCCATGCCGGCGAGAGCATCGGCCCGAGCCGTTCGGCGAGGAACTGCTCGAGCACACCGGCCGAGATACGGTGCAGGCTGCCGGCCTCACCCTTACCGGTGAGCTTGGCCCTGGAGAGGTAGTAGCGGTAGCGGGTCATCCCGCGCTTGGTATGGACCGCGACCATGGGATTGTTGCGATCGTCGAAGACCAGGCCCTCAAGCCTTGCCCCCTCCCCGCGCATCTCCGTCTTGGGCTGGCTAGCATTGCCTTCTGAGAGCTTGGCCTGCACCGCGTCCCAGAGATCCTGATCAACAATCGCCACGTGGGTGTCGTCGTAGCGCTTGTCCTTGTGGCGGGTGATGCCGCGGTAAGCCGGATTGGTAAGGAGGTAGTAGATCGAACCTCGAGTCATGGCGCCGCCGCCCACGACCACGCCCGCCTTGTTGATCCACCGCTTCCCCTGCACACCCTCACGTTCCAAGGCGTGCAGCGAGCCAAGCGCGAGGTAGCGCTCGAAGATGCGTCGGGCGCGAGGCGCTTCGTCCAGGTTGAGCGCCAACCGCCCCTCGACAATGTCGTAGCCGAGCGGTGGGCGTCCGCCCATGCGCAGGCCCTTAGCCTTGGAGGCGGCGACTTTGTCGCGGATGCGCTCGCCCGTCACCTCGCGCTCGAATTGGGCGAAGGAAAGGAGCACGTTCAGCGTCAGCCGGCCCATGCTGGAGGTCGTGTTGAAGGCCTGGGTGACCGACACGAACGACACGCCCTTAGCGTCGAAGAGCTCGACGATCTTCGCGAAGTCGGCCAGCGACCGGGTCAGCCGGTCGACCTTGTAGACAACGACTATGTCCACCAGACCCTTGGCGATATCGGTCATCAGCTGTTTCAACCCTGGCCGCTCCATGGAGCCGCCTGAGTAGCCACCGTCGTCGTAGGCCGTCTTGATCGCCGTCCAGCCCTCCCCGGTCTGGGAAAGCACATAGGCCTCGCAGGATTCACGCTGCGCATGCAGGCTGTTGAAATTCTGCTCCAGCCCCTCCTCGGAGGACTTGCGGGTGTAGATCGCGCAGCGCAGACGCGGGCTCATCGGCGACGCGCCTTCAGGCCGAAGAAGACATGGCCGTTCCACTTGGTCCCTGTGATCCGCTGAGCGGCCTCCGACAAGGAGCCCAACCGTTCGCCCTGGTAGCTGAAGCCATCCTCTAGCACCCGGACCTCGTGGCGCACGCCGCGCCACTCTTTGATCAGGGATGAGCCCGACTTCAGCGCTGGCCCGGGCGTTGGCGTGTAGCTCCGGTCCTCGGTGAACCGCCGCGCCAGTTCGGCCATCTTCCGCTTGGCCGGCCCGGGAAGGTCGCCATGCGTCCTCGCCTGCAGTCGATGAGCCAGGGCCAGCGCCAGAAGGTCGCGAGTTCGCAGCTTCGGCGGCTCGACACCGAGGCGCTCGGTCCATGTTGCGCGCAGTTCGGCGAGCGACATGGACTCCAGCCCGGCGAGAAGGTTACCGGCGCTCATGCGCCGGCTCCCTTCACGATGCGATAGAGGCGGCCTGCATCGGATTTCTCCGAGGTCACTGCGAAGCCCAGCTTCTTCTTGATGGAGCCGGCGATGACGCCGCGCACCGAGTGGGCCTGCCATCCGGTGGCCGCCTGCATCGCCTCCAGGCTGGCGCCCTCCGGCCGCAGCAGAAGCGCCACCAGGGCGCCAAGCTTGCCCTTGGGCGTGGTCGTCCCGGGCATCGCGGGCGCGACTTCCAGGGTCTGAGCGGCTGTGTCGGGGGTGGTTTTGGACTTGGTCATGTTCGCCTCCGTTGCCGGGTCCGCCCTTCGCGGTCCCGCACCGAGGCGAGCCCGGCTGGCCGGGCGTGGGGAGGACTACCGCTTCCTTTCAGGGTGTAGTCCAGCGAGAAGCGCAAAGAATTCAACTCGCCAAAGGATCGGTACAAGCCGCTGATATATTGTGGATTATTTTCGGATCGGCATTGCGCCGAGTGGCTTTGAAGGTCAGCTTCTTTCGCGCGGGCATTCGATTCATCGGCAGCCAATCGCGACCGGACGGCGGGCCTCGCATATCGCGAGCCGCCTCGGGCCGGTCGTGGGTCCCCGCGCCATCCTCAAAAGGAATGTCGCATGCCGAACCCAATCCGGGTGCGCGATCGTAAACGCGCGCAATCCACCGCCTCGCCTGCCGCCCTCAAGGCTGGGGCTCCTAGCCTTGGCGCTGAGCCGAAATTCATCTGCGAGCCGATCGACAACCTGAAGCCGGCCCAGAACCGGATCCGCAAGCACCCAAAGCGCCAAGTGGAGATCCTGGTCCGCAACATCCGCCGGTTCGGTGTGGTGATCCCGGTCCTGGTGACCCAGCATCGCGAGATCATCGACGGTCACCTCATCTGGGAGGCGTGCAAGCGGCTTGGGCACAAGACGATACCCGTAACGGTCGTCGCCCACCTTTCCGAGGCCGAGATCAAGGCGCTGCGGATCTCGATCAGCGCCATCGCCGGGATGAGCGAATGGGACGACCCGGCCCTGGCGCTGGAACTCGACTTCGTGTGCAAGGTCGATCCGCTGCTGGTCAGTTTCACGGCGTTGCCGACCGCCCGCGTCGATCAGCTCCTGCTCACCGGTCTGGAGAAAAAGCCGGCGGACGACGAGGCGCCGCCCCCGCCCAGAGTGCCGATCTCCCGACGCGGTGACTTCTTCACCTGTGCCCGCCATCGCTTCGGCTGCGGCGACGCTACCGATCCCGCCGACATTTCAACCGTCATGGGACCGCACAAGGCCCAGATGTTCTTCTCCGATTTTCCTTACGGGGTAAGCATCGCAGCGATCAGCAGCGGTCATAGCGAGTTCCTCAAGGGATCGAAGATGACACCTGAGGAGGCGCGAGACCTCTTCGAGCGGGCCCTCGCGGCAGGGCTCCCCTTTGTCGATGACGGGGCCGGGGCCTTTCTCTTCATCGACCACCGATCCATGGCCATCCTCACCCAGGCCGCCGAGGCCGCAGGCCTGCGCCACCTCTGCACGGCCGTGTGGGACAAAACCGCTGGAAATCGCGGGAGTCCGTACAAGCATCAGGTTGAATTCGTGCTGGTGCTCGTCAAGGGAGACCGCCTGGCCATCGACAACGTCGAGATGGGCCGGCACGGGCGCGAGCGCACCACCCTGTGGACCGTCCCAGGATACGCGCGATTCGGCCCAGGCCGTCAGGAGGCGGTAGAAGCTCATCCGACGGTGAAGCCCGTGAGCTTGCTCACCGAGGCGATCCTGGATGTGACTGACCCCGGCCACGTCATCCTGGACCCGTTCCTTGGTTCGGGCAGCCTCCTGGCTGCAGCGCATCGGACGGGCCGCATTGGCATAGGCCTCGAACTCGATCCCAAGTTCGTCGATGTCATCGTCCGGCGGATCGAAGCCGTCACCGGCGAGCCGGCGATCCATGAAGAGACCGGCCTGACCTTCGCCGAACTCGCCGCCCAGCGTGCGGACCAGACCGCCTCGCAAGCGTGAAGGCACGGCCATGGGAAAGCATCGTAAGGCGGCATCCCCTCGCCAATTCGGCGACGGGAAGGGCCCAGGCTATAAGAACATCGACCCGAAGCACCAGTGGAAGAAGGGAGACCCGTCACCGAACCCCTCCGGCCGGCCGAAAAAGCCGCCGCCATCGCCGCCGAGCCTGAAGGCGGAAATGCGCGCGGAACTGGAAACAATTCTACGCAGCGAGATCCCGATAGACGGTCCTAGCGGTCGCCAATCGATCAAGGTTCTCGAGGCGCTGCTACGCCGCCCACTCGGCGAAGGCGTCAACGACGGGAAGATGGCGCTGAAAGCGCTTCAGCTCATTCTGGATCTGTTGGTGGTCTTGGAGCCCAGCTCCGAGCCTCACCGGGAGGATTCTTTCGAGTCCGACGAAGACGCCGCCATCTACGACGCCACGATCGCCCGTGAGCTTCGCCGGCGTGGTGGCGAGACGGAGGATGACAGCGATGTCTGACCGCCGCCGCGAACTGGAGGCCATGCTCCGCCAGGACTTCATGGCCTTCTTCATGAAGGTGTTCGCCACCCTGGAGCCCGGCGTCGGCTTCGCGCCGAACTGGCACTACGAGCACCTCGCCTGGCAGCTGGAGCGTGTGCGGCTGGGCGAGGTCCGCCGGCTGATCATCAACGTGCCGCCGAGGTCTGGGAAATCCATCCTGGCCTCGGTCGCCTGGCCCATGTTCGTCATGGGTCAGGATCCGACCCGGCGGCTCATCTGCGTCAGCCACACCGAGGAACTGGCCCGCAAGTTCAACGTCGATCGACGCACCATCGCCCAGCAGCCCTGGTACCAGTCGTTGTTTCGAGGCTTCGACCTGCAGAGCTCACGGGACCTGGAGTTCATCACCACCCGCCACGGCGTCTGCTTCGCCTCCGGCGTAGGCGGCGCGGTGCTCGGCAAGGGCGCCGACATCATCATCATCGACGATCCCATCAAAGCGCTCGCCGCCCTTTCCAAGGCCGAGCGCCGTCGGGTGGCGGAGTTCTATGACAACACCCTGGTCACCCGACTGAACGACAAGCAGGCGGGCGCCATCGTGCTGATCATGCAGCGGCTGCACGAGGACGATCTCGTCGGCCATGTCCTGGAGAAGGACGATTGGGAAGTGGTGACCCTGCCGGCTATCGCTACCGAAGGCGGCGCCTTTCGGCTGAGCGATGCCTCCAGCGATATCTATCGCCGGGCCGTGGGCGAGGTGCTGCATGCCGACCGTGAGCCGCTGTGGGTTCTGGAGCAGATGCGCAGGGTCCAGGGTGATGGGGTGGACGCCCCCCGACGGCATCTACGTGCCAGAGTGAGGGTGTTGATCTTCACTCAAGGGAGGCGTCCATGGGAGACGTTACCATCATTGGTCTGGATATCGCCAAGTCTGTGTTCCAGGCGCACGGGGC
>NZ_JAUYAF010000080.1 GCF_030693625.1 Phenylobacterium sp.
CGGAGACGTAGTCCTCAAGATATTCCGGGAGCAGCGTGCCCTGACGCCGGTCATCCCCCTCGACAAACCGTTTCATCCCGGCCCCCGAAGCTGATGGACAGAAATCTAAGCTGCTTCGGTGTTTTCACACAGCCTCCACCCACTCCAGCACCAGTTCCGGGGCTCGGCTGCTCTCGCGCAGACGCCAGCGCAACGAGACCTGGCCGTCGGGAACCGACAAGGCGCCGTGCTTCGCCGCGTTGGTCGCGAGTTCGTGCAAGGCCAGGACCAGCGGCACACAGGACTCCGCGGGAACCGAGCACTCCGGTCCCTGCAGCGTGATGTGGCCGTGCCCCATGAAGGGTTCGAGCGCCGCGGCTGGCAACTCCGGGAAGTCACACCGGTGCCACTCGCCTGTACTGAGCACGGTCTGGGCCTTGGACAGGGCCGTCAGTCGAGCTTGGAAGCTGGCGCTGAAGGCCGGCAAATCCGGGCTGGACCGGACTGTCTGCGCGGCGAGCGCCTGAACGACGGCCAGATTGTTGTTCACGCGATGTTGCAGCTCTCGATTCAGCGCCTCCTGGATGTCTGTCGACCGGTTGAGGCGGTGGATGGCCTGCCGCAGCAAGGTCGCCGTGATCAGGATGATGCCGCCGCTGAACAGGAAGACCAGCACAGCGGCGGCGTCGGTGGCCTGTAGGGACACGGTGTGGGGCGGCGGGATGAAGACATAGTCCGCCACCAGGGCCGACAGCAGAAGCGTCAGAAGCCCCAACCGCCATCCCAGGAAGACGGTCGCCGCAAGGATGGCCGGGTAGTAGGTCGCAAACCAGAGTGCGTCCCCGAGCACTGGATGCAGGGCCCAGCGGACGGCTGTCGGCAGGGCGACGCTGACAACAACCCCCACGATACTGACGACCGCATTGGGCTCGTGGCCTAGCAGGCGCTGCAATCGTGTAAGCGCTGGCATCCGTTTCTCCGCCCTGGACAAGTCGGCGAACGCCGCGTTTCGGGCCCGAATACCTAACGTACGTGGCCCCGGTTGGGGATTTCAACCTTACGTGACGAGGTCTTTGTACGTCTCAACAAGGTCCACGGAGAAGACTGGGGCGCGGCGCGGGCTCTCGGGTGGCGAAGCCTCTTCCAGCCCGACGTCAGAGGCCATATCCGGCGCCCCCCCACACGGCGGCCCGCACCCCGGCCGCCGCGCCGTCGCCCGCTAGCTCAGGACCACGATGGCCACGCGGCGGTTCTGCGCCCGGCCTTCGGGGGTGGCGTTATCGGCCACCGGGGTGGCTTCGCCGTAGGAGATGGTGGCCATGCGGTTGAGGGCGACGCCCTGCTGGCTCATATAGCGCCGCACCGCCTCGGCCCGGGCCTCGCCCAGCTTCTCATTGTACTCGGTGTCGCCGGTGGCGTCGGTGAAGCCCTGGATCTCCAGGTAGACGTTCTTGTTCTCGCCCTTCAGCCGTTCGGCCAGCTCGCTGAGCCGCGCCTCGGCTTCCGGCGACAGGGCGTGGCGGTCGGTGGGGAACTTCACCG
Organism: Phenylobacterium sp.; assembly: GCF_030693625.1. Lineage (GTDB taxonomy): Bacteria > Pseudomonadota > Alphaproteobacteria > Caulobacterales > Caulobacteraceae > Phenylobacterium > Phenylobacterium ferrooxidans. The sequence goes on from NZ_JAUYAF010000080.1 coordinate 1,522, forward strand.
AGTCGTCGGAGAGCACCACCTGATAGTGGAACTTGCCCTCGGCCAGCTTGTGGGCGGCCTTGGCGCGGCTCAGGGCTTCGCCCGCCGTGCCTTCCACCGTGGTCACGCGGCCGTCCACCACGGCCACTTGGTCGCGGACAAAGCCCTTGGTCGCACAGCCGCTGGTCGCCGCGCCGGCCATCACCAGGACGCCGGCCAGGGCGGTCGTTTTCAGGATCGATTTCTTCAAGGTCAGGTTCCTTCCCGTCGGGCGCGCGTGGCCCAAGATCTTGCGCTGATGAAATGAGGCGGGCCCAGCGTGGCGATGTGACGACGACAATCCGCCCGGAATCTGGCTCAGCTGCACCTTAGGCGGTCCCGCGAGCCCGCCCGGCGGGGTGCGGCGTCCACGGCCAAGGCGCCACGTTCCTGACGCCCCCCCGTGGCCCAATGGCGCCGTGACGGAGATGAGCAATCCCTTGTTCCAGCGGCCCCGGCGGGCCGGCTGGCGGAACGCCACCGGGTGGGCCGTCGCCCTCAGCGCGGCCGCGCACCTGCTGGTGGCGCTGGCCATGCTCACCGCCCGCGCGCCCCCGGAGCCGCCGCCGGAAAACCCGCCCATTCAGGTGACTCTTTTCGATCCGCCGCCGCCTCCACCCCCACCGCCGCCACCGGAACCGCAACCGGCGCCTGCCGCCCAGGCCCCCGCCGACGCCGTCCCCGCCCTGCCGTCTCCCCCCGCCAGGCCCGCGCCGAAGATCAGGGTCCACGTGCCCCGCTCGGTCGTGGCGCCCATCCCGCCGGTCCATGTGACCCCGGCGCCGGTCAGCCAGCCCTTCGCCACCCTCAGCGACGGCCAACTGGTGGGCGCTGTCACCGCCGGCTCCGGCGGCGGCGGATCGGGCGAGGGCGTCGGCGGCGGCTCCGGCGGCTCCGGCGAGGCCCGTTGCGACATGGTCGAACGTCTGCAGGCCGCCCTGCGCCGCGACGCCGACATCGCGGCCGTCGTCGAGGGCGCGCGGCGCGGAACCGGCGGTCGCGCCCTGCACGTCTGGAACGGCGACTGGGTTCAGAATCCCGGCCAGGCCGGCAAGGGCCTCGCGGGCCTGCGCCAGGCCATCGCCATGGAGGTCGCCTTCGCCCCGGCCGCCTGCCGCGCCCAGCCCATGCGCGGCCTGGTGCTGATCACCCTCGGCGACGGCGCGGGGGCCAGCCGCCTCGCGCTCGGAACCGGCGCCTGGCGCTGGACCGACCTGCTGGCCGCGCGTCGATGACAACCCGAGCCCCACTTGAGCAATAATCTGTCATCCCGGACGGCCGTCAGGCCGAGCCGGGACCCATGGGCCACGCACACGGCCCCTGGGTCCCGGCGCTCCGCTTCGCTGCGGCCGGGATGACGATGAACCCCAACCGTCATCCAGGCGACCGCGAAGCGGCGGCGCGAAGCAGTCAAGGCCGGGACCCAGATTCAACTCAGCTCTTCGATCAGGATCACCGTTCGTGTGGTTCGTGTGGTTCGTGGTTCCAACTCTTGAAGCCCCGCCGCCAGAGAGGCCCATCAGATTGTCCACGAACCACACGAACCTCACGAACGGTGGATCAGACCTGCACACTCGAGATGAATCTGGCTCCCCTGAGTGCGCCGGGATGAGCGCCCCGCTACCCCTCCGCCTCCGCCTCCGCCGCCACACCCACCCGCTCGAGCACCGTCTCGATGCCGTCCATCAGCAGGTGGGCGGTGATGGGCTTGGCGATGTGGTGGTCGGCGCCGGCGGCCATGGCGTCGCGGCGGTGCTGGATCATGGCGTTGGCGCTCAGCATGATGATTGGGGTCCGTGGCCCCCCGCGCCGCCGTTCCTCGTCGCGCAGGGCCATGGTGGCGGTCAGGCCGTCCATCACCGGCATCTGCATGTCCATCAGCACCAGGTCGAAGAGGCTCGTCTGGAACGCGGCCAGGGCCTGGGCCCCGTCCTCGGTGACCGTGATCTCCGCCCCGAGCGGCGCGAGGATCAGCTGCACGACCTTCTGGTTGATGGGGTGGTCCTCGGCCAGCAGCACCCGCAGGGCGTCGACGCGGACCAGCGGCGTCTCGGCGGCGTCGCTGGTGGACCGCGCGTCATAGGCGGCCAGGTCAAGGACCCGGGGCAGGGGGAAGGTGGCGCGGAACCGGCTGCCACGCCCCGGTTCGGAGCTGGCGGAAATCTCACCCCCCATCATCTCGACGATGGCCTTGCAGATCGACAGGCCCAGCCCCGTGCCGCCGAACCGCCGGGTGATGGTGGTGTCGGCCTGGCTGAACCGCTGGAAGAGGTTCGCGGCCGCTTGGGCGTCGAAGCCCACCCCGGTGTCGCGAACTTCAACGGTGAGAAGGGCCGGGCCGTCGCCGGCCTCGGTCAGGCTGAGCCGCAGCCGCACCCCGCCCTGCTCGGTGAACTTCACGGCGTTGGAGAGCAGGTTGCCCACCACCTGCTTAAGGCGCGTGGCGTCCCCCAGGAACGCCCCCCGCGCGTCCTCATCGAAGTCGGCTGCGAAGGCCAGGCCCTTCTCATCGGCTTTCAGCCGGTTGATGTGCAGCACGCCCTCCAGCGCTTCGGCGAGATCGAAGGGCGCGGTCTCGATCTCCAGGCGCCCGGCCTCGATCTTCGACAGGTCGAGAATGTCGGAGACCAACCGCTCCAGCGTCAGGCCCGAGGTCTCGATCAGGCCCACCATCTCCCGCTGCGCGGGCGAGAGTTCGGTCTGGGCGAGCGCCGCCACCACCCCGATCACCCCGTTCAGGGGCGTGCGGATCTCGTGGCTCATATTGGCCAGGAAGTCTGTCTTGGCCTGGTTGGCGGCTTGCGCCGCGGCATGGGCGGCCTTCATCTCGGCTTCGGCGGCCACCCGGTCGGTGACGTCGCGGGCCACGGCGAACACCTGGTCCCCCGAGAGGCGCGCCCGCCATTCCAGCTGCCGATAGCGGCCGTCGCGGTGGCGATAGCGGTTCACGAAGCCGACGATCTCGCCGTCGGACTGGATGGCCTGCATCAGGTCGGCGGTGGCCGGGACGTCGTCGGGGTGGATCAGCGGCAGCAATGGCTGGCCCACCAGCTCCTCGGCGGTCCAGCCCAGCACCGTGGTCCAGGAGGGGCTGACCCGCACGAACCGGCCCGCCATGTCGCGGATGCACAGCATGTCGAGCGACACGTCGAAGAAGGTCGACAGGTCATCGGACGGCCCGGGGACGGATGACATGGACGCGGTACTCCAGGCTCTTACGGAACCAGCCCCCAATATGGGGTCGCAGGGGTCAACCATGGGTAAATTTTGGCGCTTGCGGTGTCACTATCGAGAGTGGTGTGACCTGGGGTTCCGTCTTCCCCAAATCCCCGGCCAGGTGCATATCGGCGCCCGATGACCGACAGCCTCACCGCCTTCGCCGCCGAGAAGCTCGATCAGCTGGAGACCCGCAGCCTGCGGCGGCGGCTGGTCCCCACCGACCGGATTGACGGCCTGTGGGTCGAGCGGGGCGGGCGGCGCCTGCTGTCCTTTTCCTGCAACGACTATCTGAACCTGTCGCACCACCCCGCGGTGAAGGCCGCGGCCATGGCGGCGGTCGAGCGCTACGGCGCCGGCGCCGGCGCCTCGCGGCTGGTGACCGGCGACCATCCGGTGTTCGGAGAGCTGGAGGCGCGGCTGGCGGCGCTGAAGGGCAAGCAGGCCGCCTGTGTCTTCGGATCCGGCTACCTGGCCAACGCCGGCATCATTCCGACGGTCATGGGGCCCGGCGACCTGATCCTGGCCGACGAGTTGGCCCATGCCTGCATCTGGTCGGGTGCCCAGCTGTCGGGCGCGTCCGTGCTGGCCTTCCGCCACAACGACATGGCCGACCTGGCGCAGAAGCTGGCGGCCCAGCGGGGCGCGGCCGCCCGCTGCCTGATCGCCACCGACGGGGTCTTCTCCATGGACGGCGACCTGGCGCCGCTGGACGCCATCAGCGATCTCGCCCGCGCGCATGACGCCTGGCTGCTGGTGGACGACGCCCACGGCCTGGGCGTGGTGGGGCCGGCGGGCGCGGGCGCGGGCTCGGTCTATCCCACCGCCCACATCGACCTTTCCATGGGCACCTTCTCCAAGGCGCTCGGCGGCTACGGCGCCTATGTCTGCGCCAGCGCCCCGGTGATCGACCTGATCAAGACCCGGGCCCGGACCTTCGTCTATACGACCGGCCTGCCGCCGGCGAACGCCGCCGCGGCCCTGGCCGCCCTCGACGTGATCGCCGCCGACCCGGACCTGGTGGCCAGGCCGCTCGCCAACGCGCGGCGCTTCACCCGCGCGCTCAACCTGCCGGAAGCTAGATCCGCCGTCGTCCCCATCATGATCGGCGAGGCCGACCGCGCGCTGGCCGTGGCGCAAGCCCTTGAATCGGCGGGCTTCCTGGCCGTCGCCATCCGCCCGCCCACCGTGCCCGCCGGGACCGCCCGCCTGCGCCTGGCCTTCACCGCCGGCCACACCGCGCGGGACATCGACGGTCTGATGTCGGCCATAGTCGGCCTGGTCCCATGAGGGCCGTTTTCATCGCCGGCGCCCACACCGACGTCGGAAAAACCTGGGCCGCCAGCGCCTTGCTGAAGGCCGCCCGCGCCCGGGGCCTGACGGTGGCGGCCTTGAAGCCCGTCGTAACGGGTTATCTTCCATCCGTGGCCACCGACACGTCCGATCCCGGTCGGCTCCTCGCGGCCCTGGGCCGGGACCTGACGGCCGAAGCCCTGGAGGCCATGTCCCCCCTGCGCTTCGAGGCCGCGCTTTCGCCCCCCATGGCCGCCCGGCTGGAGGGGGTGACCCTGACCCTGGCCGACCTCCTGGCCGTCTGCCGCCCGGTGCTGGCCGCCCAGACCGCCGACCTGCTGCTGGTGGAGGGCGCCGGCGGGGTGATGAGCCCCCTGGCCGAGGACGCCACCGGCCTGGACCTGCAGCTGGCGCTCGGCCTGCCGACGGTTCTGGTGGGCGGCTCCTACCTCGGCGGGGTCAGCCACACCCTGAGCGCCCTGGAGGTCCTGCGCGCGCGGGGCCTTGCGGTGCTTGGGGTTGTCGTCAGCCAGAGCGCCGATCCGGGCGCCCCCGACTTCCCCCAGACCGTCGCCGCCATCGCCCGGTTCGCTGGCGACGTCCCGGTCCTGGCCGCCCCCCGCGACGACGAGTCCTGGGCTTCAGCCCTGCTCTAGGTTCCGCCGCGCCTGGGACCAGGCCAGCACCCCCATGCCGAGCGCGGTGGACATCAAGGTCCCCACGATCACCCCGATCCGCACCTCGGTCTGGCCGGCCACGTCACCCGGGCTGAAGGCCAGGGCCCCGATGAACAGGCTCATGGTGAAGCCCACCCCGCACAGCACCGCCACCCCATAGAGCTCGATCCACTTGGCCCCGGTCGGCCGCCGGGCCAGCTTCAGCCCCATGGCCAGGGCCGCGGCCCCGAACACCCCCAGCTGCTTGCCCAGGAACAGCCCCAGCGCGACCCCCAGGGCGACCGGACTGAACAACTCCTTCAGGGACAGGCCGCTGAACGAGAACCCCGCTGCGGTGAAGGCGAACAGCGGCAGGATCAGGAAGGCCACATAGCCGTGCAGGCTCTCCATGAAGTAGTGCAGCACCCCGGCCTGGCCGGCCCGCCGTGGCTCGATGGGCACGGCCATGGCGGCGGCGACCCCGGCCACCGAGGTGTTGACCCCGCTCTTGAGGGTGAAGGCCCAGATCAGGGCGAAGCAACAGGCATAGAAGAAGTAGGGCGCGGTCTTCCAGCGCCCCAGAAGGAACATCAAAGCCAGGGTGGAGGCCGCCCCGCCCAGGGCCAGCAGGTTGACCTTGGCGGTGAACAGCAGGGCGATCAGCACCACGGCCGCCAGGTCGTCGGCGATGGCCAGGGTCAGCAGGAACACCCGCAGCGACGGCGGCAACTTGCGGCCCACGATGGCCAGGGCCGCCAGCGCGAAGGCGATGTCGGTGGCCGTCGCCGTGGGCCAGCCCTGCGGCGCCCCGCCGGGGCCCATGTTCAGCAGCAGATAGACGGCCGCCGGCGCCGCCATCCCGCCAATGGCCGCCAGAACCGGCAGCGCCAGCCGCCGCGGATTGGACAGCTCGCCGCGCAGGATCTCGAACTTGATCTCCATGCCCACGACGAAAAAGAAGATGGCCATCAGACCTTGCTTCACCCAGTCGGTGACCGAGTGGGTCTCATTGAAGGCGCCCACCTGGATGGTGAGTTCGCGGGAGATGAAGCTGAAATAGTGCTGCGACCACGGGGAGTTGGCCAACAGGATGGCCGCCAGCGCGGCCGCCGCCAGGATCATGCCCGAGGCGGCTTCGGTCTTCAGGAAATCGAGGGTGATGCGACGCGCCATGGCCGACCGGTAGCATGGGTCGGGAGGTGCGAATATAATCGCCGCGCTTGCTCCGGAGGGTTTTCACCTCCATCTGGCGACCATGCCCGTCTCCCCCGCCTACCGCCCAGATCCGCGCCTGCCCGGCCTCGGCCCCGAGTTCGCCGATCCCGTCGCGGCGGCCGATTTCCCCCAGACCCTGCTGCGGTTCCGCAATGACCGGGCCGCCGCCACGGTGGGCCTGGACGCCCTGACCGACGCCGAGTGGGTCGCGCACTTCGGACGCTTCCAACCCTTGCCGGGCAACATCGAGACTCCGCTGGCGCAGCGCTATCACGGCCACCAGTTCCGGGTTTACAACCCCGACCTAGGCGACGGCCGCGGCTTCACCTTCGCGCAGTTGCGGGAGGTCGGGAGCGACCGCCTGCTGGACCTCGGGACCAAGGGGTCTGGGACCACGCCCTGGTCGCGCGGGGGCGACGGGCGCCTGACCCTGAAGGGCGGCATGCGCGAGGTGCTGGCCACCGCCATGCTGGAGGCCCTGGGCGTCCCGACCTCGAAGTCCTTCTCCCTGATCGAGACCGGCGAGGCCCTGGAGCGGGGTGACGAGCCCAGCCCGACCCGTTCGGCGGTGCTCACCCGGCTGTCCCACAGCCACATCCGCTTCGGAACCTTCCAGCGGCAGGCCTTCCTGGAGCAGCCCCAGGAGATCGTCCGCCTCGTCGACTACGTGATCGAGACCTACTACCCGGAACTGGACAATGCGCCGGACCGCCCCTCGGCCCTGCTGACGGCGGTGGTGGAGCGGGCCGGGACTCTGGCGGCCTCCTGGATGGCCGCGGGCTTCGTCCACGGGGTGCTCAACACCGACAACATGAACATCACCGGAGAGAGCTTCGACTACGGGCCCTACCGGTTCCTGCCGCACAACGACCCCAACTTCGTCGCCGCCTATTTCGACCAACAGGGACTCTACAGCTTCGGCCGCCAGCCGGAGGCGGTGTTCTGGAACCTGCAGAACCTCGGCGGCTGCCTCTCCATGGTGGCCGAACAACAGGCCCTGGTGGACGCCCTGAACGGCTTCGCCGACGCCTATCGCGGCGGCCTGGCGGGCGCGATGCTCAAGCGCCTGGGTCTGAAGAGCCGGGGCCGCGAACTGGACGCCGGCCTGGTCAACGCGGCCTTCACGGCCCTGGCGGCCGGGGGCGAGCGGCTGCGCTGGGAGCCCTTCTTCTTCGACTGGTTCTGCGGCGATGTGGGCCGCGCCATGGCCAGCCCCCGGGGGGACATCTACGGCGGCCAGCCCTTCGCCGACTTCCGACGCCGGGTCGCCGAGACCGAGCCGGATCGCCCCGGCCGCCTGCTGGATCCCTATTTCGCCAAGGCCGAACCCGAGGAACTGCTCATCGACGAGATCGAGGCCATCTGGGACCGGATCGCCGCCGAGGATGACTGGACCGACTTCCACGCCAAGCTGGCCCGGATCGAGGCCGCCCGAGGAGCCTGGGACCTCTAGGCGGGTTTCGGACGGCTGGCCCATTGCGCCAGCACCACGCCGGCCAGGGCGACAGCGGCCCCCACGGCGGGCCAGGTTCCCAGCAGCTCGTTGAACAGCATCCAGCCCAGGGCGGCGGCCACCACCGGCTGGATCAACACCACGACGGAGGCGGTCGCCGCCGGCAGCCGCCCCAAGGCCCAGGCGATGGAGCCTTGCCCCGCCACGTGCATGAGGCCCAGACCCGCGCAGGCCGCCCAGCCGCCCAACCCGGTGGGAATGATCTGCTCGCCCAGGCCCAAGGCGGCCAGCAGCAGCAGGGGCGCGCCGACCAGGGTGGACCAGAACATGATCCGTGTCGCCGACATCGACTGTCGGGCGCTGGAGACCACCAGGAAATAGATCGAGTACCAGACGGCGGTCGCCGCCGAGAGGGCGTCGCCCAGCGGTGGATTGACCCCCGTCGAACCCGCCCCCTTGGTCAGGGCCATCGTCCAGGCGCCCGCCACCGCGAAAGCCACGGCGAGCAGGAACAGGCGCCGCGGCCGCTGCTTCAGGAAAATCCAGGCGAAGGCCGTCACCAGGACCGGGGTGAGGTTGGAGAGCACGGTCGCCTTGGCCACGGAGGTATAGGCGATGCCGTAGTGCCAGAAGCCGAGATCAAGCGCGAAGGCGACGCCGGCCAGCACGGCGGCCATGGGCGCCTTGCCGATGCCGCCACCAGCCTTCTGGGCCATCACCGCCAACAGGGGCAGGGCGAAGACCAGCCGCCAGAAGCCCGCGGCCGCCGGCCCCGTCTCCGACAGCCGCACCAGCACCGGGCCAACCCCGATCACACAGGCGCCCAGCAGCAGCATGGCCAGGGCCTTGCCGCGATCTTCGGGGGCGTCGGTCACAGGCCCATCTCCGCGCGCAGCTGCACCGGCGTGACGCCGGCCGTCCTCAGCTCGGCCAGGGTCTGGGCGTGGTCGCGCTTGGCGTAGCGCTTGCCGTCAGGACCGGTCAGCAGGCGGTGGTGGCGATAGACCGAGGTTGGCAGGTCCAGCAAGGCCTGCAGGAGCCGCTGGACGTGGGTCGCCTCGAACAGGTCCTGACCTCGGATCACATGGGTCACGCCTTGCAGGGCGTCGTCCAGGGTGACGGCCAAATGGTAGGCGACGCCGACGTCTCGCCGCGCCAGCACCACATCGCCGCCCAGTTCAGGCCGCGCGGGGATGAGGCCGGTTTCCCCATTCGGGCCGGAGCCCTCCTCGGTGAAGGTGAGGGGACCGGCCTGCGCCAGGGCCGCGTCCAGGGACAGCCGCCAGGCGAACGCTTCCCCGGCGCCCAGCCTGCGCGCCTCCTGGTCGGAGGGCAGGGGCGAGCCGCGCCAGGTGTCCATGGCCCCATGGGGCGCCGAGGCGATGGCCTCGGCGATCTCCTTGCGGGTGCGGAAACAGCGATAGAGCAGGCCTCGCTCGGCGAGTCGCTCGATGGCGGCCTGGTATTCGGTGAGGTGTTCCGACTGTCGGCGCACCGGCTGCTCCCATTCGAGCCCCAGCCAGGCCAGGTCCTCGTAGATCGCAGTTTCGAAGGCGGGCCGGCACCGAGTGGCGTCGATGTCCTCGATGCGCAGCAGGAAGCGGCCGCCCGCGGCGCGGGCCGCGTCATGGGCGGTGAGCGCCGAGAAGGCGTGTCCGCGGTGCAGAAGACCGGTGGGGGAGGGGGCGAAACGGGTGGTGAAGGGCGCGGTCACGCGCCTACGTCTACTTCCCGTGGTCGTCGGCGAAAATCCTCATGTGGTCGAAGACGCCGCGCAGGAAGGCTTCCTCGCTGCCGAGGGCGGACTTCAGGGTGTCGAACTGCTTGAAGGAGGCCATCTCGGCCAGGCCGTGGGCGGCGCACCAGGCCGCGGTGGTGGCGAGTTCCAGGGCGATCTCATCGGTGGGATCGGCGCCGGCCTCCACTAGGGTGTCACGCACTTGGCAGTAGGCGCTGTCGTCCTCCAGGTGAACGTGGGAGGGCAACTCCTCCTTGTTGCGCGAGCCGTCGTACATGATGCGATAAAGGCTGGGGTTTTCGCGCGCGAAGACCACATAGGCGACGCCCAGCGCGGTCAGCTTGTCCTTCACCGAATTGGCCGACTTCCGCGCCGCCGCCAGCGACTCGTTCAGCAGGTCCCAGCCCTCTGCGGCCACAGCCTCCAGCAACTCGCCCTTGTCCTTGAAGTGGTGATAGGGCGCGGCCGGGCTCACACCCGCCTCTCGCGCCACAGCGCGGAGCGACAGGGCCGAAGGGCCCTCGGATTCCAGCAGGCGGCGGGCCGCGTCGATCAGGGCGCGGCTGAGATCGCCGTGGTGATAGGGCCGGGACTCGGCGGCTGCAGTTTCTCTCATCGGGCTCACTGTAAAAGTATATCTGGACGCCGTAAAGATCATCTTGACGGCGTTCAGATCGCTGCTATCTTAGCATTGTTCAAATAACAAACGCCCCGCCTCCCCGCGGGTTCAAACTTACAAGGTGTGTGTCATGTCTCTCGCAAACTTCGAACGCTTCTTCGACCGCGTCGCCCCCGCCATCCTTCTGGTCCTGGGCCTCACCGTCGCCGCCGCCACCGCAGTGGCCGGCGCCTAGAAGTCAAAGTCGATCCCTGATCGCAAGGGCCCCTTCGGGGGCCCTTTTTTCTTGCGCCTTATTCGCCCGCAAAGGTCATGCATAAACGCATAGCGTACAGTGTAAAATGTATCTGTACATTGTTCAGATGGAGGGTATCTTAGCGTTGTTCACATGAACAACCCGACCGGGGGCCTCCGGCAGACCAGGGACCATCCTCATGTTCATCCACGCCGATCACGCCTTCGCCCGCTTTGTAGACACCACCGTCGTCGTCGCCTTCGCCGCCCTCAGCTTCCTGCTGGCCGGCGCCACCGCCATCGTCGGCGCCTGAGTGCTCTCCCGCGCCGCCCCGCTCGCTTGAACCCTGGGGTCGCGAGCGGGGTCCAGCCGGCCGCTTCGCCGTCATGGCGATGTCTCAGAATCTCTCCTATAATTCTCCTGCGTCGGGAATCTGGGGCCTGAGGGCCCCAACCGGTTCGCCGATAGAGCGGTTGAGAGTGAGGGCTTCGTCTTCAGTTTCCACGCGTACCCATCTGGCGCTGTAGCGCACCGGGATGACCGGCGATGAAGGTGCTCACCCACCCGCCGTCCGGTTGGCCCTGCCTCGTGCTGAACGCGGATTTCAGGCCGCTCAGCTACTATCCCCTGTCGCTCTGGCCCTGGCAGGATGTGATCAAGGCGGTCTTCCTCGATCGGGTCGACGTGGTCTCCACCTACGACCAGGAAATCCATTCCCCGTCCTTCGCGATGAAGCTGCCCAGCGTGGTGTCGCTGAAGCAGTACGTCACCCAGGACCGTCCGCCGGCCTTCACGCGGTTCAACCTGTTCCTGCGCGACGCCTTCACCTGCCAGTACTGCCACTCGGGCGCGGACCTGACCTTTGACCATGTCGTGCCCCGCTCCCGCGGCGGCCGCACGACCTGGGAAAACATCGTCACCGCCTGCGCCCGCTGCAATCTCACAAAGGGCGGCCGCACCCCGCAGGAGGCGCACATGTTCCCGCGTCACAAGGCGCGGCGTCCCAGCGCCCACGAACTGCAGGAACGCGGCCGTAAGTTCCCGCCGCACCACCTGCACCAGAGCTGGCTCGACTACCTCTACTGGGACATTGAACTGGAGGCCTAGCGGGCCTTCAGCCCCTGCTGCTCCAGCCGCCATTTGAACTGGTCGAAGCGGTCCTGGCCGAAGAAGGGTTCGCCGTTGAAGGCGATCATTGGCACCCCGTTGTGGCCCGCCGCGCGCTGGGCGACCTGAGACTCTTCAATCACCGCGTTGAGACGCTCGGACTCGGCGTCCACCGTGGCGGCGAAGGTGGCGGGATCCAGGCCGGCCCGCGCCGTGGCCTGGGCGATGTGGTCGCCAAGGTGCCAGTCGTCGACTGTCCCGCTCCAGATCGTCTTGCTGACCTCGTCAAGGCAGGCGAGGCCTCGACCCTGCTCAGCGGCCAGCGCCCCCATCTGGGTCAGGCGGTGGATGTGCGGCTGATCCTTGGGATAGGTCCGGGTCGCCATGTCCATGTAGACCGGGTCGGGCCGGGGCCAGCGGAAGGGCAGGCCCAGGAACTGGGCCTCCCGGTGGATGTCAGCGAAGAAGTAGCTGAACCAGAGCGGGTCGCGGGTGTCGAAGAACTCCGGGGTGCGCACCGCCAGCGGATAGACCGGGCGCACGTTGCAGGCGACATCGTAATCCCGCTCCAGCGCCGTCAGCCGGTGCATGATCATGTAGGAGTAGGGCGAGCGGAAGGACCAGTAGAGGTCGTAGGTCAGGGTCATGAGGTTCTGTCGCCCGCGTGGTTTCGCTCTGTCTTGAAATAGTGGCATGTATCGCGCCACAATCAAACCGCCTGGACAACACTCATGCTTCGTCTCCTGCCCCGTCTGCTGATCGGCGCGCTCGGCGCCTTTGCGATCTTCGGCGCCCTGCGGATCTGGATCGATCCAACCCTGCCGGCCGTGACCCTCGGCCTGTCCCCCGTCGGCGGCCTTGGTCTGGCGAGCCTGAGGGCCGATGTCGGCGGATTCTTCGGGGGCATGGGGGTCTTCGCCCTAGCCGCGGCGATCCGCGATGACCGCCGTTTGGTCACCGTGCCCCTGGTCTTGGTCGGCCTCGCCCTCGCCGGCCGTCTGATCACGGCGGGCCTGGAGGGGCTTGCGCCGGACATGCTGCTGCCCATCGTGGTGGAGGCGGCGCTGGCGACCCTGTTCGCCTTCGGACGCCGGACGCTGGGGGCTCGTTAGACGGCCGCCCGGGGCTCGCGCCACATGGCCCAGGCGGGCGGGGCGTCGGCCCGCGCGCGGAACTCCTGCATCACCTCGAAGCCGTGGCGGCGATAGAGCGGCACGTTGGCCTCGCTTGAGGATTCCAGATAGGCGGGCAGCCCCTGAGCGTCGACCTTTGCCAGGCCCGCCTTCAGCATCCGGGATCCGACCCCCAGGCCCTGCGCCTCGGGCCGAACCCCGAGGAACCACAGATAGGCGTGAGGCCGGTCCATGGGGTGCAACGCGTCCATCGCCTTTCGCATGGCGGCGAGGCGATCGATCCGCCCAAGGCCCGTCGCGCCCAGGATGGTGGGGAACATGCGCAGCTCCTGCATCAGGCTGTTGGGGCCCAGCGCCTGAGAGGAAATCCAGATGGAGACCGCGCCGCCGCCGGGGGGGCGGCTCACCTCGCCGGTGGGGAGGGCGACCTCCTTCACCAGCATCTTCATGAAGCGCAGGCGGGCGGCCTCGCGGCCCGCGTCGTCGCGAAGGAACCAGCAGAACTGCGGGTCCGTCCGGAAGGCCTCGTTCAGATCGTCGGCGACGGCGTCGAGGTCGGCCGAGCCCGCCAGGACGGGGGCCTCGGCGCCTCGGCGCAGGGCTTCGATCTGCGCGTCGGTCATAGCTTCTCGCTGATCTTGATGGCGGCCTTGCAACCAGCGCGTATCACCGCCGCCAGGATCGGATAGCCCAGTGCGTCGCGGGCGCCTTCCTGCACGGCGTGATCACGATGGGCCAGCTCCTCGTCGCGGAACTTCGAGAGTTCGGCGGCCAGGGCCGGTTCACGATCGCTGAGCTCGGCCACCTGGCCGGCATAGTGCTGCTCGATCACGTCCTCCACCGCCTCGGTGCAGGCATGAGCCGCCTTCTCACCCAGCAGCGCGGTGCCGGCGCCGAGCGCGAAGGCGGCCAGCCGCCAGACCGGGGTCATGGCGGTCGGGCGCACCCCGTGGTCGGTGAGCAGGGTGTCGAAGCGGGCCAGGTGAACGGCCTCGTGACCCTCCATCTCGGCCAGCTGGCCAGCGATCCGCTCATGGCCTTTGGAGCCGCCGAGCACGGCGCGTTGGCCGCGATAGATCTGCACCGCCGCCATTTCGCCGGCCTGATCGACCCGGAGGATTTCGGCGAGCCGCGCGGCGGTGGCGCCCTGGCCCGGGCGGGGCGGAATGGGTTTGTCGCTCATGACCGGGGCCTATCGCGGAGCGCCGCCCAGGCGCTGTAAAGGGTCAGCTTCAGTGAGATCAGGGCGTTCCAGCCGGCCATGGACAGGCCCAGGAACCGCCAGGCCGCCTCGTCACAGGTCGGGGGTTGGATCTTCGCGCCGCCCAGGAGGTCACTCATGGCCTGGGTGCTGACGCCGCCGCCGGTGGACGCGCAGGTCGTGGGGCCAGGCCACCACTTCCACTCCGCGCCGCTGTGATAGACCGCGATCGCCACTCCGACGGCGAAGACCAGGGCCAGGGCGGCGTAGAACAGCCAGCGCCAACGCAGGATCCGGGGCAGCTTGACCGCCAGGATGCAGGCCAGGGCGATCGTCCCGGCCACCCAGTAGACCTCTCGGGCCCGCAGGCAGAGCGTGCAGGGCGCGTAGCCGCCGAAGGTTTCGAAGGCATGGGCGATCGCCAGCATCAGGGCGGCGGAGCCCAGGGCGAAGAAGGCCCAGCGGTCGAGGACGGCGCGGATGAGCTGCATCATGGCGCGCGATATGAGCGCAAAACCCGGCTCAGCCCAAGACTTTCAGCGCAACAATGCCGCCGACCAGAACGGTCACGCCGATCACGGTGTACAGGGTCAGGCGCTTTTCGACCTCTTCGCGCACCGCCGGGCCGAAGTACTTCAGCAGGGTGGCGGTGAGGAAGAAGCGCGCTCCGCGGGTCACGACCGAAGCCCAGACGAAGGTGAAGAAGGAGAATTCAGCCAGGCCAGAGGCGATGGTCACCAGCTTGTAGGGAATGGGCGTCAGGCCCTTGATCAGGATCACCCACAGGCCCCACTGGTCAAACCAGGCCTTGAAGGCGGCGTCGCCCTCGGGGTGGCCCATCAGGGCCAGCAGCCAGTGGCCCAGGTCTCCCAGGTGGTAGCCGATGAAGTAGCCCAGGCACCCGCCCAGGACCGACGACAGGGTGCAGAGCCCGGCATAGACAAAGGCGCGCTCGGGCCGCGCCAGGACCATGGGCGCCAGCATCACGTCGGGAGGGATCGGAAAGAACGAACTCTCCGCGAACGAGACGCCGCACAGCATGACGGGCGCGTGGCGCGACCCGGCCAGGTTCATGACCCAGTCGTACGTTTTGCGAAGCATGGTGATCCGAGGAGGCTGTTCACTCGTTTGCTATCAGCGCCAGACGCCCTTGTCTCCTGGGCGCGGTTCAGGCAAGTGGTTTCATATGATACTATCTCTCCGGGAAGGAGTGCGCAGATGAACGCCCAGGCCACCAGTCGTGACCTCTTCGACAATCCGCTCGGCACCGACGGCTTCGAGTTTGTCGAATTCACCGCCCCCGAACCGGATCTGCTGAAGGGCCTGTTCGAGAAGATGGGCTTCACGGCGGTCTCCAGGCACCGCTCCAAGAGCGTCATCCGGATGCGCCAGGGGGACATCAACTTCCTGCTGAACATGGAGCCCAGCGGCCAGCCCGCGGACTTCCGCCAGATTCATGGACCCTCAGCGAACGCCATGGCCTTCCGGGTCAAGGACGCCGGCAAGGCGATGGCGCTCGCCCTTGAGCGCGGCGCCAAGCCGGTGCTGGGACCGGTCGGTCCCATGGAGCTGAACATCCCGGCCATCGAGGGGATCGGCGGATCGAACCTCTATCTGGTGGACCGGTACGGGGCCCAGGAGATCTACGACGTCGACTTCGTGCCGATCCCGGGCGCTGCGGAGGCGGAGGCGGCCAACAGTGTCGGCCTGACCTACCTCGACCACCTGACCCACAACGTGTTCCGCGGCAACATGGGCAAGTGGGCCGACTTTTACGAGCGCATCTTCAACTTCCGGGAGATCCGCTATTTCGACATCGAGGGCGCCCAGACCGGGCTGATCTCCAAGGCCATGACCAGCCCCTGCGGCAAGATCCGCATCCCGCTGAACGAGAGCCAGGACGACCACTCGCAGATCGAGGAGTTCCTCAAGGACTATCACGGCGAGGGCATCCAGCACGTGGCGCTCGGGACCGGCGACATCTACCACTCGGTGGAGACCATGCGGGACCGGGAGGTCCGTTTCCAATCGGTGCCGGAGACCTACTACGAGCAACTCCCCGACCGCGTGAAGGGCCATGACGAGAACCTGCAGCGTCTGCGCGCCGATCAGATCCTGATGGACGGCGCCCCCACCGAGGGTCAGGGTCTGCTGCTGCAGATCTTCACCGAGAACATGATCGGGCCGATCTTCTTCGAGCTGATCCAGCGCAAGGGCAACGAGGGGTTCGGCGAGGGCAACTTCAAGGCGCTGTTTGAGTCCATTGAACTCGACCAGGTGCGCCGCGGCGTCCTGCCGGCCAAGGAGGGCTGATTGCCGCCGAAGTGGGCCATTGTCGTGCACGGCGGGGCAGGCGTGATCGAGCGCGCCCACCTCAAGCCTGAGCAGGAGGCGGCCTATCGCGCCGCCCTGACCAAGGTGACCGAGGCCGGCGCCCAGGTCTTGAAGGCGGGCGGCCTTGCCCTGGACGCCTGCGAGACCGCCGTCCGCCTGCTGGAGGACGATCCTCTGTTCAACGCTGGCCGGGGCGCGGTCTTCACCGCGGAGGGCCGCAACGAACTGGACGCCGCCATCATGGAGGGGCGCACGCTGAGGGCCGGCGCCGTGGCCGGCGTTACCAGAGCCCGGCACCCGATCACGCTGGCCCGCGCGGTCATGGAGCGCTCGCCCCATGTCATGCTGATCGGCAAGGGCGCCGACGACTTCGCCGCCGACCAGGGCGAGGAGTTGGTGGAGCCGTTCCATTTCCATACCGCGCGCCGCTGGCGCAGCCTGACCAATTTCCTGAAGGCCGAGAAGCTGCCGATCCCGGAGGAGCCGGTCGGCGCGGACCGGCCTGATCCCGCCCAGGGATTGGCGCACGACGAGGGCAAGCATGGCACCGTGGGCGTTGTCGCCCTCGACATCCACGGCGACGTGGCCGCCGCCACCTCCACCGGCGGCACCACCGGCAAGCGCTGGGGGCGGGTGGGGGACAGCCCCCTGATCGGGGCGGGGACCTATGCGTCGAACGCCGGTTGCGCGGTGTCGGCCACCGGGACCGGCGAGTACTTCATCCGCCTGACCGTGGCGCGCGACATCTCGGCCCTTGTGGAGCTGAAGGGGCTGAGCCTGCAGGCCGCCGCCGATGAGGTGGTGCAGAACAGGCTGACCGCTCTGGGCGGCGACGGCGGCGTCATCGCTGTCGCGCCGGATGGTCAGATCGCCTGGAGCTTCAACACCTCGGGCATGTACCGCGCCCAGGCGTCGGAGGGGCGTCCGATGGCGGTGGGCATCTACAAGGACGAATTCTGATGGCTCGAAACTGGATCCCGGTGCGCGGCGCCCAAGGTGTCCATTCCCGCCAGGCCCACGCCGATATGCCAGACGGCACCTATGAGCGGGAGATCTCCAAGGAGGGCTTCTTCGGCCCCGCCGCCTTCCTGCACCATCCGCGCCCCCCCACCGGCTGGACCAATTTCGAAGGGCCGCTGCGCCCCCGCGCCTTCGACCTCTCCCGCCTGAACGAGGCGCCGGGTTCGCCCTGGAGCGCGCCCGTCGTGCTGCACAACGCCGCCGTGGAGATGCGCTTCTGGAAGCTGGCCTCGCCCATGCCGGCGCTCGCCCGCAACGCCGATGGCGATCAGTTGCTGTTCGTGCACGAGGGCGCCGGCGACCTGTTCTGCGACTACGGCCGTATCGGCTACGCGGCCGGCGACTACCTCTATCTGCCGCGCGGGACCATGTGGCGGCTTGCGCCCAGCACGCCCACGGCGGTGCTGATGATCCAGGCGACCAACACCCATTTCTCGTTGCCGGACAAGGGTATGCTGGGCGGGCACGCCCTGTTTGATCCCGCCATGCTGGACACGCCCGCCATGGACGAGGCCTTCCGCGCTCATCAGGCGGAACCCGGTGAATACCGCGTGGAGATCAAGAAACGCGGCCAGGTCTCGGTGGTGACCTACCCTTACAATCCCATCGACGCAGTGGGCTGGCATGGGGATCTGGCGCCGGTGCGCCTCAACGTGAAGGACCTGCGGCCGGTGGTCAGCCACCGCTACCACCTGCCTCCCAGCGTCCACACCACCTTCGTCTCTGACCGCTTCGTGGTCTGCACCTTCGCGCCGCGGCCGTTCGAGACCGATCCGGGGGCCTTGAAGGTCCCGTTCTTCCACAACAACGACGATTTCGAGGAGGTGCTCTTCTACCACGCGGGCGACTTCTTCAGCCGCGACGGCATCGACGCCGGGATGATGACCTTTCATCCGTCGGGCTTCACCCATGGCCCGCACCCCAAGGCGCTGAAGAACATGCTCAGCCAGCCCAAGCCCGCCACCGATGAATATGCCGTGATGATCGACACCCGCGACCCGTTGGAGGTTGGCGAGGCCGCCGCGACGGTTGAGAATGCCGCCTATGTCGACAGTTGGAAGACCGCCTAGGTGAAAGTCCCCCTCGACCGCAACAAGCGCAGCCTCGCCGCCGTCCCCATGGACGTGCGTATCTGAATGCCCAGCGTCGACCGCCAGCAGGATTTGGCGGACGCCGCCGAGGAAGAACTGGCAAGGGCCTGCGATCTGGGCTGGCGGGAGCTCTCCCAGGTCACCCCCTGGGGCGACACCTACGAAGGCTTTACCCCGGCCGGCCGTTCCGCCGAGTTTGAGCGCAACTACCTTTGGGTCGCTGAGCCCAAGGGCGACATCTGCGTCGAGGTCGTCGTCTATCAGCCGCAAGCCTATGAGCGCGGGGTGCGCCTGACCCGCGTCATCCCGCGCCGCGATTCAACGAAAACAGAAATGATGGGAGACCAGGAATGAAGCTCGCTTCACTGAAGTGGGGACGCGACGGGCGTCTCGTGGTGGTGTCCAGCGATCTCGCCTGGTGCGTGGAGGCGACCAATATCGCCCCCACCCTACAGGCGGCCCTCGACGACTGGGAGCGGTGCGAGCCGCTGCTGAGGGGGCTGGGCGAGAGCCTGGACCATGGCTCGATACCCCGGGTGCGCTTCCACGAGCACGACGCCGAGAGCCCCTTGCCGCGCGCCTACCAGTGGGCGGACGGCTCGGCCTATGTGAACCACGTGGAACTGGTGCGCAAAGCGCGCGGCGCCGAGATGCCCGCCAGCTTCTGGACCGAGCCCCTGATGTATCAGGGCGGCTCCGATGGCTTCCTTGCGCCGCGCGACCCCATCCCCTTGGCCGACGAGGCCTGGGGCTGCGACATGGAAGGCGAGATCGCGGTCATCACGGGCGACGTGCCTCAGGGCGCGAGCCGGGAGGAGGCGCTTGCCGCCGTCCGGCTGGTGATGCTGGCCAA
Source organism: Phenylobacterium sp. (assembly GCF_030693625.1). Taxonomy (GTDB): domain Bacteria; phylum Pseudomonadota; class Alphaproteobacteria; order Caulobacterales; family Caulobacteraceae; genus Phenylobacterium; species Phenylobacterium ferrooxidans. The sequence goes on from NZ_JAUYAF010000080.1 coordinate 20,704, forward strand.
CGACGTCTCGCTACGAAACCTGATCCCGGACGAGCTGGCCAAGAACTTCGGTTTCTTCCAGTCCAAGCCGGCGTCGTCCTTCTCCCCCGTGGCGGTGACCCCCGACAGCCTGGGCGACGCCTGGGTCGATGGCCGCCTGACGGGCGCCCTGGAGGTGGAGCTGAACGGCAAGCCCCTGGGTGAGGCCGACGCCGGCGTCGACATGACCTTCGATTTCGGGACCCTGATCGCCCACGCCGCCAAGACCCGGGCGCTGGGCGCCGGGACGATCATCGGCTCCGGCACCGTCTCGAATCGTGGTCCCGACGGCGGTCCAGGGAAATCGGTGTCCGAGGGCGGCGTCGGCTATTCCTGCCTCGCGGAGCTGCGGACCGTCGAAACCCTGGCGGGCGGCGCGCCAAAGACCCCGTTCCTGAAGGCCGGAGACTGCGTTCGGATTGAAATGCGCGACGCCCGCCGTCACTCCATCTTCGGCGCCATCGAACAGGAGGTCGCTGCCGGATGACCGTTCAGTCCCAGCCCACGGAAGCCGCGGCCGTCCCGGGGCTGAAGCTGGACGCCTATCTGCCCTACCGGTTGTCGGTGGCCTCCAACGCGGTCTCGGGCCTGATCGCCCGGGCCTACGAGGATCGCTTTGGCCTGACCATCCCGCAGTGGCGGCTGATCTGCGTGCTGGCGGAGGATGGCGGCCTGACCCAGGGCGCCATCGTCTCACGCACGGGCATGGACAAGGTGACGGTGAGCCGCGCGGCCCAGGGCTTGTTCAAGCGCCGCCTGCTGGAACGGTCGGATCACCATGCCGACGGGCGCTCGCATGTCCTGGCCCTGACCCAGGAGGGCTCGCGTCTCCATGCGGAGATCGCCCCCCTGGCCCTGGCCTATGAGGCGGCCCTCATATCCGGGCTCGCGCCTGACGAAGTGTCGCTGCTCAAGCGGCTCTTGAACCGCCTGCAGATGGCGGCCAACGCCTTGGCCGGCGACACGGGGGAGGCGCTTAGTGCGCCGTCTCCGGCATCCGGACGCCCCAACGGTGGGAGCCCTCGCCGAACCGCAGGGTGAAGCCGAAGCTCTCGCGCTTCTCGGTGTCGTTCCAGGCCGCCTCGAAGCTGGTGATGACCGTGGTCTCCAGCTCCTCGGGGATGTTGCGGACATCGACCCCTGAGTCGCGGGCCATCTGCATGATGACCTCCCGCCGGTGCGCCTCGCCGCCGAACTGCATCAGGGTCTGCCGGATGCGCTCGGCCACGGCCTCCGCGCTGGTCTTGGGGCGCGGCTTCCGCCGCCGTTCGGTTTGGATCTTTTCCATGATCACGCCTCCCACCTGAGGAAGGTGCGCTCGGGTCGTTTATCGCGTCGTTAAGGCTCACGCTTAACTTGTGTTTGCGACGTTCTACCCGCCGCCCAGCGCCACGGTGAGCTGGTAGACGATCAGGGCGGCGATATAGGCCAGGGTGATCATGTAGACGAACATGACCGTCGGCCAGAGCCAGCTGTTGGTCTCGCGCTTCACCACCCCCAGCGTCGCCACGCACTGCGGAGCGAACACATACCAGGCGAGGAACGACAGGCCCGAGGCGAGGGACCATTGCTCCGCCAGCCGGGCCGAGAGCCCGCCGGTGTTGGTCTCGGCGTCGCCCACCGCATAGACGGTGCCCAGGGCCGCGACAGCGACTTCCCGGGCCGCCATGCCGGGGACCAGGGCCACCGACATCTGCCAGTTGAACCCGATGGGGGCCAGGAGGGGCTGGATGAAGTGGCCGATCGTACCGGCGAAGCTGTAGTCGATGGCCGGGCCCGTCGCGCCCGCCGGCGGATAGGGGAAGGTCGACAGGAACCAGACGAGCACCATCAGGGGCAGGATGATGCGGCCCGCTCGGCTCATGAAGATCTGACCTCGCTGCAGCAGACTGCGCGCGACATTGGTGGGGTCGGGCTTCTTGTAGGTGGGCAGCTCCATCATGAAGGGCTCGCTCATGCCCCGCCACAGGAAACGCCGGATGACGAAGGAGACGCCCAGGGCCGACAGGATGCCTGCCGCATACAGGCCGAACATCACCAGGCCCTGGAGGCTGAAGACCCCGCCCACCACCTTGGCCGGGATCACCGCGCCGATGATCAGGGTGTAGACCGGAATGCGCGCTGAGCAGGTCATCAGCGGCGCCACCAGGATCGTGGTCAGCCGGTCGCGCTTGGAGTCGATCACCCGCGTCGACATGACCCCGGGGATCGCGCAGGCGAAGGAAGACAGAAGGGGGATGAAGGCCCGGCCGTGCAGCCCCGCCCCGCCCATGATCTTGTCCATCAGGAAGGCGGCCCGGGCCATGTAGCCGGAGTCCTCCAGCATGATGATGAACAGGAACAGGATCAGGATCTGCGGCAGGAAGACCAGGACGCTGCCAACGCCGGCGATGATGCCGTCGACGATCAGGCTGCGGACCAGACCCTCGGGGATCGCCAGGGCCACGAGCCCGCCGAGTCCCGTCATACCGGCGTCGATCAGGTCCATCAGGGGCGTGGCCCAGGTGAACACCGCCTGGAACATCAGCAGCAGTATGGCCAGCAGGATAGCCAGGCCCCAGACGGGATGCAGCAGCACGCCGTCAACCTTGCCGGTCAGGGTGTCGGGACGCTCAGGTGGCCGGACGTGAGCCTTCATCAGGCGCTGGGCCTCGCGGTGGGCGTCGCGGATCTCGCCGGCGTCGGGCGCGCGCCATTCTCGGGCGACGGTCGCCGCGGCCTCCAGGGTGGTGGCGTCGATCTGGGCCACCAGTTCCTCGATGCCGCGCTTGCGGGTGGCCACCGTGGTGACGATCGGCGCGCCGATGTCGCGGGCCAACCCCTCGAGGTCGATCCGCAGGCCCTGACGCTGGGCGATGTCGAACATGTTGAGGGCGAGAACCAGCGGCCGGCCCACCTGCTTCAGCTCCAGGATCAGGCGCAGCACCAGGCGCAGGTTGGTGGCGTCGGCCACGCAGACAATGGCGTCGGGAGGGGTCTCGCCGGCCAGCTGGCCGAGGACCGCATCACGGGTGACCGCCTCGTCCGGGCTGCGGGCCCGCAGGGAATAGGTGCCGGGCAGGTCCAGCACGTGGATCGTGCGGCCCGAGGCGGCGGTGACCGTCCCTTCCTTCCGCTCCACGGTGACGCCGGCATAGTTGGCCACCTTCTGGCGGCTGCCGGTCAGGGCGTTGAAGAGGGCGGTCTTGCCGGAATTGGGATTGCCGACCAGGGCGACCCGGGCTGGCGACAGGGCGACGTCGCTCATGGACGGTCCAGCAGGATGATGACGTCACCGGCGTCCCGGCGGCGCAGGGCGACGCGCATATCGTCCAGGCGCACGGCGATGGGGTCGTGGCCGATCGCGCCCTCGTGGATCACCTCGACGCGGGCCCCTTCCACGAAACCGAACTCCAGCAGGCGGCGCTGCAGCTCCTCGATATCGACGCCATGATCCTTGCCGTCGTCATCGGCGCGTACATCGATGATCACGCCCCGATCGCCGACGGAGGCGTCGCTCAGCCGAAGGGTGATCCCCACCTCGGGGATGGACTCGGCGATCTCCACACGGTCGATCGACAGATTGTTCATGCTGACGCCCTCACTCGTTGCGAGTGATTATCATTCGGACGACGGCGCGTCGAGAGCGCGACGCTGCTTGCGGCGAAGCGTCTCGCCGGAACCTGGCGACCGGTCAGGAATTGGCTGCTCCAGCAGCGGGAGGAAACCGACTTGGACCTGGTCATCGTCAAGCGCGCCCTGGGCGTCGTCAGTCTCGGCCTGGGCCTGGTGGCCGTCGCCGCGCCACGGCAGTTCGCCAAATTCGTGGGTCTGGCCTCCGACGAGGAGAAGGTCGCCGCCTTCGGCGCCCGCGAGATCGCCGCCGGCGCCGGACTGCTGTCGCCCGTTCGACCGGGTCCCTGGCTGTGGCTCCGGGTCGGCGGCGACGCCATGGACCTGCTTACGCTCGGCAAGGCCACCGGTCGCGAGAACCCCCGCCGCCACGCCGCCATGGCCGCGGCCGCCGTGGTGGGCGCCATCGTGGTGCTGGACATCGTGCTGGCCGCCCACGCCGCCCTGCATCGCGACGAGGACGAGGCCGCGGCCAAGTAGGTCAATCGCCGCTTGCGGCGGCGAGTCCCGCCGCTACATTGCCGGCCGCTCCTGGGGCCCCAGTGGCGAAATGGTAGACGCGGCAGACTCAAAATCTGTTGCCGAGAGGCGTGTTGGTTCGAGTCCGACCTGGGGCACCAAACTAGAAGTCAGGGACAGGCCTACGGCCGTCCTCAGTCGGCGCGTTTCACCACGAAGCCCGACCAGAAATGCCAGTAGTCGCGCAGCAGGTCAGGGACGATCCAGAAGCCGTGCCGGTAGGGCTGCGCCACGCCGATCACCAGGGCGGGATCGGCGGTCCCGCGCCAGGTGCCGAACAGCCGGTCCCAGATAGGGGCCATGGCGAAGTGGCCCGTGGGCTCGGTCATGTCCAGCTTGTGGTGCAGGCGGTGGTGCAGGGGCGACTGGAGCACCCAGCGGCCGACCCAGCCCCAGTCGGAGGTGAGCTGGGAATGGATCAGGAATCCGACCGTGGTCACCAGGACACTGACGAAGATCATCACACTGGGGGTGGCGCCCAGGATGGCGAGCGGCAGGTTGATCACGAAGAAAGCGCTGAACGCGGCCGGATGCTGGCGCGCCGAGGTCACCACACAGAAGTCTTTGGCCGAGTGGTGGAAGCGGTGCAGGGGCCAGAAGAACCGGCTGTGGTCCAGCCTGTGCGTCCAGTAGTCGAAGAAGGTGTAGATGTAGAAATAGACCACCAGCTGGGCCGCGAAGGGCAGGCTGGTCAGGTCCGCCGCAAAGCCCGTCTGAGCCTGGATCCAGTCGCGGATCGCCATGCCGGAGATCATCGAGAGGCCCAGCATCATGGCCTTGCCCACCACCTCCAGCACAAAGGCCTGACCCAGGACCAGGACGGCTAGGTCGGTGCGCATGGACAGGGTGGGACCGAAGATCAGCGCGCGCGCGGAGCTCTTCTCCCACCCGACCACCAGGCATTCGATCCACAGCGCCGTCGGCAGGATGGCGGCCACCATGCCGACGCCGGCGAGGCGGTCATGCACCCCCGATACGGTCTTGGATTTGCCGAAGGCCTGTAGGGTGATCTGATCGGGCAGCAGGCTGGCCACCGCCCACCAGGCCGCGCCGAGCAGGGCCGCGTAGACAACCAGCCCAAGCACGATAGCCGCGCGACCCACTGCGGCCCGGGGGCGGGTGTCGCCCTCGAGCGTCATCGAGGTGTCGGCAAGCGCCATCGGCTATGTCTCCAGTTGGGCGGGCGACCCAATTAGAGCAAGTCGTCGTTGAATGGCCGTTAACAGGGCGGCGAAAGGCGTCCGCCGCCCTTCGCCGCCTTGTGCTGTCAGTCCTTGAGACTGGCCGGGACCTTGCCGCCGTTCTCGGCGAGCTTCTTCCAGACGGCCTTCTGCAGGGCGATGTTCTGCTCGGCGCTGCCGTGGGCGCCCGCGTTGACGCCGAGTTCCCCGGCCAGCTCGGTGCGGGCGTCCAGGCTGGAATCCAGGTCGAGCATCTTCAGCAGGTCGACGATGGAGGTGCGCCAGTTGCCGCCGCCACCCTTCTGTGCGGCGAGCTCAGTGAGCACAGCCTCGACATCCACGGGCGCAGGGGCCGGAGCCGCGGCCGGCGCGGCGGCGGGGGCGGCCGGCTTGGGTGCGGGAGCCGGAGCGGCCACCTTCTTGTGATTGAAAATCTTGTCGAAGATCTTGCCGAAAATACTCATGAGCGCCTCGCTGGAATGTGAGGACAGAAAGCTCCGGAGTCCGGCTGGGTTCCGCCGCGAGCGGAATGAGAAGCGCCTGGGCCGCCCGCATTTCGCACGCCCAGGGCTGGATCGTCTTAGCTGCCGAAGTTGGAGCGGATCGTGACGCCGTAATGACGCCTGACGGTTTCCCGATCAGGGGCGGCATCCCCGCACCATGAGTTGGGAAGCCCCACAGTTATATGGGTATATGACATATTCCTTGATGGGGCTGTCTCGCGAACGCAGCCCGCGCAGATCGGCCGACCGCATGAGAACTGTACGCGCGGACCCCAGGGATTCTGGGCAGAGGAGTTTGTATGCAGCTGATCGAGCGGCCCACCGGCTTTGACATTGTCGAGGCCGGGCGGGTGATCCTGCGTCACACCGCCGAGGCGCCCTGCGTCTTCGTCGGTCGCGGCGAGTCCGAGGTCGAGATGCTGCGGGGCAATTTCAAGATCGCTGATTATGTGATCGAGCGCGTGCCGCTGCGCGCCGCCACCGTCATCCGGGAGGGCGAGGCGGTCTCCGTCACCTTGGCCCCATCGGCCGCCGAGACGCCCCTCCTGGTCGTGACGATCGCCGCAGGCGCCATCGCCATGCAAGCGACCGATCCGACCCTAAACCGTATGTGGATCCGTACGGTGGCCGAGGTCGGCGAGCATGTCTGGGGCGGTGGCGAGCAGATGTCCTATTTCGACATGCGCGGCCGACGCTTCCCCCTCTGGACCTCCGAGCCCGGTGTAGGGCGCGACAAGAGCAAGATGATCACCCTGCAGGCCGACCTGGCCGGCGCGGGCGGGGACTATTTCAACACCAACTATCCGCAGCCGACCTATGTCTCGTCGCGACTCTACGCCCTGCACGTGGACACCACGGCCTACAGCGTCTTCGATTTTCGTCATGACGGCTTCCACGAGATCGAGGTCTGGGAGATTCCGGCCAAGATCGAGGTCTGGGCGCGCGACACCTTCGTCGAGATCGTCGGGGTTCTATCGGAGCGTTTCGGCCGCCAGCCGCAGCTTCCGACCTGGGTGCTGGAGGGCGCCGTCGTCGGCCTGAAGCAGGGTGCCGAAAGCTTCGACCGTCTGCAGAACTTCCTCGACGCCGACGTGAAGGTCGCAGGCCTGTGGTGCGAGGACTGGGTGGGCCTGCGCATCACCTCCTTCGGCAAGCGGCTGTTCTGGGACTGGAAGTGGAATCCCAAGCGCTATCCCGACCTGGACACCCAGATCGGCGAGCTGCGAGCCAAGGGCATCCGTTTCCTGGGCTACGTGAACCCCTATCTAGCGGTGGACGGCAGCTTCTATGAGGTGGCCGAGGCCAAGGGCTATCTGGCCCTGACCCTCGACGGCGCCGGCCCGTACATCGTCGACTTCGGCGAGTTCGACTGCGGCGTGGTGGACTTCACGATCCCGGAGGCCTGCGAGTGGTTCGAGGAGGAGATCATCGGACGCCAGATGCTGGACTTCGGCCTGTCGGGCTGGATGGCCGATTTCGGCGAATACCTGCCCACCGACGTGAGGCTCGCCAACGGCGTCGACGGCATGCTGATGCACAACGCCTGGCCGCCCCTGTGGGCGGAGGTCAATGCGCGCGCCGTGGCCAAGCGCGGCATGACCGGCGAGGCGCTGTTCTTCCTGCGGGCCGGCTATACCGGGGTCCAGGCCCATTGCCCCCTGCTGTGGGCCGGTGACCAGTCGGTGGATTTCAGCCGCCATGACGGCCTCGGCACTGTGATCTGCGGAGCCCTGTCCTCGGGCCTGCTGGGCAACGCCTACCATCACAGCGACATCGGCGGGTACACCAGCCTGTTCGGCAATGTCCGCACCGCCGAGCTGCTGATGCGCTGGTCGGAGATGGCCGCCTTCACGCCGGTGATGCGCTCCCATGAGGGCAACCGGCCCGACGAAAACCTGCAGCTGGACGGCGATCCCCAGGTGCTTGCCCACTTCGCTCGGATGACGCGAATCTATCGCCACCTCGCCCCCTATGTGGCGGGGCTATCGGCGGAGGCGGCGGCCACCGGCCTGCCGCTGCAGCGGCCGATGTTCCTGCACTTCCAGGAGGATCGCGCGACCTATGTCGACCAGACCCAGTACCTCTACGGCGCTGACCTGCTGGTGGCGCCGGTGATCCGTGAAGGAAAACTCGAGCGAGAGGTCTACCTGCCGGCCGGCGTTGACTGGGTGAATGCGTGGACCGGCGACACGCACAGCGGCGGCGGCGCGATCACGGTTGTCGCAGAGCTGGGCTATCCGCCGGTCTTCTACCGTGAGGGCTCGCGGGATACGGTGTTGTTCGCCGGCCTTGGCCAGATCTAGGATTACTCCATGACCGACACTGATCTTCGCGGCCTGCTGGCCGCCGGGCTGTTGACCCCCGCCCTGATGGGCGCGACCTCGGCCAAGGCCGCCGCCAAGCCGAGCGAGGGCCAGATGATAGAGCTGTGGCCCAACGGCGCGCCGGGCGGGTCCAAGGTGACGGTGACCGAGACGGCGACCGACGTGGTCGACAAGGGGCACACCGGCCGCGACATCTCCGGGATCACGAGGCCGCGCTTCAGCCTGCATCGGCCAAAGATGAAGACGGACACCGCCATGCTGGTGATCGCCGGCGGCGCCTTCAACCGCGTGGTGTTCGACAAGGAGGGCGAGGAGGTCTGCCGCTGGCTGGCCGACAAGGGTGTCGCCGCCGGCGCCCTGTTGTACCGCCTGCCCGGCGACGGCTGGGACGCCGGCCAGGACGCGCCGGTTCAGGACGCTCAGCGCGCCCTGCGCCTGCTGATCGGGGAAACCGGCGCCAAGCGCGTGGGGATCATGGGCTTCTCGGCCGGCGGAACCATCGCCGGCGCCCTGGTGGCGCGCGCCGCGGAGACCCTCTACCCGCCGGTGGACGCCGCCGACAAGTTGAGCGCCATGCCCAGCTTCATGTGCCTGGGATACCCCTATCTGAACGTGCCGAAGGGGCCGCGCGAGAACATGTTCCCAGGCTTCACCAAGGCCACGCCGCCGACCTTCTTCTTCCACGCCGCTGATGACGCCCGCGTCCCGGTGGCCAACTCGATCCAGCCCTTCCAGGAACTGCGCGCCTTCGGCGTGCCCGCGGCTCTGCACGTCTATGAGAGCGGCGCCCATGGTTTCGGCCTGCGGGCGGCCGAGGGCTCGTCCGCCTCGCACTGGCCCGAGCACTTCCTGACCTGGGCCAGGGCCGGCGGGCACATCGGCTAGGCGCTACTCTGCCGCCTGGGCCATCGGTGCGGCTTGCGGCCCACGGATCAGCCTGCCGGGCATCTCGCCGGTGGCCTCGCCGTTCTCGAAGGTGACCACGCCCTCGACGATGGTGGCGACATAGCCCTGGGCGCGCTGGATCAGGCGGCGGCCCTGGGCGGGCAGGTCGAAAGCCATCTCCGGGGCCAGGATGGCCAGCTTCTCGAAGTCGATCAGGTTGAGGTCGGCCTTCATGCCGGGCGCGAGCGTCCCGCGGTCGTGCAGCCCGTAGAGCCGCGCGGTGTCGCGCGTCTGCATGGAGACCACCTTCTCCAGGCTCAGGCGCGCGCCGCGCGAGCGGTCGCGGACCCAGTGGGTCAGCATGTAGGTGGGGAAGCTGGCGTCGCAGATCACCCCGCAATGGGCCCCGCCGTCCGACAGGCTGAGCACCGTGTTGGAGTGGGTCATCATCTCGTGGATATGGTCGAAGTTGAACTCCGCGTAGTTGAGCAGCGGCAGGTAGATGTAGCCTTGGCCGTCCTTCTCCATGAGCATGTCGTAGACGATGGCGTCGGGCGCCTGGCCGGTGGTCTTGGCCAGGGCCGCGATGGAGTCCTCGGCGCGGGGTTCGTAGTCCAGGCCGCCCGCGTGCTCCAGCCGGAACATGCGATCGAATCCTTGCGTCAGGATCATGCCGATGGCGCCCATGGGCCGTGACGGCTCGGCCAGGATCCTGGCCCGGACCTCGGCGTCACGCAGCTGCACGATGCGCTCGGCGAAGGGCAGGGCGGCCAGCTTGCGATAGGTGTCTCGGCCGATGAAGGGATGCACCGTGCTCTGCCAGCCAAGCACCATGCCGGTCGGACGGCAGGCGATCTGGGCGGTGATCTGGGCGCCCTGCGCCCGCGCCTCCTCGGTCAGCTGCAGCAGCCGACGCCAGCCGTCGGCCTTCACTGGGGACTGCAGCAGCCCAAAGGTGACCGGCACGCCCGTCTCGACCGACAGCGACCGCATCCAGTTGAACTCGTCCTCGGCGGGCGCCATGTCGGACGCCATCTCGAAGACCCCGTGGCCGGCTTGGCCCATGGCCCGGCCGATACCCAGCAGTTCGTCCTCGGCCGCGAAGGTGCCCGGCACCGGCTCGCCGTCCTTGGCCAGGTGCAGCATGGTGCGCGAGGTGGAGAAGCCCAGGGCGCCGGCCGCCACGCCCTCGCCGACGATGCGCGACATCTCGGCGATGTCTTCAGCCGTCGCGGGTTCGTTGCGCGCGCCGCGCTCGCCCATGACATAGGCCCGCACCGCGCCGTGCGGCACCTGGGTGGCCACGTCGATCACCCGGGGCTGGCCCTCCAGGCTGTCGAGATATTGCGGGAAGGTCTCCCAGGTCCACTGGATGCCTTCCGACAGCGCCGCGCCGGGAATGTCCTCGACGCCTTCCATCAGTTCGATCAGCCAGGCATGGCGGTCGGGACGCACCGGCGCGAAGCCGACGCCGCAATTACCCATCACCGCGGTGGTCACCCCGTGCCAGCTCGACGGCGCCAGATAGGGGTCCCAGGTCACCTGACCATCGTAGTGGGTATGGATATCCACCCAGCCGGGGGTGACGATCAGGCCGCCAGCGTCGATCTCTCGGCGTCCGGCCTGTGGGATCCTGCCCACCGCGGTGATCTTGCCGTTGTCGATCGCGATGTCGGCCAGGAAGGCCGGGGTCTCGGCGCCGTCCACCACGCGCCCGTTTCGGATCACCAGATCGTGCATCGTCCGCCCTCGGTCGAGGTTCCACGCAGACGTCATTCCGGCCGCGCCTGCGGACCCAACTTGGGGCAGCATGAACCCAAGTTGCGCGGCCGAAAAGTGTGACCCAACGTCAGGCCGCCTGGGGTCCTTGAGCAGCGTGGGCGCCGACGTCGGCGATGGCGGCCCAGACCTTGTCGGCCAGGTCGTCAATGAAAACTTCCTTGTGGATGGTGGCCATCGGGGACTCTTCAATCAGGTTGAAGCAGGACCCGACGATGGGGGAGGGTAGGCCATCTGGCCGATTCCGGACACGGTCACTTCGCCTTGGAACCGACACGTGTTTGCGAAATTGTCAGCAAGCCGCGTCATTTCCGCCGGCGGATTTGGCGCGACATGACCCCTTTCACCCTGCTCCTGACCTTTGGCCTCGCGGCGGCGCCCATGGCGGTTCTTGCAGCCGAACCCTTGCCGCTGGCCCGCGCCTTCGGCAACACGGTGGTCTCCACCTATCCCGATGGCCGCACCGCCCTGGTGTGGCTGAAGAAGGACGGAACCTATACGGGGAAGACCCGCCGCCGCACGCCCTCCAGCGGGACGTGGAGCCTGAAGGGCGAAAAGGTCTGCCTCAAGCAGTCCAAGCCCGTGGCCGTGCCGTTCAACTTCTGCACCGAACTGCCCGCCAGCGAGAGTTGGAAGGCCAGGGCGGTCACCGGCGAGCCGGTCACCATGAAGGTCGTGAAGGGTGTGGCGCCTTAGGCCCTCAGTGCTGGGCCAGAACGACGCCGGTCAGCACGGCGACATACTGCAGAGCCGCGCCGCCCACTACGTGGCCGTGCCAGATGGCGCGGCGGAACCGCAGCTTGTCCAGCAAGTAGAAGACCGCGCCGGTGGAATAGATCGCGCCGCCCAGGGCGAGCATCAGCAGCGAGATCCACGAGAGGCCGTCGATCATCGGCTTGATGGCCACCAGCACTAGCCAACCCAGGGCGAGATATAGTCCCACCCAGAAACGCCGCCCCAGGCCGGGGAGGAACAGCTTGCCGAGAATGCCCATGGCCGCCAGCGACCAGACCGCCGTGGTCATGGCGACAGACCAGGCGCCGGTGAGGTTCTGGGTCGTGAACGGCGTGTAGGAGCCCGCGATCATCAGGAAGATGCCCGCGTGGTCCAAACGGCGCAGCAGCGGCCGCCAGCTCGGCTTGGCGAAATTGTAAGCCAGTGACAGCGCCAGCATCGCCACCATCGCCACGCTGTAAACGGCCACCGCGGCCACCTGGCCGAGGGTTCCGATCTTGACCGACAATCCCAGCAGGATACCGCCGCCGACCAGGGCCAGGGTCAAGCCGGTGATATGCACCACCAGGTCGGCGCATTTGGCGGCGGGCGTGGGATAGTGGCGCGGCGGAAACATGGCCTCAGCATATCCGCCGCCTGTGTCGCGTCCATGACCAATCTTGGGCCGTATCATCTGCGACAACTTCGACCGTGTGGGCCGCGGCCCGTCTTGGCTTCGAGAATCTCAATAACTTGGGTTCGCGAACCCGCCATGCCCATCAGGATGTAGATGTCAGACCTGGACGCCCCGACACTTCCCCCTGATGTCCGCCGTCAGGTCGTTCGCCTCGCCGGAGACTTCTTCCTGAACACCTCCCAGGTCATCACCACGGCCATCGATACCGACCTGGTGACCGGGATGATCTTCCTGGCCATCGTCCGCGCCAATGTGCGGCATATGCTGGACGATCCGGAACTGGCTCTAGCCTATTTCGAGCCCGGCGACCGGCCGCCCGAGGTCTTCCGCAAGCCTGTAAGCGTCTACGCCATCGCCCGTGAACTGCGTTTGCCCTACGAAACCGCGCGGCGCCATATCCGCAAGCTGCTGGCGAAGGGTCTATGCGAGCGCCAGGGCGATGGCGGGGTGGTGTTCCCGCCTGAGGTCAACGACCGGCCCGAGGTTCGCCAAGCCGTGGCCACCAACTTCCACACAACCATCCGTTACGCTCGGGCGCTGGCCGACGCAGGGATCGTAGCCACCTGTGGCCGGGCGCCCGAGACCCCAGGCGGGGGCCCCTACATGCCCCGTGAGGTGGTGCGGCTTTCGAGCGACTACTTCCTCAACACCATCGCACTGCTCACGACCAACCTGGGCCTCGATCTGGTGGAGGGCCTGATGTTCCTTGCGATCGTCCGGGCCAACACCTTGCACGTGACCCTAGACCCCACCCTGGCGGCCACCTTCAGCGGCCTGGACGAGATTCCGCCTGACGCCCTGCGGCGCAGCGTCAGCGTCTACGCTCTCGCGCGCGACCTCCGGCTGCCCTACGAGACCGCCCGCCGCCATGGCGGCAAGCTGCTCGAGATGGGCTTCTGTGAACGGGCGAGCGATCGGGGCCTGGTGGTGCCGAGCCACGTTCACGCGCGCGACGACTTCAAGGCGAGCGTCGAGAACTACGGGCGGATCACCCAGGCCTTCGTAAATTCCCTGGCCCAGGCGGGACTGGTTCTGACCTAGGCACCGTCCGGGGATGGCGCCCGCCCTCCGAACGCCCTAAGGCCGTGGCATGACCCGCAAGCCCGCGCCCGCCCACATGACCGTGCAGAACAACGGCATGGGCATCGCCCTGCGGGTGGCGGCGATGGTCTGCATGGCGGGGCTGGCCGCCTTGGTGAAGTGGTGCTCCAGCCGGGGCGTCCCGGTGCTGGAAATCATCTTCTTCCGCAACGCCTTCGCCTTTGTACCGGTGTTGATCTACATCGCCCGGACCACCGGTTTCTCGGTGCTGAAAACCAAACGGCCCCTGGGCCACCTGATGCGTTCGACGGTCGGCCTGACCGGCATGGTCTGCGGCTTCACCGCGGTCAGCCTGCTGCCGCTGACAGAATCCACGGCGCTGTCCTTCTCCGCCCCCTTGTTCATGACCGCCCTGTCGGCGCTGATCCTCAAGGAGACGGTCGGTCTGCATCGTTGGGGTGCGGTCGTGGTGGGCCTAGTCGGGGTCCTGATCATGATCAACCCCGACCCCTCCCATATGGCGGTGAAGGGCACCGTCTTCGCCTTGGTGGCCGCCGTCGGCTCGGCCGGCGCCATGATCGCCATCCGCGAGATCGGCCGCACCGAGCCCGGGGCCACCATCGTCTTCTATTTCACCCTCGCCGGCATGGTGCTTGGCTTGGCCAGCCTTCCCTTCGGCTGGGTCATCCCCGACATGACGACCCTGGCCCTGCTGATCCTCGCCGGCCTGATCGGCGGGGTGGGGCAGCTCTTCCTGACCGAGGCCATCCGCCGAGCGCCGGTCGCCGTGGTGGCGCCCTTCGACTACACCCAGCTGATCTGGGCCAGCATCATCGGCTTCCTCGTGTGGGAGGAAACACCGCGCCTGGCCACCCTGGCGGGCGCCCTCGTCGTGGCCGGAAGCAGTATCTACATCCTCCTTCGCGAGACCCGCCGCTTCCGCGCATCCTGAAGGGCCTCATCGCGCGAAGGGCTTTAGAAACCCTGCGTTGACAGCCCGGCGGTACGGGAAGATTCTGATGGCCAAGTCAGGTTCCTTTCAGGGCCTTCGGCGCTCGGAACCCGGCTCCAGGTCAGATGGAGGCCAGGCATGATCAGGACAGTATCGGCGGCAGGCGCCTTGGCGGTGGCTCTTTTCGCAGGCTCGGCCCAGGCCGCGGTGACAGTGATCGGCGGCGGGATGGCTGAGGCCTGTTCCGATGCGGCGATCAGTGGCGAAAGCGACATCAGGTTCCAGCAGCTGTGCACCGACGCGCTGGATTCCGAATTCCTGAACGCCCGCGACCGCGCCGGCACCCTGGTCAATCGCGGCGTCCTGAAGCTGCGGCGGGGCACCTATCCCGAGGCGACCCGAGACTTCGACCAGGCGGTGAAGCTCCAGCCTGGCATGGGCGAGGCCTATGTGAACCGCGGCGCCGCATCGATCGGCCAGCGCCGCTACGCCGACAGCCTGCCCGATATCAACAAGGGGCTGGAACTGGGCCTGCTCGAACCCGCCAAGGCCTACTACAACCGGGCGCTGGCTTACGAAGGCCTGGAGGACGCTAAGTCCGCCTATTTCGACTACCAAAAGGCGTTGGAGATGCAGCCGGAGTGGGCCGCGCCCCGCGAGCAACTGGCCCGGTTCAGCGTGTCGCGGCGCTAGGGACCCAAGCAGAGGTCTCGCGCGTTCTGCATCCGAGATGCGCGCCCTGTTTACAGCCCTGATCCTCGCCGTAATCGGCGCGGGCCCTGCCTTGGCGCAGGACGCGAACCTCAGCGCCTATTATGAGGCGATGTGGCACGAGCAGCAGGCCGCCAACCGGATGGCCCAGCAGCGCTCTGTCGCCCTGGAGAACCAGGTCGGCGCTCTTGAAGCCCAGATGCAGACGGAGACCCGGCTGCGTGATCTTGAGGGTCGGCTAGTGGCCTCGCGCCTCCCCGCCACGGACGCCACACAGGCCGCGCCGCCTGCCGTCTTGCCGGCCAACATCGACGCCTGGATGGCCGAGTCCAACGCGCGGGTCCGGGCCGCGGCCACGAACAGGCGCTAGCAAGCTTCGCAGTTGTGGCTTGCACGCGCGGCGTGCGCCAGGAATAACGTCAGGGCTACCCATGGTGGTGGCTTTACTGCGCTCAGCGCCCGGGGGGGCTTCATGTTTCGAATCTTGGTGGTCGCGCTGTGCGCGGCGCTCTTTGCCTGGCCCGCCGCTGCCGCCCCGCCACCGATTGAGACCTACGGGCGCCTTCCGACCCTGGAACAGGTGCTGGTCTCTCCGGACGGAACCAAGCTGGCCTATGTCCGCCCCGAGGGTGAGAGCCGCAAGATCATGGTGCAGAACCTGGCGGATGGGAAAATGCTCGCCGGGGTGGCCGTGGGCAACGAGAAGCTGCGCGACATCTTCTGGGTCGGAAATGGACGGATCGCCTTCTCGACATCCACAACGGCCCGCGTCCGAAGCAACAGCTCGTCCGTCGAGTTCACCGGCCGCAATGAGATTTGGCAGACTCGAGTCTACGACATCGAGAGGCGCACCTTCCAGCTCGTGCTCGACAAGACGCCTGGCGTCGGCAACTTCACCAATGGCGGCGTCAACGTGGGGATCGTTGATGGCGTTCCCAGCATCTACGCCGTCGCGATGAGGATCAGCGGTGTCGACAGCCTGCAAAGCCTCTATCGCGTCGACGTCGCCGGCGGCCCCACGCGGCTGCTGGATTCCGGCCCAAGCATAGGGGACATCAGCACGAACTGGGTGCTGGATGGGACCGGCGCGACGATCGCCAAGACCGAATATGACCGCAAGGACGGCGACTGGAGATTACTCGTTCGGGTCGGCCCGAAATGGTATCCGGTGCTTTCCGAGAACGCGCCGCTGGATGAGCCGTCCGTCATTGGCCTCGGCCCGGCGCCCGACACCTTGCTGATCGCGCGGATCGATGAGGGCCGCTATGTCTTCAAGCCTCTCTCCCTGAAGACCGGTAAGGAGGGGGAGCCGCTGGCGCTGAAGAACGGCGTCCTGGAGTTCCTGTTCGACGGCGTCACGCGCCGCATCATTGGTGTCGTGGAGAATGACGACGCCAACACCATGACCTTCTTCGCGCCGGAAGATCAGGCGAGCTGGAACAAGATCAAGCGTGCCTTCGGCAGTGAGCGGGTGACGCTGGAGAGCTGGTCCGACAACCGAAAGCAGGTGGTGGTCAAGGTCCAGGGCCCGAAGACTGGCGCGGCCTACATGTTCGTCGATCTCGCCGCCGGTCGCGCCTCGATGGTGGATGACATGCAGGCCGGCCTGGGTCCTGACGAGCTCTCCGTCACGACCATGATCACTTACAAGGCCGCGGACGGCCTGGAAATTCCCGCCGTCCTGACAATGCCCAAGGGCCGCGATCCCAAGAACCTGCCGCTGGTGGTGATGCCTCACGGCGGACCTCAGTCCTTCGACACCGTCGACTTCGATTGGTGGCGGCAGGCTCTGGCATCCCGCGGCTATGTCGTGCTGCAGCCGAATTTCCGCGGATCCGAGGGCTACGGCCCCAGCTTCACGGCCGCTGGCTACGGAGAGTGGGGCCGCAAGATGCAGACCGACCTTTCCGATGGCGTGAAGCACCTGTCGACCCAGGGCGCCATAGATACCAAGCGGGTGTGCATCGTCGGGCACAGCTACGGCGGTTACGCCGCCCTGGCGGGCGTCGCCCTGGAGCCTGGGGTCTACCGCTGCGCCGTGGCAGTTGCGGGGATTTCAGATCTCCGTCGCTTCCTGATGTGGAAGCGGGGCAACCTCGGAGGTGGCCGAAACGACACCCTGCGTTTTTGGCGACGCTTCATGGGCGTGGAGGGCGAGGATGAGAGCGGGCTCGACGCTTATTCCCCGGCGCGCCAGGCTGCCAAGGTCAAGGCGCCGGTGCTGCTGATCCATGGCAAGGACGATCTGGTGGTGCCCTTTGAGCAAAGCCAGTTCATGGCCGACGCCCTGACTGCGGTTGGCAGGCCAGTGGAGCTGGTGACCCTCAGCGCCGAGGACCACTGGCTGTCTCGGGGGGCGACCCGCATCCAGATGCTGCAGGCGACGGTGACCTTCCTCGAAAAGGCCAATCCGCCGAACTAGCTGACAGCGGCGCCGTTCCGCCGCATCCTCGGCCAGTCTGGCGCGTTGAGGCGGCCAGGGTTGGAGGAGATGGCCATGCGTTGGGACGGTGGACGCCGCGGCGGCAATGTTGAGGATCGGCGCGGGCTCGGGCCTGTTGCGGGGGGCGTCGGGATCGGCGGCCTGCTGCTGGCGGCCGTGGGCTACTTCGTGTTCGGCATCGACCCCTCGACGACCCTCAGCGTGGTCAACGGCGCGGGCGGCGGGGCTGAGCAGCAGGAGGGCGTGCGCGGCACGCCGGCCGATCGCGACGCCCAGTTCGTCGACGTTATCGAGACTTCCACCAGCGATGTCTGGACCCAGATCTTCAAGGCCTCCAATCGCAGCTACGATCCCCCCGCGGGCATCGTGATCTATGACCGCGCCACCGGGACGGGCTGCGGCATGGGACAGTCGGCCATGGGGCCGTTCTATTGTCCGCCGGACCGCAAGGTCTATCTCGACCTCTCCTTCTGGCAGGAACTCTCAGGTCGCTTCGGCGCCCAGGGCGACGCGGCGCGGGCCTATGTCATCGCCCACGAGGTCGCCCACCACGTCCAGAACATCACCGGCCAGATGGACAAGGCCAAGCAGTTCGGCGCCAAGGGCGTGGACTCAGGCTCGGTGCGCCTGGAGCTGCAGGCCGACTGCTATGCCGGCGTTTGGGCGGCCCGGGCGTCGGAAGCTTCCGACGGTCAGGTGGCGCTCGATCCCAAGGATATCGAGGACGGTCTGAACGCCGCCGCTGCGGTCGGGGACGACACCCTTCAAAAGCAGTCGCAGGGCCGGGTCATGCCTGACGCCTTCACCCACGGCACCAGCGAGCAGCGCATGCGCTGGTTCCGCGCCGGGGTGCAGAACGGCGATCCCGCCAACTGCGATACGTTCGGCGCTTCACGTCTCTAGAATCGGGACCGGCTCATAGCCGAGGCAGACGTCCACGCAGCGCCTGGCGAGCAGTTCGCCGGCGTCGAGAAGCGGCTTGCCGACGTCCTTGGGACCCAGCACCAGCGGCACTTCAGTGCAGCCGGCGATGATCGCCTCGGCTCCGTCCGCAACCAGGATCTGGGCCAGGTCGGCCATGCCCTGGCGGACCTCAGGCCCGACGTCGCCCGCCTTGATCTTGGCCAACAGGGTCATGAAGCCCTCCTGGGCCTCAGGCGGCAGGGTGACCAGACCCATGCCCTGGGCGGCCAGATACTCGCGGTAGAGCCGGATCGCCTGCTTGGTGCCCAGCACACCGGCGCGCCGGGCGCCGGTGTCCCGCGCGGCGTGCGAGGCCGTCTGGATCATGTCGATCAGCGGCAGACCCGAGGCCCGGGTGATCAGGTCGGCATGGGCGTGAGCGGTGTTGCAGGCGATGGCCAGCACCTCGGCGCCCGCGCCATGCAGGGCGCCGGCCATCTCGGCCAGGACAGGCCCAGGCTTGGCGAAGGGATCGTTGCGGTCTGGAACCTGTGGGTTGATGTCGACGATCACCCGGATGTGGTCCTTCTCCTGCTTCACGGGGGTGAAGGCCTGGAGCTTGGTGAGGAAGTCGAGGGTGGCGGCGGGGCCCATGCCCCCGAGGACGCCGAGGACGAGGCTCATGCCAGGGTTCCTTCCAGTTCGGTGGCGTAGCCGAACAGTCCCTGGGCGCCGCCGGTGTGCAGGAACACCACCGTCTCGTCCCGGAAGGCGCCGGCCTTGGTGAGTGCGATCAGGCCCTTCATCGCCTTGCCGGTATAGACCGGATCCAGCAGCAGGGCCTCGGTGCGGGCCACGAGCTTCAGGCCGTCGATCACCGCCTGGTCGATGAGGCCGTAGCCCGCGCCCACATAGTCGCAGTCGGCGACGGTCATCTCCCGGGTGACGCGCTCGCCGTGGCCCAGCATTGCCGCGGTCTCAACGGCCAGCTTGTGGACATTGGCTTCCTGGATTTCCTTCGGGGCGCGCACGCCAATGCCCAGCACCGGAATGTCGGCGCCGATCAGGGCCAGGCCCGCCACCAGGCCGGCATGGGTGCCCGCGCTGCCGGTGGCCGTGACGATGCGGTCGATGACGATCCCCTGCTCATCGGCCTGGCGCACCAGTTCGATGGCGCAGTCCACATAGCCCAGGGCGCCGATGGCGTTGGAGCCGCCGCCGGGGATGATGTAGGGCACGCCGCCTCGGCCGCGGACCTCGTCGGCGACCTTGGCCAGCTCGGCGTTCATGTCGGTCCCGGCGGGCACGGTGCGCAGCTTGCCCCCCAGCAGCCGGTCCAGCAGCACATTGCCGGAGGTGTTGTAGTCCACCGCCCTGGAGCCGGTCCGTTCCTCCAGGATGATCTCACAGGCCAGGCCGAAGCGGGCGGCGGCGGCGGCCGTCTGGCGCACGTGGTTGGACTGTACAGCCCCCTGCGTCACCAGCGTGTCGCAGCCCTGGTCCAGGGCGTCGCCCAGCAGGAATTCCAGTTTTCGGGTCTTATTGCCGCCCCCTGCCAGACCGGTGCAATCGTCGCGCTTCACCCACAGTTCGGGACCGCCCAGGGCGGCGCTGAGGCCGGACATGGGCTCCATGGGCGTGGGCAGGTGCGCGAAGCGCGCGCGCGGGAAACGGGCGAGATGCATGGGGAACTCCTAGGCTCCCTGACTAGCATGCCGCCCGGGCTTTTCGCGAGCTACGGCTTGAGCTTGGGCGGCAGGCTGGCGATCTGCGGCGGGGTCAACCTGGTGATCGACTTCACGATGCAGGGCGAGAGACCGATGGTCCCGGCGACCTTCAGGCTGAGGTCGATCGGGCGGCAGACCAGATCGTTGCCGCCCGCGGTCTCGATCACCAGGGGATCGCCCATGCTGGCTCCGGCCAGGCAGGATCCGTTCATCTCGATGCGGAAGACGTCCTTGTTGCGGACGCCGACATAGAGGGTCTTGGGATCGCCCACCGTGTGGCCGTCCATCTGGCTGACGCGGAAGCACTGGCGGCCGGGGGCGGGATCGGCGGCCAGGGCCTGGGAGGCGCCGGCGGAAAGCGCCACGGCGGCGAGGACGAGAGGGAGCAGGCGGATCATGGGGCGCTTCCTTGGCTTGGGGGGCCGAGATCAACGCAGGACGATGGCATTTGTCGGGCGATCGCGGTAGCGTGGGGCCTTCTCCGGGGAGTCGCCGCAGCGGCTGAGAGGCGGGTCTGTCCCCGCGACCCGCCGAACCTGATCCGGGTCATGCCGGCGAAGGGAGGGAACGCGGGACTGCCCCGCACGACCACTCTGCGCGACACGTCCGGGTCTCCTTAATCAAGGCAGGAGCCCGCGCATGAATTTCCAGACCCCCGTCCCCAGCAATGGTGCCATCCCGACCGGGGAGCGTCCTGGCTCGCGCAAGGTCTATCAGCCTGGCCTGCTGTGGCCCGACATCCGGGTGCCGTTCCGCGAGGTGGCGGTGCATCCCAGCGCCAACGAACCGCCGGTGACGATCTACGATCCGTCGGGCCCCTACACCGACCCCACCGCGACCATCGACATCGAGCAGGGCCTGGCGCGGACCCGTGAGCCCTGGGTGGTCTCACGCGGTGACGTGGAAGTGGTGACCAACCCGCGCGCCGTGAAACCCGAGGACAATGGCGGGGCCGCAGGCGTGCATCTGGCGCCGGAATTCAAGGCTCCGCGCCGCATCTACCGCGCCAAGGGCGCCGGATGCGTCACCCAGATGGACTACGCGCGGCGTGGCATCATCACGCCGGAGATGGAGTACGTCTCCATCCGCGAGAACCTGCGCCGTCAGGCGGGCGACGGCTTCATCCGCGACGGCGAGGACTTCGGGGCCGAGATCCCGGATTTCTGCACCCCGGAATTCGTGCGCTCCGAGGTGGCCCGAGGACGGGCGATCATCCCGGCCAACATCAACCACACCGAGCTGGAGCCGATGGCCATCGGCCGCAACTTCCTGGTCAAGATCAACGCCAATATCGGCAACTCCGCGGTGCTCTCCACCGTGGCCGACGAGGTGGACAAGATGGTGTGGGCGATCCGCTGGGGGGCCGACACGGTGATGGACCTGTCCACCGGCCGCAACATCCACAACATCCGCGACTGGATCATCAGGAACAGCCCTGTGCCGATCGGGACGGTGCCGATCTACCAGGCCCTGGAGAAGGTGGACGGGGTCGCCGAGGACCTGACCTGGGAGGTGTTCCGCGACACCCTGATCGAGCAGGCCGAGCAGGGGGTGGACTACTTCACCATCCACGCCGGGGTGCGGCTGTCCTATGTGCCGCTGACCGCCAAGCGGGTGACCGGGATCGTCAGCCGAGGCGGCTCGATCATGGCCAAGTGGTGCCTGGCCCACCACAAGGAGAACTTCCTCTACGAGCACTTCGAGGACATCTGCCAGATCATGCGGGCCTATGACGTGTCGTTCAGCCTGGGGGACGGCCTGCGGCCGGGGTCCATCGCCGACGCCAATGACGCGGCCCAGTTCGCCGAGCTGGAGACCCTGGGGGAACTGACCCAGGTGGCCTGGAAGCACGGGGTCCAGACCATGATCGAGGGCCCCGGCCACGTGCCGATGCACAAGATCAAGGCCAACATGGACAAGCAGCTGAAGGTCTGCGGCGAGGCCCCGTTCTACACCCTGGGCCCGCTGACCACGGACATCGCGCCGGGCTATGACCACATCACCAGCGGCATCGGGGCGGCCATGATCGGTTGGTTCGGCACCGCCATGCTCTGCTACGTGACCCCCAAGGAGCACCTGGGCCTGCCCGACCGGGAGGACGTCAAGCAAGGGGTGATCACCTACAAGATCGCCGCCCACGCCGCCGACCTGGCCAAGGGCCACCCGACGGCCCGGGCCTGGGACGACGCGCTGAGCCGGGCGCGGTTCGAGTTCCGCTGGGAGGACCAGTTCAACCTCGGCCTCGATCCGGAGACGGCGCGGCAGTACCACGACGAGAGCCTGCCCAAGGAGGCCTTCAAGACCGCCCACTTCTGCTCCATGTGCGGTCCCAAGTTCTGCTCCATGAAGATCAGCCAGGAGATCCGCGAGACGGCGGCCAAACAGAACGATGTGGCCCAGGGCATGGCGGAGATGAGCGCCAAATTCCGCGCCGGCGGCGGGGAGATTCAGGTCAAGCTCTGACGCACATGTCGGTCGCCACGGATGGAAGAAATGGCCTTTTCAGAGGGGGCGACCGACCAAGACCTGTCGATGGCCGACTGGTCTGACGCCGATTGCACCGACGCGGTGTTCGTGGGCTGCACCATCGAGGGGGCGCAGTTCTCGGAGACGGTGCTGGAAGGCAGCAAATTCAAGGGCTGCCGCATCCTTGGCGCGCGGTTCGCCCATGCCAACCTGCGCGACGCGCACTTTGAGGACTGCCAGTTCGCGCAAGGACAACATGGGCCGACATTTGCCCATTGCGGTCTCGATGAGGTGCGCTTCACGCGCTGCGACCTGTCCTTCGCGCGGTTCGAGCGATCGAGCCTGTACGGGGCGCAGTTCGAGACCTGTAACCTGCGGGGGGCGGCCTTCGTGGGGGCCGACTTCAGCCGGGCGTTCGGCCGCAAGGTGATCCGCACCCAGGTGTCGTTCTCCGGCTGCAGCCTGGAGCTGGCCGACCTCGCCCAGGCGCGGCTGGCCGGCGCGGACCTGACCAATGTCTCGCTGCGGGAGACCGACCTGCGGGAGGCCGACCTCACCGGCGCCGACATGCGCAGGTGCGACCTGTTCCAGGCCCTGACCGGTGGGGCCAGGTTCGCGGAGGCCGACCTGCGGGGCGCGGAGGTCAGCGGCCTGAACATCTCAGGTCTAGCAAGCTATGAGGGGATGAAGGTCGACGTCGGCCAGCAATACCGCCTGCTGACGGCGCTAGGCCTCGACGTTCACGCCGATTAGTCGTCGCGGCGGGCGCGGACCTTGGCCTGTTCGGGCTTGGGCCAGGACCTGACCATGATCACCAGCATCGAGGACCCGAGGATCGCGGCCAGGCCGCTGACGCCCTGGGCGGTGTCCATGCCGATGGCCGCCTGACGGCCCACCAGGGCGCTGGCCAGGATGACGAAGGCCATGGCGGCGCGTTCGGCGGGGATATGGGCGATGATCGACTTGAGCATGGGGTCTCCTATGCCCTCCAGTTGACGTGCGAGTTCAGGGTCGTACGTCACGGTAAACATGGAATGTGGTCAGGCTGCGGCGAGTGGTCACGCTTGAGGCGGACTGGCGCGCGGGTTGCCGGGTTTCGCGTCAGTCGTCCTGACGGGCGGGAACCTTGGCCGGCGCCGGCGCGATCCGCACCCAGACCGCCACCGTCACCGAGCCCAGCACCGCGGTGACCGCGCCGGCCCACTGGATCACCTCCATGCCCTGGGCGGCATGGCGGCCGGCCATCAGGCTGACCACGAAGACCAGGGCCGCGGAGGCCCACTCGGCTCCGGCGCGCGAAAACAGCGTATTCAGCATGGGGTCCTCAAGCGGGGCCGGATGTCGGTAGCCGTGCATAAGGCCATACCTGCAAGGGATTCGCGATGCGGCATGGCCGCGCAGACCCATCCGAAAGCTTTACCTGGAGATCGCGCATACGCGGAGTACACTCATAGCGCCGACGGAGGAGGTGGGTCGCCACTTGGATCTGCTCGGCGTGGTTTCGCTCCAGCGTTAAACAGGCCGATCCCTCCAAAGATGAGGAGGAAGAGCCCGGCGTGCGCCGCCGCTGTCCGCAACGCCAAGGCGTCAAACTCTCGGACATAGAAGTCCGGAGCCTGCCGGCCGCCCGGCACGCGATAGACATGCCCTGTGACCGGGGCGGGCCCCGTTGGACTGACAAACCCAAGACCGCTCCAGATGACGGCGCCCGCCATGGTCACGAGAAACAAATAGAAGACCAGCCACCGCAGCGGCCCTGAGGGCGGCCACCGGATTCCCCGCTCCCATATCGTTTCGGGCTGCTTAGGCTTTTGGGGGTTTGGAAGCCCGTCAGGTGTCATCAATCTGGTTCGCCAGCAAGGCCTACGGCCCGCAGGTCCAGAGGCCGGTGAGGACCAGCTTGGCGCCGTCGGCGCGGTCGTAGGTGAGGGTGGCGGGGTAGCCGGGGGACTCGCCGCCGCCGACCGGGGCCGCGCCCGTCAGGGCGATGGTGACGGTCTTGCCCTGGCCGACGAAGGCCACGCCCTTCAGCATGGCGTCAAAGCCGCCCGGCGCGGTCACCCGCTCGACGGAGTCCATCACCTTGACCACCCCCTGGGCGGGTTCCTTCGAGGCGACCACGCCCATCGCCACCAGCAGGGGCGAGGCGGTCGGGGTGGAGAAGCTGCATCCGAGCTCGCCCTGCAGGGCTGCTGACTGCAGGTCGGCGCTGGAGAGGGGGTTGAGGGTGATGGCGGAGCCATCGCCGCCGACTGTGGCGGCGGGGTCGGGGCTGGCCGGCGCGGCGGGCACGCCCGGCGCAATCGGCGCGGCAGGGGCG
>NZ_JAUYAF010000086.1 GCF_030693625.1 Phenylobacterium sp.
GCGCCGATCACACGCTCACGAAGATCAACTGACAGCGCCTTGCTCATAGGTGCCAGCCTCCGTCACCAGCACAGAGCTTGAATCAGAATCCGCGGTCCCTGGGAATCCCCAACGATTCAATCAGGTCGCAGAATGCTCTAGCTGCCAAGCTGGGCGGCCCGTTCTGGGAGGCGGCCGGGCCGAAAGCGAAGGCGCTGCGCACACCGCGCCAAGGCGGAGCTGGACGAGGCGGACGGAAGCGCCCGCCGTTGGCGGTCGAGGCTCCATAGGGCACGCCCTTGAACGTCGCCACGCCCTGGTCGATCTGACCTTGCAGTCGTCCCCCCTGAGTTTCGACGATGGGTCCTGGCGCATCGGACTGTGCATGCGCGACACCGCTCCACGAAGCCGATGCTACGCCTAGCAGACCGGAGGCGACCGTCCTTCGATCCCAAAGGGCTGGCAGGGTCCCATTCTCGATTAATCTCCGTGTCACGCTGGTCCTCCAGAAATTCCATCGCGCTCAGCGCCATCGTGGCAGGTGAGGGTCGCTTGCGGTCCGCCAGAAGGGGCCGCCCCGGGCTCATCTGCGGCCTCAAAAGCGAACAGGAGCGGCGGTCGAAGTAACGTCATTCAAAACCCGCCAACGACAAGGAACGGGGGCGCCGCCTCACGCACGCCCCCTCCTCGTCAAAACCCCTTGCTGATGTGCACCGACCAGTAGCGAGGGACCGGATTGTACAGCGACCCAACGAAGGCCCCTGGGGAAACAAAGGGAGGGGCGGAGAATGGGGGGTCCTTGTCGAAGACGTTGCGGACCCCGAGCCTCACCGTTGTGTTCGCCTCAAGGCCAGCGCCCGGGAAGCGGTATTGCAAGTAGACATTGCTTACGTAGTGATTATCGACGCGGAATGGAGCACCTTGAGCGCTGAGAACCGAGGGTTGGTAGGTCTCTCCCGTGTACTGAGTGAACCAGCCAAACGCCCAATTCCCGCGATCCAATGTCGCCGAAATTGAATATTTCCACTCGGGACGACCATCTTTCGCTACCAAGTCTAAGGCGTTTGCAACAGGCACTCCACTATTGATGACTCCAGCAGCCTTGGCCTCAACTAGGCGCTGTTGATCATCCGATGGAGCCTGAAAATACTTTCGGAGATTGGAGGCGTTTGCGGTGACCGAAAGCACGCCCCCGCTGAAAGCTTTGCGATAGGTTGCGGTATAGTCGATGCCGCCGACCTCAAGAGGGAGCAAGTTCTGGAAGCGCGAATCGACGGACGTCACGTCCCCGACCGGCGTCAGGCCAGTGCCTGCGAAGTTACTGACTTGCTGTGCGGTCGGCGCCGCCCGGGTGACCAACGGGTTCGACCCGCCCCCCAGACGGGCGAGATAGTCGAGGTTGATCGCCACGTCCTCAGTGAGCGTACCGACGATGCCTTCCTGCTGGATGTTCCATTTATCGACCGTGAAGGTGATCTCTCCCAGCTCCTCCGGCAGGAACCGCGGCGAGAACACAAGACCATAGGAATAGCTCTCGGACTCCTCCGGCTTT
Organism: Phenylobacterium sp.; assembly: GCF_030693625.1. Taxonomy (GTDB): domain Bacteria; phylum Pseudomonadota; class Alphaproteobacteria; order Caulobacterales; family Caulobacteraceae; genus Phenylobacterium; species Phenylobacterium ferrooxidans. The sequence continues at coordinate 1,532 of NZ_JAUYAF010000086.1, forward strand.
AGGTCGCGGTTCCCCTGGACAAGCCCGGTCACGAAGTAAGCGCGTGTGCACTGGGCGAAATTGGCGATCCGCCCTGCCCGCAGGTCCGCTTCGCACTGGATGAAGTCTCTACGACTGTTGGAACGCTCAAGAACCGCCGTGTTCAGCACCTCAAGGTTTGGCGCCTTGAATCCCTGCGACCAGGACCCGCGTAGCCTTAGGCCGTCGAAGACATCCCACGAGCCCGCAATCTTTGGCTTCGCAACGGACCCGACGTCGCTGTAGTTCTCAAACCGACCCGCAAACTGCAGATTGACGCTTCGCATGAGCGGGATGTTCCAGTCAGGCGAGATAATCGGCAGAGCGAACTCAACGAAGGCTGAGGCTACCTCCCGGCTACCCTTTACGTCTGGCGAGGGGCTGGCGAGCATCAGGTCGCTGCCGTAAAGAATTCCGGTTACACTGTCCCGATAGGTAATTGCACCATCTTGCCGGGGGTCGCGATCATCTTCATAAGTATCGCGTCGGTATTCTACGCCTGCGGCGACTCCAACATCTCCCGACCAAATCGTCAGAAGGTCAGGCCGCGAAACATTAAAATCAATCAGTGCTAGCGTCGTCGTGTTCTTACGCTTCGATTTGACCAGGAAAGTGTCGAGCGTCGAACGAGCATTTGGCGTGCCGTCACCGATTGAAAGATTGGTCGGATTGCCGCCGTTGAACGGATTGTAGGCTGTCGCGTCAGTCCGGTTCAGCGCCTGCTGGAAAAGTGTGTTGCTGACCGCGTCCGAAATATCCGTGACGCTGGCTTCCGTGTAGAGCGCCGCGCTCTCCCATTTCCAGCCCGATGTGCGCCCCCGAAGGCCGACTAGAAAGCGAAGTTGGTCGTTATCGACGTCGACCTTGCGTGGCCCTGTGTCGATCAGGGCGTAGGTCGTCATGCGAATTGGCAGGCCAGCCGCGGGTGTGTTGAGGCCCGGCAGCCGGTTGGGAGAACTGATGGGCCCGAACGGATTCCAAAAGGCGTTCGCCGCGATGGTCATCGGCGCTGAACTCAACGGCGCCGGGGGCGTGATCCTCGAATGGGTTGAGGCTGCGTAGTAGCCAAGTTCAGAGAAAGCCGTGACGTTCTCTGTCAGGTCAAAATTGAGGTAGGCGAACGCATTGATGCGATCAACGCTGGGAAGGATCGTGAGATCCTTAAACGACATCGGCGAGTCGAGCCGCAGCTGAGAGAACTGCGGCGAAGTGATCGCTCCGGGACCGAGGCACACCGGGCCGCCCGTCTGCAGGCAGCCCGCGAACGCGGGCGGCTGGACCAGGAAAGCCCCCGAAGCGTCGGTCACACTGACGCCATTGCTGGTAATGGTTCCCGGGCCGCCCAGCACGGAGAAGGATCCCCAAGCGGTGGCGTTGGAGCGTATGTCAAATGCCGCCGTCGATGCCCACGCAGTGCCGGCGACTAGTGGGCGGAAGTCGCCCGTGCGCGTGAAGCTCTGAGCGTCAGCGTTGACCGCAGTGCGCGTGGCGCCGCTCAGAAACACGGAGAGGTTTCCGCGGTCGCCGGCGAAGTTCGTCCCGAAGGAAATATCTCCAGTCCACTCTTTGAGGTCGGCGCCCGGCGCATAGCCGTACTGGATGCCCATCTCGAGCCCGGTGACGTCCCGCCGCAGGATATTGTTTACGACGCCCGCGACTGCGTCCGACCCGTAAATCGCCGAGGCGCCGTCCTTGAGCACCTCGACCCTGGCGAGACCAGGCACCGGCACCGTGTTGACGTTGTAACCGAAGACTGGTGTCGAGAGGTCCGTCTGCGAAGTCGGATGGACGACCGTACGCCGTCCGTTGATCAAGAGAAGGGTATTGCCTTGGGGCAATCCGCGAAGGCTCACGGTTGAAACGTCGCCACGCGCCAAATTCTGGCTGCCCGCGCCGCCGAACTGGGGTGTAAAGCTGATATCCCCGGCTTCTGGCATCGCCCGGAACAATTCGTCGGCGGACACGGCGCCCGTCGCGAGTATCTTGTCCTGATCCAGGATAGCGACCGGCAGCGCACCTGTAATCTTGGCGCCCGCGATCTGCGAACCGGTTACGACGACTTCCTCCACCTCGGTGGGTTTCGAAGTGCTGGAGATTGGCGCGTCGCTTTGGACATAAGCGGCATTCACGAGTTGAGCGCCCGGTGCAGAGGCTCGAACAAGCGTCCAGGTTTGCGATCCAGTCGGTTGCGCGGTGAGCCCAGTACCAGAGAGCAAGAGCCGAAGGGCCTCAGTCACCGAGAACGCGCCGCGGACATCGTTGGTCCGTCGGCCTTGCGCGTCGGCAGCGGAAATCAAAAGCTGGACATCGGCCTGACGCGCGAAGGCAGCTACGCCTGTGGCTGCGGGTTGCGCCGGAACGTCGAACGACTTTGTCTGAGCCCAAGCGGCGTCTGCGCTAGCGAAAGCAACCATCGCGACCGAGGCCATCAACCCGCCGCGAAAATACGAAACTCCACCACCCATCGTCGCCCCCTAGGTATCTATTGAGCGCTCACCGGCGCTTCATTCAATAGATGGTTGGCAGGGCAGTTTCCTTTTGCGCCGGCGACAGTTTTATCCTGGAGTTGATCCGATGATGATCTGCCCAGGCTCGTCGATACCTACCTGTGCTCCCAGGCTATGTCGTACGGCAATCGCAAACCCAAGCGGATCGTCAGTCCTGAAGAGTCCATAGAAGCGTTGGTTTGCCAGCGCGCGATTCGCGATGACCAATTTCCGTACGTTGTAGCGGTTGAACTCGGCAGCAGCTTCGGCGAGCGTCTCGCCAGCCAAGTCAATCTTGCCAGACCGCCAGGCAAGCTGCCGATCAATCTCCGAGGGGCCTGCAACACGCTCGGCGATCGCCGCGTTTTCAGCGACGAAAACGGACTGGCCGGCAGAGAGCCTGACGCGGTGGCCCTCAGCGCCTTTGACCCAGGTCTCGACCACCCCCTCGCTGACAAGGATCTCAGCGCCATCTTCACGGCGTTTTACCGCAAATGCGGTCCCGACCGCCTGAACGCGTACCGCGCCGGCCTCTACCAGGAAGGGGCGCTCCGGGTTCTTGGCCACCTGAAACCAGGCTTCACCCCGAGCCAGTTTCACAAGTCGGACGTTCGGCTTGAGGTCGACCTCGACCGAGCTCTGGGTGTTGATGGCGGCCGTTGAGCCGTCCTTCAGCGGAATACGCCGAATCTCGCCGACCGCCGTCCGATACTGTTCACGCGGCAATGCGACATAGCCAGCGCCTGCGAGGCACGCAGCAAGCGCCGCGCCCCCTCCAGCCACTAGAGAGCGCCGTGCAACTCCACGCCTCTGAATATGTTCCAGAGGCAGGTCGCCAGCCATTTGGCTGCCACGGTCGAGCATCGCCCAACTTGCTTCTGCAAGCAGGAGCGCGCCCTGCCGACGAGTGTCGCCGGAGAGCCATTCCGCGAGCGCCGCCTCTATCGCCGGCGTGCGCTCCTCACGATCAAGGCGCCACACCCAACGGGCGGCTTCCTCCTCAATCTCGTCTGCGGTTTCGCGCCGGTTCATCACTCACTTTCCTCCGCCCGACAGCCGGGCCTTCGTCCTCCCTCAGCGCCTTCATGATGAGGCGCATGCCTTTCACCCCCTCGTTCTCCACCGTCGCTTCCGTTACTCCCAACATCCGCGCGATCTCGCGCTGCGGGACGCCATGGATCTTCCGAAGCTCGAATATACGTCGGCACCGGTCGGGCAAATTTTCGATCAGTCGTTGGACCTTCGCCAGCTCGCGCCGGGCCGCGGTGATCCGCTCCGGCGACGGCTCTTCCGAATAGACGGACAGCACGTCAATCTCTGCAACTGTCTCGATCCGTACGATGCGAGAGCGGCGGATTTGCGCCGCGAGCAGCATTCGGACCGTCTGGAAGAATTAGGCGCCGGGATTTAAGATGTGATCCACGGATTCTAAGGCCGACAGCTTGCAGTAAGCTTCCTGGATAAGGTCGTCGATATCTTCTTGAGAGACAAAGGAACGTCGGAGCCAGGCTCGAGCACCAGGCTCGGAGGGCATTACATGCGTCCCCACCCAAGCCACGATCCTGCTGCGGTTCTCACTCATCGCTCAGCTGGCGCCACAATGCCCTCCAATAGACGTAAGATGCACGAGGCCGAACGTTCCTTAGGTCGACTGCCTTGGTAAGGCCAACAAGCTTGCGGCTAAGGAACAGCTCAACGGCGATCCCGACGTCGGGACCCGCCAGTAGGCGGACGAGTGGGGCAACAATCTCCGTATAAAGCTCTCCCCATGATGGAGTTCAACCGAGCGTCTCGAATGCCGATATATGCTGCGCGCGAACGCGCTCGCCCATGCGGCGGTAGCCATTCTCAAGTTCGGCTATGGGTCCATTCTGCCCGTTGGCGTCCGGGTCAACAAGCGGACGTTGGCATCCGGTCCCGGGGAGCAGACATTCGGAACGGGCGAGATGAGCCCAACTCAGCCCTTGAGTGGGCCTCGGTCTCGGCTGACTGCCCGTCTCGCTCAGTGTTCCCGTTCGCGCCATCGCCCCCACCCACCCCCACCGCGACGTCCTGCCGCACCCTGTTCGAACAGTGTTCACCCGACCTTAGAACCTCTCGGCTAGTCATCGCTCCACTTCAGGTGGCGTCGGCCACCTCCGGGGATGACCGACGGGAATGCCGAAGCTTCCGAACCTGGCCGGGATGCTCCAGCGCGGCGCCAGCCTGCGCGCGCCCCGGTTCACCCGCCTGCGCACCAAGCTGACCGTGCTCTATGCCGGGCTGTTCGTCGCCATCCTCTTCGTCATCCTCTCGGCGGTCTACGCCGCCGTCGCCCGCAACGCCGAGCGCATCGTCCGCGACGAGCTGGCGGTCAGCGGCCTGGTCTTCGACCGCATCTGGGCCCTGCGCTCCCGCGAGCTGGAGAGCGGCGCCAATGTCCTGGCCCGCGACTTCGGCTTCCGCGCCGCCGTGGCCACCCAGGACGCGGCCACCATCCAGTCGGCCCTGGACAACCTGCGCACCCGGCTGGGCATCGACGCGGCCTTCGTCGTGGGACTGGATGGCCGGGTGCTCACCGCCTCCAGCACGTCGCGGGCCCGTCCCAGGGAAGCCGTGCTGCAAGCCATCGCCGCCCGGGACACCGCCTCGGGGGTCTTCGTCATGGCTGGCGTCCCCTATGAGGCGGTCTCCGCCCCCATCCTGACCCCCATGCTCAGCGGCTGGGTGGTGTTCGCCGTCCGCCTGGACCAGGCCGAGATGAAGGCCCTGGAGCAGCTCTCCGCCATCCCCCTGCAGCCGGTGGTCCTGGTGCGCGGCGTCGACGGCGGCTGGAAGGCCAACACCTGGGCGGTTTCCACCGCCGAGCTGGAGGCGGTGGGCGCCTTCCTCGACGCGCCGAAATCCGAGCGCCAGGCCGCTGTCACCCGCATCGGCCCAGCCGTGGCGGTGATCAAGCCCCTGACCGCCATCGCCCAGGACCGGGTGGTCCTGCTGCTACGCTATCCGCTGGCCCGCGCGCTGGAGCCCTACAACTGGCTGCTGGGCGCCATGCTGCTGTTGGCCTTGCTGGGGGTCGGCGTGATCGCCGCCGGCAGCTGGGCCCTGGCCCGCAACGTCACCCGGCCCCTGCTGGCCCTGCGCGACGCCGCCGAACGGCTGGAGCGCGGGCAGGACGTTCAGGTCGAGGCCGCCGGAACCGACGAGATCGGCTCCCTGGAGCGCAGCTTCAACGCCATGGCCCAGGGAATCCGCGAACGCGAACGCGCCTTGAAGGTCTCGACCGAGAGGGCGCAGGCCGCCAACCGCGCCAAGAGCGAATTCCTCTCCAACATAAGCCACGAGATCCGCACCCCCCTGAACGGCATCCTGGGCATGGCGCAGATCATGGCGCGCGAGCCCGCCGACGCCGCCCACGCCCAGCGCCTGACGGTGATCCGCGAGTCCGGCGAGGCCCTGCTGAAGATCCTCAACAGCGTTCTGGAGATCTCCAAGCCCGACAAGGCCGCCCTGGAGGTCGCCGACTTCGATCTCGCCGCCGTGGTTCGCAAGGCCTGCAAGGCCGAGAGCGCGGCGGCGGCGGCCAAGGGGCTCAGCTTCGACATCGCCGTGGCCGCCGAGAGCCAGGGCCGCTGGCGCGGCGACGCCGGGCGTCTGGCCCAGGTGCTGGCCAACCTGGTCTCCAACGCCGTGAAGTTCACCCCGGCCGGCGGGGTCACCGTCGCCGTGGACCACGCGGAGACGACCGTCCGGTTCCGGGTCGCTGACACCGGTGTCGGCATCCCGGCCAAGTGGATCGAGGAGGTCTTCGAGGCCTTCAGCCAGGTGGACGCCTCGGCCACGCGGGCCACCGGCGGCGCCGGCCTGGGTCTTTCCGTCGCCCGCGAGATGGCCGCCTTGATGGGGGGGCGGATCACCGCCGCCAGCCAGGAGGGCAGGGGCTCTGTCTTCACCCTGGAGGTTCCGCTGGAGAAGCGGGCCGCCGCCACGTCCGCTCGCGAGGCCGCCGCCGACCTGGAGCCCGACGCCGACGCCCCGCCGCTGCGCGTCCTGGCGGCCGAGGACAACAAGACCAACCAGCTGATCCTGACCTCCCTGCTGGAGCCCTTCGGCGTCGATCTCACCATCGCCGAGAACGGGCGCGAGGCCGCCGAGCTGTTCGCGGCCGGCGGTTTCGACCTGGTGCTGATGGATATCCAGATGCCCGAGATGGGCGGAGTCGAGGCCACCCGGGCCATCCGCCAGGGCGAGGCCGAGCGCGGCGTCGCCCCCACCCCGATCGTCGCGGTCACCGCCAACGTCATGGCCGAGCAGGTGGCCGAGTATCTCGCCGTCGGCATGAGCGGCGTCGTGGCCAAGCCCATCGAGGCCGAAAAGCTGTTCGCCGCCATCGAGGCCGCCCTCGACGGCGCCTCCGAGGCCGCGGCCCAGGCCGCCTGAGGCGACTTCCGCACAGGGATCGCTTGTCAAAGGCGGGGCCGCACGGCTAACCCCTGCGTCGAACAATCAGGAGGCCCCCATGGCCATCGACGCGGCGACCGTCCGAAAGGTCGCCAGACTGGCCCGCATCGCCGAGCCCGAAGACCGCATCGAACCGCTGGCCAAGGAGCTCAGCGGCATCCTGGCCTGGATCGAACAGCTGGCCGAGGTCGACACCGACGGCGTGGAGCCGATGACCTCGGCCGTGGCCGTGGCCGCGCCGATGCGCGACGACGTGGTCAGCGACGGCGGCGACTCCGCCCGGGTGCTCTCCAACGCCCCCAGGACCGTGGGCGGCTTCTTCGTCGTCCCCAAGGTGGTCGAGTAAGATCATGTCCAACCTGACCTCCCTGACGCTGAAGGCCGCGCTCGCGGGCCTCGCCGACAAGTCCTTCTCCTCGGTCGAACTGACCCAGGCCCACGTCGACGCCGTGGCCGCCGCCAGGCCGCTGAACGCCTACATCCTCGAGGCGCCCGAGAAGGCCCTCGACATGGCCGCCGCCTCCGACGCCCGCCGGGCCAAGGGGGAGGCCGGCGCCCTGGACGGCGCGCCGCTCGGTATCAAGGACCTGTTCTGCACGGAGGGCGTGCGCACCACGGCTTGCTCCAACATCCTGGGCAACTTCATCCCCACCTACGAATCCACCATCACCAGCCAGTTGTGGCGGGATGGGGCGGTGATGCTGGGCAAGCTCAACCTGGATGAGTTCGCCATGGGCTCCTCCAATGAAACCAGCGCCTTCGGGCCGGTGGTCAATCCCTGGCGCGCCGAGGGATCCAACGCCAAGCTGACCCCCGGCGGCTCGTCGGGCGGATCGGCCACGGCCGTCGCCGCCGACCTCTGCCTGGGGGCCACGGCCACTGACACCGGTGGCAGTATCCGCCAGCCCGCCGCCTTCACCGGCACGGTGGGGATCAAGCCGACCTATGGCCGCTGTTCGCGCTGGGGCGTGGTGGCCTTCGCCTCGTCCCTGGACCAGGCCGGCCCCATCGCCAAGACGGTGGAAGACGCCGCCATCCTGCTGAAGTCCATGTCCGGCCACGACGCCAAGGACTCGACCAGCCTGGACATCGAAGTCCCTGATTTCCCGAGCTTTGTCGGCAAGTCGGTGAAGGGGCTGCGGATCGGTATCCCCAAGGAATACCGGGTCGACGGCATGCCCGCCGAAATCGAAAAGCTCTGGGAACAGGGCATCGCCTGGCTGAAGGACGCCGGCTGCGAGATCGTCGAGGTCTCCTTGCCGCACACCAAATACGCCCTGCCGGCCTATTACATCGTGGCGCCCGCCGAGGCGTCCTCGAACCTCGCCCGCTATGACGGCATGCGCTACGGCCTGCGGGTCGATGGCGCCAACCTCACCGAGACCTATGAAAAGACCCGCGCCGCGGGCTTCGGGACCGAGGTCAAGCGCCGCATCATGATCGGCACCTATGTGCTCTCGGCCGGCTATTACGACGCCTATTACGTCAAGGCGCTCAAGGTGCGGCGCCGCATCGCCGACGACTTCGACCAGGCCTTCCAGAAGGTCGACGCCCTGCTGACGCCAACCGCGCCGTCCGCCGCCTTCGCGCTTGGCGAGAACGCCGACGATCCCGTCGCCATGTACCTCAACGACATCTTCACGGTGACAGTGAACCTGGCGGGCCTGCCCGGCATGAGCATCCCGGCCGGCCTCGACCACAAGGGCCTGCCCCTGGGCCTCCAGCTGATCGGCAAGGCGCTGGACGAGGGAACCCTGTTCTCCCTCGGCGGAGCCCTTGAAAAGGCTGCAGATTTCCGCGCCAAGCCCACCCGCTGGTGGTGACAAAAAAGGCCCCCGCCGTCGCCGGCGGGGGCCCCTGATCTAGTTCAGAAACCTGCCTACTTCGGCAGAGCGTCCAGGTCGGCCTGAACCTTCTTGATGATCTCGTCGGTCACGGCGCCCTGGCTCATCGGCGCGACCTGGGTCAGCGTCATGGCCTTGAACTGCTCATAGGCTTCATGGGTGCTGATGCCCGGGATGTTCTTTTCCAGCACCGCCTTGGCGGCCGGGTTGGCCACCAGGGTTTCGATCGGCGTGGAGTCGGTGGAAAGCGCGGCGGCGGCTTGCGCCATGGCCGGAGCGGCGGCCATCAGGCCGAACGAAAGCGACAGGCCGACGAGGCCGGCGGCGAGGGTCTTCTTCATGGTGGGTTCCCTTCCCCGAGGGGGTGTTTTTACGCTGTCAGCAAAGCTGCAAAATCGCCGCCCGCGCAAGGTGCTTTCGCTGGCGCGTCGCCCGGTTTAGGAAAGCGTCATGACTGACACCTCCAAGCTGATCGTAGGCCGCACAGGCTCGTGGGAAATGGTTCTCGGGCTGGAGATCCACGCCCAGGTGGCCTCCAAGGCCAAGCTGTTCTCCGGCGCGGCGGTCGGCTTCGGCGCCGGCCCCAACGAGCAGGTGAGCCTGGTGGACGCCGCCATGCCGGGCATGCTGCCGGTGATCAACCGCTTCTGCGTCGAGCAGGCGGTGAAGACCGGCCTTGGCCTGAAGGCCCAGATCAATCTGCGCTCCAGCTTCGACCGCAAGAACTACTTCTATCCCGACCTGCCGCAAGGCTATCAGATCAGCCAGTTCAAGGACCCCGTCGTGGGGGAGGGCGAGGTCATCGTCGAGCACGACGACGGCTCCACCTTCACGGTGCGCATCGAGCGCCTGCACCTCGAGCAGGACGCGGGCAAGTCGCTGCACGACCAGGACCCGAACGCCACCTATGTCGACCTGAACCGCGCCGGCACCGCCCTGATGGAGATCGTCTCCAAGCCCGACATGCGCTCGTCGGCCGAGGCCGCGGCCTATGTGAAGAAGGTCCGCACCATCCTGGTCTATCTCGGCACCTGCGACGGCGACATGGAGAAGGGCAACCTGCGCGCCGACGTCAACGTCTCGGTCTGCCGCCCCGGCGCCTACGAGAAGTTCCGCGAGACCGGCGACTTCAGCCACCTGGGCACGCGCTGCGAAATCAAGAACGTCAATTCCTATCGCTACATCCAGCAGGCTATCGAGTACGAGGCCCGCCGCCAGATCGAAATCATCGAGGATGGCGGCAAGGTGGTCCAGGAGACCCGGCTGTTTGATCCCAGCAAGATCGAGACCCGCTCGATGCGTTCGAAGGAAGAGGCGCACGACTATCGCTACTTCCCCGACCCCGATCTCCTTCCCCTGGTTCTCGACCCGGCCTGGGTCAAGCGGATCGAGGACTCCCTGCCGGAACTGCCGGACGCCAAGAAGGCGCGCCTGCAAAGCCAGTACGGCCTTTCGGCCTATGACGCCGGCGTGCTGATCACCGAGCAGGCGCGGGCTGACTTCTTCGAGGAGGCCGCCAAGGGCCGCGACGCCAAGCTGACCTCCAACTGGGTGACCAACGAGCTGGCCGCCCGGCTGACCGGGTCTGGTCAGGACATCGAGGACAGCCCGCTGAAGCCCGCAGACATCGCCGAGCTGGTGGCCCTGATCGAGGAGGGGGTCATCTCCTCCAAGATCGCCAAGGACGTCTTCGACCGTATGTGGGCTGGCGAGGGCGGCGCGCGCGCCATCGTCGAGAAGCAAGGCCTGCAGCAGGTCTCCGACACCGGCGCCCTGGAGAAGATCATCGAAGACCTAATCGCCGCCAATCCGGGCCAGGCGGCCGCGGTGGTCGAAAAGCCCCAGGCCGTTGGCTGGTTCGTGGGCCAGGTGATGAAGGCCACCGGTGGCAAGGCCAATCCGGGCACGGTCAACCAACTGCTGAAGGCGAAGCTCGGCCTCGAATAGCGCCGGCGCATGAGAAAGGCCCCGGAGCCTGAGCTCCGGGGCCTTCTGAGGCCAGGCCGAGGCCGGTCTAATTGTTGTTGATGATCTCGAAGATGATGCCGGTGGCGATGGCCGCCAGCACATAGTCATTGCCGGCGCGGTACCAGGCGTAGCCGCGCGGCGGCTGGCGCAGGCGATGGCGGCCGTAGTCGTACATCGGATAGCCGCGGTAGTAGGCCGGCAGCGGCGCCCCACGCCGCCACTGGCTATAGCCCGGGCGGTAGTAGGGGTTGCCGTAATAGGCCTGGGGCGGCGGACCGTAGTTCCAGCGGTCGCCATAATAGTAGCCGTTGTGACGGCCACGATCCCAGTCGCGGCGGTCGTAGCGGTCAGGACCGCGATAGTCTCTGCGGTCACGATGGTCGCGGTAGTAGCCCTGCGCCTGGGCCGATGTGGCGGTGGCGGCCATGGGGCCCGCAACGGCCGCGACGGCGGCCAGGCTCAAGATCAGACGCTTCACGTCGACGTCTCCTTCACCACGCCCATACGGGCGAACATCCCTCGATATTTACCATGTCGGGATCCGCCTGAACCGGGGCTGAACGCGACCTGCGAGGAACGCCCGCGCGCGGGCCACGGTTCAGGGGAAGGTGACGATCCGCAGGACCTCGCCGGAGGAGGTGCTGGCCAGGATGTATTCGTTGCCGACCCGGTACCAGGCATAGCCCCGCTTGCGGGCCAGTCGGTTGTCGGTGACCATGTAGCCGCGGAAGTAGGGCGGCAGGATCAGGCCGGGCCGGAAGGTGCTGCGGCCCGGCTCGTACTGCTCGAAGTAGCCCATGTTGTTCTGTCCGCCGCCGGCGGGGGCGTAGTAAGCGCCGCCCACAGGCGGTGGCGGAGCGTAACCTTGGCGGTTGTCCTGATGCCCGCCATGATATCCGTGGCTGCGCTCGTCGTGCGGGTAGTTGTCGCGGCGCGCGCCGTAGTCATAGCAATCGCAGTATTCCTCGCGGCTCTGACGGGAATAGCTCGAACTGGAGCGGGAATCCCAGGACTGGGCCTGGGCTGCGGCGGACATCGCCAGGCCACCGGAAATCGCCGCCAGGGCGGTCATGCTCAAACCAAAACGCTTCACGCCGATCTCTCCCGGTCGAACCGCCCCGGGCGCGCAGCCAAGGGATGTGTTCCACAGGGCTACGCAATCTAAGCGCGGCTGTAAGCTCACTTCGCGCGGAGGGCGATGAAGGCTCGCGCCCGGCGGTAACCGGCGGCGAAGGCGCCCAATTTGGGTATACAGCGAACAGTGGAGGTTTCCTCGCGAGTAACGCCTGCGAATGCTGCGTTGATGTGCGGCCGAACAACGCAGTCTTTCAGTTTAACCATATGTTTAGTCGCTATCGACTTCTCTGGTGCCGTGAAGATCGGAGACACGCCCTCAGAACGGGGGATGGCCGGTCAGGAGAGGGAATTTAGTCATGCTTACGAGCGTGGAACCGGAAGGCGGCCTGCCGCTGCCGACCGCCGAAGCCTCCGGGGACGAACTGTTCCGCATGGGCCTGTTGTACTCGACCGGTCAGGGCGGTGCGCCGCTGGACTATGTCTCGGCCCACATGCTGTTCAACCTGGCGGCCATGCGCGGGTCGATGGAAGCCAAGATCTACCGCAAGGAACTGAGCCAGGAGATGGCCTCCGACGAGGTCGCCGAAGCCCAGCGTCAGGCGCGTGAGTGGCTGGCCCACGGCTAGACGCCCTGAGAGCCGTTCGACGCCGGCGCCCGCCGGCGTCGTTGACCGTGACTATTGGCCGGCCGCCTGCGCGCCGAGCGCGTAGCTGAATCCGAACTGGATCGGCGACAGGTCGCGGAAGTACTGCTGAACGAACAGGGCGGCGTTGGCCACGCCGCTGCGCGGCACGTAGACGATGTCGAACCGGCGCAGGGGCGCCAGGTCCGCGTTCGGATTTCGAAGGCCCTTGCCCAGCTTGACCGTCCGCATCATGCCCCGCCCGTCGGGTCCGCGCCGCAGGATGATCACGTCGTCCCGAGCCGCCGTCACCTTGAAGTCGCCGGCCTGGATCACCGCGCGCAGGGCGTCGGCGTCGCCCGCCATGTCGAAGATCCCCGGATTGCCCACCTCGCCGCCGACGAACACCTTCAGGGGCGCGGCCTTGGGGGTCACGTCCACCGCCGGCCGCAGCAGCAGGCTGGCATAGGCCTGTGACAGTGACCCTTGCAGTTCAGGCACGGTCCGGTCCGCGGCCATGACCGCGGGGATCAGGGGCAAGGAGATGCGCCCGTCGGGCTGCACCGTAACGGTCTTGTTCAACTCCGGGGCGGAGGGAAGGGCGACCTCGATCTCGTCGCCCGGATAGAAACGATAGGGCGGCTCGTAGTCGCTCCAGGTCGCATAGGGAATGTTGTTGAAGCCGCCGCCGTCCTCCCGCGCCTCCCGATCCCGGCGCGCCTCGCGGCTCTCTGGCTCGTCGATCCGTCCGAGCAGGTCCATGCGCGGGAGCCGGGCGCTGCAAGCGCTGAGCGCGAGGCTCGCGCAGGCCATCAGGAGGAGGGCGAATTTCGGGCTGGGACGCATGACCGCAAACCTTAACGACAATGGGTAATGGAACGTTAATCGTCCCCCGCCACGGTCCCTCCGTAGGGCTAGAACAGTCGGAATCGCATGGCCGCGCCAGGGGCTTGGACAATCAGACCGCACGATCAGCCGATCCGGACCGACTGGGCCGGGCGGCCGCGCTATGCCGTCTCCGACTTCGGCCCCCTACTGTGGCGGGAACGCTATCTGATGCTCGCCGTGTTCGCGATCATCTTTGTCCTGGGGGCGGCGGCCGCCTTCACGATGAAAACCAGCTATCCGGCCAACGCCAGCGTGCTGGTCCGTCTGGGTCAGGAATATGTCTACGAGCCCTTGTCGGGCGACGCAGCCCGCGGCGCGGTGCCCGAGGCCGACGCCCTGATCCAGTCTGAAACCGAAATCCTCGGGTCAGCGGCCCTCAAGCAGCGGTTGATCGACAGGCTCGGCCTGGCGCGCATCTATCCTAAGATGGCGGTCAAGTACGCCGCGGCCACCGCCTTCGAGAAGAAGATGATCATGGGCTCGGCCCTGCGCGCCCTGGACACCGACACCAAGATCGAGACGGCGCCGGACACTCCGATCATCCGGGTCAGCTTCACCCATGAGAATCCCGACACCGCCGCGCTGGTGCTCAATACGCTCCTCGAGGAGTACCTGATCTACCGCCGCTCGGTGCTCATCGACCCTACCTCGCCGGCCCTGGCGCGGCAGAGGGAGGCTTTCCAGCAGCGCCTGATCCAGGCCGATACGGCCTATGAGGCCTTCCTGAACAACAACCGCATCGGCGACTTCGTGGCCGAGAAGGCCTCCCTCGGCCAGCTCCAGCAGCAGATCGAGCAGCAGAAGTACCAGACCGACGCCCAGTTGCAGGACCGCATGGGGCGCCTCGCCATGCTGGATTCCCAGCTCGGCCAGCTGTCACAGGAGGTGGGCCTCTATCGCGACGTCTCCAGCGCGGTGGGCGACAAGCTGGTGACGCTGAAGCTGCAGCGCGAAGACCTGCTGTCGCGCTACAAGAACGACGCGCGGCCCGTACAGGAGCTCGACGCCCAGATCGCCCAGCTGGAGGCCGGTATCGCAGCCGGCCGCACCCAGGCGGACGGCGCCAGGCGGATCGGCATCAATCCGGTCTACCAGACCATCCAGACCGAGAAGATACAGCTCACCGCCGAGGTGGCGGCCCTGAGGCAGTCCCAGGCCGCGCTGGCCGGGCAGGTCAACCAGCTCACCGAGCGTCGTCTGCGCCTGGCCGAGTTGGAACCGAAGTTCCAGGCTCTGTCCCTGGATCGCGATGTCCTGCAGGCCAATGTCCGCGACTTCACCGTCAAGGAAGAACAGAGCCGCGCGGCCAGCGAGATCGCCTCGACCACCAACGACAATATCCGCATCGTCAGTCGCGCCGTGGCGCCAACCAAGGGCAAGAGCCTGAAGAAGCCGGTGATCGTCCTGGCCTTCCTGTTCGCCGCCTTCACCGCGCTCTGCGCCGGGCTGCTTCGGATGCTCCTGCGGCCGGGCCTGCCCACCGCCCAATCGGCCTCCCGGACCCTCGACCTGCCGGTGCTCGCCACCGCGCCGATGAAGGCTCACTAGGAGCGTTACGGAACGGACACCGTCCGTTCGCCTTGAACTGCGGTAGTTTGGAAGCCTTACGCGTGTATCGATTCGAGGGATGGTGGACCTGAACGCCGAGATGGCCGACCTGTGGGCGTCACTGGGCGCGCCGGCCGCAGGCCGCGCGCGGGTGATCCAGGTCGTGGCCGCGCGCCGCGGGGAGGGTACGTCCACGGTGGCGCGCGAACTTGCCTGGTTCGCCGCCAAGCGCGCCGGCCGGTCGGTGTGGCTGGTGGACCTCGACCTTCTGGCCTCGCCGCAATACCTGGCTGTCCGCGACGAGGCTGAGCGCTACGGCGCCCTGGGCGAGCCCGCCGCCGCCAGTCCGGACGGCTCCATCTTCTTTACCGTGCAGCCGGCGGCCCACGGGCCCGACGGCCAGCCCTGGCCTGACGCGCGCTATCTGTCGGCCCACCGGGTCGGGTCCGCCCGGTGGTGGGTGACCCGGTTCCGCCGCGAGGGGCTCAAGGGCCGTCAGGGTGTCCACATCCTGCCCACCGGCGACTACTGGACCGCGCTGCGCCGCTATGCCGACGTGATCATTGTCGACTGCCCTTCCCCGGAGCGGTCCCAGGCGGCGCTGACCGTCGCCCCCTTCATGGACCAGACGGTCCTGGTCGTCGCCGCTGACGAGGCCGATGTCCGCGCCCCGGCCCAGCTTCGCGACGCGATCGCCGCGGCCGGGGGCACGGTGGCGGGCATCTTCTTCAACCGCGTCACGGTGACCCAGCCGGGCTTCCTGAAGGCCATCCTGCCGTGACCCAGGCGACCTGGCCCGGCGCCGAGGTCAGCGGGAGACCGCAGGTGGACCTGTGGCGGCTGGCGATCTTCGCCGCCTGCGTCTTCATCATGCTAATTTTTAGCGAGGGCTGGGTCTTTCCCCTGCGCGGCGACGCGGGCTCCAAGACCTTCGACAGCCTGATCCGACTGGCCTATCTGCCGGCCTATGGGGCGGCCTTGGTCCTGCTGGCCCTCACGCCGCTCAGCGCCGTGAGCGCGGTGATTCGAACCCCCTTCCTGATCATGTTGATGGTGGTCGTCGGATTGTCGGTCTTGTGGTCCACGGCCCCGGACCTGACGGTGCGTCGGGTGGTGGCCGTCTACGCCACGACCCTGGCCGGCGTCGTGATGGCGTCGCGATTCCGCTGGTCGGAACTGGCCGAGGTGTTCGCCACCGCCTTCGCGATCCTGACCGTCGCGGCCTTCCTGATGGCCCTGGCGGTCCCCTCCATCGGGGTGATGCACGAACTGTTTCCGGGGGCCTGGCGCGGACTGTGGGCGGACAAGAACGCGCTCGGCGGTATCATGACCCTGGGCTTCGCCGTCCTGGCGGCCGCGGCCATGCTCAACCCGGACCGGGCCAGGATCTGGTGGCCCTTCGCCGCCCTGGCGGTTTTGCTGGTGGTCATGTCCACCTCCAAGACCTCGCTGGTGTCGGTGATGATGGCCGTCGCGGGGTTGATGTTCGTGGCCCTCGTGCGCCGCGGCCCGGCGATCGGGGTGGCCACCTCGTGGCTGGCCGTCCTGGCCCTGGTGATGGTTATGTCCGTGGCCATCTTCGCCTCCGACGTCCTGTTCAAGGCCCTGGGCAAGGACGCAACCCTCACCGGCCGGACCGAGGTATGGGCCGCCGCCATCCACCAGATCGAGAAGCGCCCTTGGACCGGCTATGGCTACGGCGCGGTCTGGGATGACACCAGCCGCTGGGGGCCGCTGCCAAAGATCGTCAAGGAGGCCGGCTGGAAACCGCACCATTCCCACAACAGCTGGATCGAGCAGTGGCTGAGCATCGGCGTCTTCGGTCTTGCGGCCTGGGCCCTCTGCTTCCTGCAGACCTTCGTGCTGGCGGTGGTGGCGGTGTTCCGGGACAAGGGCGCCTATCTCGCCCTGCCGTTCCTCATCGTCTACGGCGTGACGTCGCTGACCGAGAGTGTCGCGGTGCTCTACAACGACTTCCGCTGGGTGATCTTCGTGGCCTTGGCGGTGAAACTCTGCTGGCCCGACCGCGAGGTCAGGACCTAGATCCCGAGACGCCGGGCGCCCTCGCGGACCGTCACCACGTCGAAGCCGTCGGCGACCGCCTGATCCAGCAGCCGCGCGAGGACCTCGGGCGTGCAGCCCCAGGGGGAGGGGTCGGGCCGGACGTCGTGGGTATAGAGGATGAGCCAGGCGGTCCTGGCCTTGGCCTGGGCCAGCCACTTCCTGGCCACCGTCTCGCCCCCGGGCCCTTCGATCCCCACGGCGGGCAGCTGGTTGAGGTCTGTTCCCTTTTCGACCAGCCCATGATGCAGGGCGCGCAGGGTGGAGAACCGCTTGGCCAGGGCGCCTTTCGCCCCTCCCGCGACGTCGCCGTAGGGATAGGCGAAACTCACCATCTCGCTCACGTTCCAGCTGGCCACGGCCTCGGCGTTGCGGGCCACGTCGGCCAGGGCCGCCGTCCCCGAGGCCTTGCCGCAATCGAGGTGGGAATAGGTGTGGCAGGCGATCTCGTGGCCCGCCCTGGCCAGGCGTTGATAGTCCACCGGATCCGCGCATTCCCCCATGGGAGCCTGGGTCCCAGCCAGTCCCGCCGACACATAATAGGTGCCGGCCAGCCCGCGTGTCTCCAGCAGGGCGGCGCCCGCCACCGCCGAGGTCAGCGGGGCGTCGTCGAAGGTGAAGGACACCATCGGCTTGGCGGGCGCTGTCGCCAGGGGGCGCGTGTTGATCAGCCGCATAAGCCGCCGGCGAAGCTTGCCCTTCAGCGACCTGTCGGCGGAGTAGGCCTCGGCATAGCTTCCCATCAGACGGCCTCGGCGTAGAGGGCCGCACGGTAGAGCCGCATGGCGAAGGCCCGCGATCGGATGGGCGCGGCCTCGGTGAGGGCGTAGGCCTTCAGCATCGGCCGCCAGATCTTGCGCAGCGGGGCGCGCTTGAGAACCCTGGCCACCTTGTAGCTGGGATAGCGGCTGATGGCCGCGTGATGGCTGGCCACGACCCGGGCGAAATTGCCGGCCGACTGCTCGTACTTGTCGGCGAGCGTGCTGGCGGTGTCGAGGCCCAGGTGGGTGGCGGTGTTCTCCACGTGCAGGATCGGCCAGCGGCCGGCGACCCGCATCCCCCACTCCACATCCTCCCAGCCCCAGCCGGCGAAGCCCTCGTCAAAGGACTCGCCGGCGAACACATCGGCCCGGACCAGCAGGTTGGAGGTGAAGATCTTCTCGGGCATCAGGGCCCGCTGGGCGGCCGGCTGGCAGTCGGACTGACCGGCCATGGCCCGGTGCAACGCGTGGTCGGGACGCGGCGGCGCCTGATCCAGGGAGAAGCCCCCGAAGGCGACCGCCGGGTTCTCGGCGGCGATGAGGCTAAGCCAGGTGGCGATAAAGGTCGGGGTGTCGGGCAGCATGTCGCTGTCCAGGAACAGGTAGTGGCTGGCGCGGGCGTGGGACACCAGGCGGTTGCGACCCTTGGAGCGGCCTTCGTTCTTCGCCAACCGGATGAAGCGGGCCGGGAAGGGAAGGGCGGCGACGGCGGTCTCCACCCGCGCCGCCAGCTCAGGGTCATTGCTGCCGTCGTCGAGGATCACCAGTTCGGCGTTCGCCGACTCCCGGGCCAGGGCCGCCAGCAGGGGCGTCGGATCATCGCCCTTGAAGGGGGTCAGGATGGAGAGGGCTGGACGGCCCTTCAACCAGAGGGGGTTGTCGAACAGAGCTTCGGTCATGCGGCGCTCCGGGCGCGGAAGGTGCGAAGGGCGTCACGGCCGCGGCTGCGCAGGGCGCCGGCGTCGATCAGGGCGATCACCGCGACATAGACCGCGGCGCCGGCGGCGGCCTTCAGGGACAGTTCCAGCAGCCCGCCATAAGCAGGGATCCGGCTGACGGCCAAGGCCATGAGCGCGCTGGCGGCGACGGCCTGAAGCAGGGTCAGCCAGGGGATCGGCAGGTTGACGCTCCGACGGCCCAGCAGGGCGGAGGCCAGCAGACCCAGGCCATAGCTCGCCGGAGTTGACCACAGGGCCCCATCGAGGCCAAAGCGCGGGATAAGGATCAGGTTGAGCAGGACATTGGCCGCCGCCGGAACCGCCATCGCGACCAGCAGGAAGCCGGTCTTGCGGCCTAGGGTGAAGGCCTGGTGGAAGTAGTAGGTGGTCAGGCCCGCCAGCAGGCCGGAGAAGGCGATCCAGGGGGTGACGCGCCCTGCGCCGAGGGCGAGGTCCTCGCCGATCATCAGCTGGGCCAGGGGCTGGGCCACCAGGGCCAGGCCCGTGGCCGCGGGCACGGTGAGCAACAGCATGAACTGGGCCTGCTCGCGGGCCGCCTCGGCTAGGGCAGGGCGACCCCCGCGCTCCAGGGCCATGATCAGGGCGGGCCCTCCCGCCGCCCCCAGCCAGATGAAGACGACGTCCAGGCTGCGGTTCGCGAGGCTGTAGCCGGCGTGGTAGACGCCCACCGCGCTCTCATCGAGGAAGGCCGACAGCAGGAATCGGTCGGTGGACGACAATACCAGGGCCAGGATCAGCGAGAGGGCGACCGGCACGCCATAGGCGGCGTAACCGCCGATGCGCTGGCGCTCCACGCGTCCGCCCGCCTGCTGGCGGTGTTCGCTGGCGACAATGAATGGCAGGCAGGCGAGGGACGCCAGGGCCATCCCGACCAGGGGCGCGGCGCCCCCCAGGCCCGCGAGGGCGAAGGCCGCCCCCAGCAGGAAGCCGCCAAGGGTCTGGCCCATGTCCAGCAGGGCGGCGCCCTTCACCTCTCCAGCGGCGCGGCGGCGCTCCTGGGCGATCTTGACGAAGGTGCGCGGCGCCACGGTGGCCAGGCCCGCCAGCACCGCCAGCTTCAGGCCCGGGGTCATCGGCAGGGCAAGGGCGATGAGAGCGGCCACGGGCAGAGCCGCCAGCAGCAGGAGCCAGGCGCGATAGACGGTGGCCGTATGGTCCGCCCCGCCATCGCGCACGGATTCCCCAGCCCAGAAGCGGGCCATGGCCGCTTCGTTCCAGGTGAAGACCGCGGTGTGAACCAGGGCCATGACGGAGAGGCCCAGGGCGTAGTCGCCGAACTGGGCCGGGCTCAGCAGGCGGGTGAAGGCCACGATGGTCAGCAGGCCGACCACGCCTTGCACCACATTGACGGGCAGGTAGCCGATCACCCCGCGCCAGAACATCGCCACAACCTCTTCGACCGATTGGCCCAGTGTGCCCGACCAGGCGGTTTCAAACGGTTAAGCCCGTTGGCCTCAGCGGATGTTTTCGCGATCGCCCAGCAGGCAGGGGAGGGTCATGACGATGATGTAGAGGTCGAGCAGGAGAGACTGGCGCTCGATGTATTCCACATCCAGGGCCACCCGGCGCTTGACCAGCTCGGGGGTGTCCACCGGACCGCGCGAGCCATGGATGGCCGCCCAGCCGGTCATGCCGGGCTTCATGCGGTGGCGGTGGGCGTACTCGGCCACCAGGCGCGCGGATTCGATGTCGCCGGTCATCATGCCCACCGGGTGGGGACGCGGGCCCACCAGAGACATTTCCCCGGTCAGCACGTTGAAGATCTGCGGCAGCTCGTCCAGCGAGGTCTTGCGGATAAAGCGGCCCACCCGGGTGACGCGGTCGTCGTCGGCCTGGGTCTGGCGGACCTTGGTCTGGGGCGCGGCCTGGACCCGCATGGAGCGGAACTTCCAGACCACGATCTCCTCGTTGTTGAAGCCGTGGCGGCGCTGGCGGAACAGGGCCGGGCCGGGGCTATCCAGCTTGATGGCCATGGCCACCAGCAGCATGACGGGGGCGGCGACGGTCAGGGCCGCCAGACCGATCAGCAGGTCCTGGGCGCGCTTGACGATCGCCCGGCGCTCGTCCATCGGCGCGCCGGAGATGTGGGCCAGCGGCACATCGGCGATCCGGCTGATGGCGGCCGCTTCGTGGGCGGCGTCCTCGCCGTCCAGCAGCAGGCTCACCTCGTTGGGCAGGACGCCCAGGCGCTCGATCATCTGGCCGACGCGCGCGCGGGCCTGGGACGGCACCGTGATCACGATCCGGTCCACATAGGGCATGATCCGGTGGGCCAGCAGGGCGTTGGTGTCACCCAGCACCGGCACGCCTCGGATGCCTGCGGGGCTGCGGGCGGCGCGGTCGTCGAAGACGCCGAGGATATTGGCCTCGCGGCTCAACAGGGTGGCGACGATCAGGCGCTCGGCGGCGCCCGTGGCGCCCACCACGACGATGTTGGGGGTCAGGCGGCCGCTGGCCCGCCAACGGCGCACGCAGAGCCACCAGACGATGTGCAGCGCATAGGTCGCCGCGAAGGCCGCAGGGGCCCAAATGGCCATGGCGTGGCCCAGCGCCGCCATGGGCACGAAGGGCAGCAGCAGGGCGAAGGCGGCCCCCGCGCCCACCGCGAAGGCCCCGGTCACGCGGGTCAGGTGGAAGGCAAGTTCTTCGCGGCTGTTAAAGCCATAGGCGCGGAAGATCGACAGGCTGAGCAGGACGGTGAGCGCGCCGGCGCAGGCTGCCGACAGGCCGGCCACCCCTACCGCGCCGATGGCGTGGGCGATCACGCCGGTCGCCACCAGCATGACGACGTCGCCGGCTTGGAACATGCGCGCCACCACGCGGCCCTGCAGGCGGGCGCGGGTGGGGATCAGGGCCTGGGGCCGGAAGGGACCCCGCCGGTCCTCGGTCGCACCGCGCTCGGCGTGCGGCAGGTCTGACGCCATCACCCGGGGTTCGGCCTCGCGCGCTGGCGACTCAGGGCCGGGGGTCTGGCTTTCCTTGCGCTGAAACTGGACGACGGAAGACATGGGAGGAGGCGCCGCGGACACACAGATGGGAAGCTGCAATGTGCCGCAGGGGTCTGATCGTCGGGTTAACGGGGTGGCGCGTTCCCCGAACCGCGTGCTTTCGGCGCTGCCCGGACGAAACCTTTCGACCTTGATTGCCAGCCGCATTCGAAACAGCTATCGGTCCCGGCCTTGATGGTGACGTGGCCGAGTGGCTTAAGGCAACGGTTTGCTAAATCGTCATACGTGAAAGCGTATCCAGGGTTCGAATCCCTGCGTCACCGCCAAGCCCCTCGCCCTACTTCTTGAGGCACAGCCAGCGCGCCCGGTGGAAGTTGCCGACATTGTCCACCCAACCGGTGATCTTCGGGCTCACCAGGTTGCGGTTCACGACGTAGTAGATGGGGATCAGGGCTTCGTCGTTCAGCGCCGCCTGCTCGGCCCGCCGCAGGATGTCGGCCCGTTTGACGGCGTCCGGCTCGCGGTCGGCGGCGTCCAACAGGGCGTCATAGGTCGGGTTCTTGTAGTCCCCGTAGTTCTGCCCGCCGGTGTCGGATTTCAGCAGGCCCAGGAAGGTGACCGGGTCGTTGAAGTCGGCGTACCAGCTCATGGCTCCGATCCCGAAGTCGCGGTTGCGATAGGCGGCGAAGGCGATCTGACCCTCGTTCTGCACGATCCGGGCGTCCACCCCGATGGCGGCCCAATCGGCCTGGACAGCGCTGGCCAGCAGGATGGTGTCGGGGCTGTTGGCGATCTTCAGTTCAAAGCTGAGGGGGTTGTCCGGCCCGTGGCCGGCGGCCTTGAGCAACTGCCTGGCCTCGGCCTGGCGCGCCGCCAGCGGCTTGCCCGCCCAGGCAGTTCTGGCCCCTTGGGCGTAGCCGGCGGTTCCTGGCGGGACGAAGCCATAGGCGGGCAACTGCCCGGCCCGCATCAGCTTGCCGGTGATGAACTCCCGGTCGACGGATTGCGACAGGGCGCGGCGCACGCGGATATCGCGGAAGGCCGGGATGTCGCGGGTGTTGAAGGACAGGTAGGCGGTGGCCAGCGAGTTCTTGGCCCGCACGAAGTCGGGCATGGTCTCCTTCAGGCGGGTGAAGCGGTTGGACTGGAACGAGGTGTTCACATCCAGCTCGCCGCGCTGGACACGGCGTTCGGCCATCACGGAGTCAGGGGTCGGGAAATAGTGGATGCGATCCACGCAGACGTTCGCCGCGTCGTAGAAGTGCGGATTCTTCACCACCTCGATGTGGTCGCCCAGCGCCCAGCGCGTCAGCCTGTAGGGGCCGTTGCTGACATACCGGCCGGGCTTCACCCAGCCGTCGCCCCACTGTTCCACCGCATGCTTGGGCACGGGGAAGAAGCTCTGGTGCTTCAGCAGTTCGGGTAGGTAGGGGGCCGGATGCTCCAGGGTCAGTTCGAGCGTCCGGGCGTCGAGGGCCCGCGCGCCGACAGCGCTCAGCGGCGCCGTGCCCTCGTTCACCGCCTGACCGTTCTTCAGCAGGTAGATCAGGTAGGCGTAGATCGAGGCGGTCTTCGGATCGAGGATGCGGCGATAGGCGAAGACGAAGTCGTCAGCGGTGACCGGGACTCCGTCCGACCACTTGGCGTCGCGCAGATGGAAGGTCCAGGTCAGGCCGTCGGGGCTGGTCTCCCAAGAGGTGGCCATGGCCGGGATCGGGGTTCCCTCCGGCGAGTCGGTGGTCAGGCCGAAGATCAGGTCGGCGATGATGGTGAACTCGTCCACCAGGTTTGAGGTCTGCGGGTCCAGGGACCCCGGCTCCTGGCTGCTGCCATAGGCCAGGCAGACCTCACCCGCCGGGCAGGGGGGGCGGCTCACCTTGGCCTGGCATCCGGCTAGGACGAACGCCGCGGCGCCGAGGCCGGCGAGCAGGACGGGACTTAGACTCTTGAACGCCATGGCCTAGTCGTCCCACCGCCCGTCCGCCCTGTCGAGGCTTGGCCGCGCGGCCGATAAAAACCGCGTGCATCGCTACCGCCGCGCGCTATGTCGGACCCATCGCGCCGCCAGAGCGTACGGAGGGGATCATGAGCTATTCCGAAAAGCAGTTCCGGTTTAACGGCGCGGACGGCGCCTCCATCGCCGGCTTTCGCTGGGCCGACGAGACGGTCGCGCCGCGCGCGGTCCTGCAGATCGCCCATGGCATGGGCGAGCACGCCCGCCGCTACCCCGAGCCCCTGATCCCGATCATGGCCGACGGCTTCGTCCTCTATGCCGATGATCATCGCGGCCACGGCTACACCGCGCCCTCCAAGGAGGCGCTGGGCGACTTCGGCGAGAACGGCGCGGAACTGGTGGTGGAGGATCTAGCGCGCCTGACCGATCTGGCCCGCGCCGAGAATCCCGGCCTGCCGCTGATCCTGCTGGGACACAGCCTGGGTTCGTTCTTCTCCCAGGCCTACGCCTTCGACCATGCCGGCAAGCTGGACGGCATGGTGCTGTCAGGCACCGCCGCCTTTGGTGACCGCACGGGCCCGGCGAAGAAACTGGACGAGATGAACGCTGACGGCCCCAAACCGCGCACGCCCTATGACTGGCTGTCGCGCGACGATGCCGAGGTGGACAAGTACATCGCCGACCCGCTGTGCGGCTTCTCCCGCCAGCCCAGCGCCGCCGACAGCTTCGCCCGGGTCGGCGCTCGCCTGCGCGACCCCGCCGAGATCGCCAAGATCCCCAAGGACCTGCCGCTCTACATCTTCGTAGGGGACAAGGACCCCATCAACCGGGACCTCGAACTGCTGCATCCCCTCGTGAACCGCTACCGCGAGGCAGGCCTCACCCGCCTGGAGGTGAAGGTCTATGAGGGCGGGCGCCACGAGATGCTGAACGAGACCAACCGGGACGAGGTGGTGGCCGACCTGCTGGCGTGGCTGCGCAAGACGGTGGGCTGATCTAGGCCCGGTTGGCCGCCACCATGGTCTCATGGGCCATGACGTCGGAGGGATCCGCGGCGTCCATGATCTTCAGCAGCCGGGCCCGGGCGCGGTTCACCCGGCTCTTGATCGTGCCCACCGCGCAGCCACAGATCTCGGCGGCCTCTTCGTAGGAAAGGCCGGCGGCGCCCACCAGGATAAGGGCCTCGCGGTGTTCGGCGGGCAAGTGCTGCAAGGCGTCCTGCATGGCGTGCATGGCCACGCTCCAGTCCTGCGTCGGCGGCGTTTTCAAGGCCCCGGCATATTCGCCCAGCTCATCGCGCACCTCCCGCCGACGGCGGATGACCTGGGTGTAGTACGTGTTGCGCAGGATCGTGAACAGCCAGGCCCTCAGATTGGTGCCGGGCTCGAACTTGTCGCGATTGGACCAGGCCTTGATCAGGGTGTCCTGCACCAGATCATCTGCGTCTGACCCGTTGTGGCAAAGGGACCATCCAAAGGCCCGGAGCGCCGGGATCATGCGCACGACATCGTCGCGCCAATCATCATCGCCGGTCATGGGTTCCTCGTCCGCCCACCGCGTTTCGATGACGACCGCAGCCGTCATTCGTTGGTGATCCAACGCCGGCATAGTCCATCTGTTCCCACTTGCGGTTGCAGGCTCGAGACCCAATTTATGGAACGAAGAACGGCGTTGGGCGTTTCTGCGACTTAGGCCCGAGTTTCGCCGTGGCGTCGCCTTGCCTGTCGGGCGCCTCACAGTTTCCAGGAGTATCCGATGGCGCATTCCGACGACGCAGGGCCTGTGCCCGCACCGCTTCGCAGCGCCTTGGGCCAGCCCGCGGCCCGCTATCATCGTATCCGCCAGGCCACCGAGGATCTCGTGCGGCACCTGTCGCCGGAGGACATGGCCGCCCAGTCGATGCCAGACGCCAGTCCCGCCAAGTGGCACCTGGCCCATACCAGCTGGTTTTTCGAGACCTTCCTGTTGAAGCCGAACCTGCCGGGCTACCGCGCCTTCGACGAGCGTTACGCCTACCTGTTCAACTCCTATTACGAGGCGCTGGGGCCCCGTCAGCCGCGACCCGAGCGCGGCCTGCTGACGAGGCCTTCGCGCGATGAGGTCCTGGCCTATCGCGCCCATGTGGACGAGGCCATGCACCACCTGCTGTCCTCGGGCGTCGAGGGTCTCGCCGATCTGCTGGACCTGGGCCTGGCCCACGAGGAGCAGCATCAGGAGCTGATCCTGATGGATATCCTGCATCTCTTCGCCCAGTCGCCGCTGAAGCCCGCCTATTCCCCCACCACGGCCCTGCCGGTGAGCGCCGATCCGGGGCCCGCCAGCGTGGTCGCCTTTGACGGCGGCCTGGTGGAAATCGGTCACTCAGGGCCTGGCTTCGCCTTCGACAACGAGGGGCCGCGTCACCAGGTCTTCGTCGCCCCCTTCAAGCTGGCGGACCGGCTGGTGACCAATGGCGAGTGGTTGGCCTTCATGGCCGACGGTGGTTACGCCAAGCCCGAACTGTGGCTCGCCGAGGGCTGGGCGCAGGTCAGGGAGGCCGGCTGGAACGCGCCGCTCTACTGGCAAAAGGGCGACCATGGCTGGCTGGCCATGACCCTGCAGGGCCTCCGCGCCATCGCGCCCCACGCGCCCGTCACCCACATCAGCTTTTACGAGGCCGACGCTTACGCCACCTGGGCCGGTGCGCGCCTGCCCACCGAAGCCGAGTGGGAGCACGCCGCCGCGGACCTGCCGGTGACCGGCAACTTCATGGGCTCGGGGCAGCTTGGCCCCGCCGCGGCCACCGGCGCCGAAGGTCTGCGCCAGATGTTCGGCGATGTCTGGGAATGGACCCGCAGCGCCTATTGTCCCTATCCCGGCTTCAGCCCGGCGGCCGGCGCGGTGGGGGAGTACAACGGCAAGTTCATGAGCGGTCAGATGGTGCTGCGCGGCGGCTGTCACGCGACGCCGGCGGCCCATGCCCGGGCCACCTACCGCAACTTCTTCCACCCCGATAAACGCTGGATGTTCTCGGGGCTGCGCCTGGCCTGGGACGGCGCGCCGCGCGCCCGCGCCGAGGTCGACAGCAGCTTCGCCGCCGATGTCCTGGCGGGTCTCGCACGGCCGCAGAAGACCATTCCGGCCAAGTATTTTTACGATGCCGAGGGGTCGCGCCTGTTCGAGGAGATCTGCGACCTGCCGGAATACTATCCGACCCGCACGGAGGCCGCCCTGCTGCGCGAGAAGGCCGGCGAGATGGCGACCGCCATTCCGCCCGGCGCGGCCCTGGTGGAGTTCGGCAGCGGCGCCAGCACCAAGACCCGGCTGTTGCTCGACGCCGCCCCGCAGCTGGCCGCCTACGTTCCCATCGACATCAGCAAGTCAGCCCTGGACGACGCCGCCCAGGCGATCGGCCGCGACTACCCGGGCCTGCGGGTGGCGCCCCTGGTGGACGACTTCACCACGGCGCTCAGCCTCCCGGCGCAGGTCAGCGGCCTGACCAGCGTGGGCTTCTTCCCCGGCTCCACCATTGGCAACTTCCGCCCGGACGAGGCGGTGACCTTCCTCGCCAGCGCCAGGCGGCTGCTGGGCCACGGCTCGGCCTTCCTGGTGGGGATGGACATCGTGAAGGACGAGGCCGTTCTGGTGGCGGCCTATGACGACGCCCAGGGCGTGACGGCCGCTTTCAATCTCAACCTGCTCACCCGCATCAACCGGGAGCTCGGCGGCGACTTCGACCTTGCCGCCTTCCAGCACCGCGCGGTGTGGAATGCGGTGGAGAGCCGGATGGAGATGCACCTGATCAGCAAGCGCGATCAGGCCGTGCGCGTCGCTGGCCGCCCGTTCCACTTCGCGGCCGGCGAGAGCCTGCACACCGAGAATTCCTACAAGTTCACGGTGGAAGGTTTCGGCAAGCTGGCGGCGGCGGCCGGCTGGCGCCTGGAGCGCCAGTGGGAGAGCGCCGAGCCCGCCTTCGCCATGGTGCTGCTCCGCGCCTAGCAGCACACAAGCAAACGGCCCCGAAGAGATCGGGGCCGTGGCTTAGCTCGTCGAATCGCCGGGCGCTCAGTCTTCGAGCGGTCCGCGAGTCCGACCGCCGCCGCGGGAGGATTCTCCGCCCTTGCGGCCGGCCGAGGCCGCGAGGTCGCGGTCCTTGGCGAAGCTGCGCTTTTCGCCCGGCACGCTGGCGCCGCCCTTCCGGGCGATCTCGCGCCGACGCTCGGGGTTCATGGCGGCGAATCCGCGACGGGACTTCGGCTTGGCGTTGGGATCGAGGTCCATGGGGTTGCTCCTACTATGCGTGCCTTGACGAGATGCGGGGGGCTGCATCAACTACGGTTACGCTCAGACAACCCTCAAGGCGCAGGAGAGGTTGCGCGGAAAGTTGTCCGCCGGTCGTATTCTTCCAAACGAATCAGATTGCTAGGCCGCGGGAGGCCCAGGCGACGGGGCGCGCGGGCCGGCGGACGCTCGGCGACGCACATCGATTAAAGCGGCAGTTGCACCCGCGCCGTCAGTCCGCCCCCATCGCGGTTGAGCATCACCACATCGCCGCCATGGCCGCGGGCGACGGAGCGCACCACCGCCAGGCCCAGCCCGATTCCCCCCGTCTGCCGGCTGCGGGAAGGTTCGCGGCGATAGAAGGGCTCGAACACCCGCTCGGCGTCCTCGACGGGAATACCGGGGCCGTCGTCCTCGATCTCCACATAGGCGCTGGTCGCATCGCGATAGACCCGCGCGCGGGCCCGGCCGCCGAACTTCACCGCGTTCTCCAGCAGGTTGGTGAACAGGCGGCGCAGGGCGACCGGGTCGCCTTCGATGATCACCTTGTCGCCACGCGCCACCTGGGTGTCGCTGCCGGTCTCGGCCATCTCGTCGCAGACGCTCTCCAGCAGGGAGGACAGTTCCAGGGGCGTGCGCTCTGCGGGGCCGCTGGCGTCGCGAACGAAGGTCAGGGCCGCGGAGATCATCTCCTCCATCTGGTCCAGATCACCCGCCATCTTGGCGCGGCTCTCCTCGGGTACGTTCTCGATCCGGAAGCGAAGGCGGGTGAGGGGGGTGCGCAGGTCGTGGGCGATGGCGCCCACCATGGCGGTGCGGTCCTCCACATAGCGGCGCAGCCGATCCTGCATGTCATTGAAGGCGGTGACCGCGACATTGATCTCGGCTGTTCCCTTGAGGGAGACAGGCAGGCGGGCGCCTCTCGGGTCGCGGCCCAGCTGCTCGGCGGCCTCCGCGAACAACTGGAAGGGGTGGGCCAGCCGCCGCGCGAAGATGTAGGCCACCGGCGCCAGCAGAACGCCCGACAGGAGAAGCCACAGCACGATGCGAATTTGCCAGGGGTCGAGCCCCAGCCCCAGGCGGGGCGCCGGGCGGACCATGTCCCAACGGCCATCGGCCCGTTGCACCGTGACCTCGAACGGCGCGATCAGGAAGTGATCCTCCTGCTCGCCGCCATCGCGGGCGATGCGGTCGCGGATGATGCGGAAGACGCGGCGGTCGGAGACGGGGAGGCGCGACGGGGCGGCGAAGACCACCTGGCTGGTGGCGACTCCCAGCTCGCGGGCGAGTTCGGCCCGCATCTTGGGCACCATGCGGCCTTCCATGGTGGGGGAGGAGGCGCGGTCGACGATCTTCAGTTCCAGCGGCCGCCGCTCGATCAGGCCGGGGGGGCGGCCCTTGAAGGTCTGAGCCACTTCGCTCAGCCGATAGAAGTCGGGAGCCGGCGGCGGCAGGATGAAGATCATCGCCAGGATGATCGCCTGCGAGGCCACCAGGGTGATGCCGATCAGGGTCAGCAGGCGGGCGAACAGCGAGGCGGTCGGCCGGCCCGACCAGGGCGGGGTCATACCCGCTTCACCTTGGCGGTGAACATATAGCCTTCGTTGCGGATCGTTCGGATCAGGTCGGTGCCCCCGCCACCGTCGTCGAGCTTGCGGCGCAGGCGGCTGATCTGCACGTCGATGGCGCGGTCGAAGGCGTCGGAAGCGGGGCCTCGGGCGAAATCGAGCAGCTGGTCGCGGGTCAGCACCCGCTGCGGCCGCTCCACAAAGGCGCGCAGCAGGGAGAACTCGCCCGAGGACAGGTTCACCACCACGCCCGGCGGCGAACGCAGCTCGCGCCGCACCAGATCGAGCCGCCAGCCCGCGAATTCGCAGCCCGCGCCGATGCTGTTGGCCTGGCCGCGCTGTTCGGCCCGGCGCAGCACGGCGCGGACCCGGGCCAGGAGTTCCCGAGGATTGCAGGGCTTGGCCAGGTAGTCGTCGGCGCCCAGCTCCAGGCCCACAATGCGGTCGGTGTCCTCGCCCATCGCCGACAGCATGATGATGGGGGGACCCTCGCCGCTGAGCCGCCGGGCGATGGACAGCCCGTCCTCGCCGGGCAGCATGACGTCGAGCACGATCAGGTCGACAGGGCCGCGTTCCAGCGCCTGCTCCATCTCGCGAGCGTCCCCGGCCGTCTCGACGAGGTAGCCGTGCTTGCCCAGGAAATCGGAGACGACGTCGAGGATGCCCGGATCGTCATCGACCATCAGGATTCGGGCCGTCGCGGGGACCTGTTCGGTGCTGGGTTCCATTCGCGCCATTTTCAGCCCTTCCCGTAACGTACAGATTTCACGGCTGAAACTGCATCAACCAGCCTCAATTCGCGGCCAGGACATCGTCGGCGACATAGCCATTGGTCTTCCGCTCGACGCCAAACCGCGACATCGGCCCGTGGCCTGAAACGAAGGCCACGTCGTCGCCGAGCGGCCAGAGCTTGCCGGTGATCGAGGCGATCAGTTGCTGAAAATCGCCGCGCGGAAAGTCGGTGCGGCCGATCGAGCCCTGGAACAGCACATCGCCCACCTGGGCGAAGCGCGCCTCGCGGTGGAAGAACACGACGTGGCCCGGCGTGTGGCCCGGACAGTGATAGACCTCGAAACTCGTCTCCCCGAGCGTGACGGTGTCGCCATCCTCCAGCCAGCGGTCCGGCGTGAAGCCCTTGGCCTCGGGCATGCCCCACTTGGCCCCGCTGGCCTCCATCTGCTCGATCCAGAAGGCGTCGTCCCGGTGCGGCCCCTCAATGGGGACACCGGTGATCGCCTTGAGGGCCGCCGTGCCGCCGGCGTGGTCGAGGTGGCCGTGGGTGATCCAGATCTTCTCGAGGGTCAGGTCATGAGCCTGCAGCGCCGCCAGCAGACGCGGCACCTCGCCGCCCGGATCGATGATCGCGGCCTTCCTGGTCTTCACGCACCACACGATGGTGCAGTTCTGCGCCAGCGGGGTGACCGGGGCGATGATCGCGCGGATTGGGGAGGCCTGCTCGGACATGGCCCCAGCATCGGCGTTTGGGCCGGATATGAAAAGGCCCGGGATGCGATCCCGGGCCTCTCCTTGTCGCTACTGCGCGCCGGGCATCGGGGGCACCGAGTCGGGCGGCGCGTCAGCCGCCAGTTCAGGCACGTCAATGATCCCGCGGCCCAGATGGCTGTTGCGGAAGCCGTAGGCGAAATAGACCACTAGCCCGATCGCCGCCCAGATCAGGAACATCAGCTTGGTGTCCGTCCCGAGGCTGAAGAACAGGAAGGCGCATCCGAGGATCGCGACGGGCGCCACAATCCAGACCAAGGGTGTGCGGAACGGACGCTTCCGTCCGGGATCGGTCTTGCGCAGCACCATCACCGCGATCGCCACCATGGCGAAGGCGAACAGGGTGCCGGAGTTGGAGATGTCGGCCAGCACCCCGACCGGGAAGAAGGCCGCGAAGGCCGAGACGCAGACCCCGGTGATGATGGTGATCACGTGGGGGGTATGGAACTTCGGGTGAATCTTGGACAGGCCCGAAGGCAGCAGTCCGTCACGGCTCATCACGAAGAAGATGCGGGTCTGACCGAACATCATCATCAGGATCACCGAGGGCAGGGCCAGGCCGGCGGCGAGGCCGAGCAGGTTCCCGATCTGGACCCAGCCGATCTCCCTCAGGGTCCAGGCGAGCGCCTCCTTGGAGCACACCACGTGGGTGTCAGCCAGCGACTGGCAGGCCGCGGTCAGCTCGGGGCTACCGGGGCGCAGGCCGACGCCGGCGGCGTCCATCACCGGTTGGGCGCCCACCGTGCCGATCACGCCCGACGCCACCAGGATGTAGAAGAGGGTGCAGACCGCAAGCGAGCCGATGAGGCCGATGGGCATGTTGCGCTGGGGGTTCTTGGTTTCCTCGGCGGCCGTGGAGACCGCGTCGAAGCCCACATAGGCGAAGAAGATCGAGGCCGCCGCCGCCGCCACCCCGGAGAACCCCAGAGGGGCGAAGGGGGTGAAGTTTTCCATCTTCAT
Source organism: Phenylobacterium sp. (assembly GCF_030693625.1). Taxonomy (GTDB): domain Bacteria; phylum Pseudomonadota; class Alphaproteobacteria; order Caulobacterales; family Caulobacteraceae; genus Phenylobacterium; species Phenylobacterium ferrooxidans. Next base: position 33,398 of record NZ_JAUYAF010000086.1, read on the forward strand.
CACCGGCAGGGCCAGGACGCAGAAGAGGGTCAGGGCGGAGACCTTCACCAGCACCAGGACGGCGTTTACGGCCGCCGATTCCCGGGTGCCGATCACCAGCAGCCAGGTCACCAGCAGGGCGACGCCGGCGGCGGGCAGGTTGACGATCCCGCCATCCATCGGTCCCAGCACCAGGGCGTTGGGGATGTCGATCGCGAAGGCGTTCTCGATCAGGCCGACCACATAGCCCGACCAGCCCACCGAGACCGCGCCGGCGGCGACGGCGTATTCCAGGATCAACGCCCAGCCGACCATCCACGCCATCATCTCGCCCATGACGGCGTAGCTGTAGGTGTAGGCGGAGCCTGAGACCGGCACCATGGCCGACATCTCGGAGTAGCAGAGGGCGGCCACCGCGCAGACAAAGCCTGCGATGATGAAGGCCGCGATCATGCCGGGGCCCGCCTTCTGGGCGGCCTCGGCGGTGAGGACGAAGATGCCGGTGCCGATGATGGCCCCGATGCCCAGCATGGTCAGCTGGAACGCCCCCAGGGAGCGATGCAGTGATTTCTTCTCAGCGGTCGCCAGGATCGCGTCGAGCGGCTTTACACGCCACATGTTCCCTCCCAATCGCGGCGGGCCCCCCGCCGCGCGAATTAAGCTTGCGCGGAACCTGCGGTCTGCTCACCCGGCGGTCAAGCGGCAAGGCTTGGCGCGGCCCCTGGGCGCGGATAGACCCCCTGCATGCTGCCTGTTGAGGAAATCCTGCCTGCCTTGCAGGCGGCGCTGGTGGAAAACACCTCGGCCGTCCTGGTGGCGCCGCCCGGGGCGGGCAAGACGACGCTGGTCCCCCTGCGCCTGCTGGACGCGCCCTGGCTGGCAGGCGCCAAGATCATCATGCTGGAGCCCCGCCGCCTGGCCGCCCGCGCCGCCGCCGATCGCATGGCCAAGACCCTGGGCGAGCGTGTCGGCGAGACCGTCGGCTACCGGGTGCGCATGCAGTCGCGGGTCTCGGCCCGGACCCGCATCGAGGTGGTCACCGAGGGGGTGTTCAGCCGAATGATTCTCGGGGATCCTACGCTGGAGGGCGTGGGCCTGGTCATCTTCGACGAGTTCCACGAGCGCAGCCTGGACGCTGACCTGGGCCTGGCCCTGGCCCGCGACGCCCAGGGCCTGCTGCGCGACGACCTGCGGCTGCTGGTGATGTCGGCGACCCTGGACGGCGCGGCGGTCGCTCGCCTGCTGGACGCCCCCGTGGTGGAGAGCCAGGGTCGGGCCTATCCCGTCGACACCCGCTATCTCGGCCGCGACGACCGCCAGCGCCTTGAAGACCGCGCGGTCCGCGCGGTCGAGCGGGCGCTCGCCGAGGAAACCGGTAGCATCCTGGTCTTCCTGCCAGGCCAGGGCGAGATCCGCCGGACCGCCGACCTGCTGACCGAGCGGGTCCGCAGGCCCGACGTGCTGATCGCCCCGCTCTATGGCGCCCTCGATCCCGCCGAGCAGGACCGCGCCATTTCCCCGGCGCCGTCGGGCGTGCGCAAGGTCGTCCTGGCGACCTCCATCGCCGAGACCAGCCTGACCATCGAGGGGGTCCGCGTGGTGATCGACTCTGGCGTCGCCCGCGTGCCGCGTTTTGACCCGGCCAGCGGCCTGACCCGCCTGGCGACAGTCCGCGTCAGCCGCGCCGCCGCCGACCAGCGCCGGGGCCGCGCCGGCCGCACTGAGCCCGGCGTCGCCTACCGCCTCTGGGACGAGGCCGAGACCCGCGCCTTGCCGGCCTTCGCCGATCCGGAGATCCTGGACGCCGACCTCTCGGGCCTGGCGCTCGACCTCGCCCGCTGGGGGGCCAAGGACGTGGGGGCCATGGCCTTCTTGGACGCCCCGCCCGCCGCCGCGTTCTCAGAGGCCCGCACCCTGCTGCGCCGCCTGGAAGCCCTGACCGAGGAGGGCGTCCTGACACCGCACGGCGAGGCTCTGAGCGGCATGCCGCTGGCCCCGCGTCTGGCCCACATGATCCTCAAGGCCGCGCAGACCGGCCAGGCGCCCCGAGCCGCACGCATCGCCGCCCTGGTCACCGAGCGCAACCTCGGCGGCCGCGACGCAGACCTGCGCCACCGGCTCGACGGCCTTGACCGCGACCGATCCCCCCGCGCCCGGGACGCCAAGGCCCTCGCCGATCGCTGGGCCGGGATGGCCGGCAAGGCGGGGAGGGGCGAGCCCCTCGAGGACGGCCTGCTCCTGGCCTTCGCCTACCCGGAGCGCATCGCCAAGGCGCGAGGCCCCACCGGCGAGTTCCAGCTGGTCAGCGGCCGCGGGGCCTTTGTCGAGCCCACGGACGCCCTGGCCAGGGAGAAGTGGCTGGCCATAGCCGAACTGGGGGGCGGCGACCGGCGCGACCGCATCCTGCTGGCCGCCCCGTTGGACGAGGTCGAGCTGATCGCGGCCTTCGCCGACCACCTCATCGTCGAGAGCCGGCTGGAGGAGAGCGGGGCGGGGCGCCTGCGCGCCAAGCAGATCACCCGCCTCGGCCGCCTGACCCTGCGCGAACAGATCGACGAGAATCCGGACCCGAAACTGATCGCCGCGGCCTTGGCCGACCGGGTGCGCAACGAAGGTTTGAGCGTCCTCACCTGGGGCTCGGCCGCCGAGGCCCTCAGGGCGCGCGTCGGCTTCCTGCGAGCGGGCGGCGGCGAATGGCCCGACCTCTCGGACGCCGCGCTCCTCGACAGGCTGGACGACTGGCTCACGCCGCTGCTGCCGGGTCTCCGCTCCCTGGCCGCCCTGAAGCCCGACGCCCTCGACGGGGCCTTACGATCCTTGATTCCCTGGGACCAGCAGCGCCGCCTCGACGCCGCCGCGCCCCTGCGCTGGACGGCGCCGACCGGCAACGCCTTCACCATCGACTACACCGCAGAGGGCGGCCCCCGCGTGGATGTTCGGGTCCAGGAGGTGTTTGGCCTGACACAGCATCCCAGCGTCGCCGGCGGCGTCCCGCTCACCCTGTCCCTGCTATCCCCCGGCCATCGCCCGGTCCAGACCACCAAGGACTTGCCCGGCTTCTGGAAAGGCTCGTGGAAGGATGTGCGCTCCGACATGCGCGGTCGCTATCCCAAGCATGTCTGGCCTGAGGATCCCGCCAACACCGCGCCGACCGCCCGGGCCAAGCCCCGCGGGACCTGACCGCGGCTAGGCCGTGGCCGCGTAGATCATAACCCCGGTGGCCACCGACAGGTTCAGGCTGTCGGCCCGGCCGCGCATGGGGATCTTGACGTTGACGTCGCACAGGGCGGCCATCTCCGGCGTCAGGCCCTGTTGCTCGTTGCCCATGAAGACCAGGGCCGGCTTGGCGTAGGTCGCCTCGTGGTGGGCGACGGTGGCGGTCAGCAGGGTGCCGATCACCGAGCCGGGCCACTTGGCGCGCCAGTCGGTGAAGGCGTCTTCGGTGGCCCGCACGATCGGCACGGCGAAGATGGAGCCCATGGTGGCCCGCACGGCCTCCACCGAGAACGGATCGCAGCACTCGCCCACCAGGATCACCGCCCCGCAGCCCGCCGCGTCGGCGGTGCGCACGATGGTCCCCAGGTTGCCCGGGTCGCGCACCCGGTGCAGGGCGACGAAGCAGGGCGCGGACGAAGGGGCGAGCGCCTCTAGCGGCATGAACACCTGATGGAACACGCCGACCACCGCCTGCGGATTGTCGCGGCGCGACACCTTGGCGAGGATTTCCGTTGTGACTTCGATGACCTCACCGCCGCCAGCCCGAGTGGCGCTGATGGCCTGGCGCAGCAGGGGATGGCCGCCCGCCTCGGCGCCGTACATCAGGATCGCCGGGGCGTGGCCGGTTTCCACGGCTTCGGTGACGATCTTCAGCCCCTCGGCCACGAAGAGGCCGGTCTCGTCGCGCGCCTTTCGCAGGTGCAGCGCGCGGACCGCCTTGACCGTCGGATTTGTCAGGGAGGTGACGGTGCGGTCGCTCACGGCGCCCACCGGGCGTAGAAGGACATGCCGATCTGCCGCGCGCCGTCCTGCTGCACCAGGGCCAGTTCGCCCCACTCGATGGCGCCGCCGCGATCCTTCAGCTTCTCCGAGAGCAGCCCGGCGAGGGCCGCGCCGGAGATCCGCTCTGCATAGGCGTTCAGCAGCAAGAACTCGGCCTTATCTGAAAGAAGTTCAGCACATAGGGTCGAAAGCTCAGGCAAGTTCTCAAACAGTTTCCAGACCTCGCCGTCCGGCCCGCGACCGTATTTCGGCGGGTCGAGGATGATGCCCTCGTATTTCGAGCCGCGCCGCACCTCGCGTTGAACGTAGCGGCGGGCGTCCTCGCAGATCCAGCGGATCGGCTTGTCCGCGAGGCCCGAGGCCTCGGCGTTCTCGCGCGCCCAGCCGATGGCCTTCTTCGAGGCGTCGACATGGGTCACCGCCGCGCCGGCCGCCGCGCAGACCAGGCTGGCGACACCGGTATAACCGAACAGGTTCAACACCTTGGGCTGCCCTTCTGCGGCGCGCACCTTCTCGTCCAGCCACGCCCAGTTTGCGGCCTGCTCGGGGAAGAAGGCCAGGTGGCGGAAGGCGGTGAAGCGGGCCTTGAAGCTGACCTCCCGCCAGGACAGCGGCCAGGTGTCCTTCGGCTGCTCGCGGAACCGCCAGCGGCCGGCGTCCTCCTCGTCGGTCGGATCAAACACCGCGTCGGCGTTGGCCCAGACATCCTCGCCGAGCGAAGGCGTCCACAGGCACTGCGGCTCGGGCCGGACAACAGAATAGCGCCCGTAGCGCTCCAGCTTTCGCCCATTGCCTGAGTCCAGCAGGGCGTAGTCGGCCCAGCCGGTGGTGCGCATGACGCCGGGGGCTTCGGCCACGGTGGGGACAGGCTTGCTCATGCCTTGGCCTTACCCGTTCCGGCCTCGCGGCGTCCAGTCGGGCGGTGGCCTGTTGGGGTCCGCGGTATGGAAGGCTCGGTATGGCGCACGAGGCCGTGATGCCGCATTGTTACAGGTCTGACTTGCGCGGGGTGGGCTTTTGCTTTCCGCTGCAAGCTGTTCGGATGACGAAAGGATTCCCGTGACGACGGCAGTGACCACGAGGCGCTCGGCGCGCAAGCCCAAGGGCGATGGCCACCTTCGCAGGGCGGAAATCCTCGAGGCCGCGGAACGTATCTTCGTGGCTCAGGGCTATGAGGGCGCCACCATCCGCAAGATCGCCGACGAGGTCGGGGTCTCGTCCACCGCGCTCTATATGCACTTCCCCGACAAGGGCGCGATTCTGCTGGAGATCTGCGAGCGGACCATCATCCAGCTCCTGGAACGCAACGCCGCTATCGCCTCCAAGCCGCTGGACGCCGTCACCCGCGTCAAGCAGATGCTGGATTCCTATATGCGCTGGGGTTTCGAGCACCCGAACGCCTATCTGCTTGTGTTCGCCGGGGTTCACCCCGTATCGACCATCTGGCACGAAGGCACGGCGGACATGAGCGCGCGATGCTACGAAATCTTCAGCGGCGCGGTGCGCGAGATCGCGGCCGAGGGACGGCTGCGGACCGGCACCGGCGACAGCGCGGCCCAGGCGCTCTGGGCCGCCTGCCATGGCGTGGTGGCCCTGATGATCGGCCGCCCGAACTTCGACTGGGCGCCGGTGGACGAGGTGATCCAGGTCACCCTGGACGGTCTTATGCACGGTCTCGTCATCGACTGATCGCCGCACTCGTCGCGGCCCTGGGCTTGGCGGGCGCAGCTCAGGCCGCGCCTCGGGTCCTCTCCCTGGATCAATGCGCCGACCAGTACGTCCTGGCGCTCAGCCCACGTGCCGCCATCGTCGGGCTCTCCACTCGGGCCGACGACCCGGATTCCCGTCTGCGGGACCTGGCCCGCGGCCTCCCGCAGCGCCGCACGACCCTGGAATCAGCCCTCTCGGCCAAACCCGATCTCGTGGTCCGCTACTGGGGCGGTGATCCCCGCTTCCTGGCCCAGCTTGAGAAGCGCGGCGCCCGCGTGGTGACGATCAATGACGCCTCGGACTTTGGCGGGGTGCGGGCCAATGTCCGCCGGGTGGCCGCCGCCATGGACCGCAGGGCCCAGGGCGAGGCCGTGATCGCTCGCATGGACGCCCGGTTGGACCGTTCCGCCGGCGCCTGGCGCGGGGCCACGGCGCTCTATGTCACCCCGGGCGGCTTCACCGGCGGGGAGGGGACCCTGGTGCATCAGATCCTGAAGTCCGCCGGCCTGACACCGGTCCCTCCAGGCCCGGGCTTCCAGCCGATCTCCCTGGAACAGTTGGCGCTGAGTCCGCCGCGCGCCTTGGTGCTGGGGTTCTTCGACGACTTCATGCTGGCCAACAACCGCTGGGGTCTGGGCCGTCATGGGGTGATGCGCAGGGTCGCCGCGGGACGCACCATCGCCAGTCTTCCCGGCTCGATGCTGGGGTGCCCCGACCCTTCGGCCGCGGAGGCGGTGGAGATCCTGGCCGCCAGGGCGCCGCGATGAGGCTGAACCTGGTTCTGGTCGCTGCGCTGCTGGTCCTGCTCGCCCTGGGCCTGCTGCTGGGAGAGACGTCCCTCAGCGGCCTCCAGTACGCCCAGGCCTTCCGCGACCCGGCTTCCGGCCCTGGCGAAATCCTCTGGGCCATCCGCGCGCCCCGGGTCGTGGCCGCCGCCGTGGTCGGCGGGGCGCTGGGCCTGGCCGGCGCGGTCATGCAGGGCCTGCTGCGCAATCCCCTGGCCGATCCCGGGGTGCTGGGGGTCTCGGCCGGGGCGGGGCTTGGCGCGTCGCTCGCCATCGCCCTCGGCCTCGCCGCCATTCCTGGCGGGACGGAAGCCGCAGCCCTGGTCGCCGCTCTCGCCACCGGCCTGCTGCTCACCGCCCTGGCCGCGCGCTTTCGTGAGCCGGAGACCTTGATCCTGTTCGGTGTGGCGCTCTCGGCCTTCGCCGGCGCGCTCACCTCGCTGATCTTCAACCTGTCGCCGTCACCGGTCACAACGGCCGAGATCCTGTCGTGGCTCATGGGGTCGGTGGCCAACCGCAGCTGGGGCGACATCGGCTGGGAACTCGCGCCCATGACCCTGGGCGCCGCGCTGTGCGTCTACGCGGCTCGGGGCCTGGTGATGCTGACCCTGGGGGAGGAGACCGCCGCCATGTCGGGCCTGCCGATGGCCCGCCTGCGCGCCGCCGCCGTCGCCGGCGCCTCGCTGCTGACTGGCGCCGCCGTGGCCATGGCGGGCATCATCGGCTTCGTGGGGCTGGCCGCGCCGCACCTGGTCCGCGCCGGGGCCGGCGCCGATCCCGGCAAGGCCCTGGCGCCCTCGGCCCTGGCCGGCGCGATCCTGCTCACCGCCGCCGACATCGCCGCGCGCCTGATCCCCACCGACCAGGAACTCAAGCTCGGCGTCGTCACCGCCCTGTTCGGCGCGCCGCTGTTCGCCCTGATCGCCTGGCGCGCCGCCCGGAGCTGGCGCGCGTGAGCCCGGTGCTTTCCCTGCATGACGCCGCCGTGCGGCGCGGCCAGACCCCCGTGCTCACCGGCGCCAGCCTCAGCGTCCGGGCCGGCGAGGTGGTGGGCGTCATAGGCCCCAATGGCGCCGGCAAGACCACCCTGCTGCGCGCCGCCCTCGGCCTGGCCAGGCTGGCCTCGGGGCGTGCTGAACTGGCCGGGCGCGATGTGACCAGCCTGGATGACGCCACCCGCGCGGCCCTGGCCGGCTACCTGCCCCAGGAGCGCCGCGTCGGCTGGAACCTGCCGGCCTGGCGCATCGCCAGCCTGGGGGCGGCGCTGAAGCCGCCGGCCCTGGCGCGCACAGCGGCCCTGGAAGCCCTGGCCCGGGTCGGCCTCTCGTCGCTGGCCGAGCGCGGCGTGCTTGATCTCTCGGGCGGCGAGCGGGCGAGGGTGCTCCTGGCCCGGCTGCTGGCCACCGCCGCGCCCCTGCTGGTGGCCGACGAGCCTGCCGCGGGCCTCGACCCCGATGCACAGCTGCTGTCTCTCGATCTCTTCCGCGAGGAGGCCGCGCGGGGCGCCGCCGTGGTCCTGACCCTGCACGACCTGGGCCTCGCCGCTCGGGCCTGCGACCGGCTGGTGGTGGTGGGGCAGGGCCGCATCGTCGCCGATGGCCCACCCCGCGACGCCCTGACGCCCCAAGTCCTGCGCGAGGTCTTCGGGCTGGACGGCGGATTGGAAGAAACCTCGGCAGGCCTGACCCTCGCCGCGCGGAGACATCGGTCATGAAGGTGCTCGGACTGCCCGGCCGCAAGCCGGAGACCCTGGGCCAGATGCAGGCCCTGATCGACCGCCTGGAGATCGGCCAGACGGAGGCCGTTGTGCGGCCCCATAGCTTCTGGGACCGTGCCGACGTCAGCAATCCCGATATCTCGCCGGACGCTCAGGCGGTGAGCGAAAGCGGCGCGGACCTGATCATCTCCAAGTCGATCGGAAACCTGATCGTCATGCTGGCGGGCGATCGGCATGGCTTCGCGCCCCAGGCCTGCGTCTTCCTGGCGACCCCGCTGGCGCGGTTCATTCCGGAGGGATGGATCCCTCTGCTGGAAGCCCACTGCGCAGCGGTGCCCACGCTCTTCATCCAGCAGACCGCGGACTACAATGGCGCCTATCGCGACCTCGCCGCTATTGTGGCCAGGCATCCCCTCTGCACTGCCCGGGAAATCCCCGGCGATGATCATCGCTACGAGGACGTCGAGCTCGTCGCGCCCCTGATCGAAGCCTGGGTCAATGAGCCCTAGTTGGGGATCGGCTGCATTCCGCCGCCGGCCTGGGTCGGGACGGCGTACTGGGTCTGTACCGCGCCTGAGGGCGTATAGCCCATCCCGTATCCGCCGCGCTTGAGGTCCGCTGACAGGGTGATGGGGGTGACGCCGCCATTGAGGCGCGCCCGGTAGACCATCATGCCCTCCATCACCCGCATCACATAGTTGCGGGTCTCGGAGAACGGGATGCACTCGATGAAGTCTATGGGATCAGTGGTCGCGCCACGCGGGTCGCCGCAGAAGGCCGTCCAGCTGGCGGGCCGTCCGGGCCCGGCGTTGTAGGCGGCGATAGCCATGGGGTAGGAGCCTGAGAAGTTGTCCACCATCTGGCCCAGATAGGTCGTGCCCAGACGCATGTTGTAGTCGGGGTCGTCCAGCATCCCCAGCGAGTAGCCGACGCCCAGGCGTCGGGCGGTGGCGGAGGCGGTGGCCGGCATCAGCTGCATCATGCCCCGCGCCCCGGCGCCCGATCGGATCAGCGGATCAAAGCCGCTCTCCTGGCGGGTGATGCCGAGGATGAGGGCCGGTTCAGGGGCGTTGGCGAGGCTCGGGGTGGAGCGCATGGGATAGCCGCGCTCGGGCAGGATGAAGCCGCGCTGGGCGGCGGCCCGCACCACCTTCATGCCGGTGTCGATGTCGCCATAGCCGCGGACCATGTCCACCAGCAACGCCTCTTCCTCGGCGGTCGGCAGCACGTCGTCCAGGGTCAGGACGAAGGTCTTGAACAGGTCCTTGTTGCCGATCTCGTAAAGCATGCGCGCGGCGCGCACGGCGTCGCGGCCCTCGAAGCGGTTGCGGTCGGACTGGGTGATGGTGGGGTCGCGACCCAGGTTCAGCCTGTGGCCGCCGACCTTCTCCCCGGCCAGCTGGCCGTAGAAGGTCGTATTGTGCTTGGCCGCCGCGCCGTAGAACCCATGGGCGCGGTCCTGCTGGCCGCTGGCCTCCGCCGCCCGGCCACGCCAGTAGAGGGCCCTGGCCCGCGTGATGGGCGACGAGCCGATCTTCTCGATGGCGGCGAAGTGCCGGTCGGCGTCCTGGGGACGTTTGAGACGGGTCAGGGCGATCCAGCCGGCGTAGAACTCCGCCTCGGCGGCGTCGGCGCCCTCGGTCAGGCCAGTGTTGGCGGCGGCCAGGTAGGCGCCCTGGGAGTCGCCGTTGCGCAGCGAGGTGATCACCAGCTGGTAGCGCTCGTCCCAGATGCGCGCGCCCATCTCGGGGAAGGCGATCTGGGTGGGGAAATTGCGCACCAGGCCCAGGGCCACCTGGTCCATGCCCCGACGCCGCATATAGGCGGCTCGCTCGAAGGCCAGGCCCGAGGAGTTGGAAACGCTGGCCGGCAGGCTGTTCACCAGGGCGTTGGCGTTGGCGGAATTCTGACGCAGCGCCATGCGCGCCTGGGCCAGCTGCGCCTGATCGGCGGGCAGCAGGGGGATCATGTCCCGGGCCGCCGGTCCCTGGCTGCCGAACAGGATGACGTCGGCGCGACGGATGTGGTCGTCGGAGGTCAGGACGTCTCCGAACCGCGCCAGCATCGACCGCTGCGGGTCGGCCTCGAACAGGTCGTTGCGCCAGGTCTTGCGGATGAGGTCGGCGGCCTCCCTGTTCCGTCCCGTGGCGCGATAGGCCGAGGCCAGGGCCATGGCGCCCTCGGCGGTGGTGGGGGGCGCGCCGCCGAACCAGTCGATGACCCGCTGCGGGCTGAGGCCGCCAGTCTCCAGCAGCTTCTCGGCCGCCACCTGGCGGCGCGACGTGCGCGGCCAGCCGGCCAGGTCACGGCGCGCCTGGTCCACCTCGAAGAAGCTCAGGGAGTCCGCGGCGGAGTCGGCCAACGCCCAGATGGCGATCTTCTTGGCGATCGGGTCGCTGATCATCGCGATCGCGGTGCGCGCGCCGGTCACGTCGGCCCGCTTGGCGCTGTCGAGCGCGCTGCGCAGCGCCGTGCCGTCAGCGTCCGACAGTCCGCGGCGGTAGGCTGTCGGCTGGGTCTGGGTCAGCTCAATGGGCGGCGGCGGCCCCTCATAGGGAGCGGGCCCCTGCGTCGGCTGTTGCGCCTCGGCCACGCCGGTCAGCAGAACAGCGGCGGCTGCGGTGAAGAGTGCCTTGCGGGCCTTTGACGCCAAAACGAATATCTCCGGATCCATCGAAATACGGAACAAGTCTGGTTGCGGCTTAGGGCCTGCCCGCCATATTGTCCGGCCAAATCTTGAGGCCGCAACATCTGGCCTCGCTTTCACGGCTTTTTGCAGACCATGTCCGAACCTTTGTTCAAGGGCGTCATGCCGGCCCTCGTGACGCCGTTCCGCGACGGTGCAGTCGATGAGCAGGCCTTTGTCGCCCTTGTCGAGCGCCAGATCGCGGGCGGTGTCCACGGGCTGGTGCCCGTTGGCACCACAGGCGAAACCGCCACCCTGAGCCACGACGAACACCGTCGGGTTGTAGAACTGTGCGTCGCCACCGCCGCCGGTCGCGTGCCGATTATCGCCGGCGCGGGCTCCAATTCGACGGCCGAGGCCATCGAACTGGTTCACCACGCCAAGACGGTCGGGGCCCATGCCGCCCTGGTGGTGACTCCCTACTACAATCGTCCGAGCCAGGAGGGCCTCTATGCCCACTACGCGGCGATCAACGAGGCGGTGCAGCTTCCGATCCTGGTCTACAACGTGCCCGGCCGCACCAGCATCGACATCGCCGACGCCACCCTGGGCCGGCTCTCCAAGCTGCCCAATATCGTCGGGGTCAAGGACGCCACCGGCGACATGACCCGGGCCACCATGCAGCGCCTGTTGTGCGGCCCCGACTGGGTGATGCTGTCAGGTGATGACCCCACGGCCCTGGGCTACATGGCCCACGGCGGCCACGGCTGCATCTCGGTGACCTCCAACGTTGCGCCCGACCTCTGCGCGGCCTTCTACAACGCCGCGATGGCCGAGGACTGGAAGACCGCCCTGTACTGGCAGGACCGCCTTCTGCTGTTGCACAAGTCGCTGTTTTCCGACGCCTCGCCGGCCCCCACCAAGTTCGCCATGGCGCATCTGGGCCTCTGTCAGGAAGACGTCCGCCTGCCGATTACCGCCTGTTCGGACGCCGCCCGCCACGAGGTTCTCGCAGCGCTGCGGGAAACCGGACTGATCTGATGGCCGGCAAGCTGATCGCCGAGAACCGCCGCGCGCGATACGACTACTTCCTGGAAGAGACCTTCGAGGCGGGCATCATGCTGACCGGCACCGAGGTGAAGTCCCTGCGCGTGGGCCGCGCCAATATCGCGGAGTCCTACGCCTCGGTCGAAGGCCGGGACATCGTGCTGATCAACGCCGACATTCCGCCCTACGGCCAGGCCAACCGCTTCAACCACGAGCCCCGCCGCCACCGGAAGCTGCTGCTGCACAAGAAGCAGATCGAGAAGCTGATCGGCGCCGTGCAGCGCGAGGGCCGCACCCTGATTCCGATGAAGCTCTATTGGAACGAGAAGGGCCTCGCCAAGCTCGAGATCGCGCTCGCCAAGGGCAAGCAGAACCACGACAAGCGCCAGGCCACCGCTGACCGCGACTGGCAGCGGGACAAGGCGCGCCTGCTGCGCGACCGGGGCTGATGGTCGGGGCCGATCAGGTCGAAACTATCGAACGCGCAACCCTGGCCGCCGTCGCGCCAGAGGAAGTGCTGGAGATCGAAGGCTGGCTGGTGGGCCTCGATCCTGGCTCCATCCGCCGCGCGGCCAGCGCCGTACCCCTGCGCCACGACCTGCCGGCCGACAGCGCCGTCTTCGACCGTATCGAGCAAGCCTATGCCGGGCGCGGCCTGAAGCCGGCTTTCCGTGTCGCCGACGGCCCGGGCCTGGAACAGATTCGCGCCGAACTGATCCGCCGTGGCTACGCCTGCGAGCAGCCGACCCTGGTGAAGATCTCGGCGACCGCCGCCGTCACCGCCGTTACCGATCGCCCCCCGGCCGAGATCGCCGAACGCCCTGACGAGGCCTGGGCGGCCGTCTTCCTGGGGGAGGGGTTTGATCCCGTCGACGGCGCCTATCGGGTCAAGGCGCTGAGCCGTGCGCCCGGCGGGCGGTTCGGCATGGTGCGGGACGGGGAGAGGACCGTTGCGGTCGGCTGCGGCTCCTTCGGCCACGGCTGGGTCAGCTTCCATGGCATGCGCACAGACTTGAGCCGTCGCGGGGAGGGCTTGGCCGGGCGTGTTCTGGCGGGCCTGGCGGCTGAGGCCCTGGCCCGCGGAATCGACCGCGCCTTCCTGCAGGTGGAAGAGAAGAACACGCCCGCCCGGGCGCTGTATCGCCGGGCCGGCTTCGAGCAGGCCTGGCGCTATCTCTACTGGAGCCGGCCCGCCTAGCTGTCGATCAGCTCGCGGGCGCGCCGGAACACCGCCTCGAACATCTCGCCGGTCAGCCGCCCCGTGTTCGTGTTCAGCCGTGAGCAGTGATAGCTGTTGAGGATCACATAGGGCCCGGCCCGGAACTCGGTCCCATGGCCCGGCGGGCCGGCGGACGCCTTGAGTCCAACCGCCTTCAGCACATTGCGCCGCGAGACGTCCCCCAGGGTGATGATCACCTTCAGGCGGGGCAGGGCGTCCAGCCGGGCGGTCAGGAACCGGCGGCAGGTGTTCTCCTCGCTGGTCTCGGGCTTGTTCAGCGGCGGGGCGCAGCGGACTGCATTGGTGATCATGCAGTCGACGAGCTCGAGGCCGTCGTCGGGCCGCGCCTGATAGACCCCCTTCGCGAACCCGGTCTTCAACAGGGTCTCGTACAGCATCACCCCGGCGCCATCGCCGGTGAACGGGCGGCCCGTACGGTTGGCGCCGGTGCGGCCGGGCGCCAGGCCCGCCACCAGCAGGCGCGCGTTCTCGTCGCCGAAGGAGGGGGCGGGCCCGTTCCACCAGTCGGGATGCTCGGCGCCGTTGGCCATCCGATAGGCCACCAGGCGCGGACAGAGCGGGCAGTCCCGTGGCGGTTCGGCCACGGCGGTCGCAATGGGCATCAGGCCTCGGCGTCCGCCTCGCGGTCAGCCCCGGTCCGGCTTTCCTGGATGAAGCGCGGCAGGCGCAAGGGCCGGCCGATGATGTCGGCCAGGTCGGACAGGTCGATGAAGTGGTCAGCCTGGCGGCGCAGGTCGTCGCTGGCCATCGGCGGCTGGGACTTCACGGTGGAGACTACGGTGACGCGGGCGCCCTTGCGCTGCACAGCCTCCACCAGGCAACGGAAGTCGCCATCGCCGGAGAACAGCACCAGGTGGTCGGCGTGGGCGGCCATTTCCAGCATGTCGACGGCGATCTCGACATCCATGTCGCCGCGCCAGCGCTTGCGTCCCTGGGCGTCGGTGTATTCCCGGGCCGGCTTCGTCACCAGGCGGAAGCCGTTATAGTCCAGCCAGTCCACCAGCGGGCGGATCGGCGAATACTCCTGATCCTCCACCAGGGCGGTGTAGTAGTAGGCGCGCACCAGCACGCCGCGCGTGCGGAACTCTTCCAGCAGCTTGCGATAGTCGATATCGAAGCCGAGCCCCTTGGCGGCCGAATAGAGGTTCGCGCCGTCGATGAAGAGCGCCAGCCTGTCCGTGGGGTAAAATGTCATTGGGATCGGAAATCCAAAAAGGGGGCGGGGGGCGCATGGACCTGGACGGGGCCGTCATCGTCGCGCTGGGCGGTAATATGGCCGGCGACTATGGTTCGTCCGAAGCTCTTCTTGAGGCGGCGCTCGCTCGTTTCGCCCAGGCGGGATTGCCTGTGGTCGCCCGGTCGTCCTGGTGGAACTCTGCCGCCTGGCCGGACCCGACCGCCAACGAGTATCGCAACGGCGTCGCGCTTGTCGAGACGAAGCTGGCGCCGCTGCAAGCTCTGCATACCCTTTTTTCAATCGAGGCCGAGTTTGGTCGCGTGCGGAGCGAGAAGAACGCACCTCGCACCCTGGATCTCGACCTGATCGCCTACGGCAGGGCTGTGGTGGCGGCGGATGATCTTGTGCTGCCCCATCCCCGCGCCCATGAGCGGCTTTTCGTCATGGGGCCGCTGGCCGAGATCGCGCCGGGGTGGCGCCATCCGACCCTTGGAAAGACCGCGCGGGACCTGGCGGCGGCCGCCACGGTGGGCCTGGATGCGCGCCCGGCCCCTAAAAAGGCGTGAAACCAGCCGATCTGACGCGGCATGCGGCGTTGCACAATGAACTCAAACCCTCTATTTTGTTCGGTTCTACTCGCGACTTGAGGATTCCATGGCCCGCGTCACCGTCGAAGATTGCATCGAACGAGTTCCGAACCGCTTCAGCCTCGTGCTGCTGGCGGCCCACCGGGCCCGCGCCATTTCGGCCGGCTCGGCCATCCTGGTCGATCGCGACAACGACAAGAACCCCGTCGTCTCCCTGCGTGAGATCGCCGATGACGTGGTGGACGCCGAGGAACTGCGCGAGACCCTGATCGGGACCCTGCAGCGCGTCGACGAGCGCTCGGAAGCCGAGGAAGAGGCCGAAACCCTCGCCCTGCTGGCCGATCCGACCCACATGCAGATGAGCGAACTGGAACTGGTTCGCGCCCTGCAGAGCGACCGCGATGGTGGTCAGGAGGAGCGGTACTGAGCCCGGAAGGCGCAGAACCCCTCACGCTTACGGCGGCGCCTGACCCCGCCGTCGACCAGAAGATTGCGCCGCCGAGTCCGACTCGGCCCCCGCGCATGCTCCGCCAGTACGAGCTGATCGAGAAGGTCCGCTCCTACGATCCGACCGCCGACGAGGCGATCCTGAACCGCGCCTATGTCTACGCCATGCGCATGCATGGCTCGCAGAAGCGCGCCTCCGGCGACCCCTATTTCGCCCACCCCATCGAGGTGGCGGGCATCCTCACCGACTACCGGCTGGACACCGCGACCATCGTCACGGCCCTGCTGCACGACGTGATCGAGGACACGCCGGTCAGCGCCCAGGACATCACCGACCTGTTCGGGGCCGAGATCAGCGAGCTGGTGGAGGGGGTCACCAAGCTCACCAAGCTGGAGCTCAACAGCGAGCACACCAAACAGGCCGAGAACCTGCGCAAGTTCATCCTGGCCATTTCCAAGGACGTCCGCGTCCTGATGGTCAAGCTGGCCGACCGCCTGCACAACATGCGGACGCTGCACTACATCAAGAGCCCGGCCAAGCGTGAGCGGATCGCCCGCGAGACCCTGGACATCTACGCCCCGCTCGCCCGCTCCATCGGCTGTCACCGCATCTGTTCGGAGCTGGAGGAGCTGGCCTTCGAGCACCTGAACCCGGTGGCCCGCGACGCCATCGGCCGCCGGTTGGAGGCGCTGCGCATCGAGCAGGGCGGGGCCGTCGCCGTGGTCTCGGCCGAAATCGCCGCCAAGCTGGAAGCCGGCGGCCTGGCCGCCCGGGTCTTCGGCCGCGAGAAGAACCCCTATTCCATCTGGCGAAAGCTGCAGCGCAAGTCGATTGGCTTCTCCCAGCTCTCCGACATCTACGCCTTCCGGGTGATCGTGGACTCCGAGGAGGACTGCTACCGCGCCCTCGGCGTCATCCACCGCGCCTGGCCCAGCGTGCCCGAGCGGTTCAAGGACTTCATCTCCACGCCGAAGCGCAACAACTACCGCTCGATCCACACCACCGTGGTGGGGCCGCGGGGGATGCGCATCGAGATGCAGATCCGCACCGAGGCCATGGACCGGGTGGCGGAGGAGGGCGTGGCCGCCCACTGGCGATACAAGGACAAGTCCTACGGCTTCGACGCCGAGGCCCAGGCCGACGCCGGCGGCCGCGATCCGCTGCTCAACCTGCGCCATCTGGTCCAGGTGCTGGAGCACGGCGGCGACGTCGAGGAGCTGGTGGAGCACGCCAAGCTCGAGATGTATCTCGACCAGGCCTTTGTCTTCACGCCGAAGGGCAAGCTGGTCAGCCTGCCCCGCGGCGCGATGCCGCTCGATTTCGCCTATGCCGTCCACACCGACGTGGGCGACACCTGCATCGGCGTGAAGATCAACGGTGAACTCAAGCCCTTACGGACGACTCTTCAGAACGGAGATGTGGTCGAGGTGATCCGCGGGGCCAAGCCCGTCGTGCCCCCCGACTGGCGCTCCCTGACGGTCACCGGTCGGGCCCGCTCGGCCATCCGCCGCCATATCCGCCAGACGGAGAAGGAAGAGTTCACCCGCCTGGGCCGCGCCACCGTGGACCAGACCTTCGAGCGCGCCGGCAAGGCCCGCAAGGACGTCTCCCTGAAGCCCGCCCTGGAACGCTTCGCCGTCGCCATCGAGGACGACCTGTTCGAGATCGTCGGCCGCGGGCGCATCTCGCCGACCCAGGTGCTGGACGTGATCTTCCCGGGCCTGAAAGCGTCGGACCGCGAGGCGGCCACCGCCGTGCGCCGGATCGAGGGTGGCAAGGCCGCCCGCCTCTACGTGCGTGGCGGCGGCCTGACCGCCGGCGTCTCCCTGCACTTTGGCCAGTGCTGCACCCCGGTGCCCGGCGACCGCATCGTCGGCATCATCGAGCCGGACGGCGGGGGCCTGACGGTTCACACCATCGATTGCGCCAAGCTGGCGGAATACGAGGACAAGGAAGACCTCTGGCGCGACCTGCAATGGACGCCCGAGGCCGAGCGCAACACCGTCACCCTGTCGCGCCTCACCGCCACCATCCGCAATGCGCCGGGCGTGCTGGGCCAGGCCTGCACGGTGATCGGCGAAGCGGGCGGCAACATCGTCAACCTGCGCATGCACCGCCGCCACGCCGACTTCTTCGACGTCGATTTCGATGTCGAGGTGAAGGACGCTCGCCACCTCACCCACATCGGCGCCGCCCTGCGCGCCAACCCCGCCGTCGAGACGGTGGAGCGGGCGAAGGGCTAGACCCTTTCCGGATCAGGTTGAATCAACCTGATCGGATAAAATGGGTCTATCTTCTTGAATCTAGAGCATGTCCGGGCGGCGAACCGGTGCCCACTTGCGCCTGACATGCTCTAGGTCGCGGCTCGCGCCGCGCTTGCCTGCGCCTTGGCTGAGGCCTGCTCGTGGGCGATGGCGTCCCGGGTTTCTCTGATCAGGCGCGAGGCGATCGGGTCGGTCTGGATCGCCCGCCAATAGGCCGAGAGCTTGGGCAGATCCTCAAGCGGGTCCGGCGTGCCGAACAGGCCGGGGATCCACTCGCAGGCCAGGACGAGCTGCGGCGTGATCGCGCCGTCCGCCTGGGTCAGGCTCTGGCCGACCGCATAACCGTCGGTTCCAATGTACGGCTCCAGGAACCCCAGCGCCTCGGCCACCTTGTCGGTCGCCGCGCGGATCGCGACGGGGTCCCAGTGCTTGCGCGAACGGGCTGAGAAGCTGAACAGCGGGACCATGGCCATGACCACATAGACGTCGCAAATGCGCGACAGCAGCCGCATCTGGGCCCGGCCCCAGGCGTCGGCCGGCTGGGTGGCCGGCTGCGGATAGGTATCCTCCAGATACTCGCAGATCACCTCCGACTCCGGCAGGGCCCGGCCGTCCTCCAGCACCAGGGCCGGAACCCGGCCGATGGGGTTGATGTTGAGATAATCGCCCTTGGACTCCGCCGAGGAATGGAATCCCGGCGGCTCGATGATCGTCACCTCCAGCCCCTTGGCGTAGATCATCAATCGCACGCGGGTCGGGAAGGGTGAGGAGTAGGTCTGGAACAACTTCACGAGGCGCGCGCCAGGCGCGGGGCGCCCACGTAGCGGGCCGGGTCGGCGTCCACCGTCACCCGTCGCATGTGGCGGCGCTGGCCGGGATAGTCGTTGAGGGCGTAGTGCCAGACCGAACGGTTGTCCCAGAAGGCCACCGAGCCCGGCCGCCAGACGAAGCGGGTGGTGAATCGCTCGCTTCGGCAATGCTCGAACAGGAAATCCAGCAGCGGCTTGGACTCCCGGGTGCTCCAGCCGTCGATCTTCATCGTGAAGGCAGGGTTCACATAGAGCGCCTTGCGCCCGCTCTCCGGGTGGGTGAGCACCACGGGATGGATGAACTCCCCGGTCGCCCCCTCGGCCTCGGCGACGTTCATGGACGAGCGCTTCTGGGCCGAGTGGCCGCTGGACGAATACTCCCGGCCGGCGGAGTGGACGGCGTTCAGGGTCTCCAGCGTCGCCCGCAGGCCCGGCGTCAGCGCCTCATAGGCCGCCGCCTGGCTCGAAAACAGCGTGTCGCCGCCATAGTCGGGCAGCTCCACCGCGTAGAGGATGGAGGCGATGGAGGGGTGCTCCAGGAAGCTCATGTCGGAGTGCCAGCCGCCGCCGAAGTTTACCTTGTCCTGCGGCTCCTTGATCACCTCCATCACCTCGGGGTGTCCCGCCATGCCGGCCACATAGGGATGGATGTTCAGCGGGCCGAACCGGCGGCCGAACGCCAACTGCTGCTCGGGGGACAGCGCCTGGTCGCGGAAGAAGATCACCTGGTGCTCGACGAAGGCCGCACGGATCTCCGCGATGGTCGCGTCCTCCAGGTCGCTGGAGAGATCGACCCCCGAAATCTCCGCCCCCAGGGCTCCGGCCGTACGGCGAACGCGCAGATTCGGCATGGTCTTGTCCTCCCGCCACCTGAACGGTGATCACGAGGGGGATTTCGTCATGTCCGGCGGCGGCGTTCAATCCCCGGCGCGCGCAGTTTTTCTGCCGCCGGGCTCAGGCGCCCCCGACTAGCTTTCCGGCGCGCGCGCGCCTAAGCCCGGCCGCAAGGCCCCCTTCCAAGGATCCCGCCATGACCTCCAACGCCCTGACCTGGCGCGCCGCCTTGCTGGCGCTGGCGGTGGTGGCGGTGTGGGGGACCAATTTCGTGGTGATCAAGGTGGCGCTGGCCGACCTGCCGCCGCTGCTGTTCGCCACCCTGCGCTTCACCTTCGCCTTGCTGCCGGCGGTCCTCTTCCTCAGGAAGCCCGACGTCCCGTGGCGCAACCTGGCGGCCTATGGCGTGCTGATCGGCCTGGGACAGTTCGGCATGCTCTACATCGCCATGCAGCACGACATCTCGCCGGGCCTGGCCTCCCTGGTGGTCCAGGTCCAGGTGTTCTTCACCATCGGCCTGTCCATGTGGTTGACCCGGGAGCGGGTGAAGCGGTTCCAGGTCGCCGCCCTGGTCCTGGCCACGGCCGGCCTGGCGATCATCCTCCTGCACACCGACGGTTCGACGACCCCGCTTGGCCTGGGCCTCGTGCTCATCGCGGCGGCCAGCTGGGCCGGCGGCAACATGGTCCAGCGGGCGACGCCGGGGGTGAATTCGCTGGCCTATGTCGTCTGGGCCAGCCTGTTCTCGATCCCGCCGCTGCTGATCCTGTCCCTGGTGTTCGAGGGGCCGCAGCGGATGCTGTTGGGGGTCCAGAACGCCGACCTGGCCACCTGGGGCGCGGTCCTCTGGCAGTCGGTGGGCAACACCCTGTTCGGCTACGCCGCCTGGGGCTGGCTGCTGGCCCGGTATCCGGCCGCCACCATCTCGCCGCTCGCCTTCTTCGTGCCGGTGTTCGGCATGGCGGCCTCCGCGGTTCTGCTGAACGAGCCGATGCAGGACTGGAAGCTGACGGCGGCCGGCCTGGTGCTGGGCGGTCTGGCGCTCAACATGTTCTGGCCCATGCTGCGCCGCCGGGCGCCTCAGGCCTCGTAGACGTACATGTGATAGGGCACCTCGGCGTCCTGGGGTTTGGAGTATTTCGTGGTCGCCGCCTGGAAGTGGAAGCCCTGCCGCTTGAGGATCGCGCCGGAGGCCGGATTCTCCGCATTGTGCCCGGCGACAATCCGCTTCAGGCCCACCGTCCGGATCGCGAAGTCCATCAGGGCGGCGGCGGCCTCGCGGGCGAAGCCCTGACCCCAATAGGGCTCGTCGAACCAGTAGCCGATCTCGCCCGAGGTCCCGTCGATGTCGTCGATGTCCGCCGTGCCGATCATCACCCCGTCCAGCAGCACCGCGAACCGGTAGGCGGTCCCGGCCGCCCACTCCTTGCCGTGCAGATCAGCCCAGTCGGCCATGGCCGCTTCAGTGGCCGGCCAGGGCGCCAGGCGCAGCATCCGCGTGACGTTCCAGTTGGACTGGATCTGCGCCATGCGCGCGGCGTCGCCGGGTTCGGTGGGACGCAACACCAGACGGGGCGTCGTCAAACGAATGTCGCGGCTCAGCATGGATATCGACTCTTCCTCCACCATCCCGGATGACAGCCTGACGTGGCTTCGCTATGCCGCGTCAAGGAGACGCCATTATGAACACCGAACAGGTCCTGGACGAATTCCGCGCGTCGGGCGCCCTGCGCGAGGGACACTTCGTGCTCTCCAGCGGCCTGCATTCCGGCACTTTCCTGCAGAAGAACCTGGTCTTCCAGTACCCCGACCGCACCGAGCGGCTGTGCAAGGCGCTGGCGGCCAAGATCCTCGAGGAGGTCGGCCCGGTCGATCTGTGCATTTCCCCGGCGGTGGGTGGCATCATTCCAGGCTACGAGACCGCCCGCGCCCTCGGCGTGCCGTCGATGTACGTGGAGCGGGAAGGGGGCGCCTTCAAGCTGCGCCGCGCCTTCTCCATCCCGCCGGGCGCCCGGATCGCCATGGTGGAGGACATCGTCTCCACCGGCCTGTCGTCCCGCGAATGCGTCGAGGCCATCAAGGCGGCCGGCGGCAATGTCGTGGTGGCCGCCGCCATCGTGGATCGCTCCGGCGGCAGGGCCGATCCCGGCGCCCCCTTCGTGGCCCTGGCCCGCCTCGACGTCCCAGCCTATCCCGCCGACCAGCTGCCGCCCGAACTGGCGGCGATCCCCGTCGAAGACCCGGGCAGCCGGAGGCTGCACGGATGAGCCGCCTGCGCCTGGGAGTGAACATCGACCACGTGGCGACGATCCGGAACGCCCGGGGCGCCACCTATCCCGATCCCGTTCGGGCCGCCGAGATGGCCATGGCCGCCGGCGCGGACGGCATCACCGCCCACCTTCGGGAGGACCGCCGCCACATCTCCGACGCCGACATGGACGCGCTCGCTGTCATCACCCGCAAGCGCGGCATCCCGCTCAACTTCGAGATGGCCGTCACCGCCGAGATGGAGGCCATCTGCCTGGCCCACGTCCCCCACGCCGCCTGCCTGGTGCCCGAGCGCCGGGAGGAGGTGACCACCGAGGGCGGTCTCGACGTGGTCAAGGGCCACAACGCCATCGCCCCCACCGTGCGCCGCTTCGTCGAGGCCGGAATCCGCGTCTCCTGCTTCGTCGACGCCGATCTCGAGCAGGTGGCTGCGGCCAAGTCGGTGGGCGCCCAGGTGGTGGAGCTCACCACCGGCCCCTATTGCGACGCCGTCCGTGATCGCTCGCCGGACGCCCCACGCCTGCTGGAGAAGCTGCGCGCCACGGCGGCCGAGGCCCACCGCATCGGGCTGGAGGTCCACGCCGGCCACGGGATGGACTACGAGACCGCCAAGCCCATCGCCTCCATTCCCGAGCTCATGGAGCTGAACATCGGCCACTTCCTGATCGGCGAGGCGATCTTCGTGGGCCTGATCCCGGCGATCCAGCGCATGCGCGCCCTGATGGACGAGGCCCGGGCGGAGCGCGCGGCGTGATCCTGGGCATCGGCTCGGACCTGTCGGACATCCGCCGCATCCAGGGCAGCCTCGATCGCTTCGGCGAGCGGTTCACGAACCGCATCTTCACCGAGGTCGAGCGCACCCGCTCGGAACGCAAGCCTGACAGGGCCTCCAGCTACGCCAAGCGGTTCGCGGCCAAGGAAGCCTGCGCCAAGGCGCTGGGCACCGGCATGCGGGCCGGGGTCTTCTGGCGCGACATGGGGGTGGTGAACATGCGCTCGGGCCAGCCCACCATGGCGCTGACCAACGGCGCCCTGGCGCGCCTGGAGAAGATGGTGCCCGCCGGCCACAAGCCGGTGATCCACCTCTCCCTCACCGACGACCATCCCTACGCCCAGGCCTTCGTGATCATTGAGGCCGTGCCCCTCTAGGGGTCACTGCGACCTCCGCAATCGGCGGGCGAGGGCAGGTGAGGCGGCTGACGATTGTGCTAGGCTGACTGGCATGACGGGGCCTTCCAGAGCATCGCGGCGTCGGGTCGCTCACGGTCAGCGCTGGTGGTTTGGCCTGGTCGCCCTGCTGCTGGGCGCGGTCCTGACCCTGGCGCCGCCGCCTGCCGAGCGGTCACCGGAAGGCCGGTCGATTCAGCAGGCCGTGGCGGCCCAGGAGGCCCCCGAACTTTCCGCGCGCATCAAGTCCCTGGGCCGCGCCTTCGACGGTCGGGTGGGCATCGCCATCCGCGAGGTCGACGAGGGCTGGACGGTCGCCTTCGACGGCGACAACAAGTTTCCGCAGCAGAGCGTCTCCAAGCTGTGGGTGGCGCTCGCCGCCCTCGACGCGGTGGACAAGGGCCAGATCCGGCTCGGTGACACCCTGGTGGTTCGCAAGGACGACCTCAGCATCTTCCATCAGCCCCTGCGCAAGCATGTCGGCGACAATGGCTACCCAGTCACCGTGGTGGAGCTGATCCGCGGCGCCATCGCCCAGAGCGACAACGCCGCCAACGACGTCCTCGTGGGCCATGTCGGCGGCCAGGCGGCGGTGCAGCAGATCCTCGATCGGCGCAGGCTCAAGGGCGTCTGGGCCAGTCCGCCGGAGAAGGTGATGCAGACCCAGATCGCGGGCCTGGACTGGAAACCGGAATATTCCTTCGCGCGCACCTTCTGGGACGAGCGCGAAACCCTCTCGCCCGAGGCCCGCGCGGTGAACCTGGACGCCTATCTGGCCGACCCCTACGACGCCGCCACGCCCGTCGGCGTCGTCGGCGCCCTGGCGCACCTCAAGCGCGGCGAGCTGCTGTCGCCGGCTTCCACCGACCTGCTGCTGAAGATCATGGGTGAGACGGAGACCGGGCCCGGCCGGCTCCCGGCGGGCCTCGGCCCCGGCTGGACCCTGGCCCACAAGACCGGCACCGGCCAGGTCTGGGGCGCCGTCGCCACCGGCTTCAACGACGTGGGGATCATGACCGCCCCGGACGGCCGCAGCTACGCCGTCGCCGTCATGATCGCCCAGACCCGCCGACCGGTCTCCGAGCGTCAAGAGCTGATGGCCGCCGTCGCCCGCGCGGTCGTTGCCCACCACGACAAGAAGGTTTCTCGATGAAGGCGCTTTTGGCCGCCGCCCTGTTGTTGCTGGCCGGCTGCGCGACCGCGCCACCCGAACTGGTCGCCAGCGTCGGAGACGACATCCGGGACGATGTGCCGCCCGTGCCGCCGGCCAGACGCCTGTTCTCCCGGGTGAACATATCGCGCGACGGGGTCGCGGACTGGCGTGTCGACTACGAGCGCTCCGGCTGGCCTGGTGCGGCACCGGCGGCTGCACCCAGAAGCTCTTCGTCAGCCGCCCGGGCGGAGGTCACATCCTGGCCTTCGAGGCCCAGGTCCGCGAATTCGCGCTGCGCCGCAGGCGAGGCGGAACCGTGCTGGATATCGAGATTCACGGAACCCATTGCGGCCTCTCGGGGGTGAACGAGTGTCGCCGCAGCTTCCGATGGGAGGAGGGGGCGGGGCGTTTCGTCGAGCAGCCGAACCTTGACGGTGTCGGGCGGTTGGCTGGCTCCCTGCTCCAGATCTTGCCGGTGGCCGAGGGGGACTATCCGCCGGTGGTCTCTGTGGCCCTGGGTGAGCTCACCGCCTTCTGCACGGTGCGGGGCGGCGACTATGAAGGCGGCCAAGTGGCGCGCTCGCCGGACCTCGACGGCGACGGGCGGCCCGACTGGATCGTGGGCTCTGAATATGGCGGCTGCATCAAATCCGCCTCTGGACCGGGCGCAGCAAGGACCCTGCTGCCGAGCCCGGGCGTCAGGGTGGTGGCGCAGGACGCCGCGATCCTGGCCGTGGGAAGCCCCGTCCACGCCGCCGACGTCAGCACCACGCCGGCCACCTTCATCAGCATCACCGCGGCAGAAGATTGCGGCGGCTACGACCAGCAAGGCTGCATGGAGACCCCTTATCGGTGGGACGCCGCCACCGGGCGTCTTGTCGCCGGAGCGCCG
This sequence comes from Phenylobacterium sp., assembly GCF_030693625.1. Lineage (GTDB taxonomy): Bacteria > Pseudomonadota > Alphaproteobacteria > Caulobacterales > Caulobacteraceae > Phenylobacterium > Phenylobacterium ferrooxidans. Next base: position 58,100 of record NZ_JAUYAF010000086.1, read on the forward strand.
GTTCGGGGCCGCGCCCTGCAGCTCGAATAGGGCCCTCGGGCTCTGCGGCCCATTCGCCTGGACAAAGAGTTCACGGGCGCGACTCTTGCCGCTGGGCTATGCAGCGGTTAGCTACAGGCCCTCAATGCGCCGCCTCGCCGGATGTTCGGAACCCCATCTATGACTGAAGACGTGCACAGCGCGGACAGCTCCGAAAAGTCCGGAGCCCTGAATGAGGTCGTGGAGATCGTGAAAACGGTCGTCTACGCCCTGCTGATCGCACTGTTCCTGCGGGTGCTGTTCTTCCAGCCCTTCACCATTCCCTCGGCCTCGATGGATCCGACCCTCCTGGAGGGCGACTACATCATCGTGTCGAAATACTCCTACGGCTATTCCAAGAACTCGATCCCCTTCAGCCCGCCGCTGTTCAAGGGACGGATCATGGATCGCATGCCCGAGCGCGGTGATATCATCGTCTTCAAGCTGCCTCGCGACGGCCACATCGACTACATCAAGCGCCTCGTGGGCCTGCCCGGCGACCGGATCCAGATGCAGGGCGGCGTTCTGTTCATCAACGGCAAGGCGGTGCCGCGCAGAGCGCTGCCGCCGGTGATGGTGGACTCCGGCTACGGCTTCACGCGCAACGTCGAACGCTATGAAGAGACCCTGCCCAACGGCAAGAGCTACATCACCTACGACTTCGGCCCCGACGGCGACGTGGACAACACCGGCGTCTTCGTGGTGCCTGAGGGCTCCTACTTCTTCATGGGCGACAACCGCGACAACTCCCTCGACAGCCGCGTGCCGGCCGAGATCGGCGTGGGTTATGTCCCGGCCGAGAACCTGGTGGGCAAGGCCCGGATCATCATGCTGTCCTGGAACAAGGGCGCCTCGCTCTTCAAGCCCTGGACCTGGGTCCTGGATGCACGGCCCAGCCGGTTCTTCCACACCCTGAAATGAACAAGCGCGAAGTCGCGGTCTCCGAACTCGAGGCCCGCATAGGCCACGTTTTCCAGGACCGCGAACTTCTCGAGCGGGCCCTGACTCACGCCAGCGTCGGCAGCGGCTCCACGAAGACCGCCCACAACGAGCGCCTGGAATTCCTCGGCGACCGGGTGCTGAACCTGATGGCCGCCGAGCGGCTGATGGAGCTGCGCCCCGAGGCCCGCGAGGGCGAGATGTCGCGCCTGATGAACAAGGTGATCACCTACCAGGCCTGCGCCCGCGTCGCCCGCCTGGTGGGCCTGCCCGAGGCTCTGCGGGTCGGACACGGCGAGACCAAGCTTGGGACCCGCGACAACGACAAGGTGCTGGGCGACGCCTGCGAGGCCCTCATCGCGGCCCTCTACATTGAGGGCGGCCTGACCCTGGCCAAGACCTTCTTCTTCACGTTCTGGCTCTCCGAGTTCGAGACCATGGACCAGGCCGCCTTCAAGGATTCCAAGACCTTGCTCCAGGAATGGGCTATGGCGCGGGGATTGCCTGTTCCGCGCTATGATGTGGTGGCCCAATCGGGGTCCGCCCACGAGCCGGTGTTCACCATCGAAGTCTCGATCGAGGGCCAGTCGCCGGAGCGGGCGCAGGGCCGGTCGAAGCTGGAAGCCCAGAAAGCCGTCGCCAACATAATGCTTTCGAAACTCGAGACCGCCCAATGACCCGTGCAGGTTTTGTCGCCGTGATCGGCGCGCCCAACGCCGGCAAGTCCACCCTGACCAACCGCATGGTGGGCGCCAAGGTCTCGATCGTGACCCAGAAGGTGCAGACCACGCGCTTCCCGGTGCGCGGCGTGGCCATCGAGGGCGAGACCCAGCTCGTGCTCGTCGACACGCCCGGCATCTTCACCCCGCGCCGCCGACTGGACCGCGCCATGGTGCGGTCGGCCTGGGGCGGAACCGAGGACGCCGACGCCGTAGTGCACCTGGTGGACGCCGCCGCCGAGATCGCCGTCAACGAAGGCAAGGGCAAGGCCGCCGACCGCCGCGGCATGGCCGATGTCGACACCATCGTCGAGGGCCTGAAGGCCGCCGGCAAGCAGGTGATCCTGGCGCTGAACAAGATCGACGGCGTCAAGCGCGAGAACCTGCTGGCCATCTCCCAAAGGCTCTTCGAAACAGGTGTCTATACCGAGGTCTTCATGATCTCGGCCGCCACCGGAGCCGGCGTCGAGGACCTCACTAAGCGTCTGGTTGAACTAATGCCCGAGGGGCCCTGGCTCTATCCCGCCGATCAGACCGCCGACCTGCCGGTTCGCCTGCTGGCCGCCGAGATCACGCGCGAGAAGATCTATCTGCGGGTTCACGAGGAGCTGCCCTATGCGGCGGCCGTGGAGACCACCTCGTTCGAGGAGCGCAAGGACGGCTCCCTGCGCATCGAACAGACCATCTATGTCGAGCGCGAGAGCCAGCGTCCCATCGTGCTGGGCGCCAATGGCCAGACCCTGAAGTGGATCGGCCAGAAGTCCCGCGAGGAACTCACCACCCTGCTGGACAAGACCGTTCACCTGTTCCTGACGGTGAAGGTCGACGAACGCTGGGCCGACAAGCGCGAGTTCTACGGCGACGTGGGCCTCGACTTCGATGTCTAAGGCCGCCCCCCCGCGGTCCTTCTCCCCTTGCGGGAGAAGGTGGCCCTGCGGAGCAGGGTCGGATGAGGGGTCGATAGTCCTATCCGGCAAACCCACTTCCAGCGATCTGCGGTCGCCGGGATGACAGCTGTCTTGTTCCGCGAACGGAGCGCGACCCCTCATCCGTCGGGCCTTCGCCCGACACCTTCTCCCGCAAGGGGAGAAGGAGCCTTGGCGCTCGCCTGACTCCATGGAATTCGAAGACGACGCCTTCGTGCTCTCGGCCCGGCCTCACGGAGAGGCCGGGGCCATCGTCGAGTTCCTGACCGCCACCCACGGCCGCTACGCCGCCCACGTGGCGGGGGGGACGTCGCGGCGGATCAAGCCCTTCCTGCAGCCCGGCGCGCGCGCCGTCATCGCCTATCGCGCCCGGGTGTCCGACCAGCTGGGCTCGGCCTCCCTGGAGCCCGTGGGGGAGGGGCCGTCGGCCCTGTTCGACGACGCGCTGGCCCTGGCCGGCCTGTCGGCCGCCGCCGCCGTGGCCGCCGCCGCCCTGCCGGAACGCGAGCCGCATCCCGGCGCCTTCTACGCCTTCGAGGCCCTGACCGATTCCCTCATCCATCCCGATATCTGGCCGGCCATCTTTGTGCGCTTCGAGGCGGGGCTGCTGCAGGACCTGGGTTTCGGCCTGGACCTCTCCAAGTGCGCCGCCACCGGGGTGCTGGACAACCTGATCTATGTCAGCCCCCGCACCGGCCGGGCGGTCAGCGCAGAGGCGGGCGAGCCCTACAAGGACAAGCTCCTGCACCTGCCGCCCTTCCTGCTTTCGGCCCAGGGCGGCATCGCGCCGGGCGACATCCGCGCCGGCCTCGACCTCACCGCCCACTTCCTGCAGGCCTTCGTCTTCAACCCCCTGAACCGGCCGCTGCCCCAGGCCAGGCTCTGGCTTGTGGACCGTCTATCTGACGCAGACCGGCTCTAGAGACGCGGGCGCCCCGGCCCGCTAGAATCACCGCGCAACCGAGTTCGCGATTCTCCCATGTCCAAACACACCCCACCGCCCTTCGAGGGCGACGGCGACCGCATCATTGACGAGCCGCTGTCCGAGGCCCTGTCCCGGCGGTATCTCGCCTATGCGCTTTCCACCATCACCGGTCGGGCCCTGCCCGATGTGCGCGATGGCCTGAAGCCCGTGCACCGGCGGCTGATGTACGCCATGCGCATGCTGCGGCTGGACCCCACCACCACCGCCAAGAAGTGCGCCCGGGTCGTCGGCGACGTCATCGGTAAGTACCACCCGCACGGCGACGTGGCGGTCTATGAGGCCCTGGTGCGCCTGGCCCAGGACTTCGCCCAGCGCTATCCGCTGGTCGACGGCCAGGGGAACTTCGGCAACATCGACGGCGATAACGCCGCGGCCATGCGCTACACCGAGTGCAAGCTCACCGTCGCCGCCCAGCTGCTGCTGGACGGGATCGACGAGGACGCGGTGGACTTCCGCTCCACCTATGACGGCGAGGACGAGGAGCCTGTCGTCCTGCCGGCCGGCTTCCCCAACCTGCTGGCCAATGGCTCGTCGGGCATCGCCGTGGGCATGGCCACCTCCATCCCGCCGCACAACGCCGCCGAGCTGATCGACGCCTGCCTGGTGCTGCTCAGCAACCGCGAAGCCACCACGATGGACCTGCTGGAGCACGTCCAGGGCCCCGACTTCCCCACCGGCGGCGTCATCGTCGAGCCCAAGGCCTCCATGGCCGAGACCTACGAGACCGGCCGGGGCGGCGTCCGCGTTCGCGCCCGCTGGTCCAAGGAGGACAACGGCCGCGGGACCTACCAGATCGTCATCACCGAGATTCCGTATCAGGTGAAGAAGGCCGACCTGGTGGAGCAGCTCGCCGGCCTGATCGAGACCAAGAAGGCCCCGCTGCTGGGCGACGTGCGCGACGAGAGCGCCGAGGACGTGCGCCTGATCCTCGAGCCCAAGAGCCGCAACGTCGAACCCGAGGTGCTGATGGAGAGCCTGTTCAAGCTCTCCGACCTGGAGACCCGCTTCCCGGTCAACATGAACGTCCTGGATGCGCGCGGCACGCCCGGCGTCATGAGCCTGAAGCGCTGCCTGCAGTCCTTCCTCGATCACCGCCGCGAGGTGCTGGTCCGCCGCGCCCGCTTCCGGTTGGCGAAGATCGAGGCGCGCCTGCACATCCTCGACGGGATGGTCATCGCCTTCCTCAATCTGGACGAGGTGATCCGCATCGTCCGTTACGAGGACGAGCCCAAGACCAAGCTGATTGACGCCTTCGATCTCTCCGACATCCAGGCCGACGCCATCCTCAACACCCGCCTGCGCCAGTTGGCCCGGCTGGAGGAAATGGAGCTGCGCCGCGAGCATGCGGAGCTCGCCGAGGAACGCGACGGTCTGGTCAAGATGCTGGGCGACGACAAGCAGCAATGGAAGCTGGTGGGCGTGGGCCTCAAGGATGTGCGCGCGATCCTCGGCCCCGACACCACGCTGGGCCGCCGCCGCTCGACCTTCGACACCGCCCCCGTGGTGGACGCCGACGCCGCCATCGAGGCGATGATCGTGCGCGAGCCGATCACCGTCATCCTCTCCGAACGCGGCTGGATCCGCGCCGCCAAGGGCCGGGTGGAGGACCCCTCGGAACTGAAGTTCAAGGAGGGCGACAAGCTCGGCTTCCTGGTCCCGGCCGAGACCACCGACAAGCTGCTGATCTTCGCCTCCGACGGCCGCTTCTTCACCGTCGGCTGCGACAAGCTCCCCTCGGCCCGCGGCCACGGCGAGCCCCTGCGGCTGATGCTCGACCTCGACGACAAGACCGACATCATCGACATCTTCCCCTTCAAGGCGGGCTCCAGGCGGGTGATCGCCTCGAAGGAGGGCTACGGCTTCGTGATGCCGGAGGAGGAGGCCATCTCCGCCCGCCGCGCCGGCAAGCAGGTGCTCAACGTCGGCGCCAAGGGCGCGGCCTTCGCCATGCCGGCCACCGGCGACCACCTGGGCGTCATCGGCGACAACGGCAAGATCCTGATCTTCCCGCTCGCCGAGCTGCCGGAAATGCCGCGCGGCAAGGGCGTCAAGCTGCAGACCTACCGCGAAGGCGGCCTGCGCGACGCCATCGTCTTCAACCAGACCGACGGCGCAACCTGGATCGACCCCGCCGGCCGCACCCGCGTCTGGGCCGAGTGGAAGGACTGGCTCGCGCGGCGCGCCGCCGCCGGCAAGCTGGCCCCCAAGGGCTTCCCCACCAGCAAGCGGTTCAAGCCGAAGTAGGCGGGGCTGAAACTTGACTTTCGACCCCCCTCATGCGCCCTTCCGCGCCTTGATTTTCTAGAGCTTTGGCGACCATGCATCCCCACCGTTCCCATACCTGCGGCGCCCTCCGGTCGGCGGACACGGGCCAGAATGTCCGCCTGTCGGGCTGGATCCACCGCAAGCGCGACCACGGCGGGCTGATGTTCATCGACCTGCGCGACCACTACGGCCTGACCCAGCTGGTGATCAGCCCCGAGACCCCCGGCTTCGACCGCGTCGAGCGCCTGCGCGCCGAGAGTGTGATCCGGGTGGACGGCCAGGTCCTGGCCCGCTCGGCCGACACCATCAACGCCAACCTGCCCACGGGCGAGGTCGAGATCCGCGTGTCGTCCATCGACGTGATCTCGGAAGCCGCCGAGCTGCCCCTGCCGGTGTTCGGCGAGCCCGACTATCCCGAAGAGCTGCGGCTCAAGCACCGTTATCTCGACCTGCGCCGCGAGACCCTGCACAAGAACATCGTCCTGCGCTCCAAGGTCATCCAGTCGATCCGCAACCGCATGATCGGCCAGGGCTTCCTGGAGTACCAGACCCCGATCCTGACGGCCTCGTCGCCGGAAGGGGCGCGCGACTTCCTGGTGCCCTCGCGCCTGCACCCGTCCAAGTTCTACGCGCTTCCCCAGGCGCCCCAGCAGTTCAAGCAGCTGCTGATGGTGGCCGGCTTCGACCGCTACTTCCAGATCGCCCCCTGCTTCCGCGACGAGGACCTGCGGGCCGACCGCAGCCTGGAATTCTACCAGCTCGACGTGGAGATGAGCTTCGTCACCCAGGACGACATCTTCGCCGCCATTGAGCCGGTGATGCACGGCGTCTTCGAGGAGTTCGCCGACGGCAAGAGCGTCACCCCCTATCCGTTCCCGCGCATCCCCTATCGCGACAGCATCGCCTGGTACGGCAGCGACAAGCCCGACCTGCGCAACCCCATCAAGATGGCTGACGTCTCCGAGCGCTTCCGCGGCGGCGGCTTCGGCCTGTTCGCCCGCATCCTGGAAGACGCCAAGAACGCCGTCTGGGCGATTCCGGCCCCCAAGGGCGGAAGCCGCGCCTTCTGCGACCGCATGAACGCCTGGGCGCAGGGCGAGGGCCAGCCGGGCCTGGGCTACATCTTCTGGAGTGAGGACCAGGGCGCCTGGGGCGGGCCCATCGCCAAGAACCTCGGCGCCGAGGCCACCGACCTCCTCATGAAAGAGATCGGCCTGGGGCAGGGCGACGCGGCCTTCTTCGTCGCCGGCGATCCCAAGAGCTTCTACAAGTTCGCCGGCTCGGCCCGCACCAAGGTCGGGACTGACCTGAAGCTGATCGACGAGGACCGCTTCGAATTCGTCTGGATCGTCGACTTCCCGATGTTCGAGATGAACGAGGAGACCAACCACGTCGACTTCTCGCACAACCCCTTCTCCATGCCGCAGGGCGAGCTGGAGGCGCTGGAGACCAAGGACCCCTTGGACATCCTGGCCTACCAGTACGACATCGTCTGCAACGGCTACGAGCTGTGCTCGGGCGCGGTGCGGAACCACCTTCCCGAGGTGATGCTGAAGGCCTTCGACATCGCCGGCTACGGCCCCAGCGTGGTCGAGGAGCAATTCGGCGGCATGCTCAACGCCTTCCGCCATGGCGCCCCGCCGCACGGCGGCCTGGCGCCCGGCATCGACCGGATCGTCATGCTGCTGGCCGGCCAGACGGCCATCCGCGAGGTCATCGCCTTCCCGCTGAACCAGCAGGGCCAGGACCTGCTGATGAACGCGCCGTCAGAGGTCGAGGAAAAGCAGCTCAAGGAACTGCACGTCCGCCTGGCCCCGCCGATCAAGGTCTAGCGGGCCGGCAGGCCTAGCCGGCGCTGATCAGTCGCGCGGCTCGGCGGCCGGCGCCGGCGGCCGGGGCATGCGCGGCGGGGTCGGGGGCC
>NZ_JAUYAF010000090.1 GCF_030693625.1 Phenylobacterium sp.
CCGCCCCCGCCGCCGCCCCCGCCCCCGCCTCCTCCGCCCCCGCCGGCGTATGAAGCCAGGCAATTCATCGTCTACTTCCCGTTCGATCAGTACGTCCTGACGCCGGAAGCCCAGACGGTGGTTTCGGAAGCCGCGAACTACGCCAACGGCGGCCGTGCGACCCAAGTGGTCGTGGTCGGTCACACCGACTCCTCCGGTTCGCCGGCCTACAACGTCCGCCTGTCGGAACGTCGGGCCAAGGCCGTGGCTGACGCGCTCGTCGGTCAAGGCGTCGGCGCCGGCTCGCTGCAAGTCGATTGGAAGGGCGAAACCATGCTCGCCGTTCCCACCGGCGACGGCGTGAAGGAACCGCTGAACCGCCGTTCGACGATCGACATCAACTTCTAAAATATCGATCTCGGCGGTTCGCCGAACTAAGCGAGGGGCCCGGTCGCAAGACCGGGCCCTTTTGCTATGGGGCTTGGGCCAGTTGGCCTTGCCGGCTGTGCTCAGGCCTTCGCGCGGTCAATTTTCCGCGCCCGCCTTGTATTTCTCGCAACGATTTTGCATTTTCAGGCCCTAATTGAGGGCCGAGCATGTCTTTCGACGATCTCGATCGGGATAAATTTGTTGATGAACGTCAGGCGGTCACCGCCCTGATCGCCAGCCGGCCCCTCAGCGTCGAGGATCGCGAGGAGGTTCGCCAGGAGGCCGAGGCCCTGGTGCGCTTCGCCCGCAAGGGGGCGGCCAAGCACGGGGTCGTCGAGAGCTTCCTGCAGGAGTTTTCCCTTTCCACCCGGGAGGGCCTGGCTCTGATGTGCCTGGCTGAGGCCCTGCTGCGCACCCCCGACGAGGGGACCCAGGACCGGCTGATCGCCGAGAAGATCGCCTCGGCCGACTGGGCGAGCCACCTGGGCCGCTCCGACAACCTGCTGGTCAACGCCTCGACCTGGAGCCTGATGCTCACGGGCAAGCTGATCGATCCCGACGAGGAGGCGCGCGCCGACCTGCCGGGCTTCATTCGTCGGCTGGCCGGACGGCTGGGCGAGCCGGTCATCCGCCAGGCCGTCGGCGCGGCGGTCAAGATCATGGGCGAACAATTCGTCCTGGGCCGGACCATCGACCAGGCCATCAAGCGCGCGGCGGCTGACGGCTTCGTCTGTTCCTTCGACATGCTGGGGGAGGGGGCCCGCACCACGGCCGACGCCGACAAATATGAGAAGGCCTATGCCGACGCGCTCACCGTGGTGGGCACGCGCGCGAAGGGCGAAGGGCCGGAGGCCGGACACGGCGTCTCGGTAAAGCTCTCGGCTCTGTCGCCGCGCTATGAGGCGCGCCAGGAAGAGCGGGTGTGGGCTGACCTCTATCCGCGCATCCTGCGTCTGGCCAGGATCGCCGCCGAGGCCAACATCAACCTGACCCTCGACGCCGAGGAGGCCGACCGCCTGGTCATCTCCCTGAAGCTGCTGGAGCGCCTAGCTGGTGAGCCGGAGCTCGGGACCTGGAAGGGGCTCGGCCTCGCCGTTCAGGCCTATCAGAAGCGGAGCCCCCAGACCGTCGCCGCCGTCGCCGATATCGCCCGAGCCACGGGTCGCCGCCTGATGGTGCGCCTCGTGAAGGGCGCCTACTGGGATTCCGAGATCAAGCGCGCCCAGGTCGGCGGGCTGCCGGGCTACCCCGTCTACACCACCAAGTCGGCCACCGACCTGTCCTACCTCGCCTGCGCCCGGGTGTTGTTGGCGGCCGCCCCGGCCCTGTATCCGCAGTTCGCCACCCACAACGCCCACACCCTGGCCGCCGTGCGCCAGATGGCGCGGCAGGCCAATGTGGAGCCCGAGTTCCAGCGCCTGCACGGCATGGGCGAGGCCCTCTACGCCGGGGCGGCAGACCGCTACGGCCCCCTGAAGCTGCGGGTCTACGCCCCGGTCGGCGGGCACGAGGACCTGCTGCCCTATCTGGTGCGCCGCCTGCTGGAGAATGGCGCCAACACCTCCTTCGTCCACGCCCTTCTGGACGAAAAGACACCGGTGTCTATGGTGGTCGGCGATCCCGTCGGCGCCGTTGAGGCCGCCGGCGGCGCCCCGCACCCGCGCATTCCGCTGCCGGCAGACCTCTATGGTTCGGCGCGAAAGAACTCGACCGGGGTCGACCTCTCCATCGCAGCGGACCGCGATCGTCTGACCGCCGCCGTCGCGAACCTCGACTTCCTCACCAGCCGCCCCCTTGTGGCGGGCAAGGAGACCGGGACCGGGGCGAGCACGCCGCGCATCTCGCCTGGCGACCGTCGACGGACCATTGGCCAAACCTGGGACGCCGGCGACGTGGATATCGGCCAGGCCTTCGCCGCCGCCAAGGCGGCCCAGCCGGCCTGGGACGCCCGGGGCGGCCACGGTCGGGCCCAGGTCCTGAGGGCCATGGCCGACGCCTTGGAGACCCAACGCGACCGCCTTACCGCCATCTGCACTGTGGAAGCCGGCAAGACCTATGGCGACGGCGTGGCGGAGGTTCGCGAAGCCGCCGATTTCTGCCGCTACTACGCCCATCTGGCCGAGCGGCAGTTCTCAGGCCCGGAGACCCTGAAGGGCCCCGTGGGGGAGGTGAATCAGCTCTCCTTGCACGGCCGTGGCGTATTCGCCTGCATCAGTCCCTGGAACTTCCCCCTGGCCATCTTCACCGGCCAGATCGCCGCGGCCCTGGCCGCCGGCAACACCGTGGTGGCCAAGCCGGCCGAACAGACCCCGCTGATCGCCGCCGAGGCCGTGAGGCTCTTCCACAAGGCCGGCCTCCCGGCCGATGTGCTTCATCTGCTGCCCGGCGACGGCGCGGTCGTCGGCGCGGCCCTCGTCGCCCACCCCGCCTGCGCCGGCGTCGCCTTCACCGGAGGGGTCGACACAGCTTGGGCGATCAACCGGACGCTGGCGGCGAGACCCGGCCCCATCGTGCCCCTCATCGCCGAGACCGGCGGCCTGAACGCCATGTTTGTGGACACCACCGCCCTGCGCGAACAGGTGATCGATGACGTCATCAACTCGGCCTTCGGCTCCGCGGGCCAGCGTTGCTCAGCCCTGCGCATCCTGTTTGTCCCGCGCGAGACCGCTGATCAACTCATCGAGGGGCTAGCCGGGGCCATGGACGCCCTGGTGCTGGGTGATCCCGCTGATCCGTGTACGGACATCGGCCCGGTGATCGACGCGGAGGCGCGTGGCGTCCTGGAAGCTCACCTGGCCCGCCTGACCCAGGAGGCCAAGGTGGTGCGCCGGATGAAGGCGCCCGACAGCGGGGTTTTCTTCGCGCCGACCCTGGCGGAAATCCCGTCCTCGGCCTTTCTGCAGAAGGAGGTCTTCGGGCCGGTGCTTCACGTCGTTCGCTACGACGCCGCCAGGTTGGAGGCGGCCGCTGGGCCCCTGGCGGAGACCGGCTATGGCCTGACGCTGGGCGTCCACAGCCGAATCGAGGGCTTCGCCGACCAGGTCCGCGCCGCGGTTCCCGCCGGCAATTTCTATGTGAACCGCTCCATGATCGGCGCCGTGGTGGGCGTGCAGCCCTTTGGCGGTGAGGGCCTTTCGGGGACCGGCCCCAAGGCCGGCGGCCCGCACGCCCTATTGCGCTACGCCGTAGAGCGGGCGGTCAGCGTCAATATCGCCGCGCAAGGCGGCGATCCGGCGCTCTTGAACCTCAACCCCTGATCCGCGTTCCCCGCCCAAGCCTTTGGGTTGGGGGACTGTGATGACGCATCAACAGGCGTTGGCCTTCGGGCTGGTCGCGGTCACGATCGGCGCCTTCGTCTGGGGCCGGTTCCGGTATGACGTGATCGCGCTGGTCTCGCTGCTGGCCGGCGTGCTGCTTGGGGTTGTGCCGGCTGCGAAAGCCTTCGACGGCTTCTCCAACGACATCACGGTGATCATCGCCAGCGCCCTGGTGGTGAGCGCCGCCTTCGCGCGCTCGGGCATCATCGAGGCCGCGCTGCGGCCCCTGCTCCCCTACCTGAAGACCGAGCGCAGCCAGGTCCCGGTGCTGACCGCCGCTGTGACCCTGCTGTCCACCGCCACCAAGAACGTCGGGGCGCTGGCCATCATGATGCCGGTGGCGCTCCAGGTGGCGCGTCGCACGGGGACCTCCCCTGGCCGCCTGCTGATGCCGATGTCCTTTGGCGCCCTGCTGGGCGGTCTGGTGACCCTGGTGGGCACGGCGCCCAACATCATTGTCTCCCAGGTGCGCGAGGACATCCTGGGCAAGCCCTTCGGCATGTATGACTACGCGCCCGTGGGCCTGGCCCTGGCGGCCATGGGCATCCTGTTCCTGTCCTTCGCCTATCGCATGCTGCCCAAGGGGCGCACGCCAGCCACCAATATCGACGCGGCCCTGGCCGCCAACGCCTATTTCACCGAGGTCAAGGTTCCCGACGACTGGACCTTCGAGAAGAACCGCGTCGCCGACTTCAACCACATGGCCCACAACGAGGTTCGGGTGATGGCCCTGCTACGGGCCGGCAAGCGCAAGTCCCAGCCTCACCCCAACACCAAGATACTCCCCGGCGACACCCTGTTGCTGGAGGGCGAGCCCCACGGCCTGGACGATCTGATCACCCGGGCGAAACTCAAGCTCACCCGGGCCGACAAGCCCCTTTCCATGGAGGAGCCCACCGAGGAGGTGCGTGTCGTGGAAGCGGTGGTGGGCTCTGAGTCGGGCCTGATCGGCGAGACCGCCCTGCGGTCCGATCTGCACGGTCGGCACGGGGTCAACCTGCTGGCGGTCAGCCGCTCGGGTTTCCGCCTCAGCCAGCACCTGAACCGGGTCCGCCTCCGGGCCGGCGACGTCATTGTCCTGCAGGGGGGCGAGCGCAGCCTCCCGGCCGCGCTGACGGCCCTGGGCTTGTTGCCGCTGGCAGAGCGGGAGGTGCGGCTGGGGGGCATCCGTCACGCCCTGGCCCCGGCGATCATCCTGGCCGCCGCCATGATCCTGGTGGCTTTCCAGGTGCTCCCCGTGGCCATCGCCTTCTTCGGCGCGGCGGTGGTGATGATCGCCATCGGCTCGATCCGCATGCGTGAGGCCTATTCGGCCCTCGACGGGCCAGTGCTGGTGCTGATCGCCGCATTGATACCGGTGTCCGAAGCCATTCAGACCACCGGGGGCGCGGACCTGATCGGCGGCTGGCTGTCGATGGCCTTCCAGGGACAGGCGCCCATGCTGGCGCTCGCCGCCATCATGGGGGTGGCCATGGCCGCCACGCCCTTCCTGAACAACGCCGCGACCGTGCTGATTGTCGCCCCTGTGGGCGCGGCCCTGGCCCTGAAGCTGGGCCTGAACCCTGACCCGTTCCTGATGGCCGTCGCCGTGGGGGCGGCCTGCGACTTCCTCACCCCCATAGGCCACCAGTGCAACACCCTGGTGATGGGCCCAGGAGGCTACAAGTTCAGTGACTATCCCCGGCTGGGGGCGCCGCTGACCCTGCTGGTCCTGGTGGTGGGGACGCCGCTGATCGCCCTGGTCTGGCCCCTGGTCCGAGGCTAGCCCCAGATCAGGATCCACAGGCCGATGGCGGCGAAGGAGGCCGCCGCGGCGATGCGGATCGCCTTGAGCGGCAGCCTGGTGGCCGCCACGTCACCAAGGAACACAGCGGGGGTGTTGGCGAGCATCATGCCCAGGGTCGTGCCAAGGGAAACCAGCACGACGTCATGGAATCGCGCGCCCAGGGCCACGGTCGCCACCTGGGTCTTGTCGCCCATCTCCACGAAGAAGAAGGCCACCAGGGTGGTCCAGAAGATCGATGCGCCGGCCCGGTCGCGCGGCGCGTCCTTGTCCTCGAACTTGTCGGGAATCAGCGCCCAGCCGGCGAAGGCGATGAAGGCCAGGCCCAGCACCCACTTCATCCACGGTCCGTCAAAGAAGGCGCCGGCCACCGAGCCGACGGTGGCCGCCAGGGCGTGGTTGCCGATGGTGGCCACCAGGATTCCCAGCAGGATGGGGACGGGTTTGCGGAATCGCGCGGCCAGGAGGATGGCCAGCAGTTGGGTCTTGTCGCCGATTTCGGCGATGGCCACGAGGCCGGTCGAAACGAGGAAGGCTTCCATTGAAAACAGGCGTCCGGGCGGGGTCAGGCACAACCAATGGCTTTCCGCGCCGCCGACCCCGCAAAAGATCAGCGCACGAAAGCCAAAGGTCTCGCCAAGCTCAATCGCCGGACGCGCCATGCTCGGGGCGGGAAAACCCTCTGCAAGTCTGTTGACGCGTCCCCTGCTGGAACCGCAGGCGGCTACTCCCCAGTGACGGCGTGGGGATAGGTCGCAGGGCCTCCGGGCGCAAGTCGAAAACGGCGCGCGCGGCGGGCGAGGTCATTTGTCACACTGTCGTGAGCAATCGTCCCCAGGCGCCTCGGAAAGCCTTGCCCATCAATCGCCGGAGGGCGAGGTTAAGACCTCGTTAACGAAAAAGCCTGGGGACGCGTCCATTCCCCCCGTTGACGAGTCATTAGCATCAGCCCCCATATGCTGCGTGTCTGGGGCAGGCGACCACTAGATGTAGGGCTTGCCGTGTTGGGGCGGTTCTAAGACCGAAGCGCCTGATAGTTATGGATTTTGGAACATGAGCAGCAGTGAAGCGGTTTTGCGGACGGTCTCGGAAGCCAGCACGGTGGCCCCGGAGCGGGCCGATCGACCGCAGCTGCAGCTGGTCCGCAAGGTGGAGGTGGACCGCTCGCGCGACGCCCTGCTGACCGACTTCGGCAAGACCACCCTGGAAGACCGCTACCTGCTGCAGGGCGAGTCCTACCAGGACATGTTCGCCCGGGTCGCCACGGCCTATGCCGACGACGCCGACCACGCCCAGCGGGTCTATGACTACATTTCGAACCTCTGGTTCATGCCTTCCACCCCGGTGCTCTCCAACGGCGGCGCCGACCGCGGCCTGCCGATCTCCTGCTTCCTCAACGCCGTCGGCGATTCGCTGGAAGGCATCCAGGGCGTCTGGAACGAGAACGTGGCCCTGGCCTCAAACGGCGGCGGCATCGGCACCTATTGGGGCGGCGTCCGCTCCATCGGCGAGAAGGTGAAGGGCGCAGGCCAGACCAGCGGCATCATCCCCTTCATCCGCGTGATGGACAGCCTCACCCTGGCCATCAGCCAGGGGTCCCTGCGCCGTGGCTCGGCGGCGGTGTATCTGGATATCCACCACCCGGAGATCGAGGAGTTCCTGGAGATCCGGAAGCCCTCGGGCGACTTCAACCGCAAGTCCCTGAACCTGCACCACGGCATCTCCATCAGCGACGCCTTCATGGAAGCCGTCCGCGACGGCGAGCTGTTTGGCCTGCGCTCGCCCAAGACCGGCGAGGTGGTCAAGGAAGTCGACGCTCGCAGCCTGTGGCAGAAGATCCTGGAGATCCGCCTGCAGACCGGCGAGCCCTATCTGATCTTCGCCGACACCGTGAACCGCTCCATGCCGCAGCATCAGCGGGACCTCGGCCTGAAAGTCCGGCAGTCGAACCTGTGCTCCGAGATCATGCTGCACACCGGCCCCGACCACCTGGGCGCCGAACGCACCGCGGTCTGCTGCCTCTCCTCGGTCAACGCCGAGAAGTTCCTGGAGTGGCGCGACCACCCGACGTTCATCGAAGACATCATGCGCTTCCTGGACAACGTCCTGCAGGACTTCATCAATCGCGCCCCGCCGGAGATGAAGAACGCCGTCTACGCCGCCATTCGCGAGCGGTCGGTGGGTCTGGGCCTGATGGGCTTCCACACCCTGCTCCAGGCCCAGAACGTGCCTTTCGAGAGCGCGCTCGCCAAGTCCTGGAACATGCGCCTCTTCAAGCACCTGCGCCGCCAGTGCGACGCGGCGTCCCGCACCCTGGCCGCCGAGCGCGGTCCCTGCCCGGACGCGGCCGACGCAGGCGTCATGGAACGCTTCAGCCACAAGCTGGCCATCGCGCCGACCGCTTCGATCTCCATCATCTGCGGCGGCACCAGCGCCGGCATCGAGCCGATCCCGGCCAATATCTACAGCCACAAGACTTTGTCGGGCACGTTTGCGGTGAAGAACCCCTATCTGGAGCGACTGCTCGAGGAAAAGGGCCAGAACACCGCCGCGACCTGGGACTCCATCCTCGAGAACGAGGGCTCGGTCCAGCACCTGGACTTCCTCAGCCAGGACGACAAGGACGTCTACAAGACCGCCTTCGAACTGGATCAGCGCTGGGTCGTGGAACTGGCCGCCGACCGGACGCCCGACATCTGCCAATCCCAGTCGGTGAACATCTTCCTGGCCGGCGACGTGGATAAGTGGGACCTGCACATGCTGCACTGGCAGGCCTGGGAACGGGGCTGCAAGTCGCTCTACTACCTGCGCTCCAAGTCGGTGCAGCGGGCGGCCCACGCCGGCGGCGAAGGCCTGGTGATGATCGACCAGGGCCCCTCGGAAAAGACAGACTACGACGAGTGCCTCGCCTGCCAGTAGAACCCTGGCGCCAGACTCGGGTAGCTGCGTTATCGTTAAGGAACTAACGGCGCAGCACATCAGGGGTGGGTATGCGGTTTCTCGCGGTCACGGCGGTGACGATCGGGTGTGCGGCGACCACCGCCGCGCTCGGCGCCGCCGTCTTCCCAGCGCCGCGGGTGGAAACCTCTCCCGGGGACCAGGTCTTTCAGGAGAACTGGCAGGACCTCAGGTCCGCTGTCTTCGCCAGCACGGCGGCGGTCGCCGCCGATTTCAGCCAACAGACTCCAGCCCCCGCGACGGTGGACCGGCCTATCGTGGAGGCCGGGCTTGAACCGGCCTTCAGTCAGCCCGCCTATACGGGCACGCCCCTGGACCGCACCCACCCCCTGACAGCCGAGACCTATATCCCCGGTGAGGGGGTCGCCCTCTGGAAGGTCAGCGAAATGGCCTTTGCTCGCCCCGCCCTCGGCGCCGTGGACGCCCTGCGGATCTCGGTTGGCCAGATCGCCCGCACGCCAGGCGCGCTTCCGCCCCGGCCGGGCCAGGCGATCTCCACCGATACCGAGGCCTATGCTGTCAGCTACACCCGGGGTTGGCCCAATCTCTGGGCGGCCGACGCCGGCGATTTCGACCTGGACTTCACGCCCCACGCGGGGGTGGGAATCTCCAACGCCGGCGGCGAAGCCGAGGCCGGCGCCGTGGTGCGCCTGCGCAGGAAGGCCGAAGGCTGGGCCAACAGCCTGGGCGTCCGCGATGGCGCCCGGTTCGGCGACGAAGGCCGCTGGTACCTGTTCGCCGCCGCCAGCGGCCGGGCGGTGGGCCTGAATGTCCAGCGCACCAATGGCGACTGGGGCGCCCGGGGCCTGTCCACCGACACCTCCAGCGCCTTGATCAACGACATCCAGGCAGGTGTTGGCTGGCGCAAGGGGCCTGTCCAGGCGTCCCTGGCCTGGATGCGGCGCAAGGTGAAGGCGGCTCACACGCTCATGGGTTGGGACCATCGCGACGACTCGATGGTCGCGGTCACCGTGTCCATCAAGCCGAGGCGCTGATCTTGAAGGGAAAGATGCCATCAGCGGGGGTGCGACGGTTAAGCATGGGAACCGAATTTCCCGTTGCGCTCTTCTCCAAGCGTGGAAGGATGTCGGCAGGCCGCACGCTTGGCGACGTGGCAAGGGGAGAAGGCCTCATGAGGTCGATGGCTGGGCTGGCCACCGTCTTCGGGATTTGTGGGATGGGCGCGACGAGCGCCTTCGCGCAGTCGACACCCCTCATCCTGGATTCCGGCGCTGCGCAATTGATGAGCGCCGCGTTCCACACCAGAACTTTCGCGCCGCAGAGCGACAGCAACGACCCCATCGCCAACCTCCTGGATCGGGAGACCTATGGGCCGAACGGCCCCGTGCGCTGGGACAACAGCCAGATCACCCTGGCCGACAACGGCGTGGCGGTGGATTCGCTCAGGTTCTCGGTGGGCGGCTCGGTGCACGCGCCCGGGGGCCTGCCGATCAATGTCGATCACGCGCAATTCCAAGCCCAGGCTTATGAAATCGCCGTCACCCGCGACTGGCCCGACGCCGTCAGCTTCGCCACCGAGCGCTATGATGTCTCGGTGACGCCCCATGCGGGCCTTGGCATGTCCAGCGCCGGCGGGTCGGCCGAGGCCGGCGCCATGCTGACCCTCGGGCAGAAGGCGTCAGATGGCTTGAAGTCCCGCCTGGGCGCCATGGGCGTCCGCGACGGCGCCGCGTTCGGGAACGAGGGCCGCTGGTATCTGTTCGCCGCGGCCAGCGGGCGCGCGGTGGGCCTGAACATGCAGCGCAACAACGGCGACTGGAACGGCGCCGGCTGGTCCACCGATCCCTCCAGCGCCCTGATCGGCGACGCCCAGCTCGGCGTCGGCTGGCGAAAGGGCGCGATGCAGACCTCCTTCGGTTACATCCACCGCGAGGTGAAGGGCCAGCACATGGTGTGGGGCCAGGAGACCAAGGACGACTCGATGGTGGCCTTCTCGCTGTCCATCAAGCCGCGCCACTAGCCTCCGGCGTCAGCCCTCCCAGCCCTCGTGGAAGCCCATGCGGTCCTTCCACAGAGCATGGAGCCTCGGGTCGATATCCACCCGGCGCACCACCGCGCCCATCTTCGGCGCAACCTCGTAGAACCGGCTCCGCCGCGGTCGGAAACGCGACACCGCAGCGACATAGAGGTCCAGCACGCTCAGATCGTCCCCCAGGATGTAGCGTCCCGGCTCCACCTGACTGTCCATGATCCCCCAGCAGTCGGAGATGCGGTTCAAAACCCGTTCCTCCAGGGCCGAGTGACCGGCCGGATCAGGGACCAGGCGCGCGGGATCGTCCTTCACCCAATAGAGGGAGTAGATCGCCGAGGAGACAAAGGTCATCCAGCGCAGGAACTGGGCGCGCTTCGGATCACCCGGCGGCGGGGCCAGCCGGCCCGGAGGATAGGTCTCGGCCAGCCAGATCAGGATCGCTGCGCTCTCGGTGATGGTCTCGCCAGACGGCAGCACCAGGGCCGGAACCTGGCGCATGGGATTGGCCTTCAACACCTGGTCGCCGCTGGCCGGGTCGTCGTGGTCCCAGGTGTAGGCGTCGACCAGACTGTAGGGGACTTCAAGAAGGGTCAGGGCGGCCTCGACGGGGACCGCGCCCGAACCCCGCGCACCATAGAGGGTGATGCCGTTGGCCACTGTCTATCCCCATGCAATTCACAACATCTTGGGTGGGTGCGTTAACTCGCCGCTAGATGTTGTCGTGGATCGATGGCTAAAGTTAATCCGATAACGCCCCGTCCGTCGATTCCGCCAGTTGGAAAGTCCGCCTGTGACCGCCTCTAAAATTGCTCTGCCGGGCCTGCTCACCCCCTCCTACGCCTACAAGCCCTTCCGCTATCCGTGGGCCTATGAGTTCTGGAAAAAGCAGCAGCAGGTCCACTGGATGCCGGAAGAAGTCCCGCTCGGCGAGGACTGCAAGGACTGGGCGACCAAGCTCAACGACCGTGAGCGGAACCTGCTGACCCAGATCTTCCGCTTCTTCACCCAGTCGGACGTCGAGGTGAACGACAACTACATGGAGCGCTATTCCCGCGTCTTCAAACCGACCGAAGTGAAGATGATGATGTCGGCCTTCTCCAATATGGAGACGATCCACATCGCGGCCTACGCCCTGCTGCTCGAAACCATTGGCATGCCTGACAGTGAGTTCACCGCCTTCCTGGATTACCAGGAGATGCGCGACAAGCACGACTACATGCAGAAGTTCGGCGTCGAGACGAACGCCGACATCGCCCGGACGCTGGCCATGTTCGGCGGCTTCACCGAGGGCCTGCAGCTGTTCGCCAGCTTCGCCATGCTGATGAACTTCCCGCGCCACAACCAGATGAAGGGCATGGGCCAGATCGTCTCCTGGTCGGTGCGCGACGAAAGCCTGCACTGCGAAGGCATCATCAAGCTCTACCACGCCTTCAACGCCGAGACCGGCGTGGTCACCAAGAGCGTGGCCGACGACATCATCGATTGCTGCAAGACGGTGGTGGGCCTGGAGGACAAGTTCATCGACCTGGCCTTCTCGGCCGGCGAGGTCCAGGGCATGACCCCGGACGACATCAAGGCCTATATCCGCTTCATCGCCGACTGGCGCCTGCGCCAGCTGCACCTGCCCGAAGTGTTCGGCGGGGTGAAGGAAAACCCGCTGCCCTGGCTCCAGTCCATGCTGTCGGGGGTGGAGCACGCCAACTTCTTCGAGGCCCGCTCGACGGAATATTCCAAGGCCGCCACCAAGGGCCAATGGCACGGGGAAGCGGGCGTCTGGGCCGAGTTCGACCGCTCCCTGTCGCGTCGCTCGGAAAACATCCCGGCGGAGTAGGGCTCAGGCGGGCCTGACCACGGTGACCTGCAGCCAGGTCCGCTCCTCCTGCTCATAGCTGCGGCCGGGCCCCTGGTGAATTTCCAGGGCCGCCCAGGGGCCCGCCTGCTCGTAGGCGGCCCGCAACGCCGCTTCCGAT
This sequence comes from Phenylobacterium sp., assembly GCF_030693625.1. Taxonomy (GTDB): domain Bacteria; phylum Pseudomonadota; class Alphaproteobacteria; order Caulobacterales; family Caulobacteraceae; genus Phenylobacterium; species Phenylobacterium ferrooxidans. The sequence goes on from NZ_JAUYAF010000090.1 coordinate 12,430, forward strand.
GGAAAGTTGAAATAACGGCCAAGGGTGTCCCGGCCTCCCCCCTCTCCGGCCTTGTAGGTGGCATGGAAGATCCCGCCGGGCTTGAGGGCGCGGCGGACGCGGCCGAGCACCGTGACCAGGCCCGCCGTCGGGACGTGAAGCAGGGAGGCGTTGGCCCAGATCCCTTCAAAGGCCGCCTCGTCCTCGATGTCCTCGAAGAGCTGGACCCGGACCGGCCGCCCCAGCCTGGCGCTGGCGATCTCCGCCAAACCCCTCGACCCATCGAGAGGCGTCACCTCGAACCCCTCCGCCAGCATCACCTCACTATCCTGACCGCCCCCGCAGCCGAGGTCGAGAACATGGGCGCCGGCCGGCACGGCCGCCAGGAAGTCGGTGAGGCGCTGGGAGATCTTGGGCAATCGCCGCCCCGCATAGGCCGCGGCGTCCCGGTCATAGAAGGCCAGGGTCTCCGGGTCGTGGGTTTCATCACCCATTGCCTGTGCTTTCCCTTCGTGGATCGACCTTGCCACCTCGACCGTTCAGGCCGTGACATCAAAGCAAGCGGAGCGCGTCATGAGCAAGGTTGTCTACGAGATCGTCGAGCATGACGGCGGCTGGGCCTACCGCTCAGACGGCGTCTATTCCGAGACCTTCGCAACCCATGACGCCGCGCGCGCCATGGCGGTTCGCGTGGCCCGCGAGCAACTGGTCCCCGGGGCCGACGCGGCCATCTCTTTCGAAACCGCCGACGGCAAGTGGCACGAAGAGCAGGTGGACGGCCAAGATCGGCCCACCACCGAGGTCAAGGGCTAGCTCCAGGGACCCCGTTCGGCGGGGGTCACCGGCACCGCCGTGCCCGAACGACGTGGGCCGCCGCTGATCGTCGGCGCCTGGCCGGCCAGCTTCATCAGTTCGGCCACCCGGTTCTGCGTCGCCGGGTGGGTGGAGAACAGATTGTCCGCCCCTTCGCCCGACAGGGGGTTGATGATGAACATGTGGCTGGTGGCGGGATTGCGCTCGGCCTGATGGTTGACCATGCCGCCTCGGGCGTAGGCGTCGATCTTCTGCAGGGCCGAGGCCAGCGCCTCCGGATCGCCGCTGATCTCCGCCCCGTCGGCGTCGGCGCTGTACTCCCGGTGGCGGCTGATGGCCATCTGCACCAGGGCCGCGGCGATGGGCGCCAGGATGGCGATGGCGATGACGCCGAGGATGCCGCCTGGCCGGTCGCGGTCATTGCCCTGGAAGAAGAAGGCGAAGTTGGCGAGCGCCGCAATGGCCCCGGCGATGGTGGCCGTGACGGTCATCGTCAGGGTGTCGCGGTTCTTTACGTGGGCCAGTTCGTGGGCCATCACGCCGCGGATTTCCCGGCGGTCCAGCATGCGCAGCAGGCCAAGGTTGGCGGCCACGGCGGCGTGTTCCGGGTCTCGCCCGGTGGCGAAGGCGTTCGGCTGGTCGGAGTCGATCAGATAGACCTTCGGCCGCGGCATTCCCGCGCCGTCGGCCAGGGCGTGGACGTCGGCGGCGAAGTTGGCGATCAGCCGGTCGGGATGGCTCTCGTCGACCTCCTTCGCGCCGTACATCCGCAGCACGATCTTGTCGGCGTTCCAGTAGCTGATGGCGTTCATCGCCACGGCCATGGCCAGCGCGATGGCCATGCCCCCGGCGCCGCCGATGAGATAGCCGGCGCCGACGAAGAGGGCGGTCATCGCCGCCAGCAGCATGAAGGTTCGAAGGTGGTTGTGCATGGGTCCCTTGGGCCGTTGTGGTCCAAGAGGATATGGGGTGGCGTCAGCCGGGAGGCTAGACCGCCCGGCGCAACCGGGCCGGCGCGACAGCGGGTAGCGGCCCCGCCATCGCCGCGCTCTCGTAAAGACGCGCCTCCACCGCCTCGGCAGGCATGGGGCGGGCGAACAGGAAGCCCTGCAGGCGGTCGCAGCCGGCGGCGCGCAGGAACAGGGCCTGGGCCTCGTCCTCCACGCCCTCGGCGACGATGCGGATGTCCAGGGAATTGGCGGCCTGCAACATGGAGCGCACCAGCTTGGAGACCCGCGGCTCGCGGCCCACATCGCCGATCAGGGACTGATCCAGCTTCACGGTGTGGATCGGCAGCTGCATCAGGGCGCGAAGGTTGGAATAGCCGGTGCCGAAGTCGTCCAGGGCGACGCGGATGCCGCAGGAGGCCAGCCGCTCGATGTGGCGCCGCGCCAGATCCAGGTCGTCCACCAGGAAGGTCTCGGTGATCTCGACCGTCAGCGCCGTCGCGGGCAGGTCGGTGGCGCGCAGGCGGCGGATCAGGTTGCGGGAGAAGGACGGGTCCAGCAGCTCCCGGGGCGATACGTTGCAGGAGATGGTGTCGATCAGGCCCTGCGCCACCCACGGAGCGGCGCGCTGGCAGGCGGCGGCGAACACAGCGGCGTCCATCTGGCCGATCAGGCCCAGTTCCTCGGCCAGCGGCACGAAGGTTCCCGGCAGCAGCAGGCCCTGCTGCGGGTGGTTCCAGCGCGACAGCACCTCGACCCCGACGATCCGGCTGTCCTGGGCGTTCACCACCGGCTGATACCAGGGGACGATCTCACCTTCCGGGATGGCGCGGCGAAGGTCGGTCTCCAGGCTGTTGCGCTGGTTGCTGGCGTCGCGCAGTTGGGTGTCGAAGACCGAGGCGCGGCGGCCGCCGCCGGCCTTGGCGCGGTAGAGGGCCATGTCGGCGAAGCGTTGCAGGTCGGTGGCGTCGACGGCGTCGTCGGGGAACACCGCCACGCCCACCGAGTCGCTCGGCGCCACCGTGCGGCCGTAGATCCAATAGGGCTGGGCCAGCGCAGCCGTGATCTGCTCGGCTCGGCCGGCGACGTCGGCCGTGGCGCTGATCAGGGCGAACTCGTCGCCGCCAAGGCGCGCCACCAGGTCTCCGGGCTGGGCCTGGGCCCTCAGCCGCATACCGATCTCGTTCAGCAGCAGGTCGCCGGCGTGATGGCCCAGCGTGTCGTTCAGGTGCTTGAAGCGGTCCAGATCCAGGACGAAGAGGGAGACGCGGGTCGTGGTCTCCTGCGCGTCCTCCAGCCGCTCGATCAGGGCCGAGGTGAAGGCGCCCCGGTTGAGCAGGCCGGTCAGGGCGTCGGTCCGCGCCAGGTGCAGGGTCAGAGAGCGCTCGGCCTCGAGCTCAGCGACCCGCACACCTAGCGCCGAGCTCATTCGTTGAAAGGCGTCGCCGGCCTGGCGCAGTTCCGCCGTGCGAATCTCGAGCAGGGCCTCGGCCTCGCGGCGTGCGTGGCGTTCCTGCTCGATCTCGTGCGTCGAGCTTTCGCTCGCCATGGTCCGCCCCCGGGAGGTCTCTCCCAGGGGTAGTTCTGACTCAGAAGGCCGGAATCGACCGTTAACGAGTGTCGACTAGGCGACCTTGGGTTCTGGCTCGGGTTCGGGGAGCTCGACCTGGTTCTCCCACTTGGCGACCACGGCGGCGGCGACGGAGTTGCCCACCACGTTGGTGGCCGAGCGGCCCATGTCCAGCAGGTGGTCGACCGCCAGGATCAGGATCAGGCCGGCCTCGGGCAGGTTGAAGTAGGAGAGCGTCGCGGCGATCACCACCAGGGAGGCGCGCGGCACGCCGGCCATGCCCTTGGAGGTCACCATCAGCAGGGCCAGCATGGTGAGCTGCTGGCCGATGGACAGGTCGATGCCATAGGCCTGGGCGATGAACAGCACCGCGAAGGTGCAGTACATCATCGAGCCGTCGAGGTTGAAGGAGTAACCCAGGGGCAGGACGAAGCTCGCCACCTTGCGCGACACGCCCCACTTCTGCAGCTCCTCCAGGGTGCGCGGATAGGCGGCTTCCGAGGAGGCGGTGGAGAAGGCCAGCAGGGCCGGCTGGCGGATCGCGGCCACCAGCTTCATGCCGCGCGGGCCGACGATCAGGATCAGCACCGCCACCAGCAGGGCCCAGAGAATGCCCAGCGACAGGTAGAAGCCGCCGACGAAGGCCGCATAGGTGCCGAGAATCTCCAGGCCCTGGACGGCGATGGTGGAGGCCAGGGCGGCGAAGATGGCCAGGGGCGCGGTCTTCATCACATAGCCGGTGACCTTCAGCATGATGGTGGCGATCTGCTCCACCAGGGCCAGGACGGCCGGCGCCTTGTCGTCGATGGCGGCCACGGCGGTGCCGACGAAGACCGAGAAGATGACGATCTGCAGGATCTCGTTGTTGGCCATGGCCTCGACGATCGACTTGGGCACCAGGTGGGTGATGAACTCGCGCAGGGTGAACTTCGAGACGTCCACGGTCGCGCCGGCCACGGCGTCCGGGTTGGGCAGGGAGAGCCCGGCGCCCGGGTGCAGCAGGTGGGACATGATCAGGCCGATGGTCAGGGAGACAATCGAGGCGGTGATGAACCAGCCCATGGCCTTGGCGCCGACCCGGCCGACCGTGGCGGCGTCCTCCATGTGGGCGATGCCGGCCACCAGGGTGGCGAACACCAGGGGAGCGATGATCATCTTGATCAGCCGCAGGAAGACGTCGGTGATGATGGAGAGGTTGGAGGCGACCTCCTTGGCCTGCTCGGGGGTCGCGTACTGGTTCACGCCCCAGCCGACGGCGACGCCCAGGATCATGGCGCCGACGATGAAGGCGGTGAACAAGCGATTCATGGCAAACCCTTAGCAGCGAACCCGTCGGCCTTTGTCGCCGGGATGCGCGCCTACGTCCATCCCGGCGCTCACCCTGTCTCGAAACCTTGGCCTTCTTGCGCTAAAGTGCGCCATGAACCCAGAGACCCAGGCGGCGGAGATCGTCGCCAAGCTGAGCGCCGAGTACCAGCAGACCGTCACCGCGCTGCGAGACGCGTTGAAAACTTTCCTGGCCGGGGGCCCGCCCCCCGACCCGGCGGTCCGGGCGGCCGGCGCCTTCGTCTATCCCGAGCTGCGCCTGACCTGGCCCCACGGCCAGACCTACCCGAGGCTCAGCCGCGCCTATGCCCGGCTGTCGGCGCCGGGAAACTATGCGGTGACCGTGACCCGCCCGGACCTGTTTGGCGACTACCTCCTGGAGCAGATCACCCTGCTGCTGACCGACTTCAAGGTCGAGATCAGCGTGGGCCGCTCGAGCCAGGAAATGCCGTTCCCCTATGTGCTGGACGGGGCCGTGGACATCGCCATGGCCGACATCGGATCGGCCGACATCGCCCGCTATTTCCCCACCACCGAGCTCTCCCAGATCGGCGACGAGATCGCTGACGGCTTCTGGAGCCCGGCGCTTGAGGAAGCCCGTCCGCTGGCGCTGTTCGACGGGCTGCGGACCGACTTCTCCCTGGCGCGCCTGACCCACTACACCGGGGCGCCGGCCGAGCATGTGCAGCAGTACATCCTGTTCACCAACTACCACCGCTACGTGGATGAGTTCGTCCGCTGGGGCTGCGAGCAGCTGCGGGCGCCGGGCAGCCCCTTCACCCAGCTCTCGGCCTCGGGCCGGGTGGTGGTGACGGCCGACAGCGAGAACCCCGAGCAGCAGATCGCCGACGGGTCCTGGCGGCGCCACCAGATGCCGGCCTACCACCTGATGGCGCAGGGCCGGGCGGGGATCACCCTGGTGAACATCGGGGTCGGCCCCTCCAACGCCAAGACCATCACCGACCACCTGGCGGTGCTGCGGCCCCAGGCCTGGCTGATGATCGGCCACTGCGGGGGCCTGCGCGGCAGCCAGACCATCGGCGACTATGTGCTGGCCCACGCCTATCTGCGCGATGACCACGTGCTGGACGACGTGCTGCCGCCGGCCATCCCAATCCCGCCCATCGCCGAGGTGCAGGTGGCGCTGGGCAAGGCCGCCGAGCTGGTCACCGGGGAGACCGGGGAGGTGCTGAAGAAGCGGCTGCGGACCGGCACCGTGGTCACCACCGACGACCGCAACTGGGAGCTCCGCTACTCGGTCAGCGCCTTGCGCTTCAACCAGTCCCGGGCCGTGGCCATCGACATGGAGAGCGCCACCATCGCCGCCCAGGGCTATAGGTTCCGGGTGCCCTACGGGACCCTGCTCTGCGTCTCCGACAAGCCCCTGCACGGGGAGATCAAGCTGCCGGGCCAGGCCAACGCCTTCTATGAGCGGGCGATCGGCCAGCATCTGCAGATCGGCATCGCCACCATGGCGCTGCTGCGCAAGGAGGGCGCCAGCCTGCATTCGCGCAAGCTGCGGAGCTTCGACGAGCCGCCGTTCCGCTGAACATGTCGGTGGCCGTGGATGGAAGAAAACGGGTTTGACGGCGGGTGGCCGCCAAGCCTTGCCTGGCAAGGAAAAACCGCCCCGCCGACTGACCAACATGTGGCAACATCCGACCGACGATGACCGACCAACCCACCGTTCCGAAGCGTCCGACCAAGCCTGATCCGATGGAGTGCTGCCGGCGCGGCTGCTATCCGTGCATCTTCGACTACTATGATACGGCGACCGAGCGCTGGGAGGCCCGGGTGCGGGCGCTGGGCCTCGACCCGGACGCGATCCCCGCCGAGGATTAGCGCGGCCAGCGCCAGCGCCAGCCACCGTCGGTGGTCTTCCAGCAAATGAAGACCAGGGCGAAGAGCAGGGCGGTGATGGCGACGGGGCGGGCGACCCCATCCAGTAGGACGACGCTCGCCGCCAGCCCGGCCAGGAAGCCGATCAGCACGGCCCAGCCCTGCCAGGCGATGGGCAGCCCGGCGCCGTAGCCGTAAGTCTTGGGGGCGAACCATGCACGTTCGGTCATGGGCGTATCCTCCACGGGCGCAACCTAGCAGCGATCCCTGGCGACGAGAAGCGCAACCGGATTGATCGGCGCCGGTCAAGATTGCCTTCCGCCGGGTCGCGGCGTTAGACAAACTCCATGACCCGGCACATCGACTTCGAAGGCATCGAGAACTTCCGCGATCTGGGCGGCTACGACACCGCCTGCGGGCGCGGCATGAAGGCCGGCGTCGTCTATCGCTCGGCCAATCACGGCCAGGCCACCGACGCCGACCTGGCCAAGATGGCCGAGCTGGGCATCACCACCATCGTGGATCTGCGCCGCCGCCGCGAGCGGGACCGGGAGCCGTCGCGGCGCTGGCCGGGCTTCGCCGGCGAGGTGATCGAGAACGACATCGAGGGCGTGGAGCAGGACTGGGCCGAGGCCATCGCGGCGGCCGAGCGGGTGGACGCCGAGTGGTTCCGGCGCGACAGCCTGGGCTTCTACCGCGAAGCCCCGCACCAGCCGCGCCATGTGGACCTGTTCCGCCGCTACTTCCGGGCGCTGGCCGAGAGCGACGGCGCCCTGGTGGTGCACTGCGCGGCGGGCAAGGACCGCACTGGCCTGGTCTGCGCCCTGACCCACCACATCGCCGGCGTCCACCGCGACGACACGCTCCACGACTATCTGATGACCAACAACGAGGCGCGGATGGCCGCGCGGACCGATTTCCTGCGGACCTATATCCTGGACCTCACCGGCAAGCATGTGGACGACGAGGCCCTGCGGCAGGCGGCCAGCGTCCACCCCGACTATCTGGACCACGGCCTGGCGGTGATCTCCGAAAGCCACGGCGGCATCGACCGCTATCTGGAGGAGGTGCTGGAGGTCGACAGCGTCCTGCGCGGCAAGATCGAGGCGCGGATCCTGCGCTGACGTTGCGCTGAAGGCCCTCGCGGCCTAATCGTCCCCGGCCATTTTGTTCGGGGACATCTCATGCAGAGCTTCCAGCCGCCGCGCCGCATCCTGATGGGGCCTGGCCCCTCCGACGTCAGCCCGCGGGTGCTGGCGGCCCTGGCGCGGCCGACCATCGGCCACCTGGACCCCGAGTTCCAGAACCTGATGGAGGAGATCAAGGCGGGCCTGTCGCGGCTGTTCAACGCGCAAGGCTATGCCTGCGTGCCGCTGCCGGCGCCGGGGACGGCGGGGATGGAAGCGGCGATCATGAACCTGCTGGAGCCGGGGGACCGGGCGGTGGTGGCCATCAACGGCGCCTTTGGCGGCCGCATGGCCGACATGGCCGACCGGGCCGGCGCCGAGGTGATCAAGGTCGAGTTCGAATGGGGCCAGCCGGTGGACCCGGAAAGGATCGAGGCCGCGATGGCCGGGGCGCCTGTGAAGGTGCTGGCCTTCGTCCACGCCGAGACCTCGACCGGCGCCAAGAGCGACGCCGCCGCGCTCTGCGCGCTCGCCCGCAAGTACGGCGCCCTGTCGGTGGTGGACTGCGTCACCTCGCTGGGCGGCATCACGGTGGACGCGGCGGCCTGGGACGCCGATGTGATCTATTCCGGCACCCAGAAGTGTCTCTCGGCGCCCCCTGGCCTGTCGCCGATCTGCCTGTCGCCCCGGGCCCAGGCGGCGATCTCGGGCCGCAAGACCAAGGTCCGCAACTGGCTGCTCGATTTCAATCTGCTGATGTCCTACTGGGGCGGCGAGGGCGGCCGGACCTATCACCACACGGCGCCGATCAATGCCTTGTATGGGCTGCATGAGAGCCTGGTGGCCCTGTTCGAGGAGGGCCAGCAGGCGGTGCTGGTGCGCCATGCGCGCAGCCACGAGGCCCTGGCCGCCGGGATCGAGGCCGCGGGCCTGACGTTCCTGGTGGATCCCGCCCATCGCCTGCCGCAGCTGAACGCCGTCATCGTGCCCGAGGGCGTCGATGAGGCCGCCGTGCGCGCCTATGTGCTCGCCAAGTGGGACCTGGAGATCGGGGCCGGCCTCGGCCCGCTGAAGGGCAAGATCTGGCGGATCGGGCTCATGGGCGCGTCCGCTACCGCCTGGCACGTGCGAGTCTGTCTGACGGCCCTGTGCGAGGCGCTGAACGCCCAGGGGTTCAAGGCTGACGCGGCCGCGGCGGTGGCTGCTGCGCAGGGGAAGCTGGGTTAGGTTTCAGAAGCTGGGCGGCCCCCTCACCCTACCCTCTCCCCCGCAAGAGGGGGAGAGGAGGAGGTGGCTGGAGGTTTGCGGGTGATCTCTCCTCTCCCCCTTGGGGGAGAGGGTAGGGTGAGGGGGTCTCTCCGCCGCAATGACGCAGGATGACGTCGCAGACGTCAGAGCTGTGCTCGTAGAGTTCGTGGTTCCAGAAGCGGAGCACCCGGAAGCCCTGGCTTTCGAGGAAGGCCGTGCGGCGGTCGTCGTAGATCACGGCCTCTGAGTGCTGGCCGCCGTCGAGTTCGACGATGAGTTGGGCTTCGAGGCAGGTGAAGTCGGTGATGTAGCGGCCGACGGGATACTGCCGCCGCCACTTCCAGCCGCCGAGGCGACGGTTGCGGAGGGATCGCCAGAGTATGGCCTCGGTTTGCGTCTGGGTGGCGCGGAGGTCGCGGGCGCGGTCAGTCGGCGCGTCTCGGGTCATGGGAGCCGTCCCTGCTTGTGTGACGAAACCTGCCAGATGTTCGGCGTTTGTTCTAGAGACTTCAGCGGTTGGTCGGCCCCCTCACCCTACCCTCTCCCCCTCATTGGGGGAGAGGAGGGAATGCTGGAGACCTGCGGCTGATCTCTCCTCTCCCCCTTGGGGGTCTCCGGTCCGAACAGAGGGGGAGAGGAGGGGGTTTTGGCGACTGTTCAAAGATTAGGCAGGGCGCCTGGAACCGGCGTCACAACGGCGCGCTTAGCTCGCGCCACGTTTGCGCCTTCCGGCGCACGGCGAGGCGCCGGCGGTGCATTTCGGGCAGCCCGCGCGACCCAGCGGCAAGACCTCTTGGAAGACTGCCTACGGACCCTGGAGGGGGCCGCCATGAAAAATATGTACCTGATTCCGCCGCTGAGCCTCGCGCTCGCGGCGCTTTCGACGATGGCCGTGGCGCGCGAGGTGGTGGTGCTGCCCGGCGTGGTCAGCCCGGTGGGTGTGGCGAGCGGGGTCGACACCCAGGGCCCCGGAACCCTGACCGTCGGCGCCCAGGACATCAACACCGGCAATGACGCGGGCGGCGGCATCACCACCTCGGCGGCCAATACCGCCAATATCCGCTTCAACAACAATTCGACCGTGACCGGCTTCGTCGGCGCCACAGGTTCGACCTTCCTCAACATCGCGGCCGGCGCCAACGGCAATACGGTGACCTTCAACGGCCCGGTCTACGCCACCACCTTCACGGTGACGGGTAGCGGGACGGTCAACTTCAATCGCGGCTTCACCAGCAACACCGGCTCGACCCTGGACTTCGCCGGGGACGGCTTCGTGAACGTGGGGGCCGGCCAGACCGTCAAGGCGGCGCTGACCAACACCGCCGGCGCCAATACCGGCACCCTGACCCTCAACAGCGGCAGCATCTTCGACGGCGCTGTCGGGGCGGCCAGCGGCCTGAAGCTCGTGCGGGTTTCCGGCGGCAACGCCCTGATCACCGGCCAGGTGAAGGCGGGAACCTATACGCTCGACACCAACACCCTGAACGTGGCCGGCGCCTTCGCCATTCCGGTGGCCGGGACCATCAACACCACCATCTTCAGCCCCTCGCTGTACGGCAAGATCGTCCCGGTGGGCGCCGCCACCATCGGCGACGCCCTGAAGGTGATGGTGACGGTCACCGGTCCGATCGCCAACGGCACCAGTTTCAACATCGTCGACGCCACCAGCGGCACCACCGGCAGCACGGTGACGGCCACCAGCAACACCCTGCGCTACGCCTTCTCCGCGGCGCCCACCGTGGCCGGCCAGGTGCGGATCACCACCACCCAGATCCCGCTGGTGGATGTGGTGACGCCGGTCGTGGTTCCGCCCGTGGTCCCGGTGGTCCCCGGCGCGCCCGTGGTTCCCGTGGTTCCCCTGCCGCCGGCGGTCAGCCCGGTGCTGCCCATCGTCATCGCTCCGGTGATCGACGCCCTGCCGGTGACCTCGGCCAATGTGGGAATTCTCACGGCCATCACCCTGCTGCCCAGCGCGCCGGCGATCGCCGCGGCCCTGGCCCAGCTGGGTCCGGGCACCGCCAACCTGGCCTCGCCCCAGGTGGCCTTCCGCGCCACCCAGCGGTTCCAGGACCTGTGGGCCTCTAACCTCCAGGGCCAGCCGTCCTGCGGCCAGGACAGCCAGATGCGCGACCGCGAGGCGCGCCGCGCCGCCGACGCCTCGGCCTGCCAGGTCGACGACGACCGCCGCCCGCATCTTTGGATGACCGGGTTCGGATACGAGCGGTCCCCGTTCAGTTCCGACCGCCAGGGCGATGTCGCCGGCTATGAGGGCAACGAGTCCCGCATCGCCGGGGCCATGGTGGCCTATGACGCGCCGATCGGTGACAACGCCCGCGCCGGCCTCGGCCTGCGCTACGCGCTTTCGTCCATCGACGGAAACAACGGCGGCGCCGGCGTCAATCCGGCCCGCAGCCACGGGAACATCAGCTCCTACCAGGCGACGGCCTATGTCGGTTACGCCCCCGGGGCCTGGTTCCTCAACGGCTCCATCGCCTATGGCTTCGACGACTATTCGGGCTTCCGCCACGTCGCCTTCACCGGCGTCGACAGCACGGCGGTCGCCGACTACAGCGGCAGCCAGTTCACCGCCTTCGCGACCACCGGCTATCACTTCGGCCTGGGTGACGGGCGGACGGTGGTCACCCCCTATGCGACGCTGCAGTACACCGACCTGCGGACCGACGCCTATACCGAGACTGGCGACCCCTCCCTCAACCTGAAGGTCGCCGCCCAGCAGTACGACTTCCTGCAGAGCGGCCTGGGAGTGAAAATCTCCCGCGACATGCCGATGGCCGGGCCGGGGATCTTCCGCCCCGAGATCCACGGCAAGTGGCTGCACTCGATGAGCGAGGAGATGATGACCAACACCGCAGCCTTTGAAAGCGGCGGTCCGGCCTTCACAGTCAATGGCCTGAAGGCCGACGCCGACACGTTCAATGTCGGGGCGGGCTTCACCTACAAGAGCCTTGGCGCCTGGTCGGTGGGCGCGGGTTACGACTATCTGTGGCGCACCCAGAACTATTCGGCGCACCAGCTGATGGTGAGCTTCCTGCTGCGGCTCTAAGGCGCAGAGACCTGGAGTCCAGGGCGCGACGAGGGCTGCCTGCCCCTGTCGCGCCTTGAACCCCCAGAGGTAGAAGCGGCGACCTGAGCCTGGCCGATGAGGCTCATTCGTACCCGCCAAGGTCCACCCCCTCCTTTCCTTCGATCCCGGCGGGCGCTATGGCCCGCCCCATGCGTGTCGCCGCCCAGCTTCGGACGTCCTGGCGCGAGCCGTTGCAGGTCCTGTCGGCCTTCGCCGGCGAGCCGTGGGCCATCGCCTTCCTGTCCGGCGGGCCGGGGGCCCGGGCGCGGTGGTCCTATCTGGCCCGGCGGCCCGACGCGGTCCTGAGCCTGGGCGCCGATGATCCGCGCGATCCCTTCCAGGCGCTGACCGACCTGCTGGGTCCGCAGGGCGAGACCGCCCGCGACGGGCCGCCGTTCCAGGGCGGGCTGGCGGGGCTCGCGGCCTATGAGCTGGGGGATCGGGTGGAGGCGCTCGGCCTGGCCCGCAGCGCCGACTGGCCCGACCTGGCGGTGGGCCTCTATTCCAGCGTGCTGGCCTTTGACCACCAGGAGCGCCAGGTGATCGCCATAGGGCGCGGTTTCGACGAGGCCGACAGCGAGCAGGCGGCCTTCGAGGCGATGAGCTGGCTGCACGAGCTGCCCAGGCCCGCGACCCGGGGGCCGCTGACCGACGGACTGACCGGCTCCGATGCTGAGGCCTATGAGGCCGCCGTGGCGCAGGTGGTGGGGCGCATCCACGCGGGAGAGATCTTCCAGGCCAATATCGCGAGGACCTGGACCGGGCGGCTGAGCGCCGGGGTGACCCCCTTCGACCTGCTGGCGCGGCTGGCCGGCGAGAGCGCGGCGCCTTTCGCGGCTTACCTGCGGCTGGCGGGCTTGGCGGTGGTGTCCAATTCGCCCGAGCGCTTCGTGCAGGTGGCGGCGGGCGGCGCCGCGGAGACCCGGCCCATCAAGGGCACCCGGCCGCGGGGGGCGACGGCGGACGACGACGCCAGCCTGTCGGCGGAGTTGGCGGCCAGCCTGAAGGACCGGGCCGAGAACCTGATGATCGTGGACCTGATGCGCAATGACCTGGCCCGGGTCTGCGCGCCGGGCAGCGTCAAGGTTCCGGAGCTGTTCGCCGTGGAGAGCTTCGTCAATGTCCATCACCTGGTCTCCACGGTGAGCGGGCGGCTGGCGGCGGGGCGGACCGCCATCGACCTGCTGAAGGCTGCCTTCCCGCCGGGCTCGATCACCGGGGCGCCCAAGGTCCAGGCGATGAAACTCATCTCCCAACTTGAGAGCCCGCGCGGCCCCTATTGCGGCTCGCTGTTCTGGGCGGGCGCCGACGGGGCCTTCGATTCCAGCGTGCTGATCCGCACCGCCGCCTGCGTGCAGGATGGGCAGGGGTGGGCGATCGAGGCTCGGGCCGGGGCCGGCGTCGTCGCCGACAGCGAGCCGCGCGCCGAGCGGATCGAGACGCAGGACAAGATCGCCGCCCTGTTGCGCGCGATGGAGGCGGGCGCGTGATCGGGTTCGACGACCGGGGGCTGCTGCTGGGGGACGGGCTGTTCGAGACCGTGCTGGCGCGGGCTGGCGAGCTCGTCGACCTCGACGCGCACCTGGCGCGGATGGCGGCCGGCTGCGCGGTGCTGGGCCTGCCAGCGCCCGATCCTGCGCAGGCGCAGGCGCTGATGCGGCGGGCGATTTCCGAGGCGGGTCTCGGAACGGCGCGGGCGGCGGTGCGGCTGACCTGGACGGCGGGGCCTGGGGGGCGGGGGCTGGACCGGCCGCAGGCGCCGCAGCCCGCGCTGTTCGCCACGGCGGCGGCCTCGGCCGTCCCGGGCGCGTCGGCGCGACTGATGATCAGCACCGTGGCGCGCAATGAGGGGTCGCCGGCCTCGCGGCTGAAGACCCTGGCCTATCTCGACAATGTGCTGGCCCGGCGGCAGGCGACTCTCGCCGGGGCCGACGAGGCGGTGATGCTGAACGGGCGGGGGCAGGTGGCCTGCGCGGCGGCGGCCAACCTGTTCTGGATCACGGACGGCGAGGTGTTCACCCCGGCACTGGCCTGTGGCGTGCTGGACGGGATCGTGCGGCGCCAGGTGATGGCGGCGACAGCGGTGCGCGAGGCGGCGGCGGGGGTGGAGGCGCTGGCGGGCGCGCAGGCGATGTTCCTCACCAACAGCCTGATCGGGGTGCGGGAAGTGGCGAGCCTGGACGGGCGGAGGTTCGAAGCCTCGGCCCGGGTGGCGGAGATCGCGGCGCTATTTTCCTCCCCCATTCATGGGCAGGGCTATCGCATATGACCGAGCATTGAGAAGAGGAAGGCGTCATCCCATCCGGCCCGCTTGATTTTGGTCTTGATGGATCCCTTGGCGGGGTGCTGTCGGATGATGTTGAGGGCGAGCTTTCGGATGAGGGCGAGG
>NZ_JAUYAF010000095.1 GCF_030693625.1 Phenylobacterium sp.
CTCCGCCGTCACCGGCTCGCGGACCCTGGTGCTGTTCAACGGTCGGCGTCTGCCGACCTCGCCCCAGGCGATCTCCTCGGTGGATATCAACCTGCTGCCCACCGCCGCCATCGGCCGCGTGGAAGTCCTGAAGGACGGCGCGGCGGCGACCTACGGCTCCGACGCCATCGGCGGCGTGGTCAACTTCATCACCCGCACCGATCTGCAGGGCTTTGAACTCAACGCCAACTATCAGGGCATCTCGGGTTCGCCCGGCGACTACGAAGGCAGCATCGCCTACGGCTACCGGGGCGATCGCGCCAACCTGCTGCTGACCGCCGGCTATCGCCACCGGTCGGAAATGTCGGTCAGCGAACGTGACTGGGCGCTGCGCACCGGCCCCACCGGCTATCTTGAGAACCCGCTGGGCGGTTGGGCGGGCACCGGCAACCCGGGCCAGTACAACACCGCCACCTCCGCGGCGGCGGCCACGGCCGGCACCTTCGCGGGCTCGTTGCCGGACATCGGCTGCGCGGCCAACGGCGGTGCGCCCTACATCCTGACCACCACCATCGTCAGCCCCACCTCGTGCAACTTCCAGTACACGAGCTTCGACAACCTGATCGAAGACGAAGATCACTATCAGATCTACGGCAAGCTGAACGTCGACATCACCGACAACATCGAAGGCAATGTCGAGGTCCTCTACGCGTCCCACGACACGCCCAACCAAAGCTGGGCGATCACCGGTCCCAACCAGTTCCCGGCTCCCTTCGCTCCGTCCGGCGCCTCGGCCGGCGGCGGCGTCTCGCCGATCCCGGCGACGGGCACCAGCGAACAGTCGCGGTTCTACATCCCCAACACCAACCCCGGCCTGCTGGCCCTGGTGAGCCAGATCGCCTCGGCGAACTGCGCGGGTCCGGTGCTGCCCTATGGTGTCGACGCCACCACCTGCGCCCAGGGCCTCGCCACGGCCCAAAGCCAAGCCGCCAACGCCGCCCTCTATGGCGTCGCCGGCAGCCAGACCGCCTGGCGTCCCGTGGGCTTCGCCGGCAATCCCTATACGAGCGACCGTCACAGCCACTACTCGTACAAGGTCGACACCCTCCGCATCGCCGGCGGGTTCAAGGGCAAGTTCGAGAATGGTATCGGCTGGGACTTCGGCCTGACCTATCAAGAGCAGGACTACAACTACAACCTGCAGGACACTTCGGTGAACCGCCTGCAGCTCGGCCTCCGCGGCTACGGCAGCCGAGCCGGCAACGCCGATCAGTGCACCGCGGCGGAAACGGCGAACTTCACCACCAACGCCGGTAACGCCGCCCTGGG
>NZ_JAUYAF010000096.1 GCF_030693625.1 Phenylobacterium sp.
CTCCGCCGTCACCGGCTCGCGGACCCTGGTGCTGTTCAACGGTCGGCGTCTGCCGACCTCGCCCCAGGCGATCTCCTCGGTGGATATCAACCTGCTGCCCACCGCCGCCATCGGCCGCGTGGAAGTCCTGAAGGACGGCGCCGCGGCGACCTACGGCTCCGACGCCATCGGCGGCGTGGTCAACTTCATCACCCGCACCGATCTGGACGGCTTTGAACTCAACGCCAACTATCAGGGCATCTCGGGTTCGCCCGGCGACTACGAAGGCAGCATCGCCTACGGCTACAGGGGCGATCGCGCAAACCTGCTGCTGACCGCCGGCTACCGCCACCGGTCGGAAATGTCCGTGAAGGAACGCGACTGGGCCCTGCGTACGGGACCTCAAGGCTATCTCGAAAACCCGCTGGGCGGCTGGGCCGGCACCGGAAACCCCGGCCAGTATCAGACCGCCACCACCGCGCCTGTGGGTTCGCCCAATACAGGCTACACGGCGGGCAGTTTCGCCGGGTCGTTGCCGGACATCGGCTGCGGGGCCAATGGCGGCGCGCCCTACATCCTGACCACCACCATCGTCAGCCCCACATCGTGCAACTTCCAGTACACGAGCTTTGACAACCTGGTCGAAGACGAGGACCACTACCAGCTCTATGGCAAGCTGAACGTCGATATCACCGACAACATCCAAGGCAATGTCGAGGTCCTCTGGGCCTCGCACAACACCCCGCTGCAAAGCTGGGCGATCACCGGCCCCAACCAGTATCCCGCGCCGATCCTGGCCTCGGGCGCCTCGCCGGGCGGCGGGGTCTCCCCGATCCCGGCCAGCGGCACCGGTGAGCAGTCACGCTTCTACATTCCGAACACCAACCCGGGTCTGATCGCCCTGCTGGGTCAGATCGCCACGGCGAACTGCTCAGGGGCCGTGTTGCCCTATGGCGTTGACGCCACCACCTGCGCCCAGGGCCTCGCGACGGCTCAAAGCCAGGCCGCCAACGCCGCCCTCCATGGTGTGGCCAGCAGCCAAACGGCTTGGCGGCCGCTCGGCTTCGCGGGCAATCCGTACACGTCCGACCGTCACAGCCACTACTCGTACAAGATTGACACCCTGCGCATCGCGGGCGGGTTCAAGGGCAAGTTCGAGAATGGCATCGGTTGGGAGCTTGGCCTGACCTACCAGGAGCAGGACTTCAACTACAACCTGCAGGACACTTCGGTGAACCGCCTGCAGCTCGGCCTCCGCGGCTACGGCAGCCGAGCCGGCAACGCCGATCAGTGCACCGCGGCGGAAACGGCGAACTTCACCACCAACGCCGGTAACGCCGCCCTGGG
>NZ_JAUYAF010000097.1 GCF_030693625.1 Phenylobacterium sp.
GCCTAGAGCCTGATCCGCTGAGGTGGAATCGCTTCGCGATTCCGCCGATGCGGTGGATCAGGCTCCAGATATAAGCGAGAGCATGATTCACGCCTGAGCCGGGACCGCTGCGCGGTTCCGTCTCAAGCGATCATGCTCTAGGGGACGTCGCAGGCCATCAGCCCCTGGCGTCCTTTCAGGAATCCCCGGCGCACCATCCCCGCGAGCACCGCGGCCTTGAGCCCGGCTTCGCGGGACCTCGCCCCGGAAGCCCAGCGAACGACACCCCGGAAGGGGAGCCCGACGACGCCGGCGACCAGGTCGGCGGCGAGGCCGCCCACGGTGACACCGGCGGTCTTTCCATTGGGCGTCAGGTCAGGGCCAAGGGCGTCATCAAGGGCGCGAAGTTCGGTCTGGAGCGCCGGACAGTCGCCCGCTTGGGTCAGGTCATAGGGCGAGACCACGGCGCGTAGCAGCACGTCCGGCGCGGTCTCGCGGATGACGCTGAGATCGCGCAAGGGCTGAACCGCGGCGCGGCCAACATCAGAGTCCGAGCCGGGCCGGGCCATGGGCTGGGTGGCGCAGCCGGCCAGGAGGCTCAGGCCGACAAGGGCGGCCACCCGCGAGGTTGTCCGATGTTTCGCCATCATGGGGCGGAAGCCTGCGCCGTGGTCCTCGCCGCGGTCAAGGTCTGGCGGAACGCCGCCAGCAGCTGTTCGCGCGCCGTATCGTCCTGCGCCGCCTGCAGCGCCTGATCCAGTTCGATCAACAGTCCCGCCCGGGCGTTGTGCCAGTCGGGCGCGGCCACGGCGCGGGCGGCGATCCGGTGCACGGTCTCGCCGGCCGCCTGAACCTTCGAGCCGCTCATGACATAGCCCTCATCCATCCCCGGCAGGGCGATGCGTTCGGCCTCGATCCCCGCCGCCACCAGGCGCGTCCGCAGACCCTCCCGAGCCGAGGGCTCGCCATGCAGGATGAACACCTGCCCGGCGACGGGCCCGCGCGCCTTGACCCAGTTGGTCAGGCCCGAGGCGTCGGCGTGGGCGGAATAGACGTCCAGGGCGCGGATGCGCGCCCGGACCTGGATCTGCTCGCCCTCGATCGAGACCCGGCTGGCGCCGTCCTGCAGGATACGCCCGAGCGTCCCCATGGCCTGGAAGCCCGACAGCAGGACGGTGGCGTCCTTGCGCCAGAGCAGGCGCTTCAGGTGCCGCCGCACCCGGCCGGCGTCACACATGCCGCTGGCGGCCATGATCAGATGCCAGCCTCTCAGCTTCTCAAGGCTGTCGCTCTCCTTGGGCTTGCGCAGGAACCGCAGGCGACCGCCGGAATGCAGGTCCTGGAACGGGTTGCTCTCCGTGGTCCGGTTCCAGCCGCGCCGCTGGAAGATCTCGGTCGCCTCGATGGCCAGGGGCGAGTCCAGGAAGATATCGGCCTTGGGGATCTGGCCCTCGTCCATGATGGTGAGGATGTCGGCGAGCAGTTCCTGGGAGCGTTCGACCGCGAAGGCCGGAATGAGCACCGGCCCGCCGGCGGCGTGGGCGTCGAGCAGCTCCTGGGTCAGCACGGCGCGCCGGGCCTGGCCGTCAAGATCCAGCCGCTCGCGGTCGCCATAGGTGGATTCCACGATCACGTGGTCGACCCCGCTGGGGCCATCGGGATCGGGGGAGTAGTCGCGCCCGCCGCTGCCGATGTCGCCGGAGAACAGCAGCCGAACCGGACCTTCCGCGGTCTCGAGCTGAACCTCGATGGAGGCGGCGCCCAGGATGTGGCCGGCCTCCCAGTAGGTGGCGGTCAGGCCCGGCAGGATGGCCGCCGCAACCCCCAGCTTCACCTTCTTGAACTGCTCCATGACCTTGGCGGCGTCGCGCTCGGTGTAGATCGGCTCGACGGTGGGACGGCCGCGCCGCTGGTTGCGGCGATTGAGATGACGGACCTCGGTCTCCTGGATACCGCCGGCGTCGGCCAGCATGATGCCGCACAGGTCGCGCGTGGCGGCCGTGGCGTAGATCGGACCCGTGAACCCGGCCTTCATCAGCTTGGGCAGCAGGCCCGAGTGGTCGATGTGCGCGTGGGTCAGCAGGACCGCGTCAATCTTGCCGACGTCGAAGGGGAAGTCATTGTAGTTCAGGGCCTTGAGAGTCTTCGAGCCCTGGAACATGCCGCAGTCGATCAGCACAGCGGCGCCATCCACCTCAAGGCGCGCGCAGAAGCCGGTGACGCAGCCAGCGGCGCCGTGGAAGGTCAGCTTGACGGTCAAGGGGAGTGCTCCTGGGGAGTGGGTCAATCGGCTGCCACGCGGTCGTCGCCGAAGGTCTGGGCGACGGCGTGGCGAACCTCGGTCAGCACGTCGGCCACCGCTTCCCCGGTGATGCCGGGGACGATACCGCCGATGTGTCTGTGATCCAGCATCCGCAGCCCGCAGACGGCGGCCAGATGCAGGTCGAACACCGTCATTAGGGCCGGAAGGGCGCCGCTCTCGCGGACCCACGACTCCGGCGCGCCCGAGAAGCTGAAGCTGATGAGCTTCTTTCCCTCAAGCAGGGGTTCGGTCCCGCCCGGGATCGGCGCGTAGCCGAAGCCCATGCTGAAGACGCGGTCGACATAGCCCTTCAGCATCGCCGGGGGCGCGTTGAACCACAGGGGGTAGACGAAGGCGAAGACCTCGGCGTCGGCCAGAAGCCGTCGTTCCTCCAGCACGTCGGTCCCGAAGGCGTAGCCGGCCGGGCCCGGAATCTCCGCGGCCTTGAGGCAGGGGTCAAAACCAAGCTGGTAGAGGTCACGGACCACGACCTGGTGGCCCAGGGCCGTCGCGGCCTCGGCATAGGCCGCCGCCGCCGCGCAGGTGAGGCTGTCGGGATTGGGGTGGGCGACGATGATCGCGTGTTTCATGATGAGCGGTCCGTCGCGGAGAGCGTTTCGTCGACCTGCACGAGCTCGTTGTGACCAAAGCCCTTGCGGTAGTCCAAGACCGAAATCACCTGCGGGCGCAGATGGAACATCGCCATCTCGCCGGCCGGGGTGGAGACGTACTGGGCCAGTTCCGGGAACCTCTCCAGGAACAGCAGGCCGATCCGCGCCAGGTCGTCGGGGTTGGTGGCCTCGGTCGCCTGGCCGCCGAGGGAGAGGCCGCGGATTTCGGCCCAGTCACGATAGGGCAGGTCGATCGTCGCCGACACCCGGGGGTCGCGCGCCAGGTTGCGCGCCTTCTGCGACTGCTGCCCGCACCCGAAATAGATGTCGAGCCCCTGGCTGGCGTAGCTCACCGTGGTGGCCTGGGGCGCGCCGTCGGGCCTGAGGGTCGCGAGCGTCAGGTCCTTGCCCTCTTCAAGGATTGCGACGATGTCCTGGTGGATATCCGGCGTCATCGATCTTGCTCCAGCGAAGATTGAGGCCAGGATGGCCCCAGACGGGGCAGGTGGCGTTGCGCCAGATCAAGTCGAAGGCCACCTCCGGTCTTAGTCTGCGCCACGCCTGGAGATCCGTATGTCGAGCAGCCAACCAGAGCCCAACGCGGCGCAACTGATCTCGCCCGCCTATCGCCTTGCGGCCTTGGATCAGGATTTCCTGCTGAGTTCCTCCATGCGGGGCGTTCGGTTCCTGCTGGAGTTCTCCAAGGTGGACGAGGCGCTGACCGCCTGGGGCGTCAGGTCCACCCTGGTGGTGTTCGGCAGCGCCAGGATCGCGGAAAACGGCCCGGGCCGGCAGGCTGAGTGGTATGCGGCGGCCCGCGCGTTCAGCGGCCTCGTCTCCCAGAGAGGCGGCGCAATCCACACCGCCGACCGCCTGCGCGACAACGTGATTGCCACCGGCGGGGGCCCGGGGATCATGGAGGCGGCCAACCGCGGGGCGGCCGACGTCGGCGCGCCGTCCATCGGGTTCAACATCAGCCTGCCGCACGAGCAGGGCCCGAACCCCTACTCGACCCCCGAGCTGACCTTCCGCTTCCACTACTTCGCCATGCGCAAGATGCACCTGGCCATGCGCGCCAACGCCCTGGTGGTGTTCCCGGGGGGCTTCGGGACCCTGGATGAGCTGTTCGAGATCCTGACCCTGCGCCAGACCGACAAGTCGCCGCGTATTCCCGTGGTGCTGTTCGACGAGACCTACTGGCGGTCGGTGATCAATTTCGACGCCCTGGTGGAGGCGGGCATGGTGGACGCCGCCGATCTCGAGATCTTCCGCTTCGCCGGGAGCGCCGAGGAGATCTGGGCGGAACTCCTGGCCTGCGGCCTGGCGGTGGCGGCCGAGCGGGTCGCTGGCCCCTAGGCGCGCGCCCGGCGGAAGATGGAGGAATGTTCATCTTCGTCCGGATGTTTTGCGGCGGACAGCCTGCCGCTCCCACGCCATTCTGCGCTCACAGGATTCCAAGGGGGCGCGGATGCGTAGTCAGTTCATGTGTGCGGCGGCCATGGCCGTCCTGCTGGTCGCGGGTCACGCCAGCGCCGCCGACAAGCCCGAGTTCGGCGAGGTTGGCCTCGACCTCGCCAGCATGGACAAGACCGTCGCGCCCGGTGACGACTTCTACGCCTATGTGAACGGTGGCTGGCTCAAGACCGCCACCATCCCGGCCGACCGATCCAACTACAGCGACGTGGCCCGCCTGCGCGAGCAGAGCCTGGCGCGGGTTCGCGGGATCGTGGAGGCCGGCGCGGCGTCGCCCAGTTCAGCCGACGCCCGGAAGTTCGGCGACATCTATGCCAGCTTCATGGACGAGGCGGCCATCGAGGCGGCGGGGATCACTCCCCTCAAGGCTGACCTGGCGATGATCGCGGCGGTGAAGACCCCTCAGGACGTGGCGCGGGTTATGGCGGCCCTGGAGCGCAAGCAGCGTCCGTTCGGCTACGGCTCGCCCCAGCCCAGCTTCCCGGTCTATCCGGCGGTGGGCATCGACGCCAAGGATCCGACAAAGGGCTCATCGGAGCTGGTGCAGGGCGGCCTCGGCCTGCCCGACCGCGAATACTACCTGACCGACGATCCGAAGTTCGCCGCGGCGCGGGCGGCCTACAAGACCTACCTGACCCAGATATTCACCCTGGCCGGCATGGGCGACGGCGCGGCGCGGGCCGACCGGATCATCGCCTTCGAGACCGCCCTGGCCAAGGTGCATTGGAGCCGGGTGGAGTCCCGCGACGCCGACAAGGTCTACAACCCCATGACCCCGGCCCAGCTGATCGCCGCGGCGCCGGGCTTCGACTGGAAGACCTATCTGGACGGGGCGGGTTTCGGCGCGCGGCCGGTGCTGATCCTCAACCAGACCAGCGCCATCACCGGCTTCGCCAAGCTGGCGGGCGCAACCGACATGGAGACCTGGCGCGACTACCTGGCCTCACGCCTGATCAAGGACGCCGCGCCGGTGCTGCCCAAGGCCTTCGTCGAGGCCGACTTCGCGTTCCACGGCAAGGCGCTGACCGGCACGCCGGAACTCAACGCCCGATGGAAGCGGGGCATCGCGGCGGTGAACCTCGCCATGGGCGATGCCGTGGGCAAGTCTTACGCCGCCCAGTACTTCCCCCCCGAGGCCAAGGCCAAGATCGAGGACCTGGTGGGGGAGGTGAAGGCTGCCTTCGCCCGTCGGATCGACCGCCTGGACTGGATGGCGCCGCAGACCAAGGTCCGGGCCAAGCTCAAGCTCGCCAACCTGCGGGTGGAGGTTGGCTATCCCGAGACCTGGCGTGACTATTCGGCCCTGACCATCGTGCGTGGCGAGGCCTTCGCCAACAGCCAGCGGGCCGCGGCGTTCGAATACGCCCGCAACCTCGCGGAGATGGAAAAGCCGGTGGACCGCGCCCAGTGGTGGCTGACCCTGACGCCGCAGACGGTGAACGCCTTCAACGCCGGGCCCCTGAACAAGCTGGCCTTCCCGGCGGGCTTCCTCGCCGCCCCGTGGTTTGATCCGGCCGCCGATCCGGCGGTGAACTACGGCGCCATCGGCTCGGTGATCGGTCACGAGATCAGCCACAGCTTCGACGACCAGGGCGCCAAGCTGGACGAGCAGGGGCGGCTGATCGCCTGGTGGACGCCGGCGGACCTGACGGCCTTCGAAGCTTCCACCGGCAAGCTGGCGGCGCAGTACGACGCCTATCAGGCCCTGCCGGACCTGAAGCTCAACGGCCGCCTGACCTTGGGGGAGAACGTGGGCGACCTGGGGGGCCTGGCGGCGGCGCTGGACGCCTATCACGCCAGTCTTGGCGGCAAGCCCGCGCCGGTGATCGGCGGACTGACCGGCGACCAGCGGTTCTTCATGTCCTACGCCCAGAGCTACCGGACGCTTATGCGCGAGCCCTTCCTGCGCCAGATCATCGCCACCGACCCCCATGCGCCGGGCCAGTTCCGCGCCTATGAGGTGCGCAACTTCGACGCCTGGTACACGGCCTTCGACGTGAAGCCCGGCCAGAAGCTGTACCTGGCGCCGGCTGAGCGGGTTCGCATCTGGTAGGGGGGCGCCCTTACCGGAGCTGGCTGTCCTTGCTGCCCCTGCGGTTGATGCCGGCGACGACGATCCGGCTGTCGCGACCGGACTGGCATTGGACGCAGGTGCGGGCGCCGGGGAGGGCCCGGCGGCGAGCCTCCGGAATCTCGTCACCGCACGCGACGCACTGCTCCGTGCCTTCGCCGACCGGCAGGCGCGCCCGGGCCGTAAGCACGCCGTCGGTGATGGTGTCCTCGATCTGATCGAGGACCGCGCCCTCGTGCGCCCAGCCGGTCGCCATGTCGCCAATGTCCTTGCTTGTCAGGGTGTTAGATGGAAATTCGCTCGGCGATTTCCAGGGTGGCCGGGGAGCGGCGGTCGATGCGCCCCATGTTCGCTGAACCCCTGGCGGTGGTCGCTGTTCCGCCGAGTGTCCGACAGACGCGTCGTTTCATTGCTCCTGACGGAAAAATTCGGCGAAGCGCGGCGCAATCCCTGTGGGGCTGCAACTGAGCCCGCACCGATGGTGTTGAGGCATCTTCGGAGACGCACCCGGCGCTCCGGTTGGGAGGACGCCATGCCGACATGCCCGACGACCTCGAACCGGTCTGACCTCGGATGATCCCGCAAGTCGCTGCAGCCGGCCCTGAGGCGTTAAGCACCCCCAATCGGGAGCAGTGGTTGACCAATGTCGCCGTGCTGATGAGGCCATGGTTCAGGTCCCGCGGCTATGAGATCCCGCTGCGGGTTCGGCTTGGGGTCGGCGCCCTGTCGGCCAATCAGAGCACCCTGGGGGTCTGCTATCCCTACACCGACCGGGACGGCTTCCGGCACATCACCATCTCGCCGTTCATCGACGAACCGGTGCTGGTGGCGGCGGTGGTGGTGCATGAACTGATCCACGCCATCCTGCCTCCGGAGGAACTGCACGGCCCACGCTTCCGCGAGGCGGCGCGCGCGCTCGGTTTCGAAGGCCGCCTCACCCAGGTCGTGCCGGGCCCAGACCTCACCGCCCAGCTTCAGGCGATCGTCAGGCAGGTCGGGCCCTATCCGCACCGGGCCATCCTCGCGGCGTGACCAGATCGCCGGAATAGCGTAGAAGCGCGCGCCGTTCCTTCCGCTCTGTCCCCTGAGAAGTCGCCGAAACCCTATGCAATCTCAGTCGCATAGACTGTCCGTCGCCCCCATGATGGACTGGACGGATAGTCTAAATAAAACAATTAGTTATAAGTCATCGGGTGCAAATATGGTGCACGGATGTTCTCGTTTCCTTTAGTATCCGTTCGCTCGCCACAGCCCGCGCGCGTTGTGTTTGGTCTCCAGTGACGATCGAAGATCCGCCCAAGTTTCTTACTTTGCGAGAACGCCGCAGTGCCCACGCTCGGGCGCGTATTCGAGGGTCATGCCCCGGCTCACGGTGAAGCGGTCGACAGCATTCGCAGGCGGCTGAGTCCGCCTTCCGGTGAACGGCGCGCTCCGGCGGGAGACCAACGATCTACGTCGGCGCCGAACGCCTCTGTAGCCTATCGACATGGAAGCGCTGGATGTTCTGCTGCGGCGTCACCTGGTCGAACTCGAAACTTTCGACAACCTCAAAGGCTTCCAAGAGAAAGGCCGCCTGATCCTCGCGACCGTAGCGGCGGACCGGTAACCCGCTGTAGCGTTCCGGGCCGAAGGGGTGTTGCGCATCGCGTGACCCGCGAGCACCTGGACCAGCCGCGAACGGCCGACCCAGGCTGACGCACCTACTCGTCGGTCGATTTCGGCGCAGGAGCAAGTCGGCGAAGACGCTCAACGATTTCGGAGTCCGTGGTTACATTTCGCCTTTGGGCTTCGGTGGCGAGCGTCTGAAAGAGCGTGTCGAAGGCGGTGATCAGGGTGCGCGCGTCCAGCCGCGCGAGATCGTCTCCCGCGGCGGCGTCGAAGTCCTGCAAGGCCATTATCAGGATCGTCATCAGCTTGTTGTCGGCGCAGCGCACGGCGAACTCCGGCGAGGCGATCCAAAGGCTGGCGAAGATCGCATAGGCGTCGGACTGGGTCGCCTCGGCGAAGGCCTGCACACGATCGGGGTTGAGGCGGCCGCCACCGGCTTCAAAGTGCTCGTACGACCGCCGCGGCAGGCGCAGAGCCTCCGCGAGATCGCCGGGGCGCCTCTGGCGGTGACGGCGGATGGCTCGTAGGGCCGAGGCCAACCCGTTCGATGATTTCGAAGCGCTCACGGAGGTTCGGGTCATGCAGACACACCGGCCAGAAACAACTTTGACGTGCCGAAAGACGTTGTGTGCAGGAAGGTGAGGCTTGAAGCAAGGGCGTGATCCGCATGAAGCCAAGGTTGCGGGAGATGGGTGAGCTTCAGTGCAGTTGAGCTAGATCGAAGGTCCGCAAACAATTTGCGGGAATAGCGTAATGATTTAGCGGAATAGTACGAAATACTTTGCGAAAAGCTGAAAACTATTGGAAGTGAAGCGGATCGAGATTGCGTCATGTCTGAAATTTACTCACAAAGCCGCGACAATAGGTTGTGGCCGCTGGAGTTGTCGTGCCGCAGAGACGCGATCCCTTTGGTTCAGCCCTGGCCGCTATTCGACGCCAGCTGATCACCGGTCAACACGGGCCCGGCGCGTCGCTGTCCATCACCGAGCTTGCTCGGGAATTGAAGCTGAGCCCGACGCCAGTTCGTGAAGCTCTAGCTCATTTGGCGGGGGAGGGCCTGGCCGAGGAACGTCGGGGTCAGGGGTTTTTCAGTCCGCACCTGGATAGCGAGCGACTTGTCGAAATGTTCGATCTGCATCGGCTCTATGTGAGCGCGGCGCTCTCGGCGCCTTGGCGCCTGCCCGATAATTCTGACGATCTCGGCGCCGCGGAGGGCGGACTTGAGCCTGAGGGCGGTGATGCGGCCCGCCGCCTGTTTGCGTGCTTGGTGGGGAGGGCACGCAACGACACGCTGAGCATCGCCTATCAAAGGATCGCTGAGCGTCTGGCGCCTATCGGGCGCGTGGAGGTCCGGGCCGGCCTGCAGGACGGGGCGCTTGTGTCCAAAATGACGGACCGCCTGAGAGTTGGAGACCAGGCAGGCTTGGCGGACCTGTTGGGCGCCTACTACGGGCCACGGCGGCAAGCTGCTTCGGAGCTGGTCAGGGCCCTCCGCTCACCCCGCCCCCAAGGATATATTCCGGATATAGTTTGAGTATGCGGCAGGCCGGGAACCTCCTTGGTAAGCCGCCTATGAGGCGGTCGCAAAACAGGAACGGAGACTTCCATGTCCAAGACCCTCAAGCTCATCAGCCTCGGCGCCGCCAAGGTTCTGACCCGTGGCCAGCAGTCGGGCACCAAGAACGAGCTCGACGAACGGCCCTACAACCCGGCCGGCTGAACGCGGCTGGCGCCGGCGCCAGCCGGCGCCAGTTCGGCCTGCCATGCGCAGTTCCCCTTCCTCCTGGCGGCTCGCCCCTGACCGTCACGTCGCCGTCTGCGGCGATGACCTCGTGCTTCTCGACGTGGCGGCCGGACGCTATGCCTGCATCCCTGGCGGAGGCGGATTGGTCCAGGACGTAGGCGAGCATTTCGCCCTTGAGATTTCCGATATCATCTTTGCCAAAGGCCTGGCTGAGGCTGGCTGGATAGCCCCTGGATTTGCGGCGCAGCCACGTCCGGTCCTCCCCCGCCCTGCCCAAAGCTTGTCCATCGAAGCCGGGCACCCGTCAGGTCAAGATGTCTGGCGGATGGGACAGGCGCTCATCGATGTCGCCGCGCACTATCATGGTCGCAGCTTTGCGCATCTGATCGCGACGGCGCGTCGGCGGCGCCCGGTACAATGCGCCGCCGATCTTCAGGCGCTCGCGCATCAGGTCGGCGCGTTCCGGGCCCTGCTCCCCTGGGCGCCGTTCCAGGGCGTCTGCCTCTACCGCAGCTTCCTCTTGTTGAATTTCCTCCGTCACGCGGGCCTGGACGCGGTCTGGGCCTTCGGCGTGCGGACGTGGCCGTTCGAGGCGCATTGCTGGCTGCAGGCCGGGGACCTGGTGCTCGACGACCATCTCGATCACGTGGCCGGCTACACGCCGATCCTGGTGGTCTGAGATGCGCGCCTTCCTCGCCGCTCATTGGCCCGTTGCGGCTGACAGGGTCGGGACCGCTCTGTGGCACCGTGTCGTCCAGGCCCTTGGTTGGGCGGTCACCGGCGGCGGCGGGCCGTGGCGGGTGGCGACGCCGCCGGGCGTGCCGGTGCGCGCCCTGGCTGATGGTGAAGGACTGGTGGTCGGCGACCTTTTCCGCAGCCACTCCAGCGCCGTTCTCCCCGCCGGCGCCCTGCAAGACTTGCCCGACATCGCCCCAACCGAACTCTCGCGCCTGCTGGTGCGCGGGTACTGGGGGCGATATGTGGCCCTGCTGCCGGGGCCACGAAATTCTCCCGCCATGTTTCGCGATCCGTCCGGCGCCTTGGATTGCATAACCTGGTCGATCGGACCGGTGCGGTTCGCCGCCTCGCATCTGCCGGAAGATCTGCCGGCGGAGGCGATGCCACAGCTCGCCCTGGATTGGGAACGTCTCGCGGAGCTGCTTGCCGATGCTGGCGACGTCGGCGGTCGTCTGGCCCTGACGGGACTGGAGAGCGTCGCTCCCGGCGTCCTTCACCACGAGGGGAGGATGGCCACACTCTGGCGGCCCGCGGATTGTGCAGCCAACCCGATCATCGACCCTGATGCCGCCGCCACGGGCCTGCGAAAGGCTGTCGATCTCTGTGTGGCCGCCTATGCCGGTCAGGGCCGGCCGCTGCTGACCGAAGTCTCGGGAGGGCTGGATTCCGCCATCGTCGCGGGGGCGCTGCACCAGACCCCGGGCGCGCAGCCGCGGACCTGGCTGAACTACTTTGGATCGGAGCCCTGGGGTGACGAGCGCGCCTATGCGCGTGCGATCGCCGAACGTCTGGACGTGAGACTAGCCGAGGCGCCCACCTCTGACGAAGCCTTCGATCCCCTCGATTTTGGGCCGGCCGCAACCGCGCACCGCCCGTCACTTTGCGGTCTGGACCCCGGCTACGACCGCGACGTGGTGGCCCGCTGCAAAGCCGACGGCGCGGAGATGATGCTGACAGGGCAGGGCGGGGACGTCCTCTTTTTCCAGCTCCCGACGCTCAAGGTCGCAGTCGACGCCCTGCGCACCCTGGGGCCGCGGGCGTATGTCTCGTCCCACGTTCTTACCGTCGCGCGCTGGCGCAAGGTATCGGTCTGGTCAGTGCTGGCCGCCATGTGGCGCGCCGGGCGTGGCCATGATCTGGAGGAGCCGGGCGCCCCGGCTTTCATCAAGCCCATCGATCCGTCCTGGCGGAGCGAGCATCCTTGGCATGAAGGCCTCGAGGGCCTGCCGCCGGCAAAGCGCCTGCAAGCCCGCGAACTGATCGGCTGCAGTATCTACTTTGGTGATTGCCGGCGCGCCCGCGCTGTCGATGTGGTCCATCCCTTGTTGTCGCAGCCATTGATCGAGCACTGCCTGGCCGTCTCGGCCGGGACCCTGACCTTGGGCGTGCGCGATCGCGCCCTGGCGCGTCAGGTCTTCGCCGATCGCCTGCCGGATGCCGTCGTATCCCGCTGGTCGAAAGGCGACCTGACCGCGCCCTATGGCCGGCGGCTGGCCGCCGGTCTGGCGGGCCTGCGTGAGCACCTGATGGAGGGGCGGCTGGCGGCCGAGGGCCTGGTGGACCGCGAGTTGCTGGACCAGATTCTCGTCCCCGAGCGGTTGGTCTGGGATGGTGGCTATGCGGCTCTTCGCTATGCGGCCTTCCTGGAGGCCTGGGTGCGCAACTGGGAAGATCGGATATCCCGGCTCAGGTTGGGGGCATCGTCATCCGCAGCCATTTGAAGACCCGTCCATAGAGGTCGCGCAGGTTGCTCGGGCTGGTGGGGGTGTGGTGTTCGCCCCAGTAGATCAGCAACTGGGCGTCCTTGTTCTGCCGCCAGAGCGCATAGAACATCTCCTCGGACTGACCGATCGGGTTTTCATCCTGGTCGCCGTGGATCAGCAGCACCGGCGTGCTGACCTTGTCCGCGGCGAACAGCGGGCTATTGCGCAGGTAGCGCTCCGGTTCGCGCCAAGGCGGCGCGGCCATGGCGCCCTGGCCGCTCTCGCTCCAGCGCATCGAGCCGAAACCGCCGACGCCGTCACTGGGCCGGAACCGCCGGGCCGGATCGACGCCGGCCCATTGGCTCACCATGTCGGACGTTCCGGCTGATGCGATGATCGCCTTGAAGCGATCCGTCTGAGTGGCGGCAACCAGGGCGGCAAATCCGCCAAAGCTGTGGCCCCAGAGCGCCACGCGTTTCGCGTCGATGTCGCCCCCGGCGATGGCGGTGTCCACGGTGTCAAGAATCTGACCGGTCAAGCCGCTGGTCGGCTCTTCGCCGGGCGCGCGCGGCAGGCTGGGGACCAGGACGGCGTAGCCTTGGGCGGCCAAGACCTGGATGTTGGGAAACGGCCCAAACCAGCCCGGGTCGCCTGAACTGGGTGGCGCCGCATAGACATCGCCGGGATAGGGGATCACCACCAACGGCAGGCGCACGCCTGGCCTATGGCCGGCCGGCAGATAGAGCCAACCAACGACTGGCTGGCCGGCCCCTCCCGCGTGCCGGACCGGCGAAACCGTTGCGAAGTCGAGGATTTGGAGCTGCGGATTGATGTCGAGCAGAGCGGTGCGCCTTCCGTCATCGCCAACAAACGCAAACCGGTCGTGTCCGCTGACGTCGCGGCGACGCGTCACCACCCCGTGCGGCGACACGACTTCGAGCGTCTCGGTGGGGTCGGTCACCGACACCGATCCTGGAGCAAGCAGGTCCAGCCCCGGCGATACCCGTACCTCGGACTGGGTGCGGTCGATGACCGCGACGGCGCTCGCGGGCGGTGGCGCGTTGACGTCGAAGCGTTGTCCTTGGCCGAAGGTCCCGGCGCGGAGCAGGCTGATACCCGCCCGCTGCGTGAAGCGTACTGAATGGCCGGCCGGCGCCACGCCCCAAACCCCATCCACGGCCTCGAACCACAGGCCAGCCGTGTCGCGCGCCGCGATCTGCCGCGGCGGGGTCGGGAAGCGGGCCGTCAGGTTGCGAGGTCCGGCCTTGGTCAGGCGGTACCAGTCGATCCGCCCGTCCGGCAGGATGGATTGCGCGCGCACCACCGGCTTGCCGCCGAGCCAATCGGCCGAGACGTAGGGAATGCCTTCGCCTGTCACTGAGATCACCGGCCGCAAGCCGGTGGGATTGAGGCCCCGGGTGAGGCCCCCTGGCTCGACCAGGATCAGGCGACCGTCCTCCCAGGCCTCACCAGGGCGCCGACCAAAGACCAGGAGCCGGTCGGCGCGCGGCGACCAGGTGAGGAGGTGGGTGAGCAGGTCGCAATGCTGGCAGGGTGTCGTGGCCAGGCCGGTCGTCAGGTCGACAAGCCGCAGATTGCGCCTTCGTAAGGGCGCGGTCCTCGCCGAGTAAGCGCCGTGTTCCGGGCGGGGGAGGGGCTCCAGGTCCTCCAGCAGGGCGGCATAGCGACCGCTGGGGGAGAGTTCGAGATCAAAGAACCCGCCGGAGACCAGCGCCGTGGCCGATCCGTCGCTGGCGTTGACGTTGAGCAACGTGTTGACTGCCGGGAGATCCGTCACCGTTTCGAAGCGGCCGCTGCCGATGGCGGTGACCGACGCCCCGCCGCTGGCGGTCTTCGCCCATCGGGCCGGCAGGTCGCGCATCGACTCCGATCCGAAGCGCAGGTGACGCGGCAGGTCGTCGTACGGCCGGGCGATGACCAGCAGTTCGCTATTGGAGCGCCACTGGACTGTACGTCCATAGAGAGCGAGTTCCGGCGTGATCGGCCACCAGCGCACGTCGCCGCTCTCCAGAGTCGCAACGCCCATGTCCCATGACCGGCCGTAGCGCCGGAACACCACCATCCGCCGACCGTCCGGAGAGAAGGGACCGGGGGCGTAGCCTATCTCCGCCTCTTGCGCGAATAGCGGCTTGGCAGGAGCAGGCGCGGTCAGATCGGCCATCAGCAGCCGGCTGGTGCGCAATTCGACATAGCCGAAGTCGTCGAAGCTCGGGGTGGAGCTGTAGGGTCCGCTGGTCTGGATCACCAGCCAGCGGCCGGTCGGATCGGCGGCATAGGCCTCGACAGAGGACAGGTCGAACAGATCGTCGACCGTGAAAGGGCGGGCGTGGACGGGGGTCGCAAGCATGGTCAAGCCAAGCAGAAGGGAGCGCAGCCAGGCGCGCATGGGAAAGGTCCTAGAAAGGGGGGGAAGCCGGTGCGGGCGCTCAGGCCCACACCGGCGTGGCCGTCACCAGCGCTTGGTCAGCTGGAGCGAGACGAAGCGTCCGAGCGGGTCGGCGTTGGCGGCGTCGAAGCCGATCCCGGCAGGGCTGTCGTAAAATGGGGGCGGGGTGTCGAAAAGATTCTGGACGCTCAGCGCCAGGGTCAGGCCCCCGAGCGGGCCTTCGCGGTCCGATGTCCATCCGAGCTGAAGGTCGGTGGTGGTCCAACTGTCGATGGTCTTGCCGGCCAGGTCCTTCTCCTGGCTCTGGTAGTTTACCGCCAGACTGGCGCTCACCGAACCCCGGCGCCAAGCCGCCTGCGCCCGCCCTCGGAACCGCGCGGGATTGCCGGCCACGCCAACCACATCGACCGGCGCAGCCTGCGGGGTCACTTGGCGCTCGAAGGTCAGTAGGTAGGAGGCGTTTGCCGAGAGGTCGAAGCGGTCGGCGCCCCGATCGAAGCTGTAGCCGATCTGACCGTCCACGCCTTGCACCTGGACGCTGGCGGTGTTGACCCAGCGGGCGTCGACGATCGCACCATAGGCGCTGGCCGGGAACAGGCCCTGGTAGGGATAGGTTGGGAAGGTGATCAGGGCGTTGACCCGCGCCAGATCAGCGGCGCTGCCCGGGTCGATGATATGCACGAAGCTCGCCAGGGTGGGATCGCGCAGGGCGACGGTGAGGTTTTCGCGCGCGGGCTGGCCGATGCGGTCGCTGAAGTCTGTTCGGAACCAGGTGCCGCTGACCTTCAGGCCTGGCAGGGCCGGGGGCGTCACGTCGAACCCGGCCGTCCAGGAGGTGGCGGTCTCCGGTTTGAGGTCCAGGTTTCCGCCGTACTGGATCAGGCTCAGCGTCCGCGCGCCGTTGCGGGTCAGGAACGAGGCGCTGACATCGGGCGCCTCATAGACTTCCGACAGGCTGGGCGCGCGGAACGACGTGCCATAGGTCGCGCGCAGGGCCAGTCCCTCGACAGGCTCCCAGGCCAGGCCGACCTTGGGATTGGTGGTCCGGCCCACATCGCTGAAGTCCTCCATCCGCGCCGCCAAGGACAGGTCGAGCCGGCGCACGCCAGGCAGCACGGCGTCTGGGGACACCAGGGGGACGCGTAACTCGGCATAGGCCGAGGAGACGGTGCGTTGGTAGCTCAGCCTCTGGCCGGTCCGCTCAAGGGCGGTCGAGAGCAGGGCGCGGTTCTGCTGGCGGAAGATCTCGCGCCGCCAATTGGCGCCCGCCGCCATCTTCACATCACCGGCCGGCAGGGCGAACAGCGTCCCGTCCGCCTGCAGGTTGATCGTCTCATTGCGGCTGACATTGCGCGCGCGGCTATAGCCGGAGCTGATGAAGTCCAGGATCGTGGCGCTGTTGGCGCCGGCATCGCCATAGGGGTTGAAGTATCCGTCGCGGGTCGCCCGGAAACCAGTGGACGCGTTGTCGGCCCCCCCAAGCGCCTCGGTGAGGTAAGCCGAGTTGATCAGGTTTGCGTTGAGACTCGCGCCGATCTCTTGCGCGAAGGCGGCGTAGCCTTCGACCCGCCAAGTGCGGCCAAGATCGGCTCGCAGAGCTGTCGTGAGGGCCAGGCTTTCCGAGGCTCCGCTCGCCTGGACCGGGCCGATCTCTTCGCCGAAGCTATAGGCGATCAGTTGCGAGGTCTGACCGTCGGGGGCCATGACGAAGTGGGGATTGGCCGAGCCGATCGAGAGCGCGGTGGTGGCCGGCGCACTGGCATAGGCGAAGACACGGCGACTGAAGCGGGCGTCCGCGGAAAGCTCGACCGTCGCTGAGAGGTCCTGGGCGAAGGCCGCATAGAGACTGTTGCGGCTCTGGCCGGGCAGGATGTCGGAGCCGTCCCGCGCCGAGCCGTAGTTGGCGGTTCCGGGCCGGAAACTCGCCGTCGTCAGGCTCGACCCGTTCTGCCCCGCCGGAATGGCGTAGGCGGGCTTGTAGGCGTTGGTCGGGGTGTCGAAGACCAGGATGTTGCCGGGGTTTGTGTAGAACCCCCGGTGGTCGGTTCCGCCGAAAGGGCGCAGGTCGTCGGAGGCGGCATAGTCGCGCTTTGCGGCCGGCAACGGATCACGGTCGTAATACTCATAGGAGAAGAGGGCGTGGCCGCCGTCCCAGGTCTTGCCGACGGTCTGCGCGAACTGGGTTTCCCGCGCGGCGCTCCCGGACGCGATCCCGACGCGGGCTCGGGTTTCCGCGCCATCGAAGTCGCGGCGCAAGATGATGTTCACCACCCCGCCCACGGCGTCGGATCCGTAGAGCGCCGAGGCGCCGTCGAGCAGAACGTCCACCCGCGCGATGGCGGCGGTGGGGATCGAGGACACGTCGGCGAAGTCGCCGCGCAGGCCGGTCCCGGCCAGGCGGCGGCCATCCACCAGCACCAGGGTCGCGTCGGCTCCCAGGCCGCGCAGGTTCACGCCATTGGCGGCCTGGCTGTTGACGCCGGTGCGATCTGAGCCGGCCAGCAGACTGGCCGGGGTGCCCAGTCCGCCGAAGTTCTGCGGCAGGGCGTTGAGCGCATCGGCCACGGTGGCGCGGCCGCTGCGGTCGATGTCGTCGCGCCCGAAGGTGACGATGGGGGAGGCGGCGTCGCGGGCGCCGCGGATGTGCGACCCGGTCACCACCAGGGTTTCCAGCACGGTCGGGGCGCCCTGCGCCGTAACGCGCTCGATGCCTAGCGGCGCCGCCGGAAAGCTGGCGCCCCGCTTGTCGGCGTCGGCGGCCTTCAGGACGATGACGTCAGGACGAATGGTCGTCGCGGTGATCGGACTGTCGGCCAGCAGCGTGCGCAGCACCTGGCGAGCGGGTAGGGCGCCATGCACGGCCGGCGCCCTACGACCCGCAACCAGCTCGGGTGTGTAGAGGATCTGTTGGTGGCTCTGGGCGGCATAGGCGCGCAGCGCCGCGTCCAGCGGGCCGGCCGGGATGTCGAAGCTCACCGCTGAGACCGGGGCGGCCGAGGCCACCAAGGGCGGCGCGGTCATGGCGAGACTGAGCACGGGCAGGGCGAGGCCTGCGATGAGATGGCGACGGAAGGTGGGCGGGCCCAAGGTGTATCCCCCAAGACCCGGGCGGCGGCCGGCCGTGGTGGCCGGTCTCGTGTCCGCGCGGGTCGGGAGATGAGACGTCCGCACGCGATCTCGACCCTGACTCACCACGCAAACTTTTTTCAAACGGGCGGCTAACTCGCCGCCGATCCCACCGGCCGCAAAACGATCTGGCCGTCCCGGCGGTCGGCCTCAAGGTCATAAAGGTCGGCGACAGCGGCCACGAAGGCTTCGGTGTCGCCGCTGTCAAAGGCGCCACTGACCTGGCGGTCGGCCAGCCCGGGCGCGTCCAGGCTCACCTTGGTGCGGCCGTAGCGGTTGACCTCGGCGACGGCGCTGGCGAGCGGGGTCTGGTGGAAGGTCAGCCGGCCGCTGGTCCAGCTGGTGGCGGCGGCGACATCGATGCGCCGGACCTGGTCAGGGGCGCTGGGCTTGGCCTCCGTCACCCGTAGCTGTTCGCCCGGCGCCATGGTCCACTGGTGGTCGCCTTCGGTCTGCCGCACCCGGACCTTGCCCTCGACCAGGGTCACCTGAACCCCGCCGGCGTCTCGACGAACATCGAACCGCGTGCCCAGCGCCCGCACCTCGGTGTCGTCGGCCGCAACGGTAAAGGGCCGCGCCGCATCATGCGCTACGTCGAAGAAGGCCTGGCCGCGGCCGAGATGTATCTGTCGGGCGTCGTTGCTGAAGCGAACGCGCACCTGGGTGTCGGTATCGAGACGCAACTGGCTACCGTCCTCCAGACGCACGATGCGCTGCTCGCCCAGGCCGGAGCTATAGGTCTGACCGCCGAGACCCGCGAGCACCGCGGCGGAGAGGCTGAGCAGGCCCAGGCCGAGCAGAGCCAGGACCGCGAACTTCAGCGGTGAGCGGACCACCAGTTGCAGCCAGTCCCCGAGGCTCCTACCCGTGCGCGCCGGGGTGAGCGCCTCTTCGATCGCGCTGGCAATGTCGGTGTCGGTGGTCAAGGGTTCGGCCGCTTTCCAGATCGCCTCCAGGTGGGCATAGGCCGCTGCGTTGCCAGGCGTGCCCCGCCAGACGCGAAAGTCGCGCAAGGCGTCGGTGGAGACGGTCTTGGAATTCAGGCGCGCGAACCACTCGGCCGCTTCAAGGCGCGCGCGCTCATCATCTGCCGAGGCTTGTGCGCTCATGGCGTTCCCGGTCGGCTAGTCGCGCAGCAGCGCGGCGCAGTGGGCCAGGGCCTTGGTCATTCGCCACTCGACCGTCTTGACCGACACGTTGCAGCGTTCTGCAATCTCTTCATAGCTCAGACCCGCGAACCGGCTCAAGACAAACACGTTCCGGTAGAGCTTCGGCATCGACAGGATGACCTGTTTCAGGAGGAGGGCGGTCTCCTGGTCGGGCGCAGCCCAAGGCTCATTCTCAGCATAGGCCTCATCGAGCGACAGGTGGGCGCCCCCTTGGCGCTTCTGACGTCTTATCTCGTCGCGCGCCAGGTTGGTCGCGACGGTCATAAGCAGGGCCTTGGGGTGACGGATTGGGATGGGGGCGGTCGCGAGCCGGACGAAGGTCTCCTGCGTCACATCCTCAGAATTGGCGAGGCCCTTAGCGGCGAGGGCGCGCGAAATCCGCTTGGCGTGGGTGGCGTAGAGCCCGCCCAGCCGTTCCTGAAATTCCCTCACCCATGACATGGCTTGGCGTCCAGGGCGTTCGGCTCAGCCGTTGCGGCGGACGGCAAGCTCTACCGTTCGAACCGCATAGGGCGGAGGGGATTGAAAGCTGCTGCGTGTTGAGCGGCAAAGATTGGTGAATGCGGACATTCCAGTGGCCGAACCGAGATGGGACTTAAGTGAAGGTGATTATAACACCTTATAAGGTAGAATAAACACCTTGTAGTGGCATTGATCGTCGCCCATCCCGTCTGGTGACCGCTATGGTCACTGCTGCACAAATCAGAGCGGCGCGAGCTCTGTTGGGATGGTCGCAACAGGAGTTGGCGGACAAAGCGATTGTGTCCGTAAACGCGATCAATCGGCTGGAACGCGAGCAGGTCGACTCGAAAATGAGTACCTTTTCTGCGGTGGAACGCGCCCTTCAACGAGCCGGCGTTGAATTCATTTCCGCGGCTGAAAAGGGTGAGGGAGTGCGCTTCGTTCGGGCAGACCGGAAGCGCTAGACACCGGCAAGCGGCAACCAGTGCAGGCCAAGGCTGCCCCGAGACCTGCCCGGCATTCGTCCGTGGAGCGAAGAGACGCCCAACTGTTGGTCGCGACGTCCGCAAAGGCTCACAGCACCTCTCACGAGGCGACCTATTGTGGTGTGGCTCCAGTTGGATATCAGGCTCCTCAGAGCCCGCGGCAGGTAGGGTCGCGACCACTTCGGCTCCACGACCGGCAAGCGGTGCCGCTGGCCTGGGCGGGGCTTTCTGCGCAGGGCCTCGGGGACTGGCCGCATGGGCGCCGCGATCGCGCAATGGGCTCTTGGGTCTTCTTCTGACGGGCTGCTTCGCTGCCTGAACCTAGCTCCTACGGCCGGTGTTCTTCAGTTGGGAAGGCCGCCATGGTGGAGGGCGTTGGGGCCGACATCATCAACGACTCAGCTCGGTCATCGTCCCTACTGCTGGTGGGGAGAGGGTGAGTTCGAGACTCAGTCCTTGCCCGCGAGCCCTTCGATGATCGGGCAGTCAGGGCGCTTGTCGCCGTGGCAGTTGCGCACCAGATGCCGCAGCGTGTCGCGAAGTTCGGTCAGTTCAGCGAGCTTGCGGTCGATCTCTGTCAGCTTGGCCTTGGCGATCGCCTTCACATCCGCGCTCTCGCGATCCTTGTCGCTGTAGAGCGACAGGAGCTGCCGGCATTCTTCGACCGAAAAGCCGAGGCTGCGTGAGCGCTGGAGGAAGCGCAGGCGATGCACGTCAGACATCGAGTAGTCCCGATAGCCATTGTCCGCGCGATCGGCCAGCAGCAGGCCGATGTCCTCGTAGTAGCGGATTGTCTTGGCTGACAGGCCCGATTTTTCCGATGCGTTTCCAATGTTCATGAGGCGATTTCCGATCCGACGTCCGTCAGCAGAAAGGTTCTAGTTCATGGAAGGTCAAGGGCGAGCCGGGGAGGTCAGCCGCCGGCCGCCACAACGGGACCGGCGGCGACGCGCAGCGGCGCCTTGAAGCGCTTCAACCGCATGGCGTTGCCCAGCACGAAGACGCTCGAGAGGGCCATGGCCCCGGCCGCCAGCATCGGTGATAGCAGCGTGCCGGTGATGGGGTAGAGGACGCCCGCAGCCACCGGAATCAGGCTGGCGTTGTAGGCGAAGGCCCAGAACAGGTTTTGACGGATGTTGGCGATGGTCGCTTTCGACAAGGCGATCGCGTTGCTCACGCCCAGCAAGTCACCGGACATCAGCACCACGTCAGCGCTCTCAATGGCCACGTCCGTGCCGGTGCCGATGGCGATGCCGACATCGGCCTCGGCCAGGGCCGGAGCATCGTTGATGCCATCGCCGACAAAAGTCACGGCCCGGCCGCCGGCGCGCAGGCGCTTGATGGCCTCAACCTTGCCGTCCGGCAGCACCTCGGCGACCACCTCGTCGATGCCGAGTTGGGCGCCGATGGCCTCGGCCGTGCGGCGGTTGTCGCCGGTGATCATCGCCACCTTGAGGCCCATATGATGCAAGGCGCGGATGGCCTGCGGCGTCGTCGGCTTGATCGGGTCAGAGACGGCGATCACGGCGGCCAGCTTACCGTCGATGGCGGCATAGAGCGGGGTCTTGGCCATCTCGCCCATGCGGACAGCGGTCTCGGCGAACGGCTGTACGTCTATACCCAGCCGGACCATGTGGCGGTCTGCGCCGACAGCGATGCGATGGCCGCCGACCATGGCGTTGACGCCATAGCCGGGCACGGCTTCAAAGGCGCTGACCTCGTCGAGGGCGAGCCCTTCGGCCTGGGCGGCGGCGACGATGGCGGCTGCCACAGGGTGTTCGGACTGCGCCTCGACAGCAGCGACCAGCGATAGGACCTGGGTGCGCTCAAAGCCTTCAACGACCTCCAGATCGGTCATCACCGGCTTGCCGGCCGTGAGCGTGCCAGTCTTGTCCAGCGCAACCACCTGGACGGACTTCAGCGACTGCAACGCGCCGCCGTTGCGGAACAGAACACCCAGTTCTGCCGCCCGGCCGGTGCCGACCATGATCGAGGTCGGCGTGGCGAGCCCCATGGCGCACGGGCAAGCGATGATCAGCACCGCCACCGCGTTGACCAGCGCGAAGGCGACGCCCGGCTGCGGCCCGAAGACCAGCCAGACCGCGAAGGTAAGGACGGCCGCCACCATGACCGCCGGCACGAACCAGGCGGTGACCTTGTCGACCAGGGCCTGGATCGGCAGCTTGGAGCCCTGCGCCGTCTCGACCATGCGGATGATCTGGGCGAGCAGCGTGTCCGCCCCGACCTTGGTGGCGCGATAGGTGAAGCTGCCGGTCTTATTGATCGTGCCGCCGATCACCTCAGCCCCCGCCTCCTTCATGACCGGGATCGGTTCGCCGGAGATCATGGCTTCGTCGACGAACGACGAGCCGGACA
>NZ_JAUYAF010000001.1 GCF_030693625.1 Phenylobacterium sp.
CGAACAGGACGTGGAGCGCATCAGCCACCGCGACACGCCGCGCGACCTGATCCGCAAGGGCCGCGACATCGAGCGCCGGGTCCTGGCCCGCGCCGTGCGGTGGCGACTGGAGGACCGGGTGCTGCTCAATGGGAGCAAGACGGTGGTGTTTACCGACTGAGGCGAGGCCGTAAGAGGTTTTGTCCACGAACCACACGAACGTCACGAACGGTCAGCGGCTCACCCAACTGTCATCCAGGCCGCAGCGAAGCGGAGAGCCGGAACCCATATGCGCGGGGTTCGCCGGAGAGATCGGCGCTTCTAGGTCCCGGTCTTCCGTTGCGCGAAATCCGGGATGACCCATTCGGGGAAGCGTCGCCGCCCTCTTG
Source organism: Phenylobacterium sp. (assembly GCF_030693625.1). Taxonomy (GTDB): domain Bacteria; phylum Pseudomonadota; class Alphaproteobacteria; order Caulobacterales; family Caulobacteraceae; genus Phenylobacterium; species Phenylobacterium ferrooxidans. Next base: position 369 of record NZ_JAUYAF010000001.1, read on the forward strand.
TTCGTGTGGTTCGTGTGGTTCGTGGACGATCTTCTTTCTACGCCCTCCGGAGCATCTTCATCGACTCCAGGTCCGCCGCCTGGGCGCAGTGCCTGCGGGCCATGGTCAGGAACATCTCGTCGCCGCGCTCGGTCTGCTTGGTGCTGACCGAAGCGAAGATGGCGGTGAACACGCCTTGCAGCAGGTAGTGGCGGTAGCCGGTCCAGGCCTCGTTCCAGTCATAGCTGACGCCGTACTTCCGCAGGACCTCCAGCCATTGTCTCAGGAGGTCCTGCTCATGCTTCTGGCGGATCTCGGTCGGCAGGCCCGCGCCGATGAAATAGGCCACGTCCAGCACGCCGGGACCGAGGGCCACCGACTGCCAGTCCAGAACCGCGAGCGGCCAGCGGCCGCCCTGGGGCTCGAACAGCATATTGTCGAGGCGGTAGTCCAGGTGCTGCAGGGTCGGCGGGGCGGCGGGCCCGGAATAGAAGGCCCCGATATGGTCGGCGAAGTCCTGGCAGATCGTCATGTACTCCGGCTCCAGCCGGCCCTCGTAGCGGGCCCGGAAGGCCGCGATGACGCCGTCGAACATCCCCGCGATCGCGCCCGGATCGATCATCGGGCGATTGAGGAATTCCACCTGCGTCAGGGTCGGATCGGCCCAGCGCGGACCGTGCAGGGCCGCGGCCTCCCGCATGGCCACCTCCGCGTCGGCCAGGGAGCAGCCGGTGAGCTGATCGCCGCCCCGGGCCGGGCCCATGTCCTCCAGCAGGAGGACGAAGTCGCTGGTCTCAGGGTCGATCGCCGCCACGAAGGGCTTCGGCGTGCGGATATCCACCGTGTGGGCGATCTGCTGGTAGAAGCGCACCTCGTTCAGATAGAGGCCGATGGCCCCACCGGTGGCGCGGCTGATCGGGTCGGCGGACGGAAACTTGCCGACCACGCTGGCGGGCGCGCCCTCCACGGGTCGGGCGTAGTCGAGGTTGAAGCGGACGCTCTCCCCCAGCATGCCGTCCCCCACCTTCTGTGTGGTGAAGCCCTCGACGCGGACGGGGATCCCGGCGCCGTTCAGGGCGGCGGTCAGCCAGGCGGCGTCCACGCCGTTGGGGTCGGTGACGATGGGCAGGTCGCTCACGCCGCCTCTCCCAGGACGCGGGCGCGGTGCTCGGGGGTGAAGATCTCGGGCGGCAAGACCTCGGGGCCGGCCATCACCGCGAAGGTGTGGGCCCGCAGCGACGGGTCGAGGCTGGCGCGCTCATGGAGGCTATCCCGCCGGGCCCGCGCCGCCGCGCCGAACTCGGCCTCCAGCGCCGAGACGAGGGCGGCGGTGAACCTCAGGCGGCGCAGGCGCTCGGCGCGCTCCTCGGCGTAGGGCGAGAAATCCGCCCGGGCCCAGTCGGCGTCCGCCTTCAGGATGTCGGTGACAATCCGCACGTCGCGATAGGTGATGGAGAGGCCAAGACCGATGATCGGGTCGTTCCAGCCGCCGGCGTCCCCCACCAGCACCGCGCCCGGGGCGAAGGGCTGGTCGGTCCAGGCGTCGTTGTTGAAATAGGACAGCAGGGGGCCGATGGGCCTGGCGCCCGCCAGGTGAACATTGTCGGGCGAGCACACCATGCGGAAGGCCTCGAGGAAGGCCGCGGGACCGTCCGGGCCCGCGAACCGGCGGCGCTGATCCAGGGCGTAGCTGCCATAGAGCCGCACGCGGCCGGAGCCCTGCGGGAAGGCCAGGAAGGAGAAGTCCCCCTCCACCCCGATGGCCTGAACCTTGGCGTCCCAGTCGGGCGCGCCGTCCACCAGCAGGCCGGCGAACATGTGGTGGGGGGCGTCCTGATGCAGGGGGATGCCCAGGTTCTCGCGGACCATGGAGGTCCGCCCATCGGCGCCCACCAGCAGGCGCGCCGTCGCCGTGCTCTCCTCGCCGTCATGGCGGAAGGTGACAGTGGGGCTCGCGCCCGCCGTCACCGAGATCACCTGAACGCCGCGCCGGGCGTCGACGCCTCGGCGGACAGCCTCGTCGAACAGGGTCTGGCAGTGTTGCGGGTGACCGAGACAGAGCGGGCCGGGAACCCCCGGCGCGAAGACCCCGAGCGGCGCAGGGGTCGACCGCGCCACCTCCGGATCGCGGTTCTCGTCATAGGAGATGTGGGTCTCGATGTGGTGCCCGCCGGCGCTCACCAGCAGGTCGTAGAGCCCCAGGCGCTTGACCTCGGTCACCCCCCACGGCGCGATCCACTCGCCGCGCACCTTGTCCTGGTAGACCTCTGCAGCCTCCAGCAGCAGGACCTTGGCGCCGGCCTGCGCCATCACCGCCGACAGAGCCGAGCCGCCGACACCGCCGCCGACAACGATCAGGTCGTAGCCCATCTGCCTGTTCCGTCCCTTGGCGCGCGCTCTGACGGCGCGGCTCGGGGACGATCTCAGCAGGGTTCCTTAGGGTATGACAAGGGCATGGCGCGCGGCGAGAACGGCGAGCATCGCCAATCCGAAAACCTGGCCCACCAGGATCAGGGTCAGCTGCCGGGCGAAGGGCTGTTTGCGGGTCTTGTGGCGCAGCAGGCGTTGGGCGCTCACAGCCCCCAGACCGCCGCCGATGGCCGCGAGCCCCAGGAGGGTGGCTTCAGGCGTCCGGCGCAGCCCGCCGGCGGCGGCGCGCTTGTCGGCGGCGAACACCGCGAAGGTCATCAGGTTGATGACCGCCAGGTAGAGGAGAACAAGGTTGACCACCGCGCCACTCTGCCCTGACAGCCTTAGCGGTCCGTTCACCGGGGCCTAAGCATTGCCCGCCATGCTGAGCAGGAGCCTGGGGCGGAGGACGCCATGTCGATCACTGTTGGCGAGACCCTGGCGGCGGAGAGCCCCGACGCGCCGCGTCGGCACCTGTGGGGCCCGACCGCCGACTTCCTGCTGCTGGGGGGCGGCTCGCTGCTGGCCTTCCCGGTCCTGCTGCTACTGCCCGCCGACCGGGTCGCCGCGCCGTTGGCGGCGGCGATGTGGATGGCGATCAACATCCTCAACCACCCGCACTTCGCCCATTCCTACCAGATCTTCTACCGAGGTTTCGGAGCCAAGGCGCTGAGGGGAACCCATGCGCCCGCCCTGCGCTGGCGCTATGTCTTCGCCGGGATTGTCGTGCCGCTAGTGCTGGCCGCCTATCTCGGCGCGGCCCTGATGAGCGCGGACTCGCGCCTGCTGGGCTTTGGCGGCAACCTGATGGCCTTCTTCGTGGGCTGGCACTACGTCAAGCAGGGCTACGGCATGCTGATGGTGGATGCGGCGCTCAAGCGGAGCTTCTTCACCGCCCTGCAGAAGAAGGTGTTCCTGGTGAACGCCTATGTGGTCTGGGTCTTCTCGTGGCTGAACGCCAACCACCAGGTGAAGACCACCCATCTCTGGGGCCTGGACTACTACGCCCTGCCCGTGCCCGCGCCCTTGCTGATGATCGCCGGTCTGGCGGCGGCGCTGACGACCGCTGCGACCCTGCTGGTGATGGGTCGCGCCTGGCGGAGCCTGCCCTGGAACGGGGCCGTGGCCTATGGCGTCAGCCTCTATATCTGGCTGGTCTTCATGCGGATCAATCCGCTGTGGCTGCTGGTGATCCCGGCCTTCCACTCCCTGCAGTACCTTGCGGTCGTCTGGCGCTATCAGGGCAACGTGGAGCGCGCCAAGGCCGGCGACTGGCGGCGCGGATTCGCGGTCTTCGTGGCCTCAGGCGTGGCTCTGGGCTTCGTCGGCTTCTGGGCCCTGCCCAACCTGATGGACGCGGTGATCCCCTATGACCACGCGGTGTTCGGAACCACGGCCTGCCTGTTCGCGGTGTGGATCTTCATCAACATCCACCACTTCTTCCTGGACAACGTCATGTGGCGCCGGGAGAACCCCGACACCCGCGCGCACCTGTTCAGCTAGTCGCTTTGGCGCTCAGCCCTGGCCGACCGAGCCCGGGCCCGGCAGGACGCCGATCAGTTCGATCTTGAAGATCAGCACGCTGTTGCCGGGGATCTCACCGCCGCCCGCGCCCTCTTCGCCATAGCCGAGTTCCGGCGGCACATAGAGCATCCAGACATCGCCGGGCCGCATCAATTGCAGGGCCTCGATCCAAGCCGGGATCAGGGCGTCGATGGGCATGGCCGCCGGGGCGCCGCGCTCGTAGGAGCTATCGAAGACCTTGCCGTCCAGCAGCTTGCCTTCGTAGTGGACCTTCACCTCGTCGCCCTTCTCGGGCTTGGCGCCCGTGGCCGGGCCCGACTGGACGACCTTGTACTGCAGGCCCGAGGGCAGGGTGAGCACGTCCGCCGCCTTGCCGTTCTTGGCCAGGAAGGTGTTGGCCGCGGTGAGGTTGTCGGCGGCGACCTGCTTGTTGGGGCCGCAGGCGGCCAGGACCACCAGGGCCAGGGCGAGAACGAAACGCTTCATCACTAGCTTCCTTATTAGACGCGTGACGGGCGCCGGAACCGGCGCCCACTTCCGGCTGTCACGCTCTTAAACAGCGCGGGGCGGGTAGCCGCTCTCGCGCAGGGCGTCCATGATTTCCTGGGTGTGCTGGGCGTCGCGGGTCTCGATCATGATGTCGAACTCCGCGCCCTTGGCGGGCACGTCCAGGGCCAGGCGGTTGTGCGCCACCTCGACGATATTGGCCCCCATCTTGCCGATCAGCACCGAGACGGTGCCCAGCAGGCCCGGCCGGTCGTCGCCGATGATGCGCAGGGAGACCAGGCGCTGCTCGCGCACCAGTTCGCGGGTGAGCACCGAGGCCAGCAGGCGGGTGTCGATATTGCCGCCGGTGATGATAAGCCCGACCTTCTTGCCGCGGAACTTCTCCGGATAGGCCAGCAGGGCGGCGAGCGAGGCCGCCCCGGCCCCCTCCACCACCGTCTTCTCGACGTTGCAGTACAGCGCGATGGCCCGTTCGAAATAGGGCTCCTCGATCAGCAGCACATCGTCGATCAGCGGCCGGGCGACGGCGTAGCACTCTTCCCCCACCGACTTGACCGCGATGCCCTCGGCGATGGTGGCGCCGCCAGTGGCCGCGCCGATCCCACGCATCCGGGCGGTGAAGGAGGGGTACATGGCCGGCTCGACGCCGTAGATCTCGACCTTGGGATTGAGCGACTTGGCCACGGTGGCGCAGCCGGCGATCAGGCCACCGCCGCCGATCGGGATCGGCAGGACCTCAAGATCCGGCACGTCCTCGAACATCTCCAGGGCCACCGTGCCCTGGCCGGCCATCACCTTCAGGTCGTTGAACGGGGGAACGAAGACCAGCTCCCGCTCGGCGCACAGCGTCTTGGCCAAGGCCGCGGAGTCGTCGAAGGTCTCCCCGTCCAGCACCACCTCGGCCCCGAAGGCGCGGGTCTGCTGCACCTTCACGAAGGGGGTGTTGCGGGGCATGACGATGGTCACCGGGATGCCCAGGCGTGCGGCGTGATAGGCCAGGCCCTGGCTGTGATTGCCGGCGGACGCGGCGATCACCCCACGCTTGGCTTCGTTGTCGGAGAGCTGCAGCAGGGTGTTCAGCGCCCCGCGCTCCTTGTAGGCCGCGGTGAACTGCAGGTTCTCGAACTTCACCCAGACCTCGGCCCCGGTAATCTCCGACAGCGTCTTCGAGTGTCGGCAGGGGGTGCGCTCGATGCGCCCCTTCAGCCGCTCGGCAGCCGCGCGGATATCGTCGATGGACAGGGTCATGATCAGGCCAGGGGTGAAAAGGACGCCACCTCTAACGGCGTGGGCGTCCTACGGCAATGTCAGCTTGGTCGCGCTTTCCGGGCGGCGAACCGGTTCCCACTTGGCCTGAAAGGCGCTCAGCGCAAACCGCGCAGGACGTCCACGCGGCGCATGGCCTTGCCGGGCAGCTCCGACATCTTGCCCAGCGGCAGGGCCTCGGCGGCGCGGCGGACGCCGTAGACGGCGTGACGGACCAGGGCGGCCGGCGCGACCCCGCCGACGAAGCCGTGCGTCACCCCGACCCCGGTATTGGCCAGCTCGCGCTTGAACCGGTAGTCGCCGGGACCGAGGTCGAGGCGGGAATAGGGGGTGGCGTCCATCCAGCGCAGAATGTCCTGGAACAGCAGGATCCCAGGCGAGTAACGCTCGAACTCCGGCTCGTGGGCGATGAGCCAGCCATGCACGGTCTGCTTGCCGTGCAGGTGCAGGTGGACGGCGGCCAGGCGGTCGCCGAAGTGCAGGGTGAAGAGGCCCGCCCCGAAGTCCGGATCGCGGCGTTCGAACAGGTCCTGCATCAGGCGCAGGGTCCAGCCGGCGTCGAAGATGTCGGTCTGGCCGGTGGCGTCGAGCTGGGCGCGCTTCCAGGCCACCAGCTGGTCGAAGTCGGCCTGGCTGCGGGAGAAGGCGGTGAAGATGGAGGGACCGATCTCGCGCTCGACCTTGCGGCGCTTCTTGTCGCAATCCTTCAGGACCGAGGTTCCGGCCTCGCGGCGGGCGGCTTCGTAGGCGTCGTACCCCATCGCGACATCGACGATGTGGGAGAGCTGGCGGCCCCGCGCATAGGGGGCGAACGCGGCCTGGTCCTCGATCATGTGGCAGAAGTCGTAGCGCTGGACGCCCAGGGCCTGGATCATCCTGCGCGCGTCGATCCTTACGCCCGGCTCGGCCACCAACCCCTGGTAGTCGCACATGGGCGCCCCCACCGGCATGGCGGTCAGATGACCGACGCGGACCGGCAGGAAGGCCACATCGCGGCCCTCCACGATGGCGACGGCGACACGGATCTGGCGGGAGGTCTGGCGCTGGACGCGCTCCAGCGTGCGGGCCCAGTCGGGGGACAGGAAGGGACTGTCGAGGGTGATGTCGCCGGCCTGCAGCTCCGCCCAGCGGGCCATGCGCTGGGCCGTCATGTCCTGCGGACGAAGAACTTCGATCTGCAAGGCGGCCAATCCCCGGCGGCGAAAACGCGATAGCAGCCGCCGACCTTAACCACGAAGTCTTTCCGCGAAGTTGCCGGAATCGCCGGGATGCAACTTCTGCGGGGCTCGCGGCGCAACCTCAGATTATAGCAGCGCGCCGCGCCCCTGGGCCGTCAGCGCCTCCACCGCGGCCTTGACCGAGGCGGTGGACTCGCGCCGGGTCACCAGGACCACGCCGTTCTCCACCACCACCACCAGGTCCTCGACGCCGGCCAGCACCACCGTGTGGCCGTCGGTGCGGGCGATATTGCCCTTTGACCCCACGGCGATGGCGTCGCCGTCCAGGGCGTTGCCCTCGGCGTCGAGCACCGAGCCTTCCCAAAGCGCGTTCCAGTTGCCCACGTCGCTCCAGCCGATGTCAGCCCCCACCACGCTGGCGCGGTCGGTCTTCTCCATGATGGCGGTGTCGATAGCTTCGGCGGGGGCGGTGAGGAACGCGGGCCCAAGCGCGATCAGGTCGCCAGATCGCTGCGCGTCCTTCACCCCGGCCTCGGCGGCGGCGCAGATGGCCGGCGCCAGGCGGCGGCACTCCTCCAGGAAGGCCCGGGCGCTGAACATGAACATGCCGGCGTTCCAGCCATAGTCCGGATCGGCCACGAACCGCTTGGCGGTGGCGAGGTCCGGCTTCTCGACGAACTGGGCGACCTTGCGCACCAGACCCTCGCCGGCGCCGGCGCAGATATAGCCGTAGATGGTCTCAGGCCCGGTCGGCTTGAGGCTGAAGATCACCACCTCGCCGCTCTGCGCCGCGGCCCGTCCCGCCTCGATGGCCGCGTGCATGGCCGGCACGTCGGACACCAGGTTGTCGGCGTGGAGCAGGATGAAGACCCCGTCCGGATCGATCTCGGCGGCCACGGCGGCGGCGGCCACCGAGGCCGCGGCGGTGTTGCGGGGCGCGGGCTCGGCGATCAGGGCCTGGGCTGTGATCCCCACCTCGGCCAGCTGGGCCCGCGTCAGGTCGGCATGGGCCGCGGCGCAGACCACGATGGGCGGATTGAACATCGGCCCTGTCACCCGCAGGGCGGTGGCCTGGATCAGGGTCTCGGCGCCGCCCAGGCGGTGGAACTGCTTGGGCTTGGCCTGGCGCGACAGGGGCCACAGGCGCGTCCCCGCGCCGCCGGACATCAGGATGGGCGTGATCTTCGAGCTCATAAGGTGGCGCTTAAGCCGCTTCGACGGGCGGGTCGAACTCGGAGACCAGGTGACCCGGGGCGATCTCCTTCAGCTCCGGCACATAGACCTGGCCCAGGGGATCGGCCGACAGCCGCGAGGGCAGGAAGCGCAGGGCGCTGCGCGGATCCATGGGGCTGGGGGGCTCGCCCACGAGCTTCAGCCGCTTGCGGGAGCGTTCCCGGACCGGATCGGGGATCGGGGCGGCCGACAGCAGGGCCTTGGTATAGGGGTGGTGCGGATTGGCGTAGAGCTGCTCACGGTCGGCCTGCTCCATCACCCGGCCCAGATAGAGCACCATCACCCGGTGGCTGATCTCGCGCACCACCGCCAGGTCGTGGCTGATGAAGATCATCGCCAGGCCCATCTCCTTCTGCAGCTGGATCAGCAGGTCGATGATCTGGGCGCGGATGGAGACGTCCAGGGCCGAGACCGCCTCGTCGCAGATCACCAGCTTGGGCTTCAGGATCATGGCCCGCGCAATGCCCACCCGCTGGTTCTGGCCGCCGGACAGTTCGTGCGGATAGCGGTTGATCAGGGCCGGCAGCAGACCGACCTTGGCCATCATGGCCGCCACCTCGGCGTCGCGCTCGGCGCGCTTCAGCTGCGGCTTGAACACCTGCAGGGGCTCGGCGATGGAGTCGCCGATGGTCACTCGAGGGTCGAGGCTGGCCAACGGGTCCTGGAAGACGATCTGCAGGTCGCGCCGCGCGGCCCGCATGGATTCCTTGTCCGCGCCGGTGATGTCGCGGCCCAGCAGGGTGACCGCCCCGCCGGTGGCCGGGATCAGGTTGATCACGGCGCGCGCCAGGGTGGACTTGCCACATCCGCTTTCCCCCACCACCCCCAGGGTCTCGCCCTGGCGAACCTGGAAGGAGACGCCGTCCACGGCGCGCAGGTTGCGCTTGGCGCCGAACAGCCCCTCGTGGATCGGGAACCAGACCTTGATGTCGCGGCCTTCCACCACCACCGGCGCGTCAGTGGCGACAGGGCTCAGGGTCGGGCGGCCGCCACGGTCGGCGCGGTCCAGGCGCGGGATCGCGTCCAGCAGGGCGCGGGTATAGGGATCCTTCGGCGCGGCGAAGATCGCCTGCGCCTCGCCCTCCTCGACATAGGCGCCGTCCTTCATCACGCAGACCCGGTCGGCGAGGCGGGCGATGACCCCCATGTCGTGGGTGATGAGCACCATGGCCGTGCCGGTCTCGCGCTTCAGCTCGTCCATCAGGTCGAGGATCTCGGCCTGGACGGTGACATCGAGGGCGGTGGTGGGCTCGTCGGCGATCAGCAGGGCGGGCGACCCTGCCATGGCCGCGGCGATCATCACCCGCTGGCGCATGCCGCCGGAAAGCTCGTGCGGGTACTGGCGCAGGCGGCGCTCGGCGTCGGGGATGCGGACCCGCTCCAGCCAGTCCTTGGCGTGCTTGGTGGCCGCGTCGCCGGACATGCCCAGGTGCAGCCGCAGGGGCTCGGCGATCTGCTCGCCGATGCGGGCGTGGGGGGTAAGCGCGGTGAGCGGATCCTGGAAGATCATGGTCATCTTCGAGCCGCGGATCTTGTTGAGCGCCGCAGGCTTGAGGTTCAGCAGTTCGGTCCCGAGGAACTTGGCCGAGCCGGTGGCCTTGCCGTTGCGGGCCAGCAGGCCCATCAGCGCCATGAAGGTCTGGCTCTTGCCCGAGCCGCTCTCGCCGACCACCCCGAGGGTCTCGCCGCGGGCCACGTCCAGGGACACCCCCCGCACGGCCGCGACCACCCCGTCATGGGTGGCGAAATCGACCCGGAGGTCCTTGATGGAGAGAACAGGCGATGCGTCGGCCAAGGCGACCTCGAAAACAGGAAGGGACCGCCGACCATAGACGGGGCGGTGTGTCGGCGAAATGACGCGTTACGAAAGCTTAAGTCCAGACCCCCGCGACGCCGCGCGGGCTTGGCGTTACAGTGGCAGGGTGAGCGCGCCCGACCAGACCCCCCGCCCCGCCCTGTTCCTCGATCGCGACGGGGTACTCAACGAAGACCCCGGCTATGTCTATCGCTGGGAGGACTTCGTCTGGATTCCAGGCGCCCGGGAGGCCATCGCCGCCTTCAACGCCGCGGGCTGGTGGGTGTTCGTGGTGACCAACCAGTCGGGGGTGGGCCGGGGCTACTACACCGAGGCCGACGTCCAGAAGCTGCACGTCCAGATGAGCGCCGACCTCGCCAAGGCCGGCGCCCGCGTCGACGCCTTCTACTACTGCCCGCACCACCCCGAGGCGGCGCATGAGATGTACCGCCATCCCGATCCGCCTGGCCGCAAGCCCAATCCCGGCATGCTGCTGCAGGCGATTGAGGAGTGGCCCGTCGACCTGGCCCGCTCCCTGATGGTGGGCGACAAGGACGGCGACGTGGAGGCCGGGCGCCGCGCCGGCGTCCGCGGCCTGAAATTCACCGGCGGCGACCTGAAGACCTTCCTCGAAGGGGAGCTGACATGAGCGCCATGATCGAGGTTGCGGGAGTGGTCTACGACTACCCGTCGGCTCGCGCCCTGCACGGCGTGTCCTTCCAGGTCCAGGCCGGCGCGGTGCTGGCCCTGGTGGGTCCCAACGGCGCCGGCAAATCGACCCTGATGCGCTGCATCGCGGCCCTGGACGTCCCCACCGAGGGGACCATCCGGGTCGCGGGCCTCGACGTCGAAGCTGACCCGCGCGGGGTGCACGCCGCCATCGGCTACCTGCCCGACTTCTTCGGCCTCTATGAGGAGCTGTCGGTGCGCAAGGCCCTGACCTATGCCGCCCGGTCTCGCGGCGTTCCGGTCGCCGAGACGGCCGCCGCGGTGGAAATGGCGGCGGCCCGGGTGCAGCTCACCGACCGCCTGGAGGCGCGCGCCGGCGAACTGTCCCGAGGGCTAAAGCAGCGGCTGGCCATCGCCCAGACCATTGTTCACCAGCCCCGCGTCCTGCTGCTTGATGAACCCGCGGCCGGGCTCGACCCCGAGGCCCGCCGCAGCCTGTCGGACCTGATCCTGTCGCTGGCCAAGGACGGCATGACCATCGTGGTCTCCTCCCACATCCTGGCCGAGCTCGAAGACTACTCCACCCAGATGCTGATGATCCGCGACGGCGCGGTGGCCGGCGGCGGGGTGGTGGCGGCCGGGTCCGGACACCAGGACGGCGCGCGGGTGGAGGTGGCCTTCGCCCAGCCGCCGCCAGACCTGGCCGAACGGCTGGAGGCGCTCGGCGTCACCGTCGAGAAGGTCACCGGCGACACCGCCATTCTGGCCTTGCCGGAGGGCGAGGACGACTCCGCCCTGCTGGGCAAGCTGATCGGGGCGGGGCTGAAGGTCCGGTCCTTCCAGGCGGCGCGAAAGACCCTCGAAGACGCCTATCTGGCGGAGGTGGCCCGATGAACCCGGAATTCCAGCGCAATCTCTGGCTCGAGGCCTCGCCCCGGCGCATCGCCTGGGCCGCTGTCGTCCTGGTGCTTATATATGGCGCCACCGCCCTGGTGGCGCGTGAGTCCGCCGGTGGGCCGCTGCCGGCCATGGCGGGCGTCGGCGCCTTTGTCTTCATCATCTGCGGGGTCCTGTGGGGCTCGCGCGCCGCCGGCGGCGCGGTGCTGGGCGAGATCGCCGACCGCACCTGGGACTTCCAGCGGCTCTCGGCCCTCACCCCCTGGTCCATGACCTGGGGCAAGCTGCTGGGCGGCTCCAGCCTGGCCTGGATGTGCGCCCTGACCGGCGTCATCCTGATGGCCGGCCTGATGCTGGTCCAGGGCCAGCCCGGCGCCCTGTGGATGCTGGGCTTCCTGATCGCGCTCGCCCTCTTTCTCCAAGCGGTCAGCCTGGCCGTCGCCCTGATCGGGGTGCGCAAGGCCCGCGCCGAGGGCCGGGTGGCTCGGGCTGGCGGCGTGCTGGGCGGCCTGATCCTGGGCGTCTTCCTGCTGATGGTGGTGGCGGGATCGGCCGGGTTCCAGCGCGGCGCGGGGCTCTCGGGCCTCTCGTCCTTCCTCTATGCGCGCGGCGACATCGGCTGGTGGGGCCAGATTTTCCCGGCGACCGGCTTCCGCACCATCGCCACCCTGGCCTTGGCGGGCTGGGCGCTCGCCGGCGCCTGGCGGCTGATGCGGCTGGAGCTGCAGATGAAGAACCTGCCGGTGATCTGGCCGGCCTTCCTGATCTTCCTGGCGGTCTTCCTCGGGGGCTTCGCCTACGGACCCGGCGGGACCGCCGCGGCCCTGCTGGTGGGCGCCCTGGCGGTGGCGCTGGCGGCCTACGCCGCGGCCTTCGCCGAACCCGCCGACCGCGTGCGGCTGCGCCAGTTCGGCGCCTCCGTCGCCAAGGGCGATCTCACCCGCGCCCTGCCCCTGACGCCGGCCGCCATCGCGCCCTTCCTGCTGGCCCTGATCCTGGTCGCCGCCGCCTTTGCGGTCGGCGGGGCGGGCTCGGCCTTCGACCAGGGTCCCGATCCGGCCCAGGCCACCGCCCTGCTGGCCTTCGTCCTGCGCGACCTGGCGGTGATCACCCTCTTCCGCTTCGGGCCGCGTCCGCAGCGCGGCGACTTCGGCGCGGTGGTGGCGCTCGCCCTGCTCTACGGGGTCGGCGGCATCGTCGGCTCGGTCATCAGCCCCGGAACTGGCCAGGCCCTGTTCGTGCCCTTGTCCACCGCCCCCTGGGCCAGCCTCGCCTCTGGCCTCGCCCAGGCCGCCATCGCCTGGGCCCTGGCCTGGCGGCGGATCAAGGCGCCGGAGGTCAGGTAGCCCAGCTTCCCCCACGAGGGGGGAAGCTGACGGATCACCGCCCCTCCATCTGCTCCAGCATCCGCTCCAGGGTGTCCAGTTCGTCGGCCTCGCCGGCGGGCTTGTCCCAGCGGATCCGGTGGATGCGGGGGAAGCGCATGGCGACGCCGGACTTGTGGCGGGTGGAGCGCTGCAGGCCCTCGAAGGCCACCTCGAAGACCAGGCCGAAGTGGGGTTCGGCCTTCACCGAGCGCACCGGCCCGAACCGCTCGAGGGTGTTGTCGCGGACGAACTTGTCGATCTGCTTCAGCTCCTCGTCGGTGAAGCCGAAATAGGCCTTGCCCACCGGTGTCAGGGCCCGCTTGCCCTCCACCTCCGTCCAGACCCCGAAGGTGTAGTCGGAATAGAAGCTGGAGCGTTTGCCGTGGCCGCGCTGGGCGTACATCAGCACCGCGTCGATCAGGAATGGGTCGCGCTTCCACTTGAACCAGGGGCCCTTGGGGCGGCCGGCCTCGTAGATCGAGTCCCAGCGCTTCAACATCAGCCCCTCGGCGATCTGCGGGTCGCCGGGTGGAGGCGCGGCGCGCAGGGCCGCCAGTTCGGCCCAGGTCTCGAAGGGCTGCAGCGGCGAGAGGTCGATGCGCGGGGTGGCCAGCCGGCCCACAAAGGCTTCAAGCCGGACGCGCCGCTCGCGGAAGGACAGGGTGCGGGTGTCTTCGCCCGCCTCGGCCAGCAGGTCATAGGCGCGGATGCCGGCGGGATGCCTGGCCATCAGCTTGGCGTCGACCGTCTTGCGGTTCAGCCGCTGCTGCAGGTCCCCGAAACTGGCCACCCCGTCGTCGCCCATCACCAGCAGCTCGCCGTCCAGGGCGCCCTCGAAGTCCAGCACCTCGAGCACATCGGGGAAGGTCTTTGAGATGTCGTCGCCGTTGCGGGTGTAGAGGCGCCGGATCCCCTCCTCGTTCACCGCCTGGACGCGGATGCCGTCCCACTTCCACTCCGCGCCATAGTCGGCGGGGTCGAGCTTGCCGAAGTCGACGGCCTCGTCGATGGCCTGGGCCAGCATGGTGGGGCGGAAGCGGCCAGGCGAATCCGGCCGTGGACGGTCCGAGCGGCCCTCCAGCCAGGCGAACAGGTCCTCATAGGGCGGGTGCAGGGCGTGCCAGACCTCCTCCACCTCGTTGATCGCCACCCCGCCCAGGTCCGCCGCCGCCTGCTTGGCGAGGCGGCTAGACACCCCCACCCGCAGGCCGCCGGTCATCAGCTTCAGCAGGGCCCAGCGCCCCGTGGGCTGCATGGCGTCGAGCCATCCCTCGATCAGACGCTGCACCTCGGCGCGGGTCGCGCCGCGCAGGGCGTCGATAACTTCCGACAGCTCCGGCTCGCGATTGGCGCCCGGCCGCGCGGGCCAGACCAGGGCCACGGTCTCGGCCAGGTCCCCCACATAGTCGTGGGACCAGCGGAACAGCAGCGGGTCCATCCGTTCCTCCACCGCCTTGCGGATGAAGGCCGGCTTGGCGGCGTCGAAGGTCAGGTCGCCGGTCAGGGCGGCGAGCGCCCAGCCCCGGTCCGGATCGGGGGTCTCGCGCAGATAGTCGCGCACCAGGGTCAGCTTGGCGTTGCGCGACGCCGTCAGCGACAGGCGGTCCAGGAGCTCGGCGAAGGCGCGCATGGGAAGAGAAGTCTATGTCCCCCCGGGCGGTTGCGCGACCCCGGCGCGAAAGCCGGAGCCGCGCGGCCCTCAATCGACCTTCGGCGCGTCCTTGGTCTTGCGGCTCCAGCGCGGCAGGCGGCGACGGAAGACCCACAGCAGCCCGCCGATCACCAGGACCCAGGGCGCGAGGAGCGCGACCGTGCGGATCATGGCCGCCAGCGTGCCGGCCAGGATGTCGGCGACGTCGCCGAGGGCGCGGCCCACCGGGGACCAGGCGCCTTCCGGCGCCAGGACGCCGCCGGACTCGTAGGTCAGCCTCATCTCCGAGGTGGCGACCCGGCCGCGCATCATGGTCAGTTCCGACTGGGTGGCGTCGATCTCGCCCTGCACCCGGGCCAGCTCCCGCTCCACCTCCAGCAGGTCGGAGAGCTTGCCGGGACGGCTGGCCAGCAGGCCCTGCAACCGGTCGCGCAGGGTGGTGCGGGCGCGCAGGGCGGCCTCTGAGTCGACGATCCGCCGCGAGAGGTCCTCGGACTCCACCGCCGCCCGGACCAGCCGGCCGCCATGGGTCTTGGCCTCGGCGCTTAAGGACTCGCGGAAGCGCTTCAGCCAGACGGGCGTCGCCCGCAGGGTGAGGGTGCCGCTGACCCGGTCCTCGCCGGCCTCAGACACGGAAGACCCGACCACCTGACAGACCGCCGCGCCCGCATTGGCGCAGGCGGTCTCATGCCGGGTGACCAGGGCGCGGATCGCCTTGGGCGGGGCGCTGATAGCGTAGTCGTAGCTGTAGGCCAGCATCGGGATGCTGACCGGCAGGGGCGCCTGGGGGGCGGCTCCGCCCCTGGCGTCGGCGGGCGCGCCGGCGGCGGCGCTGTCGGCCAGGGCGGCGGGGGCCATGGGCGCGGCCTCCTGGGAGGCGACCTCTGCAGATCGTTCGGCGGGTTGGGAACAGGCGCTGAGGATCAGGCTGGCGGCGAGGAAGACAACGACACGCATAGGCTCAAAGTCCTTCTGCCCCGGACGGTAACAGGTTCGTGATCGCCCGCAAGGGTGGGTTAGCCGTCCTCTTCATCATCGTCATATCCCACCAGGGCCAGCGCCCGGGCCTGGATGCCGTGCAGCTGCGCCCAGCGGGCCAGGGCCTCCTCGCGGCCATGGGTGATCCACAGCTCGCCGGGGCGCAGTTCGTCCACCGTGGCGGTGAGCTCGTCCCAGTCGGCGTGGTCGGAGATCACCAGAGGCAGTTCAGTCCCCCGCTGCCGGGCCCGGGCGCGAACCTGCATCCAGCCCGAGGCGAAGGCCTGGACCGGATCGGGGAAGCGCCGCGACCAGCGGTCCTGCAGGGCCGAGGGCGGGCCGATGACGATGGCCCCGGCGAAGTCCTGCTTGGTGGCCACGGTGGCGGGCGCGAGCGGGCCAAGGTCGATACCGTGGTCCTGATAGAGCCGGTTCAGCCGCTCCAGGGTGCCGTGGACATAGATGGTCTTGTCCCAGCCGGCCTCCCGCAGCAGGCAGATCACCCGCTGCGCCTTGCCCAGCGCATAGGCGCCCACCAGGTGCGAGCGTTCCGGGAACTGGGCCACAGAGCGCAGCAGCCGGGCGATCTCGCCCGAGTCCGGCGGGTGTCGGAACACCGGCAGGCCGAAGGTGGCCTCGGTGATAAAGACGTCGCAGGGGACAGGCTCGAAGGGTGGGCAGGTGGGGTCGCGGCGGCGCTTGTAGTCCCCCGACACCACCATGGTCAGGCCCTTCCACTGCACCACCGCCTGGGCCGAGCCCAGGACGTGGCCCGCGGGGACCAGGGTCACCTCCACCTCGTCGCGGCGGACGGTCCGGCCGTAGGGCGCGGCCTCCGTGGCGGCGGCGAAGTCGGCGCCGTAGCGCTCGGCCATGATGGCCAGGGTCTCAGGGGTGGCCAGCACGGCGCCGTGGCCCGAGCGGGCATGGTCGGAGTGGCCATGGGTGACCACGGCCCGGTCCACCGGCCGGGTGGGGTCGATATAGAAGTCGCCGGGGGGGCAATAGAGGCCGGCAGGCGTGGGGCGCAGCAGGGATTCAGGCTTGATCATCGCGGCCGCCGCATCCTGGAAAGCTCCACCTTACGGGACATTAATATTGTGAATTCAACGTCATGACCAAGACTTAACGGGTCTTTCGCGCAGGCCACGCCTACACCGCCGCCCGAGACGAACGCACCTCGCAGCGCTTCGCTCCAACCGAAAGAAAACGCCATGCCCCCCTCCTTGAACCTCGGCCGCGTCAGCGGTCTCGCCAGCCTGCTGATGGCCGCCCTGCCAGTCCTCACCATCGCCATCGTCGCCCTTTCGGCGGGCCTCACGGTCGGCTAGAGCATTTTTCGATCAGTCTGCATCGTATCCAGCGGCGGCGAAGTAGTTCGCGCATTCCCTTGGTGTGAAGGCGTCGATGATTTGAGCGATGGCTGACCAGAGCTGCTCGAGGGTTCTGGCGGCGGCCTTTCGGAG
>NZ_JAUYAF010000002.1 GCF_030693625.1 Phenylobacterium sp.
CTCCGAAAGGCCGCCGCCAGAACCCTCGAGCAGCTCTGGTCAGCCATCGCTCAAATCATCGACGCCTTCACACCAAGGGAATGCGCGAACTACTTCGCCGCCGCTGGATACGATGCAGACTGATCGAAAAATGCTCTAGCCCGCGCCGCTGGCGGGCCACAACTCCTGCTCGGCCTGGCCGATGGGGGTGACGCTGGGGGGCTGGTGATTGTCGATCAGCGGGTCGGGCTTGGCCAGGCGCTCCAGGACCACGGGGCGGGCGATGGTCACCTCGGGGCCGTTGATCACGACGCCGTAGCCGGTGAGGGTGGCGAAGGCCCGCGACAGATTCTCGGGGGTCATGCCCAGCAGGGAGGCCAGCTCCGGCCCTGGTGGGCGCCCACCCGGTTCGGGGCTGGTGCATGTGCTGCAAGCCGGCCACCAAGCGCATGGCGGCCCGTCTGAAGTTTGGGGCTGGTACGCCAGCACCAGCCTTACAAGACGGCATCCATGGCGGCGAACAACTTGGCCGGGTCGATTGGCTTGGCGACCGCGCCATCCATGCCCGCCTCCCGGTAGGCGTCCTGCTGATGGGTCATGACGTTGGCGGTCAGGGCCAGGATCGGCGTCGGCGCCCCTGTCCGGCCGCCCTCTTCCTGGCGAATGAGCCGCGTCGCCGTGATCCCGTCCATGACAGGCATCTGCACATCCATGAGAATCAGATCCCATGTCCCGGTCCGCCAGGCCTCCACGGCCTCCTGGCCATCAGTGACCACGACTGGCGTGACCCCGGCCTGTTCAAGGATTGCCTGGATGACGATCCGGTTCACCGGGTTGTCTTCGGCGACCAGAATGCGCAGGTCGTCAGCGGCCGCCAGCTCGATGGCGTCCGGACGCTCGGCTCCCGGCGCCGCGGTCGCGCGACCTTCCAGGCGGGCCAGGGGCAGCCGCGCTGTGAATGTCGAACCCGCGCCCTCCTCGCTCTCAAGGGTGATCTCGCCCCCCATCAGGCGCGCCAATTCCTGGGAGATTGCCAGTCCAAGTCCGGTGCCACCGAACTTTCGAGTGATTGACGGATCGGCTTGGGTGAATTTCTGAAACAGCTCGCCGAGCTTCGCCGCCGAGATGCCGATCCCCGTGTCGCGGACCACCAGCCGAAGCTGGCCGTCGGCGTTTGAGACCTCAAGCGTGATCTGACCCTGGTCGGTGAACTTCAGAGCATTGGAGCAGAGATTATTGACGATCTGCCGGACCCTGGTCGAATCTCCGCGGAATCGCCCCTCCGCCTCCGGACTGACAAAGCAGGAGACCGCCACATCCTTTTCCGCCGCCAGGACCGTGAGGCTCGCTTGGGCGGAACGGACGATCTCGGCCAGGTCGACCTCGCCGGCCTCGAGGGTCAGTTTACCGGCCTCGATCTTGGAGATGTCCAGCAGGTCGTCGAGCAGGCTCAGCAGGATTGCGCCAGACTGTAGGATGATCTGCACGTGCCCTTGCTGGCGGTCGCTCAGAGGCTCCTTGGACAGCACCTTCCCCATCCCCAGGATACCGTTCAGGGGCGTGCGGATTTCGTGGCTCATCGCCGCCAGGAAGCTGGACTTCGCCTCATTGGCCGCCCGAGCGGCGTCCCGGGCGCTGATGAGATCGAACTCGGCGAGTTTGCGGTGGGTGATCTCCTGGAGGGCGCCGATCAGGCGGACCGGCTTGCCGGCCGCATCCCGCTTCAGCGAGGCGGCCGATCGCACCCAGACCTCTAGCCCGTCCTCGCGATGGATCCGGCACTCGATATTGAAGGGACTTCCAAGCTCCTCGTGAGCCTGCCAAGCCGCGATCGCCGCCTCGCGATCCAGCGGATGGATCAGGGCGAACGGATCGCGCGCAAAGGCCTGATAGGTCTGGCCCTGGCCAAGGAAGGAGTCGGCGGCGCCCAGCTTGGTCAGGGTGCGCTGCGCGTAGTCCACCTCATAGACGTGCAGATTGGCGATCTCCACGGCGACATGCAGGCTCTGCTCGGCGCGTTCGGATCGCTCCAAGGCCGCCCTGATGTCCGCGAACGCCGCGGCCTCGACGACAAGTCTCTGTTCTCGCCCGGAAGCCTCGAAGGCGGCCTCCATCTCCTTAAGCCTGTCTTCGAGGTGCTGCTGAAATTCGGCGGCTTGCGCCTGCAGCCTGCGCCTCTCGATCCCGTCCTCGCGAAACCGCTCTGCGGCCCTGGCGATATCTCCGATCTCATCCACCCGGTCTGCGCCCGAAATCTCGACATCGAACTGCCCCCTGGCCATTTGCCGAAGGATGTCGTTCAGACGTTTCAAGGGTCGGGTGATGCTGCGGGTCGTCAGCCATCCCGCCAGTCCAGCGAGCACCACAAGAGCGGCGAGACTCAAGGCGATCTGCACCTCGACCCGCTGCATCTGGCGGCGCGTGGTCTGCAGGTCCGACGACAGGAGCGCGCCTTGGCTGCCGGCCAGGCCGGCGTCGCCCGTCTGGCCCACCAACAAGGCCTGGGATCGCCGGAAGAGGGGCAGGACGTCTGTCTTGAAGCCCCTCTCCACGGCTGCGGTGTTCCCACGGTCGGCGGCCTCAAAGCTCGCGGCCTGCGCCGCCTTCAGCTTGGGCAGTATTGCGGAGAGCTCGCGCCAGGCGGCCCGGCTCTCTGGACTGGGGAGCCCAGGCGCCAGCCCGTTCATCGACGCGCTGAGCTTGTCGATACGATCCCACTGCCGGGCCCAGTCACGGCGCATCGATGGATCATGGGTGATGATGTAGCCGCGCAGCGCATTGGCCGAGGACACCGTGGCGCTGGACAGCCGCAGGGCCGCCAAGGCCGTCGGCGCGCGAATCTCGTCGCCCCGGCTCACGCGATGAACCGAGTCATGGACAAGCGGCAACACGCCCCCCACGGCCACCACCATCAGGACGACGATGGCGCAGAAACCCAGGGCCAGTCGACCGCCGGTCCGCAGGTTCAGCCGCATGTCTTGGCCCTCCGGCTCGCCCGAAGGGAGCATTCAGATTCAGGTGGGTATGAACCCGCCGTTGCGCCGAAGGCCATGGCCCCCTCTTGTCGGTTGCGCCTCCCGGTCAGGTAGGCCCACGCGTGCGGCGGCGCATTGAGCGCTGCTGGGACTCGAGTTGACGCCCGTCAAACCGGCCCTCCTCAGATGCCGAAAATGCTCGCGATGGCGCTGCGACGGCGCCGCGGTTGAGCGCCGTCATGCGATCCTCGCTGGTGGTCGAACGTGCGCTTCAAGTCTCACGCTATCGCCAGAGCGCGGTCGCTCGAGGCTGTGGAGGCCGCCCCGCCAGAGGGTCGGGTCGCGGGAACCCCGCCCGGGGGCAGTATCTCGTCAAGGCAGATCAGGGTGACGATCCCGGTCTCAGTGGTCATGACCCCCCGCACGAAGTGACGAACCTCCTCCGCGCCCACGTCCGGCGCCTCCTGCAGCATGTCATCGGTGAGCAGGAGAATGTCGCAGACGGCGTCGACGAGGAGGCCGATCTGGCGGCCATCGATCTCGGCCACCACCACCACTGAGGAATTGTCGGCAGAGGTCGGAGCCAGACCCAGACGGGCGCCGAGATCCACCACCGGCAAAATCACGCCGCGTAGATTGATCATGCCGCGCACATAGGAGGGCGCATGCGGCAGCGGAGTCGAGGTCGCCCAGCCGCGGATTTCGCGGACCGACATGATGTCGATGGCGAACTGCTGGTCGCCGATCCGCACAGTGATCAGCTCCGCCCCCGCGACGGGAAGCTTGGTGAGCGCCGCCATGGTCAGAAGTCCTCCCATCCGTCGCTGGAGGGCGCGCCGCCGCCGAAGCTGGCGGCCACCTTCTGGCGCATCGCGCGCGCCGGCGACGGCCGGGCCACCGCCTCATCCGACACTAGCCGCGGCCCATCCCCTCGGGTCGAGGCGCCCGGGCTTGGGGCGCCGCCGACCTGAAACTTGCCGATAAGCTGGATCAGTTCGCGGGTCTCGCCCTTCATGGAGTGGGTGGCGGCGGTCGCTTGCTCCACCATGGCGGCGTTCTGCTGAACCACCTGGTCCATCTGATTGACCGCCACATTGACCTGGGCGAGTCCGGTGGCCTGCTCCTGAGCCGAGGCTGAGATCGTCGAGATCACTGTGTCGATCTCCGCCACCTTGGCGACGATGGACTGCAGGGCCTTGCCAGTCTCGCCCACCAGGCTGACGCCCTGCCCCACTTGCTGCGACGAGGCCGAGATCAGGGTCTTGATCTCCTTGGCGGCTTCGGCCGAGCGCTGGGCGAGCGCCCGGACCTCGGAGGCCACGACGGCGAAGCCGCGGCCAGCGTCCCCGGCGCGGGCGGCCTCGACCCCGGCGTTCAGGGCCAGGAGGTTGGTCTGGAAGGCGATCTCGTCGATCACCCCGATGATCTGGCTGATCTGACGCGAGGAATCCTCGATCTCGCCCATGGCCTGGACGGCCTGATCGACCACCTCGCCGGAGCGCTGAGCCTCGGCCTTGGCCGCCGCCACCGCCGTGCTCGCGTGGTGGGCGCCCTCGGCCGTGGTCTTCACCGTCGCCGTGATCTCGTCCAGGGCCGCGGCGGTCTCCTCAAGCCCCGCCGCCTGCTGTTCGGTTCGCCGCGACAGGTCATCGGAGGCCTGGGCCATCTCGTCGGAACTCGCCCCGATGCTGGAGGTGGTGGCGGCCACGGCAGTGACGGTCGCCTCCAGGCTGGAAATGGCGGCATTGAAGTCGCGTTTCAGTTCTGCGTACTCCGCCGCCACGTCCTCCGAGAGCCTGGCGGTGAGGTCACCCTGGGCCAGGGCAGAAAGCTGCCGGGCCATCGCCTGGACGACCAGTCGTTGCTGTTGGCCCGCGGCTTCGAAAGCGGCCTCGGTCTCCTTCAGCCGGGTGTCGAGATTGTTCTGGAACTCCTTGGCCTCGGCCTCGAGCGCGGCGCGGGCGAGCCCGTTCTCGCGAAACACCTCCGCGGCCCGGGCGATGTCGCCGATCTCATCGGCGCGGTCGGTTCCGGTGACCTTGAGGTCGAAACGGCCCGTCGCCATCTGGCGCAGGAGCTCGTTGAGCTGGGTCAGGGGGCCGACGATGCTGCGGGTGGTCACCCAGCCCGCAACGCTCGCGACAAGCACCAGCCCGGCTAGTCCCATGAAGACCGCCAATCGAGTCTGCTCCATCTTGACCCGGGCGCCCTTCAGCTCCGCAGAGAGCAGAGCGCTCTGTCGGCCAGCCAGGCCAGCGTCGCCTCTCTCGCCCACCAGTTGGCTCTGGGTCTGTTGGAACAGGGGGAGGACCTGGGTTCGCAGGGCCTCCGCTGAAGCCGCCTGGTCGCCCGCGTCGGCGACCGTGAAGACCGAGGCCTGCGCCGCCCGCAGCTTGGGAAGGTTTTGCGAAATCGCGCGCCAGGCCTGTCGGTTCTCGGCGCTGGTGAAGCGTGACGACAGCTCCTCCATGACGGCGACATTCCGCTCGATGAGCCGCCATTGCTGTTCCCATTGCACGCGCATTTCGGGGTCACGGGTTATGATGTAGCCGCGCAGCGCGTTGGCGCTGGCCACGGTTTCGAGCGCGAGCTTCTGGCTTGTGGTGGCGACGGGGACGCGGAGCTCATCGCCCGTAGTGACGGTTCGAAGCGCGTTTTGAATGAGGGGCGCGGCGACCCCCACGACGATCAGCATCACAACAACAATGGCGGAAAAGCCAGCCGCCAGCCGCCCGCCTGTGCGCAGCTTCAAAGACATGATCGCGATCTCCCCAAATGATTTGAGGAGAGATTTTGAATCTCAGGGATAATTTTGGGTTAATATTGACCCTTTCCCGCCTTTTGGTGCGACACAATACCTCACTTCTGCGATGTATTCGCGATTACAGGCAATCAGCGAAGTACACACCGCGATGTATATCCTCCGATACACGGCGCCACGCCCAACGATCCAAATTACACATGCTGCGCGACCAGGCGCGCGCCGCCGCCTGCTCGGAGACGGCTTGGAGTTCCCCAAAAGTATCCAGCCTGCGCCCGGAGTGGCTGACCGCTAGGTCGCGAGATCAGTCGGACGCGCTAGGCGGCTTCTCGAGGGTTTGGATATCGCGCTTTCCAGCATCGCCTCTGTGGTGGGCGGAGAGGGGAGCTTCACATCCGGCGCCGCCCCGTCGTCCGAGCCCCATGGACTTGGCGACAGCCGTTCGTATGGCGCTTAGGCGTGGAGCCGTCATCGGATAGTCGAACGGCAACCCCCATTTCGCACGATAGGCCGCAGGTGTAAGGCCCCGGCGGGCGAGATGGCGCGTGAGCAACTTGTAGGGCCTGCCATCCTCAAAACTGATCAGCGCCTCAGGCGTGATGCTTCGGCGAACCTCATCCTGTGCGGGAAGGGACGGGCCCGCTGCATCAGCCCCCTTAAGCCGGCGCTCGACCTCGGCCAAGGCAGTGTGAACAGATACCAGGAGACCTGCGACGCCGTCAGCCGGCAGCTGATTGCGCGCCAGATAGGCCACGACGATCTGATGGGTGAGCGCGATGCTCAAGACTGATTGCGCGCGGTCCACGTGTTGCCCCCGATCTTAGCGCGACCCCGTGATGATGGCCACCTGCCGGCGGGCCTCGCCTCAGCCTGAACCGCAGCTTGGCTCGGACAGACTTGCCGAAATCGAGCCCTGTTTCAACATCAGTCAGAAAGAGCAATGGAGAGAACCCGCAAAGGGTTGAAGTCATTTGGCTTAGATATTGGCTGATTGGCCTATATCTTTAGATGCAGAATCGCTCGATCTTTCTCAGCTTCTATTTGAACACACATTATCCGAACTGAATTCTCCCTATGGGAGTATTTAGATTTTCGGAAAACTCTCGGTTGCTCAACTGATAATAGTCAATCGGTTGCAAGCCGACCTCCGCTATGGGTGTGGCGTCCGAGCGCCTGGCAGAACAGCCCGAGACAGTGATCTCCGCGCCAGGCGCTGAGGCGGTGTAGAAGCGGGGGTTCAAATCCGATGTCATTGGTCGTGGAGGAAAAGCCCATATGCCGATCGGCCCTGGGCCAGATTCTCCTCGAATGTCGCGGCCAGGGGCAACCACGCTTCGCCTCGTCCATGGAAGAGGCCATCGATGAGATCTCGATCGCCAAACCGAGCGTCACTCTGGTCGACCTGTTCACCGCGAACTATGATTTTCAGAAACTGAAGCAACTCGTCGTTCACGCCAAACCAGGCATGGTGATTGTCGTTGATGACCGCGTGACTCCAGCCTTTGCCAGTCTTGCGAAGTGGGCGGGCGCGGCGGGCTATCTGACCAAGGACCTCGACGTGGAGGCGTTCAAGCACGCAATCACCACCGCGATCGATGGCGGCGTCAATTTTCCCGCCGACCCCTCGAAGTCTTCAAACGCCCAAACCCAACCTGCGACCCGAGGACTGTCGGCGCGTCAGCTTGAAGTCCTTGGGCAACTGGCTCTGGGGAAATCGAACCAGGAGATCGCTGAGGCTCTAGAAATCACCACCGGGACGGTGAAGACTCATGTCCACACCGTCCTGACGCTGATCGGCGCGCGAAATCGGACCCATGCGGCATTGATCGCGGGAAGATCCCACGCCTCCTCCATCGTGCGATAGCGGACCTCGCCAACGTCTGAGCCCACCGCCGACTGCGGACCTTCTGGTACCCCGCGCACGCTGGCGTGAGCCCCCGCTGGTTCTGTCAGGGTAACGACCGCGGGCCGAAGAGGCCCCTCCCTCACGCTTCCGATCAAACAGCGAAGGTCGCAGCCACCCACGTCTGACGGGCGACGGCCCGGAGGTGGCATAGGGTCTGTCGGCGGATGAGGAGCTGGAGGTTGAACACATTGTAGACGGCGGCATGGGTGGCCAGGAACTTCTGGGTCGAACCTTTTGCGCACATGGGACTGACGCGGCTCGGGCGTGACCTTGACCAGATTGGCGTTGGTGCGGGCCTCGGCGGCCGCCCGCGCTAGCCGGGCGCGCGCAGGATAGCGATGGTCGGCGCGCCGGTGGCCGGGTCCGTCAATTGCGGAGTGCGAGTGATCGACTCCAGGTCCTTGGATAGTCGGTCCAGGTCCGTGCCGAGCGACGAAGGCGGCTCGGCCTCGCCCTCCCGACGCAGCGCCTCAAGCTGGCCGACCCCGCAGTCGAGGCCTTTCACGGCTTGCGCCTCGCCGCGCAGGATGGCCTCGCAGCGGTCCAGTGCGTTCCTGGGCTGGGCTATGGCGGTGCGGGCCCCGGCGCTGGACGGCACGTTCGCCACCGCCAGGGTCCTGCGCTGAGGCGTGAGGTTCTCCACCCGCACCGAGGCGCGCGTCACCGCCCCGGCAACCTGGTCGACCAGGATGTCAGGGTTCGGCGGTCCGGCGCGTGTTGCGCCGGCCGCCAGGATCAGGGTCGCGGCGGCGATGAGGATCGTGGCGCGCATCCTATCCTCAGCGCGCCGTTACGATGGTCTGCACGTTCGCCTGCATCACCGAGACGTTGGTCACGCCGGTCAGCGTGATCCCACCCGCCACGGTGGAGGTCCCGTCCTGGACGATGGCGTAGGCGAGCCCGGAGCCGGTTTGGGTGAGGTCGGCGGAGTTGGCCTCGCCGGTCTGGTCGATCTGGCCGAGGTTGCCCGAGCCGTTCTGCTTTAAGGACGCATAGTTGTTGTCACCGTCCTGGGTCACCGTAGCGGTGTCGCCGGTGTCGCCCGCGAACCTCTGGATGATGCTGGCGAAGTTGCCGAGTATAGACGCGGTGAGCGTATTGTTCTGGGTGATGCTGGCGGTGCTCAGATCGGTTCCCTGGTTGATCTCAGCATAGGACCCGTCGGCCCCCGCGCCCTGCGCAATCCTCGCCGTGTCGTTCGAACCCGTTTGGAAGACGACGGCGGCGTAGGACGTTCTGGGATGCGTATTGGCCAGCACGCTGAGTGTGCCGGGGCTCAGCTGCGACTGCGCGCCAAGCGACGTTGCGCCGTCCGCCTGTAACTGAGTCACCGTTACCTGGTTGTTGTCGCCCTGCTGCCTGACGTAGACGCCCTGGCCAGCCCCGCCGATCTGGATGATCTGGGCGTTGTTCGAGCCGCCCGCGCCGCCTTCCTGCCTCACGTAGGCTGTGGCGCCCGAGCCGCCTTGATCGACGCAGGCGCTTCCATTCACCGACCGCGTCTGGGCGACCGTGGCCACTCCATAGGAGGCGCTGGCGTCTTGGACAATGCTGGCGAAGTTGCCGCCGCTCGTCGGAGTGCAGGTTGCGAGCGCCGGCGCGGCCCAGACCATGGCCAATGCCATTGTGACGATGGCGGAAGCTAAGATCCGCCGGAGGGGCGCGTGGAGGTTGAACATCTCGAACTCACGTCTCACTGCGGCGGAAGGAAGCGCCGGGCGGCTGCGAAGCCGCCCGGCGTCAACGCTGTTACTGGTTCACCGTCGCGTTATTATAGCTACCGCCTTGGGTGATCGAGCTCACGCCCCCGACTACGGTTTGGTTGACTGTCGCCACGTTGATTGCGCCAGCTTGATCGATGACGCTCGTGCTCTTACTCGCCGCTTTTTGGGTCACCTTGGCCGTGTTGCCGTTGCCGTCCTGTTTGATAGTGCTTTCGTTGAGGTCAACCAAGTCCTGCACAACTTCGATGACGCCGCCCCATCCCTGACCGGTGATGGTGCTCCTGTTGTTGTTGCTATACTGGTTCACGGTGAAGCTATTGTTGTTGCCGGACCGGATGGAGGAGGAGAAGTTGTCGGCGCCCATCTGCGTCACGCTTATGCTTGAGTTCTCGCCCGACTGGGTGACGAGCGCGTAGGAACTGCTTCCCACCTGGTTCACTGTCGCGCTGTTGTTGTAGCCGACCTGGGTGACAGAGGCGTCGGTGCCGATCAGGGACAGGGCCTGGCTCTGGGTGATGGTGACAGTGTTGGCGTCGCCGGTCTGGGACACAAGGGCGTTCTGGTCCGGCCCGCCGCTGTTGCCGCTCTGGCCGATGGTGACGCTGTTCGTGCCGGACGCGTTCGTGCCGACCGCGTTGGACGCCTGAGTGACCTCGGCTACAGCGCCCGCGCCGGCCTGAGTTAGGCTAGCCGTGTTGGCCCTCGAGCCGCCGGACTGGCTGACCGTCGCAGAGGCGCGCAGCGAACCCACGACTTGGTTGATGGTCGAAGTGTTGGTCGCACCGCCCGCCTGGGTCACGCTCGCCACGCCCGGAACGCCGATCACGTTTACGCCCGACTGGGTGATGGTTGACTTACCATTCGTGGCGCTGGTCTGGGTGACAGTGGCGTTGTTGTACACCCCTCCCTGGGTCACGTTGCTGTCGTTGGCTGCGAGCGCTGCGGAGGCGCCAAAGCCGAGCGCCAAGGCCGAGGCGGCCCCGAGCGCGAGATGCTTAAAGTTCATGGTCCTAACTCTCCCTTATGAATGGTGTTCGCGAGGCGTTATTCGCCCAGCCTTTGGATGGATCGCGCCGCCACATTTAAGCTGGCGGCCGAACGGACTTTGACAAGACAGTCGCGGCCTCGACCTTTTAGGGCGTCGCAGAAGGCCTGGGCGGCGGACGTATCGGAGAAGCCTTCGACAGATGCGCGATAGAAGGTCTGACCATCGCGCGCGACGGGCTCCACCCGCCGGGCCTTGCCCGCCACGAAGGTGGGGAACCTGGCGGCCGTGTCCGACCAGCCCGAGTGAGCCAGGGCCGCGGAGGCATAGGCTCCGATCTGCACCGCCACCCGGCCAGGCGCCTTCGCCGGTCGCGCCGCGAGCGTCGCGCGTTTTGGCGTTGTCGTACCGGGGAGGGTTGCAGCCATCGCCGCCGAAGGCGCAGGCCTGACATAGCTCGCCGGTATGAGCTCGGCCGTCGCCATGGGTTCACGCATCGCAGGGCGCGGCGTCTGCGGGGGAGGAGATGGCGTCTGAGCCGCCTCTGTTGGGACCGGGCGGCTTACGGGGATCGGCTTTGGCGCGGGCTGCGCGCGAGCGCCGCTCAAGCTGGCCAGGTGCTGGTCGATCAGAGCCGAGCCTGCGAGCTTGTCTCCAAACGACCAAACGTTCAAACGGGCGCCTTCCAGCACCAGATCATAGGCCGCCTTCTGGACCGCCTGCTCCAGCGCGATGGTGCGCGGCTCGTTGACGGTGAAACCGGTCTCGGCCTCAAGCAGGTTCTTGTAGCTGACATAGCGGAAGGCGCCGCCTGAGATTCCCGCTGAGACAACCGTCTTGCGCACCACCACAGAGGCCAGCACCTCACCGGTCTTGGTGGCGACGGCCCGAAGGTAGACCGTGATAGTGTCTTGCCGGTAATCAGCGTTGGCGCCCACGCCCAGGAGCCGCGCCCCTGCGCCGCCAGTCAGCGTGTTGGTGTCGTAGCCGATGACCCCGCCTTCCAGCAGCACACCGGCAAACAGCAGCGATGGCAGAGCGTCGGGATTGACCGCACTCTCACCAAGGTAGCGCTGACGCATCTCGGTGATGACCTGACGCTCCTTCAGCAGGTTGTCCAGGTGTTCGCGCTCCAGCACCGTGAACCAGGTTCCGCCGCCGGCTTCACGCAACGACTGCACCAGCACCGAGGTCGCACCCTGCGTCAGGGCCCGCGAAAGGGTCTGGATGTTATCGGTTGGACTGAACTGGCCCGTCTGGTCGACGAAGCCATAGACCGCCACCGCCACCGGGGCTGCAGGGTGGGGCAGGTTGAGCAGGTCCTGACTGGATGACGAAACCTTGGCCGCCTGCGGTTGGCTGTAAAGCCGCGGTCGCGCCATGCCCTCGGGACCCGAGGCGCAACCCGCCAACGCGAGCGCCGCGCAGGAGGCGGCCCAGAGAGGTTTATTGCGGAGGGACATGTGCGATGTTCCCTAGCGGCCGGTCAGGAGAACGGGGACCGAAATGGTGGTGGTCTGGCCCGTGGTCGCGTCGAAGATATCAATGGCCACAGCGTCGAGGCCGCGGGCGAACTTTATGGTCTGGCTACCGAAGACGATTTCGCCACTGTTTTGCGGGTTGCTCCCAAAGATCGCCTCGGTAACGTTGGAGGCTAGCGCCGAGAGGAAGCGGCTCTGCAGCTGCTGAAGGAATTGGGTCGCCTGGGTCTGGCTGGCGTTGGTCGCCGCCGCGGCCGTGGGGGGGGCGTAATTGTTCTGCGCGTTCGCGACGCTCAGGAGGTGCGCCGAGTTGCCGGGATTTCCGCCAAATGACGGATTGACCGGCGTGTAGGTCAGTTGGGCTGCTTGCGCCTCTTGGGACGAAAGGATGCAAGCAAGTGTTGTCAGAGCGAAAACGCCAAATTTTGAGAGAGACATCAGTCTATCCACGTCCAAAATATTTTGAGATTTAAGTCGTTGCGTTAACCGCGAGATCCTCGCCCTATTGAATCGTGCGATAAACATTTGTTCGCCAGATATCCGTTCGCCAATTCATCACTGTCGCACTTCCGTATTCAGATGCGCTCACAAGCACTTCGCCGTTGGCCTCCAGAACGTCGTAGAAATCTGGTCTTGGGAAGCCTCGCCGCCCCATTTTGAGGCAACGGGCGGTTATATCCGCCTCAAAATGAGGCGCCGTTTCACGGTTTTAAACGAACTGTTAGGAGGCCGGCGCGGTCAATTGCAGTGACCGGAGGCCGGGATTTCCGCTTAAGAAATCAAGACTTAATGCGAAGGGGCTCTGGCATATTTTACAGCGATGTCTAGCAGGGCGACTTCGCCGGCCGGACAGTGACGATTCGATGAATCTGCTCTGTCATCACAAGAAGCAAAGCCGGAAGGTCGCCACTGATCTTTAGAAAAGCAGGCGCGAGCGTGACCTCGGTTGGAATGACGAGGCCCTCCCCACGCCGCTCAACAAGACCGATCTCCACCAGGCGGCTGACATAGCGTCGTGTCGTTTCGGCAGGGTAGTTGGCGGCTCGGGCGATGCTCCTGATGCTAGCGGGCCGTCGCAACGCGTCCGGGACCGGTGGGTCCAGCAGGGCGTATTTCAACGCCAGATCGTCGTCCTCAAGAAGAGGCCGATTGTTTTCGTTGAAAATGCAGAGAAATGCGTCTGCAGCCCCCAGATTTCGTTCGAATATGAGCATGTTTGCAGTCGCATATCGCACGATGCTATCGAGCAGCAGGAGCACCCTTAGCCGTCTGCCGATTTGAACATTTTCCTGCTCCTGATCCCAGGGGCAAGGATTGAGCACCAGGGGAAGAAGAGCGGGGAAATCCACACTCCAACGCTCGAGCTCCCCGTACATCGACCTCAGTAAACTCTCAGTCTGTTGCGACGCGGTTTCGATGTAGTCGATGCCGTAAGATGACGACCTGACGATCATACCGGCAGCCGGGCGCTCACAAAGGCCGCGTTCGATCAAGCGCTTGGACGATCGGCGCACCGTCTCAACGTCGTGACCCAGTCTGGCGCCCAGCCCCCGCACCGAGATGGGTCGGCGAAGGGAGTCTGGAAACTTTCCGTCCAAGAAGAGTTGGAACAGGCCCTCATGGGCGAAAATGAATTCTATGTTCGCCAGATCTATGGTGGGCCACGCCATCGCGCTGAGATGGTCGCCGCCGAAGGCGCGACGCCAAACCATCGAGGCCTGGAAGGCGCAGGCGAGGACGATGCGGGTCAGCAGCCTGACCGGCACGGCGTCACTCGCAGCCTGCTGGTGAAGCCGATGGGCCGTCATCGGATGCGGTTAAGTGCTGCGGCCGGGTTTGCCATGTCGGTGCCTGGTCTCCTGCCCCAAACAAGTTCCAGAACCCAGGACTTGGAAAGGCGGATTGGCCCATTTTGAGGGGCCCGCCCGCTTCGCGCGCCTCAAAATGGGGCGGCGTCAGGCCGCGACGAGGGCTGCCGCGACGCGGTCCATGCGGCGAAGCATGAGGGTCAGGGAGCTGCTTATGTCGGCTGCGCTCTTGACGATCTCGGGTCGCGCCAGGGCCGCGTCAGACATGATGAAACCGTCACCACGCCGTTCGAGGAGGTTCGCTTCAACGAGCTGGTGGACGTGGCGGCGCGTGGTTTCTACCGCATAGTCCAGCCGTTTGGCGATGGCGCGGATGCTTATCGGCTCGCGCAGCTCGGCCGGCACAGGTGTCTCGAAGGTGGCGTAGCGCCGGTTCAGGTCGTCGTCGTCGAAGAACCGCCGGTGGTTGGCGCTGAACACACAAAAGAAGACGCTGGAGCTCATGGTGTTGCGCTCGAAGATCCCCTGGCTCTCGATGCCGAACCTCAGGATGAACTGCAGGAATGTCAGCACGAACAACCGACGCACGAAGGTGGGGTTGGCGTGCGCGGCGTCCCACGGGCGGGCTCCGATGGATATTTGGGGCAAGGTGACGCCCCAGCGGTTGAGGTCCGCGAGCAGCGCACCCAACGCCTCAAGCGTTTGGCGTGAAGCGTGCTCGATGGCCTCGCGCTCATAGGCGGCGGAGGGAACTATCAGCCCCTCGGGCCGCCTTTCACAGAACCCGGCGTCGACCAAGCGCTTCGCCCAGCGGCGGATGGTCTCTGAATCAAGGCTTAGGCTCGCGCCCAGGGCGCGGACCGCGATCGGACGACGGACCTCGTCGTCGATCCGGCCCCGGCGAACCAAGCCTGAGAGCTCCGGGGGGCCGAACAGGTGATCGGTGTTGGCCAACTCGACCGACAGCCACATCAGTAGGCTCAGGCTATGGGCGTCGAAGGCTCGCCGCCAGGCGAGCTGGACCGGGAATGCATGATGCATCACGGCCCGCGTCACCAGCCGGACCGGTGGCGATGCGAATGCTTGCTCCGGCGCACTCATCCTTATTCCCTCGAACCGGAGGGCCATACAGCCCAGTGTCCACGCGTCACCTCTCGCCGAAAGAAGGCGGCGTCAGTCCGCGGCGAGCGCGGTCGCGACGCGGTCCATGAGGCGCACCATCATCATTATCGAGGCGTTGACGTCAGTCATGCCCTTAATGAGCCCCGGCGCGGCCATGGCGTTGGTTGGCACGACGTACCCGGCGCCGAGCTTTTCGAGAAATCCCTTTTCGATTAACCGGTTGGCATGCCGACGTATCGTTTCATCCGGGTATCCCATGCGCTTGGCGACGGCGCGAATGCTGATCGGCTCGCGAAGCTCGGCCGGGACAAGGGTCTCCCAACTTGCGTAGCGCAGGTTCAGCTCATCATCCTCGAAGAATGGCCGGTTGTTGGCGTTGAACACACACAGAAACACGCTGGAGGTCATGGTGTCGTTGTCGAAGATCGCCCGCGTCTCGACGCCGAAACGAAGGATGAACTTCAGGTACAGGACGACGAACAGATGGCGCACGAAACTCGGATTTGCATGATCCGATTCCCAGGGCCGGCGCTCTATGACTTCCGAACGTTCGTGGAAGGCGATGTTCCAACGAGCGAAATCCCGGAACAGCGAGCTCAGCACCTCCAGGGAGGCGGCCGCAGCCTGAGCGATGTCCTCGCGCTCATAAGCCGCCGATCTTACGATCAGGCCGTCGTCGACGCGCTCGCATAGGCCGCGCTCGGCCAAGCGGTTGGTCCAGCGGCGCGTGGTCTCGGCGTCGAGGCCCAGGGTGGCGCCCAGCGCCCGCACGGTGATCGGCCGGCGGCGCTCGTCGGCCAGCCGACCCTCGCGGACTAGGCTGGTCAGGTCCTGCTGCTCGAACAGGTGCTCGGTGTTGGCGAGGTCCGTAGAGAGCCACATGAGCATGCTCAGGTGGTGACCTTCGAAGACCCCCCGCCAAGCCATTTCGGCCAAAAACGTATGGTGCAGCACGGTCCGGGCAATCAGCCGGACCGGCGGTGCATCGAACGCTGGGTGTGGCGCGAGCATCCGTTTGTTCCTACAACGGAGGGAATATAGACTAGCTTTGGCGAGCGCACTATTGCCGGACGATGGCCGTGTTGCCGGTCCCGGACTGGACGATGGACGAGACGCTACCGGCACCCACCGTCTGATAGACGAAGGCCTGATTCATCGAACCCGACTGCACGATCAGGCTCCTGGCGGCTGCCGCGCTCTGGAGCACCTGCGCATAGAGGCCGCCAGCGTCGAGCCCACTTTCCTGGATGACCACGCTCTGCTGGCCCAGCCCCGTTTGCTCGACCAAGGCGTGGGAGTCCGCCAGGCCAGCGTGGAGCAAGACGCTGACATTGCCCACGTCGGCAACGGCGAGCAGGTCCCCCCGCTGGGCGGACGTCACTTGGTCGATCGAGACGACCGCCGCGCACGCCGGGCACGCGGCCGCTAGCAGGACAGCCGTCAATGCGCCCGCGATCTCTAAACGCCTCATCATCCCACCACCCTATTTTCGGTGTCGAGGCCGCCGGCCATGGCTGGTCGGGTCTCGCGCCCATTAGTGGCTCCATGATGCGGCGGAGAGGTTTAGGTCCGGTGTATGGATGGCCGCCGGCAGACCCCATAGTTGTTGCGCGACGGCTCTGAAACCGGGTCCAAAGGTAATCGACCCTCGTCGAGCTGCTGATGGTGGCGGCGTCACAACGCCAAGAAAGCCTGCCAAACCCCATCTTCGCCAGTGCGCTCAGCAGAATATGAATGACTCCCGGATATTAGCAGGGAACCTGGTGACGCCTGGAAGTTGGTCTGCCTCCAGAGCGCATCTGAGAGGGAAGTCCATCGCATTTCCTACTGATGGCGAGGTCGGATGGCCGCCTCGCCACACCTAAGACAGACGGTAACAGATGAAGGAAATCGCGGCGGTTGAACTGGATCTGTCCTACAGCGCCGCGAAGGTGAGCGTCCAGGTGTTGGCGCCCGAATGGGACGAGTACGAGGCGAACCTATAAATGTGGAGCGCAAGGTCAGTGGCGTCTCGAGCCTGCAGGCTCTCGCCCTTGGGCTGAAGACGCTTTCCGCATATCTCTATGGGTCGGACCTCTACAAGAATGGCGAATTGGGGGTGTATGCGCAGTTCGGCGCCAGCCTCTCTATCCCGGCTCCCAAGGCAATGCTCGACAGAGCTCCGTTTCCCTTCTGATCGTCGATAGCCCTTCGTTTTGAAGACCAGTCGACCGCCGCCTGCGCCCACCGCCAGACAGTCAGGGCAAGTCCTCTCGGCCGACCTCGCAAGGCAGCCCTATGCGACGCCCAGCCTCCCTGGCGGAGGTGGGACGTCGTCAAGGGTAAGGGCGAACCTCGGACGGGGGCGCTAGTTGAAAAGCCAATCCGAGCTGCTCAGTGCCGCTGGCTTGACCCCGTCGAGGTGGGTGATGGTGGTGGACCAAGGGTTGCTCGACCCCCAGCCGTCGGAGTCGAACAGGACTGTCGTCCCACCATGGCCGTTGTCCTCCAGGCGCAGATAGCCGTCCGCCCGGGGGTCGCCCCCGCGATATCCGACCTGAGCAAACAGGGGCCGGAGGTCCAGGACATCGGCCCCGGGCTGGAAGTCGGTGATTCGCCCTGCGCTCCAGGGCAGGTCGCCAAAGACGAAATGGTCCCTTCCGGAGCCGCCGGTCAGCTGGTCGGCGCCGCGGCTGGCCTGCAAGGTGTCCGCGCCCGAACCCCCTACAAGCGGGGCGCCTGGGTAGTCCGAGATCAAGACGCGGCCTTCGCCGGCGGCGGCTGGCGCCGAGGGGCCGCCGCCTAGGACTTGGGCTGCTGACAGGCCGCTCGGCGAGACCCCTTCCAGAGTCACCACGTGGTAGGCGATCGTGCTTCCGCCCGCGAAGCCGTCCACGTCCATCATCACCTTCGTGCCGCCCACGCCGTCGGCGATGAGGCGGATATAGCCGTCGGCTACCGGATCGGAGCCGCCGTAGCCATTGGCATACAGCGCCGAAAGGTCGAGTCGGTCGGTTCCCACCTGGAAATCAGTGATGCGACCCGCGCTCCAGGGCATCGCCTTGAACACGAACGTGTCGGCGCCCCCGCCTCCCGTGAGCCTGTCACTCCCCTGGCTCGCGTTGAGGACGTCGGCGCTCGAGCCGCCCGCGAGCGTCGCGCCTGGATAGGCCGACGTCAGGATCTGCCCCCCGCCGGCGGCTGGCGCCCCAGGCTGGGAGGTCGTTGCGCCGAACACATTGGCGGCGTTGAGTCCGCCTGGAGCCACCCCCTCCAGTGAGACGACGTGGTACTGGATGGTGCTGCCGCCATCAGGCCCGTCGACGTCCAGCATGACCTTGGCGCCGCCCTGGCCGTCCGCGGCGAAGCTGACATAGCCATCCGCCACGGGGTTCGCGCCGCGATAGCCGTTGGCGTAGATCGCGGAGAGATCGAGCCTGTCGGTCCCCACCTGGAAGTCGGTGATCCGCCCGGCGCTCCAGGGCATGGCCTTGAAGGCGAAGGTGTCAGCACCAGCCCCCCCGGCCAGCTGGTCGCTGCCCTGGCTCGCATTGAGGGTGTCGGAGCCCGCCCCCCCGGCAAGGCTTGCCCCCGGGTAGGCCGCGGTCAGCACCTGGTCGGCGGAAGGCGCCGGCGGCTGCACACCGCCGCCCGGCGAGAACGGAGTGTCGTACCCGCCAAAGCGGCGCACATATTCCGAGACGGGGGTGTTGTAGCCGTCCGGCGTGTCGATGCGGCCCCCGGACTCCAGGAAGGACTTCAGCGCCCAGACGCCGACGAGGTGCCCTCCGGCGACCAGCCCCGACTCGGTGATCGGTCCGCCGCCGATCCACTGCCCGATGTACGACTTGAGGCCCAAGGCGGTCACGTCGTCGTTGACCTTGGAGAACCAGGCCTGTGTGGCCGCGTCCTGAGCCGCCGGCGAACTCAGAAAGCTCGACTTGTCCCACACCCCGAAGGCGCCAGCCTTGGACGTCCAGCTCCCGGTGAAGTCGATCGTCGAGGTTGAGTCCCCATTGTAGAAGCCGACCGCCTGCAGGGCCTCTTCCCCGAACTGGAAGCGACCGAGATAGCCGAGGCTGCTCACGAACGAATAGTTGTTGCCGGACTCGTTCTGGCCAAGCGCGCGCCAGAAGTCCTCGTATGATCCAATAGCCACGCTAACTTTAATCCCCGATGAGGGCGCCTATTTGAATACGGGCATGGCTTGCTCCATACGAGCGCGGTCCCGAGAACAATTGTAACGCCGGTTTTTCTGTCTAATGGCCACGCTTTATTCTCCCGTGACGCGAGATTACTAATAATGAGGTCCCTGCGGCGATATTGCGGCGACTTACCGGTCAAGGCGTGACCATCCGTCCACTTCGCCGCCTGGCTGGGCCGCTAGCTCATCCCGCCCATTCGCCGGCCGAGAGTCCGGAAAGGCCCCTCACCAGGCGTCGCGTGCGTAGGGCCCTCACGAGCTTTGTCAGCCCAAACTTCAGGCAGGGCGAACCGGCGCTCGGCGCCGCAGGACTTTAGAAGTCGACCTTGACCATCTGAAATTGCCGGTGGGAGCGGCAATACTCAGATCGCCTATTCGGATTCAGGCGCTCCGGCGTGGTTCCTGCGTAACGTCGCCGGCGGCTCCGCCACTCCGATTAACGGTTAAACGGCTTTCAACGGTTTCGACGGCAGCCCTGGCCAGTTTACGCTGTCCCAGACGATTCACATCGAGGACACGGTGTCCTCGGCGATCCTGAAGTTCGATTTCGCCTCCACCACCAGTTATAGCGGCGCGGTTCGCACGTTCGACGTCCTGCTCACCCAGGGCGGGACCACTGTGGCCAACTTCTATCACTTTGCGGCGCCGTTCCGGGATTCCGCCTGGAGCCCCGTGACCCAGGTGTCGCTGGACATTGGCGCGACCCTGAACGCGCTCAGCGCGGGCGACTACAAACTGACCTTCATCGAAATCATCCCGGCCAACTTCACCGGCCCTGGCGCCTTTGGCCTGGACAACATCTCGCTCAACGCCACCTTCGGCCCCAGCAATGTGGCGCCGGTCGCCGTCGCTGACGCTTTCGCGGCTACCGAGGATGGCGCGGCGATGACGCTGAACGTCCTGGCCAACGACACCGACGCCGACGCGGGCGACACCAAGACCCTGGTCTCGGTCGACACGGCCGGCACGATCGGGTCG
The DNA here is from genome assembly GCF_030693625.1 of Phenylobacterium sp. Lineage (GTDB taxonomy): Bacteria > Pseudomonadota > Alphaproteobacteria > Caulobacterales > Caulobacteraceae > Phenylobacterium > Phenylobacterium ferrooxidans. The sequence continues at coordinate 19,903 of NZ_JAUYAF010000002.1, forward strand.
GCGACCGCCAACGCCGACGGCACGGTGAGCTACAATCCGGGCGCCAACTTCCAGGCGCTGAAAGCCGGCGAAACGGCCACCGACACCTTCAGCTACACGATGAAGGACACGGCGGGCCTGACGAGCACCGCCACCGTCACCATGACTGTCACCGGCGTCAACGATGGCGTTGTGGCCGTGGCCGACAGCGGCGCAGCGACCGAGGATGGCGCGGCGGTGACGCTGAACGTCCTGGCCAACGACACCGACGCAGACGCAGGCGACACCAAGACCCTGGTCTCGGTCGACACGGCCGGTACGATCGGGTCGGCGATCGCCAACGCCGACGGCGCCGTCATCTACGCCACAGGCTCGGCCTTCCAATCGCTGAGCGCCGGCGCGACGACCACCGACAACTTCAGCTACACGGTCCGCGATTCCGCCGGCGGCGAGAGCACGACCTCGGTGACCATGACCGTCACTGGCGTCAATGACGGGCCGGTCGCCCTGGCCGACGCGGGCTCGGTTTCCGAAGACCAGTCGCTGACCCTGGACGTCCTGGCCAATGACACCGATGTTGACGCCGGCGACTCCAAGACCCTGGTGTCGGTCTCTGCCACCACCAGCGGCGCCAGCGTCGCCATCGTCGATGGCAAGGTGGTCTATACCGCCGACGCCGACAGCCAGGACCTGCTGACCGCCGGCCAGACCGCCGTGGACAGCTTCACCTATGTGATGGCCGACTCGGCGGGCGCGACCAGCACCGCGACGGTCAGCGTGGCGGTTGGCGGTGTCGCCAATGGGGCCAACATCCTGGGCACGGTGAAGGCCGACGCCCTGTCTGGGACAGAAGCTGACGAGCGTATCGAGGGCGGCAATGGCGACGACACCGTCAATGGCGCCGGCGGGGCCGACAACCTCTTTGGCGGTAACGGCGGCGACCAGCTGTTCGGCGGGGCGGGCATCGACCAACTCTCCGGCGAGAATGGCTCCGACACCCTCTCAGGTGGGGCCGGCAATGACATCCTGACGGGCGGGAACGGGCCGGACCGCTTTGTCTTCGGCGCTGGTTTCGGCAACGATACGATCACCGACTTCAAAGCGCAGAACGACAGCATCCAGATCGACCACACACTGGTGGGCAGCTTTGGGGACCTGATAAGCCACGCCTCCCAGGTCGGGAGCTCGGTGGTGATCGCGTTGGACGCCGCCCACTCGATCACGCCGCAGGGCGTGATCCTGGCCAGCCTGAGCAGCGGCGACTTCGTCTTCTCCTGAGGACGCCGGACGGGGCGGCCTTGCGGCCGCCCCGCTACCCATCGCGATAGCGGACTTGCCTGCCGGAGGATCGGTGGGGGATCGGACGACTCCCTGTCTCAAAGCGTTGCCAACGCTGACGCCGGCCGTGGCGCAAGGCCGATTTCGTGGCCATCTGCGCGAGACGACATCCAATAGCTCCTCTGAACTTCGGGTCGGACCGGGACTGTCGCACCAGGCCTGGGAGCTTATGGCCAAGCTGCGCGTTGAGGGTGAGGCGCTTCTATTCGAAGGCGCATCATTTCTCTCAGTCCCACGCCGCGTTGCAGCAGAGCTCCCCATTCCGAAGCATGTGCATCGGCCCGGCTCCTGCGCTCGAAAAGGTAGAACTCATGTTGTCCCTGAAATCCTTATCCGCCGCCGCCGCCTTCGCCCTAGCTCTGTCGCCGGCTCCCGCGGCTCTGGCTCAGAGCAGCAATCAAGAGCGCTTTGGCCAGGTGCTTGAGGCCTTGCTCGGTCAAGGAAGCTCTCTGGACGCCAGGTGGCAGCGCGGCGAAAGGCCGTTGAGCGCGGCTCAGGGTCAGTTTCAGGCGCGGCTCGATGGCGATGTCCGCGCCGGCGCCCTGTCCGCAGGCTCTGCAAACCGGCTGAGGGCGGACTTCTCGAACCTCGTCATGCTTGAGAACCAGTATGCCGCTGACGGGCGGTTCACGGCGCAGGAACGCGCCGACCTGGGCGAACGCTATGGCGCCATCACGCAGCGGCTCGACCAGCCCGGTGAGGCTTACGACGACACCGGCGCGAGCGTTGCCGACGGCCGGGCGGATTTTGAGTCCAGAGTAAACTCCGCCGTCGCCAGCCGGCGCATCACGCGCACGCAAGGGACGCGCTTGCGCGCGGACTACCTGGCCCTGATCCAGCTTGAAGCCAGCATTGCGCGCGACGGCATAAGCGCCCGAGAGCGCGAGGACCTCGACGCGCGTCTGGACGCCCTGGACGAGCGCATTGGCGACGGCCCCCAGGGCCCCCTTCAGGCGATAAGTCCGCGGGCTCGCCTGGCGGACATCCTCACCGCCGTGGCCGCCAATGAGCGATCAGGCGCCATCACGCGGCGAGAGGCGTTGGACATCCGTGAGACGCAAGGCGATCTCGCCCGCCTTGAAGCCGCCTACGCTCGTATGACGGTGTCGGCCGATGACAGCACATACCTGCTGCGCCGGATCGGAGAGCTGGAAGCCCGCGCCCGCATCAGCCGTCGGTGAACCTGGCGGCGCCCCGCGGTTGAGCCCTATCGCGTCGTTGGAGAAGCGGAGTGACGACCGTCTCTTCCATGGCCGCTGACCCGCGGATGTCCCCGCCAAGGCCGGCGCAGCCAGGGGTCCGGCCGCCGGAACGGAGCCGCGGCCTTTGACGTTGGTGCGGGACCGGCTCGTCCGGATTGCTCAACGCCACCACGGGCGGCCCGCCGCCGCCTTGGTCAACACCGCCAGAGACCGCCAATGCTGATCCGAGCCGGCTACCGAATTGGGTTCGACTGCCTGAACCCCATGCCCATCCACCTGCTGCTGAGCGTCCATCCGGACCGCCGCGCCGACCTGGTGACAGACGACAAGCTGCGCACGGACCCCGGGGCCGAGGTCACCCGTGAACAGGATGCGCTCGGCAACCTGGCCACCCGGGTCCTGGCGCCCGCCGGACCCATCACCTTCTCCGCGGAGTTCGTCGTTCGCGACAGCGGCCTGCCGGACCGGCTGGCGCCGGGCGCGGGACAGCTTCCCGTGGAGGCCCTGCCGGTCGACGCCCTGCCCTACCTGCTGCCCAGCCGCTACTGCGAGACCGATCGGCTCGGCGATCTGGCCTGGCGCAACTTCGGCGGTGTCACGCCCGGCTGGGCGCGGGTGCAGGCGATCTGCGACTATGTCCATGACCGCATCACCTTCGGCTATCACAACGCCCGGCCCACACGCACCGCGGCGGAGGGTCACGATGAGCAGGTCGGGGTGTGCCGGGACTTCGCGCACCTGGCCGTCGCCCTGTGCCGCGCCATGAACATCCCGGCCCGCTACTGCACGGGATATCTCGGCGATGTCGGCGTGCCTGCCAGCGCGGCTCCGATGGACTTCAGCGCCTGGTTCGAAGCCTATCTGGATGGGGAGTGGTTCACCTTTGACGCCCGCCACAATGTCCCGCGGATCGGGCGCATCGTGGTCGCCCGAGGCCGCGACGCCGCCGACGTGGCGATCACCCACACCTTCGGCCAAGCCATCCTGACCCAGTTCGAAGTCGTCACCGAGGAGATCGAGGCGGCGGACACAGGTGAACCGGACGCGCGGATGGCGGCGGCCTGACACTCCGCTCACAGAGCCCCGCTGCCGCTTTTTTGCGTCGCCGGCTTCAGGGCACACCTGCGGCGCGCAGCCGGGCTCGCTCTGATTCCGCGCCACGGTAAAGTTCCCCACAATCCTGCCGGGGTGGGCTAAGGCTGGGCGGCCATCGCCAAGAGGAGACCAACCTGTCGGTCATCGCCGCGCTGAACCATGTCACCCGGTACCGCTACGACCAGCCGGTCGAGCTCGGCCCGCACGTGGTGCGCCTGCGCCCTGCGCCCCACACCCGCACCTCGATCACCAGCTATTCGCTGAAGATCACGCCGGCGGCGCACTTCATCAACTGGCAGCAGGATCCCCACGGCAACTGGCTGGCGCGGATCGTCTTCCCCCAACCGACCCGTGAGTGCAGCATCGAGGTGGATCTCACCGCCGAGATGACGGTGGTCAATCCCTTCGACTTCTTCGTCGAGCCCTATGCCGAGACCCTGCCGTTCGCCTATCCGCCGGATCTCGCCCAGGACCTGGCGCCCTATCTGGTGGCTGACGACGGCGGGCCGCTGCTGGACGCCGCGGTCGCCGACCTGCGCCCGGCCGGTCAGGGTACAGTCAACTTCATCGTCGGGCTGAACGCCAAGATCCAGCGCGCCGTCTCGTATGTGGTGCGCATGGAGCCGGGGGTGCAGAGCCCCGACGCCACCCTGTCCCTGGGGTCGGGCTCCTGCCGCGACAGCGCCTGGCTGCTGGTCCAGGTTCTCCGCCGCCTGGGCCTGGCCGCCCGGTTCGTCTCCGGCTACCTGCTGCAGCTGAAGGCCGATATCGATCCGGTCGCGGGACCCATGGGGACCCAGACCGATTTCACCGACCTGCACGCCTGGGCCGAGGTCTATATTCCGGGGGCGGGTTGGATTGGCCTCGACGCCACCTCGGGCCTGCTGACCGGCGAAGGCCACATCCCGCTGGCGGCCTCGCCGCACTACAATTCCGCCGCGGCGATCACCGGGGGCGCGAGCCGGCCCGCCGACCATTTCGACTTCGCGATGAGCGTCACGCGGATCGTCGAGCCGATCCGCATCACCCGTCCCTTCGAGGAGACGGACTGGAGCGCCCTCGACGCCCTGGGCGACCGGGTCGAGGCTGACCTGCAGGCTCAGGACGTTCGCCTGACGATGGGCGGCGAACCGACCTTCGTCTCCATCGACGACTTCGAGTCCGCCGAATGGAACATCGACGCTTCGGGCCCCACCAAGCCGATCATCGCCGAGCAGTTGCTGCTGCGGCTGCGCGAACGGTTCGGGACTGGCGGGATGCTCCACTATGGGCAGGGCAAGTGGTATCCGGGGGAGCCCCTGCCGCGCTGGGCGCTGGGACTCTACTGGCGCCGCGACGGGGTATCGATCTGGCGCGACGGCGAAACGGTTGGCGAGACCCACCGCCCCGCCTCCGTGGCCGACGCCCGCGGCCTGATCCAGCGCCTGGCGCACCGTCTCGGGATTGATCCCGGCCTCATCCTGCCGGCCCGGGAAGATCCCCTGCTGACGATCAAGACAGAGGCCGACCTACCGGCCAATGTCGCGGTCACCGACCATGAGCTGGACGGGACAGACGCCCGCGCGCGCCTGCGCCGCAACCTGGAGGGCGGTCCCTCCAAGACCGTGGGCTATGTCCTGCCCCTACGTCGCGCCACAGCCAAGGCCGAAGGCGGCGGCTGGCTGAGCGAGGCCTGGGTGTTCCGCCGGGATCGGCTCTACCTGATCGGCGGCGACAGCCCCATGGGCCTGCGACTGCCGCTGGACAGCCTTCCGGAGGTCGATCCCAAGGACTATCCGCGCATCGTCCCGCGCGACCCCTACGAAGAGCGCGCGCCCCTGCCCGATTTTGCGGCGCTGGACCTGCCGGACATGATCCCGCCCCGGCCGGCGGGAAAGGGCAAGACGCCGATCGTGCGGACCGCCATCACGGTCGAACCCCGTGGCGGCCACCTCTATGTCTTCATGCCACCGCTGGCGCGGGCGGAGGACTACCTCGAACTGGTGGCGCAACTGGACGCCGCGGCCCAGGACCTGTCGCTTCGCCTTGAAGGCTATCCGCCCCCGGCCGATCCACGCCTGGACGTGTTGAAGGTCACCCCCGACCCCGGGGTGATCGAGGTCAATGTGCAGCCGGCGGCCACCTGGCGGGAGGCCGTGGAGATCACCACCGGGGTCTATGAGGACGCCCGCGCCTGCCGCCTTGGCGCCGACAAGTTCATGACCGACGGGCGGCACGCCGGCACCGGCGGCGGGGCCCACGTCGTGGTGGGCGGCGCCACCCCCGATGACTCGCCCTTCCTGCGCCGCCCCGACGTCCTGAAGAGCCTGCTCATCTACTGGCAGCGCCATCCGTCCCTGTCCTACCTGTTCTCCGGGCTGTTTGTCGGTCCGACCAGCCAGGCGCCCCGGATCGACGAGGCGCGGCACGACGCCCTCTACGAACTCGACATCGCCCTGGCCGCCATCCCGGCGCCGGGCAAGAAGACGCCCGCGCCCTGGCTCGTGGACCGGTTGCTGCGAAACCTGCTCACCGATGTCGGCGGCAACACCCACCGCACCGAAATCTGCATCGACAAGCTCTACTCGCCGGACGGCCCCACAGGCCGACTGGGGCTGCTGGAGTTCCGCGGCTTCGAGATGCCGCCGGAGGCCCGGATGAGCCTGGCCCAGCACCTGCTGATCCGCGCCCTGATCGCCTGGTTCTGGCGGGAACCCCAGACCGGGCGCCTGGTGCGCTGGGGCACGGCGCTGCACGACCGCTTCATGCTGCCCCACTTCGTCTGGAACGACTTCCAGGCGGTCCTGGCTGACCTCGGCGGCGCGGGCTACGACTTCGACCCGCGCTGGTACGAGGCCCAGCGGGCCTTCCGGTTCCCGGTTCACGGACAGGTCCGGTATGGCGACGTCAGCCTGGAGCTGCGCCATGCGCTGGAGCCCTGGCACGTGATGGGGGAGGAGAGTTCTGGCTCCGGAACCGTGCGGTTCGTGGACTCCTCGGTTGAGCGGCTGCAGGTCATGGCCGACGGCTACATCCCCGAGCGGCACATCATCACCTGCAATGGCCGGGCTCTGCCCATGACGCCGACCGGGGTGTCGCTGCAGGCGGTGGCCGGGGTTCGCTACAAGGCCTGGAAGCTGCGCAGCGGGCTGCACCCCACTCTGCCGGTGAACGCGCCGCTGACCTTCGACATCCTCGACCGGGCCAACAACCGGTCGCTGGGCGGCTGCGTCTATCACGTGGCCCATCCCGGAGGCCGGAACTATGATACCTTCCCGGTCAACGCCTACGAAGCCCAGGCCAGGCGTCGGGCGCGCTTCGAGATGCAGGGTCACAGTCCAGGCGTCCGACGCCTGCCTGCCGACGAACGGAGCGACGAGTTTCCCATGACGCTGGACCTGAGGACCTCGGTTGGCCGCTGACACCACCACCGCCGATCGACGGCAGGAGCATCTGGAGCCCACGGCCGCGCGCCGGCTGTCAGGCTGGCTGAAGGGCTACAAACCCCTGACCGGCATTCCGGACGAGCTGTTCGACGCCCTGGGCCGCCCCCGCGACCACTGGCTGAGCCTGCTTGGGGACTTCGCGGAATATCCCGAGGGCGAGTTCAATAGCCGGTTTGGCCTGGCCACCCGGCACATCCGCGACACCGGGGTCTCCTACCGCATCTATGGTGAGGAGAGCGAACGCAGCTGGCCGCTTAATCCCCTGCCCCTGATCCTGGGCCAGAAGGAGTGGGGCGAGATCGCGGCTGGGGTGATCCAGCGGGCCAGGCTGATGGAAGCGCTGCTGGGCGACATCTATGGCGAGGCCAGCCTCGTCGCCGACGGCTCTATACCGGCCGCCGCCCTCACCGGCAGCATCGACTTCGTGCGCGCCATGCGTGGCGTCAGCCCTCCCGGCGGCCGTCACCTGCAGATATACGCCGCCGATCTCGGGCGGGGCCCGGACGGCCGCTGGTGGGTGCTCGACGACCGCACCCAGGCCCCCTCCGGAGCCGGCTACGCCCTGGAGAACCGGCTGGTGCTCAGCCGCGCCTATCCCACCCTCTACAACGCCATGAACGTGGAGCGGCTGGCGCCCTTCTTCGACGCGTTCCGCCGGGGCCTGGCGGCCGCCGCAGACCGCTCCGACCCCCGCATATGCCTGCTCAGCCCCGGCCCCTTCAGCGAGACCTATTTCGAGCAGGCTCACCTGGCCCGCTACCTGGGGTTCCTGCTGGTGGAGGGCGACGATCTGGTGGCCCGCGACGGCCGCGTCTATGTGCGCACCATCGCCGGGCTCAAGCGCGCCGATGTGATCCTGCGCCGCGTCGACGCCGATTTCCTCGATCCCCTTGAGCTCAACAGCGCCTCGCGCCTGGGCACGCCGGGCATGCTGGAGGCGATCCGCTCGGGCGGGGTGGTGGTGCTCAACATGCCGGGTTCCGGGGTGGCGGAGTCCAAGGCGCTGCTGGGCTTCATGCCCTTGCTGAGCCGCCGGCTGCTGGGTGAGGAGCTTCGCCTGCCCAATGTCGCCACCTGGTGGTGCGGCCAGCCGCGCGAGCGTGAGATGGTCGAGGCCAACCTCGACCGCCTGGCCATCGCCCCGGCCTTCAACGCGCGCCTCGACACCGGCGGGCTGACCCGGCCGCAGTTGGTCTCGGACCTGACGCCGGAGGCCCGCGCCATCCTGCTGGCCCAACTTCGCGACCGCCCGGGCGACTTTGTCGGGCAGGAGGTGGTGCGGCTTTCGACGATGCCGGTGCTCCGCGACGGCCGCCTCGAGCCCGCCCCCTTCGTGCTGCGGGTCTACGCAGCCTGGACGCCGGAAGGCTGGAAGGTCATGCCCGGCGGCTTCTGCCGCACCTCCGAGCGCCTGGACGTGCGCGCCATCTCCATGGGCGAAGATGCCTGCACCGCCGACGTCTGGGTGATGGACGACAAGCCGGTGGAGCGCATGACGCTGATGGCCAGCAAGGAAGAGGTGAAGGTCCGGCGGATCCTGGGGCATCTGCCCAGCCGGGCGGCGGACAACCTGTTCTGGCTCGGCCGCTATCTGGAGCGCGCGGAGGCCACCCTTCGCTTGGCCCGCAGCCTCTGCACGAGCCTGATGGATTCCGAGACCGCTCTGCACACCACCGGTGAGACCCTGGCCTGCCTCCAGAAGCTGCTCATCGAATGGGGCGCCCTCGACGAGGAGGCGCTTGGGGCTCCGGCCCTGGAAGCGGCGCGCAACGCCCTCCACGATCAGAAGGCCTACGGCTCGGTGATCTATCTGGTGCGCGCCGCCCAGCGCGCGGCGGCCAGCATGCGCGAGCGTCTGTCGGTGGACTTCTGGGCTCTGCTGCTGAACCTCGAGAAGGAGCTGGCGGAAGGCGCGCAGAACCCGCTGTCCGAAGCCGAAGCCCTGCAACAGATCGAAAGCGCCCTGCAGCTGGTCGCGGCCCTTTCCGGCCTGTCACAGGAAAATATGAACCGTGTGGCCGGCTGGCGGTTCTTCGATATGGGCCGCCGGATCGAACGCGGCATCAACACCTGCCGCCTGGCCCACACCCTGGCGCCCGATGAGGCCACCACCGATGACCTGGACCTCTTGCTCGACCTCGCCGACAGCCAGATCACCTACCGGGCCCGCTACCTGGTGGGCCTGGCCTTGACGCCGGTGCGCGACATGCTGCTGCTCGATCCGTACAACACCCGGTCCCTGGCCTTCCAGGCCCAGACCCTCAAGGACCACCTGGCGGTCCTGCCCTCGCTGCTGGACGACGGCATGCTGGAGGAACCCAGCCGCATCCTGCTGCCGCTGGCCACCGAGATCGAGACCGCCGACGCCCGCAACCTCACCACCGCCAAGATGCTGGCGTTCGAGCGCGCGCTCATGGACCTCTCCGGCGCGGTGGCCGACCGTTACTTCCTGCAGGGCGCCAATGCGGTCCCCACCCTGAAGCTGTCGGCCTTGGCGTGATCTACGGCCTGCGCCATCGCACCACCTACACCTACGAAGACCCGGTGACCTTCGCCCGCTGCGTGCTGCGCCTTACCCCACTGTCTTCGGCCTCCCAAACCGTCCTGAGCAGCACAGTGTCGGTCACCCCCAAGCCGTCCACCAGCCACGAAGCTGTCGGCCCCTTCGGCGAGAAGACCCTGACCGTGGTCCTCGACAACCCGCACCGTGAGTTGATCATCGAGGGCCGCTCCCGGATCGACGTCCACGCGCCGCCCCCGCCGCAGCCGGCCGCCACCCCCCCATGGTCGCAGATCCGGGATCAGGCCTATAGGAGCCGCGCCCTGAGCCCCGATGGCCCGGCGACCTTCCTCTATCCAACCCGCCGCACCCCCATCACCCCGGCGATCACCGAGTATGCCCGCGAGAGCTTCCCCGCCGGCCGGCCCATCCTGGAGGCGGCGGCTGAGTTGATGACCCGGATGCACGCCGAGTTCGTCTACGACCCGGAAGCCACGACGGTCTCCACCCCGGCCCCCGAAGCCTTCGCCGCGCGCCACGGGGTCTGCCAGGACTTCGCCCACATCATGATCGCGGGCCTGCGCGGCCTGGGCTTGCCGGCCGCCTATGTCAGCGGCTATCTCCGAACGATCCCGCCCCCCGGCCGTCCCCGGCTGGAGGGCGCCGACGCCACCCACGCCTGGGTGTCGCTCTGGTGTGGGGACGTCGCCGGCTGGGTCGGCCTGGATCCCACCAACGCGATTCTCACCCAGAACGACCATATCGTGCTGGCGGTGGGCCGCGACTATTCCGACGTCGCGCCCATCGACGGCATCATCCTGGCCCCCGGGGTCCAGACCCTGAAGGTCGAGGTCGACGTCGCTCCGGAAACCGAGGCCGTCGCCCCCCTCCACCCCTGAGCCCCGCCTCGAGCTGGGTTAAGTCCGGCCGTCACCGATGTCGCGCAAATGCCACGCGCTCGCACCCGATAATGCGAACCGCTCGCCATTGTGTTGATAATGCGAATTCCTCCTCGCGCACTGGATCGCGGGCCTGGCCGTGCCGGTGATCTATGCCGCCCACCGGCTGATCAGTCGGCGGCGATGAGGATAAAGCTCACATTGTCCGGTGCCTGACGGGCCAGGGTCGTCGCCAGCAGCCAGTCGGCCGAGGCGGCCAGGTCGTGGCGGTCGATCCCCGCCAGCTCGTCCTCGGTGACGCAGGCGGTCAGGCCATCGGAACACAGCACAAAGAGGTCGCCGGCCTGGATGGGAGCGAAGCGGCGGTCCAGGTCGATGGAGGGCGCAGATCCCACCGCGCGGGTGATGACGTGGGCGCTGGGATGGGATTTGCGGCGGGCCTCGGGCAAGGCGCCCCCGTCCACCAGTTCCTGCACCACGCTGTGGTCGCGGGTGATCGCCGACACTGTCCCTTGCCGCAGGTGATAGGCGCGGCTGTCGCCGGCCCAGAGGCAGGCATAGTGGCCCTCATGGGCCAGCAGGGTCACCACCGTCGATCCGCTGGTCGCGCCCGAGGCCGCCTGTTCGGCGAACAGCTCGGCGTTCACCCGGCGCACCTCGCCCTCGATGTCGGCGATGCAGGCATAGCCCGAGGCGCCGTGCTCCACGTGGGACAGGGCTTCGATCAGCCGGCTGGCGGCGACATCGCCGGCCTGGTGCCCGCCCATGCCGTCGGCCACGGCCCACAGGGTTTGGGCCCCGCACTCCAGCAGGCGGTCTTCGTTGACCGTGCGCCGGCGGCCGGCGTGGCTGCGGGAAACTGAGCGGAATCTCAGGGGCGAGGCTTCCGGCGATTGGGCCAGGGCGCTCACCGGGCCTCGGGGTCCGTCGCGCGGCTGTAGGCCTCGGCGAAGGCGCGCCGCAGGGCGTCGTCCTGAGTTCCCTCGGCGCGGCTGGTGAGGGCCGCGTGGCGGCGATTGTGGATGTCCCAGCATACGGCCTGGCGGCTGCGAAGCATGGAGCCTTGCGACTTGGCTTCCGCTTCGATGGTCTCCGGCGCGAAGCTCTGCAGGACGACCTCGGCCGCGGCGTCCGCGCCCCGGGCCAGGGCCGCGAGGTGCTGGTTCAGATCCTCGAAGGAGGCGCGCACCGCCTCTGCGTCCGACAGGAAGGCCGCGTCGCCGCCGGTCAGCAGGTCCTGCGCCACCTTGCGGGTGGGCGCCCACTTGAACGGGTTGTTCTGGGCCGCCCGGATGGTGGTGCGCTCCAGCTCGTGGTCGCCCTTGAAGCGGGCGCGATCGGCCATCAGCGTGGCCAGGCCGATCACCGTCTGTTGGTAGATGGCCCCCAACCGCCGCATGAGGTCGGTGGGGTCCTCCGAAGAGAGGGCTGAGGCGTCCAGCTTGGCGCCGTCGCAGAAGGCTTCCAGCAGGGAGGCGTCGCGATGGGGCGACGGCGCGGCCGGCGGGTCGGTCCAGGTGGCCGGCAGGGGAGTCACCTGGGCCGCCAGGGGCGCGTGCAGGGTCGTGGCCAGGCCGGCGTCGGCGACCTCGTCGTTGGGCGCCTCCTCCACCAGGATGGTGAAGGCGCCCAGCCGCAGGCTCTGGCGGGCGCTTATCTCCACCGGCAGGTCGCGCGGCGCGCGCGCACCGTCGGCCAGGAAGGTCCCGTTGGTGCTGGTGTCCTTCAGCAGCAGCCGGCCGTCGACCATCTCCAGGCTGCAGTGCAGACGCGACAGCGTGCCGTCGGGATCGGGCAGGGCCCAGTCGGCCGAGACGTCACGGCCGATGGTGACCGGAAGGTCGGCGATCAGCCGCCCCTCGATCTGCTCGAAGGGCTGATCCTTGTGGAACAGGCGACAGATGTACATCGTCCCCCCTACGCTGAGCGTCGCGGCCAGGCGGGATCGAAGGGCGTGCCCACGGCGCTGGAGGGCTGGACCGGCGCGGGCTTGGGCTGCGCCTCGGCGACCGTCGGCGCGATGCGGGTCTCGTCCAGGGCGCGCGGGCCGCCCGAGGGGCGCTCGGCCGCCTCCAGACGTTCCTGCACCGCGGTGGCGAACAGGTTGAAGCCGTCGAAGAGCTCGCCGAACTCATCCTTGCGGCCGTGGGAGATGCGGAAATCCAGGTCGCCCATGGTGGCGTCCCGCAGGGCCTGCTTCAGGCGGCGCACGGGGGCGGCCAGCATCTTGGCCAGGGTGAAGCTGATCATCCCCACCACCAGCAGGATCAGGGTGCTGAGCGCCAGCATCAGGTTGCGCGAGGTGTCGGCGGCGGCCTGCAGCTCGGCCTTACTGATGCTGACCTCGATCATGCCGAACTTGCGGTCGGCATAGAGGATGGGATGGACGAAGCGGAAGCCGTCGCGTCCGTCATCCAGCTTGATGTCAGTCACCGTCACGTGGCGGTTGCGCTGCACCACCACCTCACCCACGGGCGGGCGATAGCGGGCGCCCAGCAGCTTGGGATCGCTGGCGCCCCGGATGATCCCCTCGGCGTCCACCATGGTCATCCAGCGTACGGACTGGTCCTTGGCGGCGGCGGCGATGAAGGCCTGGATCGGGGTCCAGTCCTGCTCCATCGGCAGGGCGGCCGAGTTCTCCACCGACGGCAGGGCGGCGTTGCTGGCCACGAAGGCCGAGATCGAGGAGCCCGACGCCAGCGCCATGCGCTCCATGGCGCGGTACTGGCGATCGAGCACGGCGCTGACGCTGATGGCCAGGGCGATCGCGGTGACCGCCACCATGCCCAGGGTCAAGCGGATCTGCAGGGGCAGGTACTTACGGCGCGCCGAGTCCTCGGCGTGCACGGCTTCATAGGCCTTGGCCTCGCGGGCCAGGGCGCGGGCCAGTTCCGCGCCGTCGGCGAACCGCCGCTCGGGACGTTTGGCCAGCAGCTTCTCGACGATGAAGCGCAGGCCGCCGGGGCAGCCCGGCTCCACGGTGGCGATGGAGGGCGGGTTCTGCTGGGTGATCTGGAGGGCGAGCGTCGCGGCGCTGGTCCCGGAAAAGGCCTGCTTGCCGGTGATCAGCTCGTATAGCACCACCCCCACCGAGAACAGGTCGGAGCGGCCGTCCACCACCTGGCCCAGGGCCTGCTCGGGACTCATGTAGCGCGGCGTGCCCAGCACCTGGCCGATCTGGGTGCGGACGTGTTCCTGATCCGTGAAGGCGGCGTCCTCGGCGACCCGGGCGATCCCGAAGTCGAGGATCTTGATGGAGGTTCCGTCCCGGCCCAGCATGATGTTGGAGGGCTTGATGTCCCGGTGCACGACGCCCGACAGGTGGGCGTAGCTCAGGGCCGCGGCCAGCTGGCCGCCGATGGCCAGGACGCGGTCGCCGGAGAGCTGGCCTTCCCGAGCCAGCACCTGGTCGAGGGACTCCCCCTCCAGCAGCTCCATGGCGATGTAGGGATATCCGTCGGCCTCGCCGACGTCGTAGATCGTAACGATGGACGGGTGGGCCAGCGCGCCGGCGGCCTTGGCCTCCCGCAGGAAGCGCATCGCATATTCGGCATTGCGCCGGTATTCCTGCTTCAGCAGCTTGATGGCCAGCACCCGGTCGATGCTGGGATCATGGGCGCGCCAGACCTCCGCCATGGCGCCCTCGCCAATGCGTTCGCGAAGCTCGTAACGACCGATCAGGCGCATTCCGCTTAACCCTCCGCCTGACGCCAGGGGCGCATGGCTCTTCGCCAGCAACCTAAGGCGGAGTCGTTAAGGGGTGGTTGGCCGAATCAGGGCTTGGCGCGCACGGCGCCGCGGATGCGGACCGCGCGGGCCAGGTCGCGCTGGATCAGCGCATTGCCCGGATCCAGCTGGCTTGCCTGGGACAACAGGGCCACGGCCCGGTCGATGGCCCCGCGATTGAGCTGCTCCAGCCCCTGGGCGCGCAGCTGGGCGGCGCGGGCTGCATTGGCCCCCGGCTTGGGGGTGACGTCAGGGGCGGCGGGGCGGGGGGCGGCGGGCTTCGCCACCGGCGCCTGGGGCGACGGGCGAGGGGCGGCCGGACGCGGAGCGGCCGCGGGCCTGGAGCCGTCGGGGTTGGGGATGGGCGCCATCTTGCCATAGCCGCGCGCCGGGTCGGTCGCCGAGTCGGGCGTGGCGGCGGTGGGGCCGCTCGCGCAGGCGCTGAGCGCCAGGGCCGCGGCGAGCAGCACGAGGGGGAGCATCGGGGAGCGGGTCATGCGGAGCGGCGGCTTTCGGCGGCTTTCAGGCGTGGACGGGGCGCGGCGACGCGCCAGGCGGGGGGATCGCGGACCAGACGGCGGAAGGCTTCGCCGGTCAGAGGCTTGGAAAAGTAATAACCCTGGAAAACGTTGCATCCGAGGTCATGCAGGGTCTGGACCTCCTCGGCGGTCTCGACGCCCTCGGCCAGGATCAGCAGGTCGAGACCCCGGCCGAGCTCGATCAGGGCCTTACAGATGGCGCGGCTGTCGCGCCGGCTCTCTATCTGGGTGACGAATTCCCGGTCGATCTTCAGTTTGTCGAAGGGCAGGTTCTTGAGGTAGCTCAGGCTAGAGTAGCCGCTGCCGAAGTCGTCGATGGCCAGGCTGACCCCCATGGCTCGCAGGTCGCCGAACAGGCGCAGGGTGCCGGTGGCGTCGGCCATGGTGGCCGTCTCGGTAAGCTCCAACTCCAAGGCCCGGGGGCTGAGGCCATGGCGCTTGAGGGTCCGCTCCACCTTCCCCACCAGGCCAGGATCCAGCAGCTGACGGGCCGACAGGTTCACCGCCACCTTGAGATCGGCCAGCCCCTCGTCCTGCCACAGCCGGGCCTCGCGGCACGCGGCGTTCAGGACCCAGAGGCCATAGCTGTCGCTGAGGCCCATCCGCTCGACGATGGGGATGAAGCGCGCCGGCGAGATCGGACCCAGGCTGGGGTGATCCCAGCGCAGCAGCGCCTCGGCCCCGATAATCCGACCCGCCGCCAGGTCCACCACGGGCTGGAAGACCATGGTGAGCTGATCGTCGGCGATCGCCCGGGTCAGGCCCTGCTCCAGGGTGAAGGCCTCCCGCGCGATCTCGGCCGAAGGCGGCTCGGGCAGGGTGAGGTCGCCGGTCCGGGAAGTCTCGGGCCGCGCCAGGCCGGCGGTGACCCGCAGCAGAAGCTGGCCCGCGTCGTTCCCGTCGCGGGGGAAACTGACCGCCCCGGCCTCCACGGTGGGGGTGAGCAGGGTCGCGCCATCCGCCAGTTCCTGGCCGGCGACATAGACGATCGCGCGGAATTCCCTCGACGAGGCCTCCAGGTCGGGGGGGCCGCGGAACCAGACGGCGAAGCAGTCGCGGTCGATCTGGGCGATGACGTGGGCGGCGCTGGTGGCCGCGGTGAGCCGCAGGGCGAAGCGCTTCAGGGCCGAGTTGGCGGCGGCCAGGTCGAAGGCCGCGAGGCGGTCGAAGTCGGCGAACCGGATCGCGCCCAGCAGCCTCGGGCCGCAGTCGTGCGCGATGTCGGCGTGGATTTCCTCCGCCAGGGGCTCGCGGGTCGGCATGCCGGTGGTGGGATGGATGTTGGCGGCGCGATGCTTGAGCGCGTCGAAGCGGTGTCCCAGCTCCCTGAGCAGATGGGGCAGGCTGCGTGTGGAGCCACCCTCGAACAGCCGCGCCGCCAGCCGCTCGGCCAGCACGACCTGGCTGACGACCCGGGCGAGGAGGATCGCGCCTCCGGCGAGCAGGGCGGTCGCTGCGGCGGGGTGCAGGGTCCCTGCGACGCCCCCCGAAAGCCCCACCGTCAACAGGGCGACGGACGCCGGAATAGCGACGGCGTTCGAGATCGACCACCGGCGCGCCGGGGCTTCGAAGCCGCTCTTGACCGTCATATGGTCGCCAATCCTGCCGGAATCCTCGTGACCCGTTTAGCGTGTGAGGATTAATCGATCATGGGCGGGGCGGGATTATCTGCCCTGCCGGCGGCTGCGGACCTGAGATCAAGAGGGTAGAACCCCGCCGCGGGTGCGGATTGGCCGCCCACCGCTGTCGTCTCCATTCGGGGTGAAGCCGCTTGGCAAGTCGCTATGGCCTCGAGATCCGCGCCGCCGACAGCGTCGACGCGCCGGGGATCACAGAACTGCTGCAGGCGGCGGGGCTGTTGGCCGCCGCCGCCTTGGCCGCGCGGCTGGAGCGGCTGAAGGCTGAGCGCGCCACGATCCTGCTGGCCATCGAGTGGGGGCCGCCCAGCGGGCTCATCGTCTTCCACGCCCGCCAGACCCTGCTGGCCGATCTCCCCTGCGCCTTCGTCAGCACCTTGGTGGTCGGACCCGACGCGCGTCGCCGCGGGATCGGACGGCTGTTGTTGAAGGCCGCCTCCCAGGCGGCCCGAAGCGCCGGCTGTGGCGAGCTGCACATATCGGTTCCCGAGGGCCAGGCAGGCCTGCGCGCCTTTTGCCAGGCGACGGGTTTCGATGAGCAGGACGCAGGCTTCGTGCGCCCGCTGCGCAAGCGGAACTGACGCCTAGATCGCCCGGGCGCGGCCCTCCCAGTAGGGCGCGCGAACCTTGTTCCGCTGGATCTTGCCGGCCTCGGAACGCGGCAGGCTGGTGGCGAAGTCGATCTGGCGGGGGATCTTGAACTTGGCCAGATTGGCGTGGGCGAAGGCCAGAATCTCCTGCTTCAGGGCCTCGCTGGGCTCATAGCCGGCCTTGAGCTGGATCACCGCGCGAACCTCCTCGCCGCGTTCGTCGTGGGGCACGCCCACCGTGCAGGTGTCCTCGACGGCCGGGTGCTTGATCAGCTCGTTGTCCACCTCCTGCGGGTAGATATTGACCCCGCCGGCGATGATGGTCTCGGCGTTGCGGCCGGTGAGGAACAGGTAGTCGTCCTCGTCGAAATAGCCGATGTCACCCATTGTGAAATAGCCGTCGCGGCGGTTGGCCTCGGTCTTGGCGTCGTCCTTGAAGTAGTCGAATCCCCCCTGGATATCGAGGCGCATATAGATGGCGCCGGCGACACCGACAGGACATTCCTCGCCGGCCTCGTCCAGGATGCGCGCGGCGTGCGGCGCGGGCCGTTTGCCCACCGTGCCCGGCTTCCTCAGCCATTCCTCGGAGCTCACCACAAAGCCGACGCCACCCTCGGAACCGGCGTAGTATTCGTTCAGCACCGGCCCCCACCAGGCGATGATGGCGTGTTTCACCTCGGGCGGACACGGCGCCGCGCCATGGGTGATCTTGCGCAGGGAGCTGAGGTCGTAGCGCCCCCTCACCTCCTCCGGCAGGGCCAGCAGGCGCTGGAACATGATCGGCACGAAGTGGCCCCGCGTGATCTTGAAGTCCTCGATGGTCTTCAGGACCAGTTCGGACTCCCACTTATCCATCAGCACGGTGGGCACCCCGTTGGTCAGGGCGCGGCGCACATCTCCAGCCAGGGGCGCGGCGTGATAGGCCGGGCCGGTGCAGAGGTGGATGTCGGTCTCGCGGTCATAGGTCTTGTCATGGCCCGGCACGACCGCCTGCGGCTTGTGCACCCCCTTGGGCCGCCCGGTGGTGCCTGACGAGTAGAGCATGGTGTAGCCGCGCACAGGATCGTCGATGTCGACGGGGGAGAACCGGGCCAGGGCCGCCTCGTACCTGACGAAGCTCGGCAGGTCCCCACCGATGGCCACCTTCAGCCCCAGGTTCGGGCACTGGCCGGCCGCCGCCACCGCGGTGGCCACATCAGCGTCGGCGAACAGGGCCTTGGCCTCGCAGTTTTCGATGATGTAGGCGATCTCGTCGGCGGTCAGGTGCCAGTTTACCGGGCTCATGCGCACCCCCACCCGCAGGGCGGCGAACAACACGTCGGCGAACTCCACCCGGTTGGAGCACAACAGGGCGATGGAGTCCCCGGGACCCAGCCCCTGCTCCCGCAGCAGGCGGGCGATCCGGTTGGCGTTGGCGTTGAGGTCAGCGAAGGTCCGCGTGCGGCCGTTCAGCTCATGGACCGCCACCTTGTCGGGCTGCACCTGCGCCCAGACGGCGGGCGCCATCCCGACCTCGATCGCCGCGTTCAGGCGCGATTCCAGATCGCCAACCGAAGCCTGGCTCATATCCATTCTCCCCGCCCGGCATTGAGCAGCCGGTTCGGCGTCATCTTCCGGAACCCTGCGCGATGACGCAACGGCAATCCGCAACCGCGGGCGATTGAACCGGACTTCGGACCGCAACCTGTCGTTGGGAAAAAACTGCGGAGGTCGGCAAATCCTGCCACGGCCAAGGCTGCGACATTCCACGTATTCGATTGTTTTTGAACGATTTCTCTCATGGCGGTCGGACAGGCACAGCCCTTGCAACCACGGTTAACGGGCGCGGTCGCGACGCCCGCGTAAGGGCTCGCATGCAGGGACACGGCAGACAGAAGGACCGCACGGCGCGCCATGGCGCCCCTCGCCGCGTCTTGTCCGCCGGGGCGGGACCCGCAGCATGACCTCCATTGTCTCCTCCTACACCCCGGCCCAGATCGCCGGCCTGTCGCGGCAGGAACTGGAGGCCCTGACCCGCGCCGACATGGCGGCGCTGAGCTTCAGCCAGATCGGCGCCCTGACGGCGACGGGTATGGAGGCCCTGTCGGGCGAACAGCTTCAGGCCCTGTCCACCAAGCAGGTGACCGCGCTGGCGGCCACCCAGATCCGGGCGCTGTCCACCAGTCAGATCGTCTTCAGCGCCGCCCAGCTGGCGGCGTTCAACGGGACCCAGTTCCAGGGCTTTGAAGCCGAGGACATCGCGGCCTTCACCACGACCCAGATCCGGGGCCTTACCGCTCGCGAACTCTCAGCGGCGACCGCGGACCAGGTCGACGCCTTCTCCGCCACCCAGATCGCGGCGATGAGCGCCACCCAGATCCGGGGCTTCACGGCCACCGAGGTCGCGGGTCTCGACGATCAGCAGTTCGCCGCCTTGAGCGCGGGCCAGGTGGGCGCCCTTACCCCGACCCAGATCAAGGCCCTCAGCACCACACAGGTCGCGGCGCTCAGCACCACCCAGGTCAAGGGCCTGACCGCAGCCGGACTGGAGGCGATGACCGCCACCCAGGTCAGCGCCCTGACGCCCGAACAGATTCCCGCCATATCCGCCGGCGGCTTCCTGGGCTTCACCGGCGCCGATATCGCCAGCTTCAGCAGCGAACAGCTTGGCGCCCTGACGCCCACCCAGATGGGGCGTCTGTCGACCCCGCAGGTCCGCGGCCTGACCGCGAGCCAAGTGGCAGGCTTGGCCGACGCCCAGCTCTCCGCCGTCACCACCGCCGGGATGGCGGCCTTCACAGCCAGCCAGGCTGCGGCCTTCACCCAGGCCCAAGTCGCGGCGCTCGCCACCACCCAGATCAAGGGCCTCTCTCCGGTGGCCGTGGGCGCGCTCTCCGCCGATCAGATCGATGGCCTGTCCGCCGGCCAGATGGCGGCGCTTTCGGTGACCCAGCTGCGAGGCTTCGACGCAGCCGACACCGCCTCCCTGGACGCCGCCCAGCTCGGCGCCCTGAGCACCCTCCAGACGGGAGCTTTCAACGCCACCCAGATTCAGGCGCTGAGCCCCGAGCAGCTCGCTTCGCTCACCACGACCCAGATCAAGGGGCTCACCGCCGCCCAGATGACGGCGATGACACCGACCCAGATCGGCGCTTTCACGGTCACCCAGATTCCCGATCTGACGGTCGCCGGCCTCTCCGGCCTCACGGCGGCCAATATGGCTGGCCTGAGCACCGAGCAGTTGGGCGCCCTGAGCTCGGGCCAGATCAGCAAGCTATCGGCCATGCAGGTGCGCGGGCTGACGGCGACCCAGATTCCCGCCCTGGCCGACACCCAACTGGCCGCGCTGACCGCCGGCGGGATGGCGGGGCTCACCCCCACCCAGGTGGCGGCGTTCAGCGAAACCCAGATCGCGGCCCTGACCACCACCCAGGTCCGGGGCCTGTCAGCCGCCGCCGTCGGCGCCCTGTCCGAAGCCCAGGTCCAGGCCATGTCGGTGAGCCAGGTCGGGGCGCTCACCGCCACCCAAGTGCGGGGCCTGACGGCCACCGGGGCCGGCGCCCTGACCTCAGACCAGTTGGCGGCGCTGAGCAGCGTCCAGGTGGCCAACCTTTCGGTCACGGCGATCACCAGCCTGACCGAGACAGATATAGGCGCCCTGACGACCACCCAGGTGCGAGCCCTTAGCGCTGGCCAGATCGGCAGCCTCTCCCCCACCCAGGCGGCCGGCCTACAGGTGACCCAGCTCGCCATGCTGAGCGCACTGCAGATGAAGGGTATCGCGGCCGCCGACCTGAGCACCCTGACCGCCGAGCAGATGGCGGCCTTCTCCACCACCCAGATCGCGGCGCTTGGCGCGGGCCAAGTCCAGGCCCTGACCTCCGCCCAGGTGGCCGGTCTGAGCACCACCCAGGTGGGTGGCATGGCGGCCACTCAGATCGCCGCCTTCACCTCCGCCCAGGTCGAGGCCCTGGCCTCCACCCAGCTCGCCGCCATGACACCGGGCGCTTTCACGGGCCTCACCGCCACCAATATGGCCCAGCTGCGCACCGAACAGCTGGGAGCGCTCACCATCACTCAGATCACCAGGCTGTCGGTCTCGCAGCTCCAGGCCCTGGGCGACACCCAGATCGCTGGCCTGGCCGACACCCAGCTCACCGCCCTGACGGCCCCGGAACTGGCGTCCCTGTCGGGAACCCAGGTGGCGGCCTTCACCCAGCAGCAGATCGCGGCGCTAACCACCACCCAAATCCGCGGCCTCACCGCCACCAGCCTCGGCTCGTTGACGCCTGAGCAGATCGGCGCGCTGTCGAGCACCCAGCTTCAGGCCCTCACCACCGCCCAGCTCAAGGGGTTCACCACCACCGAGGCGGCGTCCCTGACCACTGCCCAGTTCGCCGCCCTGTCGGAGACCCAGGTGGCGGCCCTGTCGGCCAACGTCATCGGCGGCTTGACCCTCGACGAGGTGGCGGGCCTGAGCACCAGCCACCTGGCGGGCCTGTCCACGGCTCAGGTGGGGGCGCTGTCGGAGGAGCAGGTCGCGGTCCTGTCGACCACCCAGCTCGGCGCCCTGGGCGCCACCCAGATGCGAGGCCTGACCAGCGAGGCCCTGGCGGCCCTCACCGCCAGTCAGTTCGCCACCTTCTCGGCCACTCAGATGGCGGCCCTGACCGCCAACCAGATCAGGGGCTTCACCGGCGACGAGATCGACGACATGACGTCCGAGCAGCTGGCCGGCCTCACGGCGGCGCAGCTCACCGGCCTTTCGGCCACGGCCATGGCGGCCCTGTCCACCACCGACGTCGCGGCGCTGACCGCCACCCAGATCAAGGGCTTGGCGGCCACCACACTGGCGGCCTTCTCTTCGGAGCAGCTCGGGGCGCTATCGACCACCCAGATCCAGACCTTGAGCGTCGCCCAGGTCAGGGCGTTCACCCAGGAACAGGCCGGAGCCCTCACCACCGACCAGATCGCGGCCCTGCACACCACCCAGGTGGCGGCCCTGAGCACGACGGCCCTCGCCGGCCTCACCCCCGGGGACATCGCGGGCCTGGCCCCCACCCAGATCGGGGCGATGGTGGCCGCCCAGATTCAAGCCTTGTCCGGCGATCAGATCCAGGCCCTGACCACCACCCAGATCGCGGGCTTCACCGCCCTCCAGCTCAAGGGCCTCACCGCCACCTCCCTGGGCGCCCTCAGCGTCTCCCAGTTCGCCGCCCTCTCGGCTAGCCAGATCGGTTCCCTGACCTCGGCCGCCATCGGCGGGTTGAGCGTCGAGCAGGTCGAGGCCCTGACCACCACCCAGCTGGACGCCTTCAAGACCACCGGGATCGCCGGCTTCACTGACGCCCAGGTCGCCGCCATGAGCGAGGCGCAGATTGCCAGCCTGGAAGCCAGCCAGATCGGCGCCCTGACCACCACGGCGATGGCCGGCCTGACCGCCGCCGAGATCGGAGCCCTGACGGACAGCCAGATCGCCGCCCTGTCGGCCACGCAGCTGGCGGCGCTCTCGGCCGAGCAGCTGCAGGGCTTCTCGGCCTCGCAGCTGGACAACCTGACCACCAGGCAGGTGGCGGGCCTCAACGCCACCAACCTCGGCGCCCTCTCCAATGAGCAGATCGCCGCCCTGACGCCCTCGCAGATCGCGGCGCTCAGCGCTACGGCGGTGGGCGGCCTGACCCCGACGCAGGTCGCGGCCCTGACCGACACCCAGATTGACGCCCTGAAGGCGGCCAGCGTCGGCGGCCTGACCTCGACCCAGGTGGCGGCCATGACTGACGGGCAGATCGCCGGGCTGGCGGCGACGCAGATCGCCGCGCTCAGCGCCAGCGCGGTCACGGGCCTGAGCGCCGCAGATATCGGCGCGCTCACCACGACCCAGGTCGCCGCGCTCAGCGCCACCCAGATGGGCGCCCTGTCGGACGATCAGGTCGACGGGTTCGACGCCACACAGCTTCGCGGCCTGAGCGCCAAGCAGATCGCCGGACTGTCCACCACAGCCATCTCGGGCCTGGCGCCGGAGAGTGTCGCAGCCTTCACCACCACCCAGGTCTCGGCCCTGGCCGCCACCCAGGTCGCCGCCCTGACCGCCGCGGATGTGCAGGCCATGACGGCCGCCCAGATCGCGGCCCTGTCGGTCTCAGGGGTCGCCGGGCTGGCCGACACCCAGGTGGCCGCCCTGAACGCCACCCAGATGGCGGCCTTCACCCCCACCGAGATCGCCGCCTTGACCGCCACAGCGGTCTCGGGGCTGACGGCCACCCAGATCGCCGGACTCTCGAAGGAACAGTTGGCTGCGATGACCCCGGGTCAGATCGCCGCCATCTCCACCACCAGCATCGTCGGCCTCACCCCCACCGAGATCGCGGGCCTCAGCCTCACCCAGTTCGGCAGCCTGACCCCCACCCAGGTGGGAGCCTTCACCCCCACTCAGGTGGCGTCGCTGACCGCGGCCCAGGTGGCGGCCCTGACGCCGGCTGAGGTCGGCGGCTTGACCCCGACCCACATCGCGGCCCTGACCCCGACCCAGTTCGCCGCCCTCAGCCCCACCCAGCTGGCCGCCATGTCGACGACGGGCATCACCGGCCTGACCTCGACCGAGATCGCGGGCCTGACGAGGACCCAGCTCACCAGCTTCACCGCCACCCAGATCGGCGCCCTGACCTCGACCCAGTTCGCGACGCTGAGCCAGACCCAGCTCGCCGACCTGACGGCCACCGAGATCAGTGGCCTGACCGCCACCCACGTCGCCAGCCTGACTCCCACCCAGATCGCGGCGATGACCACCACCCATATCGCGGCCCTGTCGGCGAGCGGCGTGTCGGGCCTGACCGCCGATCAGATCCCGGCCCTGTCGGCGACCCAGATCGCCGCCTTCACCGCCACCGAGGTCGCCGCCCTTTCGGCCGGCGCCATCTCCGGCCTGTCGACCGAGGACATCACCGGCCTGACCTCGACCCAGTTCGCGGCCCTGACGCCGGAACAGGTCCGCGCGCTCTCCACCACCCAGGTGGCGGGGCTGGGGACCACCCAGGTCGGCCTGTTGGACGCCTCGGACGTGCGCAGCCTGACGCCCACCCAGATCGCGGCCCTGACCTCCACCGGGTTCGCCGCGCTGACCCCGACCCAGATCCAGGCCCTGTCGGCCGCCGGGATCACCGGCCTGACCGAGGAACAGATCACCCAGATGACCCTGACCCAGCTCGGCGGCCTGACCACCGAGCAGATCGGGGCGCTCACCACCACGGAAATCGGCTATCTCACCGCCGCCGGACTGGCGGCCATGACGGTCACCCAGCTCAGCGGCCTGGTGCGAATGCAGCTGCGGGCCTTGAGTGAGAGCCAGTTCGATGCGCTGACCGAGACCCAGGTGGCCTCCTTCAGCGGGACCCAGATCGCCAACCTGGAGTCCACCGACCTCAACAGCTTCGAACCCACCCAGTTCGAGGCCCTGACCTCGACCCAGGTGGGATCGCTGACACCTACCCAGCTCAACAGCCTGAACGCGACGATGATGTCGTCCTTCACGGACCGGCAGCTGGTGGGCCTGACCGTCACCCAGGTGGCTAGCCTCTCGATCACCAGCATCAGCGCCCTGACGCCCCGCGAACTGATGGCCCTGAACGGCACCCAGATCGACGCCTTCACCCCGACCCAGATGGCCAGCATCACGCCCGAGCAGTTGGCCGCCATGCAGGCCGGTTCGTCCTGATCCAGGCCGCTGAGGCCTGAGGTCGCGCTCTAGGCGCCCGCGGCCACCCCCGCTGCGGCGTCCTGCTCGATCAGCACCAGGGCCTCCAGCATCAGCTCGCGCATCGCCCGGCTGGCGCCCTCGGCGTCGCCGGCCAGGATGGCGTCGGAGACCTTCTGGTGGTCGGCGATGCTCGCCAGACGGACGCCCTTGCGCCGGTTGGTCAGGCGGATGGAGGTGCGCAGGGCGACGTCGATCAGGTCGCGCATCTGGGCCAGGAAGCGGTTGCCGCTGGCCCGCAGGATAGCGACGTGGAAGGCGATGTCGGACTCCAGCGGATCATCCTCGCCCCGCTCGGCGGCCTTCATGCGATCCAGCCCCGCGATGATCGCGGCCTTGGCCTCGTCGCTGGCCAGGCGCGCGGCCATGGAAGCGGCCATGGGCTCGATGGCGAGGCGAACCTGGGTGAACTCCAGCAGCAGGGTCGGCGAGAACTTGCGCTGCAGGAACCAGCGCAGCACGTCGGGATCCAGCAGGTTCCAGTTGGTCTCCGGCTCCACCCAGGTGCCCTGGCGCGGACGGGCGTTGAGCAGGCCCTTGGTGGTCAGCATCTTGACCGCCTCGCGCAGCACGCTACGGCTCACCCCCAGGCGCTTGCACAGCTCGGCCTCGATGGGGAACGGGTTCTGCGCGCCATAGACGCCGCAGACGATCTCCTGGCCCAGGCGCTGGACGATGTCGTGGGTGAAGCTACGGCCGTGGGTGGTCCTCATCGGCGGATCGCCGGCGCGTCGCGCGCGACCAGGTCAGCGTGCGAAATGAGACACCTCCAGGCCCGCAGCTTGGGTGCGGTCCTGAAAGCATGTTCCAGCTTTGCCCTGACGGTCAAGCGCGCAGGGCTTGGACGTTTTCTTGCTGCGCCTGCAGGAAGGCGCCGGGCGCCAGGGCGGTGACATCGCCCACCACGATCATCACCGGTCCCGCGCCGGTGGCCGCGGCCAGGGCCGGCAGGCACTCAAGCGACCCGCTGCTGAACCGCGCATCGGGGCTCCCGACATTCTCCATCACCGCCACCGGCGTGGTGGACGCGCGGCCCGCCGCGATCAGCCGGGCGCGGATCTGCTCAGCGGCGGCCCCGCCCATATAGATGGCCAGGGTGGTCTCCGGATCGCCCGCGCCGTCCCAGTCGGCCACCAGCCTGCCCGCCGTCAGGGTGGCGGTGGCGAACACCACGCGGCGCGCCAGGCCGCGGTGGGTCAGGGGGAAGTCGAACTGTGCGGCGCCCGCGCAGGCGGTGGTGACGCCCGGCACGATCTCCACGGCCACGCCGTGGGACTTCAGGAACGCGCTCTCCTCCCCCACCCGGCCGAAGATCGAGGGATCGCCCCCCTTCAGCCGAACAACCTTCAGGCCGCGCCGCGTCAGGCGCAGCATCAGGCGGTTGATCGTGTCCTGCGCCATGCTGGTCCGTCCCGCCCGCTTGCCGGTCTGGATGCGGATACAGTTGGCCGGCGCCAGGTCGAGGATATCGGCGCCGACCAGGGCGTCATAGAGCAGGGCCTGGGCGCCCTGGACCGCCCGCAGGGCGCGCACCGTCATCAGGTCGGCGGGTCCGGGACCCGCGCCCACCAGCTGCACCTGACCGAGATCATGCGGCATCCTGGGTCTCCTTGAGGATGTTGAGGGCGGCGATACGTCGGGCGATCTCGGGGCGGCAGGAGCCGCAGTTGGTCCCGGCTCCCGTCGTCGCGCCGATGGCCTCGACGGTGGCGGCGCCGCCTCGGACGGCGTCGTCAATGGTGCGGGTTCCCACCTTCAGGCAGGCGCAGACGGTGGGGCCCTTGTCGATCACCGGGCCGGGCGGGCGTCCGAACAGCAGGGTGGCCCGCGCGGCGGCCGGCAGCGCCTCCTGCTCGAACAGATCCGCCAGCCATTCGCGGGGCGGCAGGGCGCCGCCGGTGGCCATGAACAACACCCGCTCCAGCCGATCGCCGGAGATCCAGGCGTCTCGCCGCGCGCCTGTGCCCGGGTCGCCGTAGCTCAGCAGCTCGCCCACCGGCTCACCGATCCAGCGACGCAGGGCCTCGCGCTCGTCCTCGTCCCCGCGCCCGGCGAACTCGTGCAGCGTGCAGGCGGTCTGCGGGATGCGCCGCCAGATCAGGTCCGCGCCCTGCGGCGAGGCGAACCCCTTGCGGTCGATCAGGAAGCCCTTCCAGGTCTCGCGATAGGCCCGCACCCGGGCCGGCGTGTGCTTGAACTCGGGCTGGCCGGAGGTGGCGTCGACACTGGGCGCGATCAGCGTGTTGGACCGGCCGGACGGGGCGTAGGCCTTGGTCCAGTGGATGGGCATGAAGATCCCGCCTCGCCGCTGACGATCGGTCATCCGGGCGATGGCCACCGCCTCGCCGCGCACCGTCTGGACGCGGGTCAGGACACCCTCGGTCACCCCCACGGCGGCGGCGTCCTCGGGGTGGATTTCCACGAAGGGCTCCGGCGCATGGCGCCACAGGTCGGCGGCGAGGCCGGTGCGGGTCATGGTGTGCCACTGGTCACGGATACGGCCGGTATTGAGCGACAGGGGGAAGGCCGGATCACAGGCGGTGGCGGGCCCTTTGGACGCCACCGCCATCATGTTGGCCCGGCCATCGGGCGTCTGAAAACGCCCATCGGTGAACAGCCGCGGCGTGCCCAGGCGGTCAGCGCCCACCGGCCACTGCACGGGGGCCAACTCGTCATAGTCCGCCTGGGACAGGCCCACGAGACCCGAGAGGTTCAGGGTGCGGGAAAGGTTCTCGAAGGCGGTCAGCCGGGTCCATTCGCGGAAGACGCTGGCCGGTCTCGCCCAGGAAAAGGCGTCGCCAAAGCCCATGGCGTCGGCCACCTCGGCGATGATCCGCCAGTCGGCCTTGGCCTGGCCGGGAGCGGGAAACAGGGCCCGCTGGCGCGAGATTCGGCGTTCGGAATTGGTGACCGTGCCGTCCTTCTCGCCCCAGGCCAGGGCCGGCAGCTTCACGTGAGCGAAGGCCATGGTGTCGGTGTCGGCCATGCAGTCGGAGACGACGACGAAGGGGCACTTGGCCAGCGCCTCGCGCACCCGTCCTGCGTCAGGCATGCTGACGGCCGGATTGGTGGCCATCACCCAGATGGCCTTGATGCGCCCGTCATGGACGGCCTCGAACATGTCGACCGCCTTGAGGCCGGGCTTGGGGGAGGTCTTCGGCGCGCCCCAGAAGCGGGCCACGCGGGCCACGTCGTCCGGGGCGAAGTCCATGTGGCCGGCCAGGGTGTTGGCCATGCCGCCCGTCTCGCGACCGCCCATGGCGTTGGGCTGGCCGGTGATGGAGAAGGGGCAGGCGCCGGGCTTGCCGATCCGCCCGGTCGCCAGGTGCGCATTGAGGATCGCCAGCCCCTTGGCCACGCCCTGGGCCGACTGGTTGGCGCCCATGGAGAACAGGCTGACCGTCTTGGGCGTGTCGGCGAACATCTGGAAGAAGGTCTGAAGGTCGGCCAGGTCGAGCCCGCAGTCGGCGGCCACGGCGGCAGGCGACTGGTCGGCCTGGGCGAGTTCGGCTTCCACGCTGGCGAAGCCGTTGACGTGTTCAGCGATGAAGCTGCGGTCGATGGCTCCGCGACCGATGAGGTCAGCCAGCAGGCCGTTCCACAGGCGCACGTCCATCTGCGGCGCGAGGGCCAAGTGCAGGTCGGCCACCTCGGCGGTGTCGGTGCGGCGCGGGTCGATGACCACGTGCTTCTGGCCCCGGGCGCGTTGGGCCTCCATGCGCCGGAACAGCACCGGATGAGTCCAGGCCGCATTGTGGCCGCTGAACACCACCAGGTCTGCGAGGTCGAGGTCCTCGTAGCAGCCGGGCGCCAGGTCGGCGCCGAAGGCCTGCTTGTGGGCCGCCACCGCAGAGGCCATGCAAAGCCGCGAATTGGTGTCGATATTCCCCGAGCCGATGAAGCCCTTCATCAGCTTGTTGGCGACGTAGTAGTCCTCGGTCAGCAGCTGGCCCGAGACGTAGAAGGCCACCGAGTCCGGGCCATAGCGAGCGATGGTCTGGCTGAATCTGCGGGCCACCAGGCCGGTGGCCTCGCTCCAACCCACCTCGCGTTCGCCGATCATGGGGCTGAGCAGGCGGCCCTCCAGACCCACCGTGGCCCCCAGCGTCGAACCCTTCGAACAGAGCCTACCTTCATTGGCCGGGTGGGCGACGTCGCCGCTCACCGCCAGGCTGCGCGCCTGGGCCACCACGCCCGAGACGCCGCAGCCCACACCACAATAGGGGCAGGTGGTCTTGACGGCGGGGACGAGGGAACCGTCGGCCACGCCCTAGCCTCCGACCACGCCCAGCATCAGGCGGCCGTCCACCACCTCCAGGGGAACCACCGGCGCGCAGCCGTGACCCTTGTCGGCGCCGGTCCCTTCGCCGGTGGCCAGGTCGATGACCCGGCCGTGCAGGGGGCAGGTCACCGACTGGCCGTGCACGATCCCCTGGCTGAGGGGGCCGCCCTTGTGCGGGCACCTGTCCATCAGGGCGAAGACCGCGCCGTCGCCGGTGCGGAAGATGGCGATGTCACCCCGAGGGCTGGGGACCCGACGGGCGCCCCGGCGCGGGACGTCGGTCACGGCGCCCACGTCGGTCCAGAGGATGGCGGGCTCCTTCACGAGCGCGTTCATGCAGGTTCGAACTCCAGGCGGCGGCTAAGCGGGTTGAACTCTTCGGTGTGACGGCCCGCCACTCGCTCCGCCCAGGGATCGATGCGGGAGAAGCGCTGCGAATAGGAGAAGCGGTCGTAGAGCGCCCGGCGGTTGTCAGGGTCGGCGATCGCCGCCTTGATGCTGTCGAGGCCGACCCGGTCCATCCACTTGTAGATCCGCTCCAGGTACCAGCCCTCCTCGCGGTAGAGCTGCACCACGGCGCAGATGGTCCACATCGCCTCCTCCTCGGTGGCGACCTTGGTGAGGATCTCGGTTCCGCGGATATGCAGGCCCGCGGCGCCGCCCACATGGATCTCGTAGCCGCTATCGACGCAGATCACGCCGACGTCCTTGCAGGTGGCCTCGGCGCAGTTGCGAGGACAGCCCGACACTGCGAGCTTGACCTTGGCGGGGGTCCAGGACCCCCACATGAACTTCTCCAGCCGCATGCCGAGACCGGTGGAGTCCTGGGTCCCGAAGCGGCACCAGTCGGAGCCGACGCAGGTCTTCACCGTGCGCAGCCCCTTGGCGTAGGCGTGTCCCGAGACCATGCCCGCCGCATTGAGGTCGGCCCAAACCGCCGGCAGGTCGTCCTTCTTGACCCCGAGCAGGTCGATCCGCTGGCCGCCCGTGACCTTGACCGCCGGGATGGCGAACTTGTCGGCCACGTCGGCGATGGCGCGTAGTTCGTCGGGCGTGGTCATCCCGCCCCACATGCGCGGCACAACGGAATAGGTCCCGTCCTTCTGGATGTTGGCGTGGACGCGCTCGTTGATGAAGCGCGACTGCTTGTCGTCCTGGTAGTCTCCCGGCCAGGCGCAGATCAGGTAGTAGTTGAGCGCGGGCCGGCAGGAGGCGCAGCCGTCCGGGGTCGTCCATTCCAGGGCCTGGTGGATGGCGGGCATGGACTTCAGCCGGCCATCGACGATAGCCCGGCGGACCACGTCGTGGGTGTGGCTGGTGCACTTGCACATCGGGGCTGGGCCGGTCTGGACCTGGAAGCCATCGCCGAGGGTCAGCTTTAGCAGCTTTTCCACCAGCGGGGTGCACGACCCGCACGAGGCCGAGGCCTTGGTGAGCCCGCGCACGGCGTCCAGGGTGGTGAGCCCCTGGGCGGTGATGGCTCCGGTGATCTGCCCCTTGCACACGCCGTTGCAGCCGCAGACCTCCTGGTCGTCGGACATGGCCGCAACGGCCGCACTAGGGTCCAGGCCCGACAGACCCTCCGTGATGGCCTGGCCGAAGATCAGGGTCTCGCGGATGCCGCTGACATCGGCGCCCTGGCGCATGAGGTCGAAGTACCAGCCGCCGTCGGCGGCGTCGCCGAACAGCACCGCGCCGGCCACCTTGCCGTTTTCGAGAACGACGCGCTTGTAGACGCCACGACCCGCGTCACGGAACACGATGTCCTCGCAACCCTCCCCGCCCGCGAACGCCCCGGCGGAGAAGACGTCCACGCCTGACACCTTCAGCCGGGTCGAGAGCATGGAGCCGCCATAGGCGCTGCCTTCGTCGCCGGTGAGCGCCGCCGCCAGGGTCTTGCACATGTCCCAGATGGGGGCCACCAGGCCGTAGGCCACGCCCCGGTGTTCGGCGCATTCCCCCACCGCATAGATGTCCGGATCGTCGGTGCGCATCTGGTCATCGACCACGACGCCGCGCGCCACACCAATGCCGGCGGCCTTGGCGAGCGCCGTATTGGGCCGGATGCCCACGGCCATGACCAGAACGCTGCAGGGCAGCACCCGGTCGTCCGACAGCTTCAGGCCGCTTACCTTGCCGTCTTCGCCCAGGATGGCTTCGGACTGGGCCGAGAGCACCGTCTCCACGCCGCGCAGAGCCAGGGCCTCGGTGAGCAGGAAGCCCGCGGCGCTGTCGAGCTGACGCTCCATCAGCACGTCCATCAGGTGGACGACGGTGGCCTTCATGCCGCGCTTGGCCAGGCCATAGGCGGCCTCCAGGCCCAGCAGGCCCCCGCCGATCACCACGGCCGCGCCACCAGCGTCGGCGGCGGCGACCATCTGCTCCACGTCATCCAGGTCGCGGAAGGTGACGACGCCCTTCAGGTCAGCGCCCGGGAGCGGCAGGCGGACGGGGTCCGAGCCGCTGGCCAGGATCAACCGGTCGTAGGGTACCGAAAGACCGCCCTGCGCCGTCACTGTCTTGGTCACCCGGTCGATGCCGGTGACCGCGCGGCCGGCGTGCAGGGTGATGGCGTTGTCGCGGTACCAAGCCTCGTCATTGATGACGATGTCGTCGAAGGCCTTCTCCCCCGCCAGCACCGGCGAGAGCATGATGCGGTTGTAGTTCACCCGCGGCTCGGCGCCGAAGATGGTGATCTCGTAGCGATCAGCATCGCGCTTGAGGATGTCCTCCACCACCCGGCACCCCGCCATACCGTTGCCGATGACGACGAGCTTCTGCTTGGCTTGCATGATCATCACCCTCAGACCCGGACCGGAGTGGAGTCGGCGGGCGCCAGGGTCGGCCAGACCGCGCGCCAGTGGTTCTTCAGGCCGGCCAGCGCCACCAGGGCGAAGACCGCCAGAGCCGCGAAGCCGAGGAAGCCGAACTGGTAGGTCCCGGCCATCTTCTTGGCGAGGCCAAGGGTGGAGGCCAGATAGAAGCCGCCGATCCCGCCGGTCATGCCGATCAGGCCGGTCATCACCCCGATCTCTTTGCGGAACCGCTGGGGGGCCAGCTGGAACACCGCCCCGTTGCCGGCGCCCAGAGCCGACATGCAGAGCATCAGGACCGCGAAGGCCAACCAGACATTGGGCATCTGGAAGCTGGCGGTGGCCAGGCCAAAGGCCGCGAAGCCCAGCACCACGATCAGGGTCCGAACCCCGCCGAACCGGTCGGCCAACGCCCCGCCCACCGGCCGGATGAAGGAGCCCGCGAAGACGCAGGCGGCGGTGAAGAAGCCGGCCTTCACCGGATCGATGCCATATTCGGAGTTGAAGTAGATGGTGAGCGAGGAGGAGAGGCCCACGAAGCCGCCGAAGGTGACGCTGTAGAGCAGCATCAGCCACCAGGCGTCGGCCACCTTCAGGACGTCGAGATACTCCGAGAACTTCTTGGGTTCGGGCTGCTCGGGCGCGTCCTTGGCCATCAGCAGATAGACCACGAAGGCGACGGCCAGCGGTATGATCGCCAGGCCGATGACATTGCTCCAGCCGAAGGTCTTGGCCAGCATCGGCGCGAACAGGGCCGCCAGGGCGGTGCCCGAGTTGCCGGCGCCGGCGATGCCGAGCGCCAGGCCCTGGTGTTCCTGCGGATACCACCGGCTGGCCAGCGGCAGGGCCACGGCGAAGGAGGCGCCGGCGACGCCCAGCAGGACGCCCAGAACCAGCACCTGCTGATAGTTGTGCACCCCCAGCAGCCAGGCGGCGCCCAGGCCGGTGATCACGATGCTCTGGCCGATCAGGCCGGTGCGCTTGGGGCCGATGCGGTCGACCATGACGCCCGCCACCAGCCGCAGCAGCGCGCCCGCCAGCACCGGAATCGCCACCATCAGGCCCTTCTGGGCGGGATCGAGATTGAAGTCCTTGGCGATGGCCACGCCCAGCGGGCCCAGCAGGACCCAGACCATGAAGCTGAAGTCGAAATAGAGGAAGGCGGCGAACAGGGTGGGCGTGTGGCCCGACTTGAGGAAGGAGCGGCTCAACATGGAACTGAAACCTCGGATGAACGAGAGCGGCGGCATCGCCGTTGGGGTGACCGCATCCGAGCGGTCGTCTCGATCAGCCGCGAACGTCGTTGTCCGTGGGCCTGTCCTCATGACGCACCGCAACATGACCGCTGTCAGCCGCGGCGGCGCGATCCCAGGGCGGTTGGGCGGCAGCGCCTATTTCGCAGGCGCCGCAAAATCAACGCTGGTTAAAAACTAGGCGACTAGCCGGCGTCGAAGGTCGTGCCGTCAAACAGCGGGGCCGGATTCACAAGGACCGGCGCGCCGAGGCCGGTGGTCCCCAAGGCCTCCAGCGCGAGGGCGGGACGGTAGACCGAGGCGATCAGGGCTTGGGCGTCCAGGTCCCCGTCGACCTGTTTCCAACGCCGCATCTGGGTGAGGAACCACTGGGCATGCTCCAGGCGCGGAACACAGGCCCCCTCGCGGTGGAAGATCAACTCCTCGCCGAGCGCCGGACGAATCGCCTCGGCCGCCGCACCGACATATTCAGGCTGGGCCAGCAGCGCCGCCAACTCGTCCCTGTTGTCCGCGACATCGCACCAGGCCTGGGCCCGGACCAGGGCCCGCAGCAGGGGCGCAAGACGATCGTCGTCGGCGAACTCCGCCCGCGCCCCGAGCACCTTGTCGGGGCCCCCTGGCCAGAACTGGGAGGTGCGCAGGGCGACACGGCCCAGGCCGCCCCGGGTCGCCACCGTGTTCCACGGCGCGCCGACGCACACCCCGTCCACCTGGCCGGTGCGCAGCTGCTCCACCATGCGTGGCGGCGGCGTCACCACCAGCCGCACGTCGCGGTCGAGGTCGACCCCCGCCTCCGCCAGCCAGTAGCGCAGCGCGTAGTTGTGCATCGAATAGGTGAAGACCACCGCGAAGGTCAGCGGCGGCTCGCCGGCCGCGCGGCGTTGGCCGATGAAGGCCGCCAGTCCGGCGGCGATCTCCTGCAGGCTCTCGGCCCCGGCCGGGAGGGCCAGGCTCAGTCGGTTGGACAGGGTCACGCCTGCGCCGTTCACCGCCAGGGCCAGGGGGGCGATCATCGGCGCCACGGGACCCCCGGCGCCGGCCGTGGCCGCCAGGGCCATGGGGGCCAGCATATGGGCGGCGTCGAGGGCGCCCACCGTGACCTTGTCGCGGATGGTCGCCCAGGAGGCCTCCCGGCTCAGGGTCACATCCAGGCCCTCGCCGGCGAAGAAGCCCTTGGCCTCCGCCGCCACGAGAGGCGCGCAGTCGGTCAGGGGAATGAACCCCAGGGTCAGGCTGCTCACGATGCGTCCCCCTTCAGCACGCCCGCGAAGGCCAGCAGATCGGTGGCCACCGCACCGAGCGGCCGGCCGGTGTCCATGGCCAGTTTGCGCAGCAGCTTGTAGGCGGCGTCCTCGTCCAGGCCGCGCTCCTTCATCAAGAGACCCTTGGCGCGGTCCACCACCTTGCGGGACTCCAGGTTGGCCTTGGCCTTGGCCAGGTCCCCGCGCAGCTGCTGCATCAGCGAGAACCGGGTCATGGCCACTTCCAGGATCGGCCGCACCCGCGCCGGCGCCAGGCCATCGACGATATAGGCCGCCACCCCGGCCCGGATCGCCTGCTCGGCGAGGCCGGGCTCGGAGCGGTCGGCGAACATCACCACCGGGCGCGGATTGGTCTCACCGGCTTCGCGCAGGCTCTCGAGCGTGTCGCGGTCGGCGCTGTCGCAGGCCACCACGATGATGTCAGGTGAGAAGCTCGCCGCCTCGGCGGCGTCGAACTGGGCGCTCTGGCGCACCTCCAGCGGGTCGACGCCATCCAGCCCCTCGGCCACCAGCGCCGCCCGGGCGGGGTCGGGATCTATGACAAGAACGCGCATGGGGCTCTGCTAACCGCGAAGCCCGGCCAAGACGCCACCCGTGTCGCGCCAATCGCCCAAGGCGCAGCCGAGACGCCTGTTTTCAGGGCAAACATCGCAAGTCATTTGGGCGCCTTGGGCCGATCGGGCTCGCCCGTCAGGCGATCACGCTCTTGCGGGGTATTGGCGCCTCGCAGCCGAGGAAGCAGCTCGGGGTCCAGCGCCACCTGGATCAACCCCGCCCGCTCCACGAACCGCCGCAGCGGCCAGTCGGCCTGGGCGTCCCCAGGAACCGCCGCCAGATCGAGCACCATGGGCAGAGGCTGCGCCTCGAACGCCGCGCCCGGCGCCTCGGCCGCCAGGAGGGGCGCAAGGTCCTCCGGGCGGATCGTCGGCGCATCGACCGCCAACACCAGCACCCGCCCCACCTGGTCGCCCAACAGAGCCACGCCCGCCAGCACCCCGGCCACCGGCCCGCTCAGCGGCGTGGGATCAGGCGCCCGGGGCAGGCCGAACTCGCCATCGCCCGCCGACACCACCACCGTGGCCCCCACCGAGCGCGCCAGCTCGGCCACCCGGTCGACGGCGCGGCGGCCATCCCACAGCTGCGCGGCCTTGTCCGTCCCCATCCGACGGGACGCCCCGCCAGTCAGGATGATCGCGCCGAGG
The DNA here is from genome assembly GCF_030693625.1 of Phenylobacterium sp. Classification (GTDB taxonomy): domain Bacteria; phylum Pseudomonadota; class Alphaproteobacteria; order Caulobacterales; family Caulobacteraceae; genus Phenylobacterium; species Phenylobacterium ferrooxidans. The sequence goes on from NZ_JAUYAF010000002.1 coordinate 55,374, forward strand.
GTTGGGGGGGTGCTCATGGGCGGACCGATGGAGCGGCCGCGCCCCGAGGTCAACGCCGGAGCCTCAAATCGCGATTGACTGCGAACGGCGCCCGCCCGAGAGAGTTGGCCATGGCGAACCTAGTCCTCAGCGTAATCGGCAGCGACCGCCCCGGTCTGACCCAGGCCCTGGCGGCCGCCGTGCTCTCGGCCGGCGGAAACTGGCTGGAAAGCCATCTCAGCCGCCTCGGCGGACTTTATGTCGGCTCCGTGCTGGTGGAGGCCGACGACCTCGAAGCCCTGCGCGCGGCCGTGCAGGCTGTGGACGCCCATGGGCTGGAGGTCCGCATCGCGCCTGCTCTCGAGGCCCCGATCGCCGGCGGGGAGGAGGTGCTCTTCGCCCTGGTCGGCCAGGACCGGCTGGGCATCGTGCACCAGGTGACGGCGATCCTCAGCCGGCTGGAGGTCAATATCGAGACCTTCGAGACCCGCATCAGCGCCGAGCCCCATTCGGGCGGCGCCCTGTTCCATCTCGACGCCCGCCTGCGCCTGCCGCCGACCCTGACCGCGCAGGATGTCCAGGCCGCCCTGGAGGCCATCTCGGCCGAGATCATGGTCGATATCAGCCTCGCCCCCGCCACAGCGCGCTAAACCTGATTGCGTTGGATCTGCCCCCGGCGCGTCTACCGGCTCGAGGCCTGACGTCGAGCCACGAGCAGGGCGCCTTCCAGGCCGGAATGGTCGAGGGCCGGGGTCCGCAGGTAGTCGGGCCCTGCGATCATGGGCGCGCCATAGTCGCCCATCGCGGTCTTCAACGCGGCGGCCACCGCGTCCACCAAGCCCGGCGTCGACATCACCCCGCCCCCCAGCACGATGCAGCGCGGCGACCAGGCGAGGGCCAGACTGGCGCAGAGCTGGGCGAGATAGTCGGCGGCCAGCGCCTTGAGGTCGGGGCGTTCGGCCAGGGTCTCGCCGGCCGCCAGCCGCCGTCCCAGCGCCGGCCCCGCCGTCAGCCCTTCGGCGCAGTCGGTGTGGAAAGGACAGGCGCTGGGGGTGGTGTCGTCCAGACGGCGGTGCAGTCGCAGGTGTCCGATTTCCGGATGCAGGGCGCCTTTCAGGGTCCGCCCTTCCAAGCATAGCGCCCCGCCGATACCGGAGCCCACGGTGACATAGGCCACGGCGTCCAGGCCCCTCGCCGCGCCGATGGCCTGCTCGGCGATCGCCGCGGCGGCCACATCGGTCTCCACCACCACCGGCGCGCCGAGGCGCTGCGCCAGGGCGGCGGCGAGGTTGAAGCCGCTCCAGTGCGGCTTGGGGGTCGGCAGCATCAGACCGCGGTCCGGCGAGGCGGGATCGACAATCAGGGGTCCGAAGCTGGCCAGGCCAATGGCGGCGAGCGTGTCGCCCGGCCTCAGGTCGGCCTGGATTGCGCCCACCAGGTCGATCACCGCCTGTTGCGGGGTGGTCGTCGCGAACCGATGGGTCGGGACATCAAGGGCGGCTTGCCGATCTGCGTCCGCCGTCGCCACCCGGCAGAGAATCTTCGTGCCGCCCGTCTCAATGGCGGCGATCAGGGGGCGGGTCATGCGGGCCTCCGTGACGGTCACGTGGCAATGACCTCTGCCCGCGATACTCAAGGTCAAAACTTGGTCGCCCGCGGCCCACGGCGCAATGATCTTTCCACCAAACCGGGCGCTCGCCACGGTCGCGGGCGCAGATGCGAGATGTGGAAGTCGCGCGGCGGTATTCGGCCGACCCTCGCCGCCCGCGACACAGGCTCACGCTCCCCGTGATAGGTTTTGAGAACCCGCGCCGGTTGAACCCTTCGTCTTGATGGGTTTCACAACTCAAGTTCGCTGAGCGATTTCTACCCAAACTGAGTACAGGTCTCCGCCGAAGCCGACGCGGCTGGGCTGACGGGCCTAGCTTGGAGGTCCGCGCGACCGGTCTCCCACGCTTGAATCCAGCGCTATCGCGACTGAATTTCAAATAGAATCCCTTCTGTTGCGAGCCTGGATCCCGACAGCATCGAACATGATCAGCGGGATTGTCGGTCGCGGCTCTCATGCCGCTTTGCAAAGGTGTAATATTCGCCTTTACTCGGCGAATCTTGAACGCGCGCCGGCGGCCCCACCGAGCGCGCGCCGTGGTTGAGGAGAACAGGACTGTGCCGGAGCTATCCAACAAGACCCCGGACCCGATGGACGTCGCCCTGGGTGCTGCGGTTCGTATCCGCAGGCGAACGATCGGCATGTCGCAGGAGGCCCTGGCCGAACAGTGCGGCGTCAGCTTCCAGCAAATTCAAAAATATGAGAACGGCGCGAACCGCATTTCCTTCTCGCGCCTGGTGCAGATAGCCCGCGCGCTGCGATGCCGCGTCGTGGACCTGATGGACGTCCTAGACACCCCCGGGCACGACGCCGTGGGAGACCTGGACCTGCTGTCGCGCATGCGCACGCCAGGCGCCCTGGAACTTCTGGCCGCATTCGAGAAACTGCCGCAGGACGCACGCGCCTCCCTCGTCAGCTTCATGCGCGCCCTTACTGGCCCGGACGGCAGCCTGCGCAGCAAGCAGAAGGAAATGGCGTAGGGACCCTGTCCGACTGACTGATTGTGGCTGGCGAGCCCGATCAGCTCTCGGCCAGAACCTTGTCGATGACGGCTCTCGCCTCGGGGCCTGCCCAGTCGGCGCCCCCGGCGAGGCGGGCGCGCTCCACCCCATCCTTGCCGAAGATCACCGTGGTGGGCATGCCGACGGCCGCTGGCTTGAAGTCGTAGGGGAGCTTCAGCTTGGGATCCCGGTAGAAGACCAGGGGCGCGTGCTTGGCGATGAACAGGCGCGCCTTCTCGGCGTCCCGCTCCCCATCGACGCTGACGGCCACCACGGCCACCGGCTGACCCTCATAGGCCGCCGCCAGCTTGGCCAGGGTGGGCATCTCGATCACGCAGGGACCACACCAGGTGGCCCACAGATTGACCACCACGACCTTGCCCTTGAAGTCGGCCAGCCGCACCGGCTTGCCGTCGGCGTCCTGGAAGCTGGTGGCCGGCGCGGGGCCGGCCTCTGCTGGGAAGATGAGCTTGGCCATCTCGCCCTTGGCGAGACTCTTCAGGCTGGTTGTCTGGCGGGGGTTTATGGATGCCTGCGCCATGATGTAGACAACCGCCGCGACGCCCAGCAGGGCGACGCCCCAGAGCGCGCCTTTCAGGAGGCCCGATTTGGGCTTCGACGTCTCCTCGGGTGCTTGGCTCATGTCCGACGACTCCACTCACGGTTCTGACGCGCCCGCATCTGGCCAGGCCATGTGGGGCGGGAGGTTCAGCGCGAAACCCGCCGAACTGATGCAGGCGATCAACGTCTCCATCGGGTTCGACAAGCGCCTGGCGCCGCAGGACCTGGCGGGGTCCCGCGCGCACGCGGCGATGTTGCGCAAGCAAGGCGTCATTACAAGCGCCGACGAGCAGGCGATCCAGGGTGGACTGCAGGCCATCGAGGCCGAGATGGCCGCCGGGACCTTCCCCTATCGCGACGAGTTCGAGGACATCCACATGAACGTGGAGGCCCGACTGCGGGAGCTGATCGGGCCGGTGGCCGGCCGCCTGCACACCGCCCGCTCGCGCAACGACCAGGTGGCGGTCGATTTCCGCCTATGGGTCCGGGACGCCTGCGACCGCACCATCGCCCAGCTGCGCGCTCTCCAGGAGGCCCTTGTCCTCAAGGCCGAGGCCCACGCTGAGACCCTGATGCCGGGCTTCACCCACCTGCAGCCGGCTCAGCCCGTCACCTTCGGCCACCACCTGATGGCCTATGTGGAGATGTTCGGCCGCGACGCCGGGCGCTTCGCCGATGCGCGCCGCCGGATGAACGAGTGCCCCCTGGGCGCGGCCGCCCTGGCTGGCTCGCCCTTCCCCATCGACCGTGACGCCACGGCCCAGGCGCTCGGCTTCGACCGCCCCACCGCCAATTCGCTGGACAGCGTTTCGGACCGCGACTTCGCCCTGGAGGCCTTGGCCGCGGGCACGCTGGCGGCCATCCACCTGTCACGTCTGGCCGAGGAGATCGTCATCTGGATGACGCCGCAATTCGGCTTCATCAAGCTGACAGACGCCTTCACCACCGGCTCCTCGATCATGCCGCAGAAGAAGAACCCGGACGCCGCCGAGCTGGTGCGCGCCAAGACCGGCCGGCTGATGGGCTCGTTCACCCAGCTCGCCGTGGTGATGAAGGGCCTGCCGCTGGCCTATTCCAAGGACATGCAGGAGGACAAGGTCCCCACCTTCGACGCCTTCGACGCCCTGGAGCTGTCCCTGGCCGCCATGGCCGGGATGGTGGAGGATATGGAGCCGGTCTCGGCCAGGATGGCGGCGGCCGCCGGCGCGGGGTTCTCCACCGCAACCGACCTCGCCGACTGGCTGGTGCGCACCCTCGACATGCCCTTCCGCGACGCTCACCATGTGACGGGCGCGGCGGTGAAACGGGCCGAGCAGCTTGGCTGTGATCTCTCCGACCTGCCGCTCAAGGAGCTTCAGGCCCTGTCGCAGGGGATCACCGCCGAGGTCTACGACGTTCTCACCCCACGGGCTTCCGCCGGGAGCCGCAAAAGCTACGGCGGCGCCGCGCCGGACCAGGTTCGCGCCCAAGTCGCGCGTTGGAAGGATATGCTGAAATGACCCTTCGCCCCCTCGTGCTGATCGGCGCGCTCGCGCTCTCCGCCACCGCTCTGTCGGGCTGCGGCAAGATGGGTGAGCTGGAACGCCCCGGCCCCATCGGCCAAGCCCGCTCCGGCTCCGACGCTGGGTCCGCGCCGATGCGCTCGATCCGCACCGTCGATCCCCGCGACCGCAACTCCGATCCGGCGCCCCAGCGCACCGAGCCGATTGAGAGCACCAACGACCCCATGGCCAGCGGGCCGCAGGGCGCCATCCCCGACCCCTACGCCCGCCCGCGATGAACCACTTCGAGCTGTCGGGAGGCGAGCTCGCCTGCGAGGACGTTGGGCTGACCACGATCGCGCAAGCTGTCGGCACGCCAGTCTATGTCTATTCCACCGCCACCCTGGAGCGGCACTATACGGTGTTGCGCGACGCCCTGGTGAACGAGGGCCTGGGCGACCCGCTGATCGCCTTCGCCGTGAAGTCCAACTCAAATGTGGCCGTGCTGCGCACCCTGGGCAATCTGGGCGCGGGCGCGGACACGGTTTCCGAAGGCGAGATTCGCCGGGCGCTGGCGGCCGGCATCCCGGGTGAACGCATCGTCTTCTCCGGGGTCGGCAAGACCGAGGGCGAGATCGCCTTCGCCCTCAAGCGCGGGGTCGGCGAGATCAATGTCGAGTCCGAGCCCGAGATGCACATGGCGTCCAGGGTCGCCCAGTCGCTGGGAACCCGCGCCACGATCGCCATCCGCGTGAACCCGGACGTCTCGGCCGGCGGACACGCCAAGATCTCCACCGGAAAGTCCGACAACAAGTTCGGCGTCTCCTTCTCCGAGGCCGAGCGCCTCTACGCCCAGGCCTCCAACAACGCGGGCCTGAAGCCGGTGGGCGTCACCTGCCACATCGGCAGCCAGATCACCCATCTGGCGCCGCTGGAGGAAGCCTTCGTCAAGATGCGCGGCCTCGTGGAGCGGCTGCGCGGCGAGGGGCTGGCGGTCGAGCGCCTGGACCTCGGCGGCGGGCTCGGCGTGCCCTATTTCAACATGCCGACGCCGGCGAGCCCGGCCGACTATGCGGCCATGATCGCCCGGACCATGAGGGGTCTGGACGTCCAGTTCGCCTTCGAGCCCGGCCGCATGATCTGCGCCAACGCCGGGATCCTGCTGTCGAGGGTGCAGCATATCCACGAGCGGCCCGAGGGGCGGAAGTTCGCGGTGCTGGACGCGGCCATGAACGACCTGATCCGGCCGGCCATGTACGACGCCTATCACGACATCCGGCCGGTGAAGCCCCGCGCCGGAGATCCCGTCACCTATGATGTGGTGGGTCCGATCTGCGAGACCGGCGACACCTTCACCCGCGACCGCGACCTGCCCCGCCTAGCGGCCGGCGATCTGGTGGCCTTCATGAGCGCGGGCGCCTACGGGGCGGTGATGTCGAGCGAATACAACAGCCGCCTGCTGGTTCCCGAGGTGCTGGTGAACGGCGACAGGTTCGCCGTCATCCGCCCACGTCCTACCTATGAGGACATGCTGGCCCGCGACGCCATGCCCGACTGGCTGGAGGCCTGACGGGCGCCCGGAACCCCAAGGCCTCGGCCCTTGTTCCCTTGGGTGACCTAGGAGGTCCCCCTATGAGTACGCGTCTCTATATCGCCGCCGTTCTTAGCCTGATGGTCGCCGGCGTTCTGTTCGGCATCGGCGCCATTCCGGTCTTGATGATCCCGGCCCTGTCGGCGAAGGCCAATCTGCTCCTGCCCATCGTTGTGGTGCTGTCGATCGTCCTGACCCCGCCGATCGCCTGGAAGCTTGCGCCGAAGCTGCGCGCCACGCCCCATCGGCCCTAGGTCAGTCCAGCGCCCCGATATAGGGCAGCCCGCGAAGAGCGCCGGCGGCGTCCATGCCATAGCCCACCAGGTAGCGGGCGGGCGCTTCCCAGGCCACGAAGTCCGGCACGATGGCCCTGGGCGTCGGCCAGGGCTTGGAGGCGAAGACGGCGGTGAAGGCGCGCGCCGCGCCGGCGTCGCGAACCAGGCGGCTGGCTTCAGACAGCGACAGGCCGGTGTCGATGACGTCGTCGATGATCAGGGCGGTGCGGCCCGACAACGGCCGCTGCAGGTCGGCGCGCACCTCGCACCGGCCCAGGCTGGCGCGCTCGTCGCCGTAGGAGGCCAGCCACAGGGCGTCGAAGCGGACATGCCGGCCAAGGCGCGACAGGGCCCGCGTCAGGTCCGAGGCGAACCACAGGCCTCCGGTCAACAGGCACACGGCCACGGTGTCGTCGTCGATCGCCGGCGCGATCTGCGCGGCCAGGGCGGCGACCCGGCGGGCGACCTCTTCCTCCGACAGCAGGACGACCGGATCAGCCATGGGGCTCCAGGGCGTAGGGGCTGTCGGACGACAGGGGCTTGGCCTCCACCGGCGCGGGGCCGTGAGACGCCGCAGGCGCATGGGGCGCCTCGGCCTCCGCCGCACCGCGCAGGGCGTGTTCCGGCGCCGGGTGAGCAGGCACAGGGACCTTGGCCTTGGTCTTCTTGCCCTTGGACTTGGCGGTGTCGGGCGCGAAGGAGATCTGCAGGTCGTGGGCCGAGGTCGGCGGGTCGAGGATCGCCAGGGCGAAGTGGCGGGTTTCGCCGGGGGGCACTACCGGGTCGGCGGGCCGGGCGATCTTGGTGACGATGGTCTTGCCGGCCTTGTTGAGCAGCTCGATCTTCAGGGGCGGGGTGACGATGGCGTGGTCTTCGACATTGCGGATCATGCCTGAGATGGACAGGGCCGCGTGTCCGTCCTGCAGGGCCGGTTCGGCCCGCGAGCCCTCGATCACCAGGCCAAGGGTGTTCACCGGCAGCCCTGCGAGGGCATAGGCCTTGGCCGAGCCCGGCATGATCTTGACCACATCGACCCGGAACACGACGGCCAGGCCGACGATGATGGCGAGCGTTGCGGCCATACCAGCCCAGACGATGCCGTGGGTGGCGGCCTCGCGCACCTTGCGCGTGTTCTCCACCTTGGCGCGGATCACCTTGGGCAGTTCGGCGCCGGGCAGGTCACTCAGCGCGGCGGGTTCCTCGGCCTGAGGTTCGAAGGGATCGCGGGCGACCGCGCCCTCCTCAGCCGAGACGTCCAGTTCCAGGGTCGCCTCGCGGTGGGCCGTCCAGCGGTGGCCACAGGAGGCGCACTTCACCGCGCGGCCCTCCGGGGCGATCTTGCGATCGTCCACGAAATAGCTGGTGGCGCACTCTGGACAGGTCAGGATCATGACGGCGGAACGGGTCTCGTAACCGGGGCTGTTGTTCTGGAGCGTCGCCGCCCTGGGACGGTCGGCGGTTCTGGAGGATTCGTCCTCCGGTCCCCATGCCGACGCGAACTGTTATCGCGATTCCTAGCACGCGGGCCTTGCCAAAACCCAAATCCCTGGCAGCGGCCGATCGTCCGGGTGGGAGATTCGCCCATCAGGCGAGCGCTGCGCAAGCTTGACCCAGGGACGGCGGCGCATGCGGAGGGTGGCCGCCGGTTCTGCTGGCGCATCGACCGGGCTTAGGGTAGCCGGGAAGGCCGATGTCCAGACAGCCGCATGACGAACAGGCGCTCGACGCCGATGACGCCATCCTGGCCTTCGACGACGTGTCGATGCGCTACGGTCGCGGGCCGGAGACGTTGAAAGACCTGACTTTTTCCCTGGAACCCGGCTCCTTCCATTTCCTCACCGGGGCTTCCGGGGCGGGCAAGAGTTCGCTGCTGAAGCTGATCTATCTGGCCGCCAAGCCCTCCAAGGGCCTGATGCACCTGTTTGGCCAGGACGTGTCGACGGTCCCTCCCAAGCAGCAGCCGATGCTGCGGCGGCGGATCGGGGTGGTGTTCCAGGAATTTCGCCTGCTCGACCACATGAGCGCCTTCGACAACGTCGCCCTGCCCCTGCGCATCGCCGGTCGCAAGCCCGACAGCTACCGGCAGGACGTCGCCGAACTGCTGGCCTGGGTGGGTCTGCGCAGCCGCATGCACGCCATGCCCGCGACCCTGGCCGGAGGCGAGAAGCAGAGGCTGGCGATCGCGCGCGCGGTGGTCAATCGCCCCGACATCCTGCTGGCCGATGAACCGACGGGGAATGTCGATCATGAGATGGGCCTGCGCATCCTGCGCCTGTTCGTGGAGCTGAACCGCCTGGGCACCACTGTGCTGATCGCCACCCACGACCAGGATCTGGTGGCGCGGTCGGGCAAGCCGGTTCTGCACCTGGAGGACGGCCGCCTGACTCAGCTGGGCCCCATCGGAGGCGCGTCATGAGCGACTTCGATCCTGGTCGCTGGAAGCCCGCCCCCTTCCTTCCCGAGACCGACGCCCGCGACGGCTCGCTGATCTTCGTGGTGGCGACGCTCTGCTTCCTGGCCTGCCTGACGGCGCTGACCGTGCTCGCCACCGACCGGGCCGCCCGGGGCTGGAGCGACCAGCTCACCGGCCAGGCCACCGTCATCGTTCGCGCCAAGGGCTCCGAGACCCCCGACAGCGCCGCCGCCCGCGCCGCCGAGGCCCTGTCGGGCCTGCCCGGGGTCGGCGAGGTCCGGGCCCTGGAGAAGGAGAAGGCAGAGGCCCTCATCGCCCCCTGGCTTGGCGACACCGCCGACCTGGACGACCTGCCGGTGCCGCGCCTCGTCGCCGTGGACCTCGACCCCAAGGCGCCGGCAACCCCGCAGAGCCTGGACAAGGCCCTGAAGGCCCAGGGCCTGGACGCGGTCGTCGACGATCACTCCATCTGGCTGAAGGACATTCAGCGCGCGGCCGGCATCGCCCGCTGGATCGGGGTGGGGGTGTTCGTCCTGATCGCGGCGGCCGCAGGCGCCGTGGTGGCCTTCGCCACCCGCGCAGGCCTCACCGCGCGGCACGAGGTGGTGGAGGTGCTGCACCTGGCCGGGGCCGAGGACACCTTCATCGCGCGCCTGTTCCAGATGCGGTTTGCGCGCATGGCGGCCCTGGCGGGCTTGTTTGGCGCCGGCGGCGCGGCGATCATGGGGGCGATACTGCGCCTCATGGGAGGGGGCCAAGGCTTGACCCCGGTGCTGCCTATCGTCTGGACCGATCTGCTGGCCGTCCTGCCCTGCCCCGTGGCGGCGGGTCTGGTGGCGGCGGTGGCCGCGCGTCTCACCGCCCAGTCCCTGATCGCGAAGATGACATGAGAAGCCTAGCCGCCATCCTGCTGGCCGCCTTCATCTGGACGGTGGGCCTGCTCTCCTTCACCGCCCGGATCGAGAATTCCACCCCCATGCCCGCGCCGCCGCGCGCCGATGGCATCGTGGCCCTGACCGGCGCGGGGTCCAACGAGCGGCTGGCCGCCGCCGTCAGTCTGCTCGAGGACGGCAAGGCCCAGCGGATGCTGGTCTCCGGGGTCAATCCGGAGGCCAGCCGCGAGGACATCCGCACCGTCAGCAAGGCGGTTCGCCGGCTCTATGACTGCTGCGTCGACCTGGATTTCACGGCCGCCGACACGGTGGGCAACGCCCGGGAGACGGCCGACTGGGCCAACAACCTGCGCTACAAGAGCCTGATCGTGGTCACCGCCGACTATCACATGCCCCGCGCCATGCTGGAGCTTCGGGCCGCCATGCCCGACATCGACCTGCGGCCCTATCCGGTGGTCACCAAGGTGGTGAACGCCAAGCGCTGGTGGCGCACCAGCGGCGGGGCGCGCTTGATGATCCTTGAATATTCCAAGTATCTGGCGATCCTCGGCCGCGAGGCCGTCCGGAAGCTGGGGCCAAGCGACGCGCCGGCCCAAGACAAGAAGGCCTGATCTTGCAGAAGCTCCGCTCCCTGACCTTCGCCGTGGTGTTCTACGCCTGGTCGGTCTTCGTCTCCCTGGTGATCCTCACCCCGCTTCTCATCGCCCCGCGCAGCTGGACGGCGGCGACCTTCGGACTCTGGAGCCGAGGCATCCGCCTGCTGCTGAAGGTGATCGCCGGCATTGAGGTCGAGGTGCGGGGCCGCGAATTCATGCCCACCACGGCGGCCCTGGTGGCCCCCAAGCACCAGTCGATGTTCGACGTCTTCTCCCAGTTCTCCCTGTTGCCGGACGCCTGTTTCGTCACCAAGAAGGAGCTGCTGATGATCCCCTTCTTCGGCTGGTTCGCCATGAAGGCCACCATGATCAGCGTCGACCGCGCAGGGCATGCCACGGCGCTGCGAAAGCTGGTCCGGGACGCCAAGGACCGCTTCAAGATTCCGCGCCAGCTGGTGATCTTCCCGGAGGGCACCCGGGGCGAGCCCGGCGCGCCCGGCGACTACAAGCCCGGCATCGCGGCCCTCTATCGCGAGCTCGAACTGCCGGTCTATCCGATGGCCACCAACGCCGGGGTCCACTGGTCGCGCAAGGGTTTCAACCTGACGCCGGGGACCATCGTCTTCGAGTATCTGGAGCCGATCCCGCCCGGCCTGAAACGCGGCGAGTTCATGCGCACCCTGGAGGAGCGGATCGAGGCGGCAACCGCCAAGCTGCTCAGTGAAGATCCCGCCTATCGGCCTCAACCAGCGCCAGCAATCGCGCCATGATCACGTCGTGGACGCCCTCGGCCCGAAGGTGCTCCACCAGGTCGCGCAGGTAGTCGACATTCTTGCCCGACAGGCCGGTGGCCCCCGCGATCAGCTCGGCCTGGCGCTCCAGGCTCAGCGCGCCTGCCCACTGCGGGTGCCGCGTGTCGGACAGGAAGACCAGTGTCTCAACGCGGCGGCCGTCGGCGAGGCGGACATGGGCGCTGCTTTCCACATAGGTCTCCGTGGGCTGCTCGCGCTCCCGCAGATAGGCGTAGACCTCGTCCCAGTCGCCTTCCGCCACCCGGTAGGCCGCACCGCGCACCGCACCGCCGGGGGCGAGACCCAAGACCAGGCCCGGGCGTTCATAGGTGCCCCGGTGGTGGACGGAATAGATGCAGAAGGCGCGGCGGCGGCCATGTAGGGTGGCGCTCTGGCGTTCGACGTATGCGAAGCCAGGCCGCCACATCAACGACCCGTAACCGAAAACCCAACGCTCAACAGACATGGCCCGCCGTTCAAAGACCCCCGAAGCTCCCCCTGTGCCCGATCCGGAACCCGCCCGCAAACCGCGAAGGTTCTGGCTCTATGCGCCGTTCATCGTCCTGCTGCTCGCCGCGGCGGGATGGACAGCCCTGTGGCTGCAGGTGCGCGGCCAAGCCGCAACCCGCATGGACACCGCCGTCAGCGAACTTCGCAAGGCCGGTTACGAAGTCACCTGGAAGGACCGCTCGCTCGGCGGCTACCCCTTCCGTCTCGACGTGGTGCTGACCGACGCCCGCATCCGCGAGCCCGGCGGGTGGTCGATCGCCACGCCCAGGCTGGAGGCCGAGGCCTTCCTCTACTCCCTGGGTCACTGGGTCACGGCGGCGCCCGAGGGCCTGACCCTGACCCGCCCCGTCGGGGGGCCGGTGGAGGTGCGCGGCGAACTGCTGCGCGCCAGCCTCAGCGGTCTCGACAAGCGTCCCCCCAGCTTCTCCTTCGAAGGCCGCAAGCTGGCCTTCGCGCCCGGCGCCGGGGCCCAGCCCTTTGGGCTGTCGGCCGCCGATAAGGTGGAGATGCACCTGCGCCCCGGCCCCGACGACCAGGGCGCCATCCTGTTCAAGGTCGACAACGGCAAGGCCCAGCTCAGCGGCCTGTTCGCTCAGCTGGCCGGCGACAAGCCGGTGTCCATCGTCTGGGATTCCATCCTCACCCGGATGAGCGGCTTCAAGGGCCAGACCTGGCCCGACGCCGTGCGGGCCTGGAGCAGCGGCGGGGGCCTTATCCAGGTGCGGCAGGCCGGCGTCACAGCCGGCGACGCCCTGATCGGCGCCCAGGCCGGTCAGCTTGGGGTCGGCTATGACGGCCGCCTGGTGGGATCGATGGACGTCACCCTGCGCCAGGCGCCCCGCGCGCTCGCCGCCATGGCCGCGACGGGGACCCTGCCGCCGGAAACGGCGCTCGCCGCCGCCGCCGTGGCCGCCGCCCGTGAGGACAGCGCCTCGGTGGCCCGCGCGACCCTCACCTTCGAGGCCGGGCGCATGACCCTGGGCCCCGTGGCGATCGGCGCCTCACCCCGCGTCTACTGATGCTGGGCCAGCCGAACGCCACTCCGCCGCCCTCTCCCGGCGGCGGGTCGGGCCCTTCTTCGCCTATTTGACCGCCCGCAGGGCGCCGGCCAGTTCGTCCGGGGCGGCGCAGAGGGCGTGGGCGCCCGCCTGCACGAGCTCTGCCTCCGACCCGTACCCCCACAGCACGCCCAGGGCCGCCATGCCGTTCTGGCGGGCGGCGATGATGTCATAGCTGCGGTCGCCGACCATGATCGCCTTGGCCGGGTCAATGCCCAGGGTGGTGATCATATGGGCGATGAGGTCGGCCTTGTCCTCGAACTGTCCGTCGGGATGGGCGCCGTAGACGCCTGCCAGATAGTGGCTGAACCCGAAGTGATCGGCCACGGCTTGCGCGAAGGGCTGGGATTTGGCGGTGCAGATGAACACCCGTCCCGCATAGGCCTCGCGCAGTTCGGCCAACGCCTCCAGGATCCCCGGATAAACCGCCGCCTCCTTGAGGCCGCGCTGCGCGACATAGGCGCGGTAGAGGCGCACGCCCTCCTCCATGTCCCCATCGTCGCCCAGCAGGCGCCGGAACGAGACGCGGATCGGCGGGCCGATCATCGAGAGCAGGTCGTCATCTGGCGGAATCTCGCGGCCCATCGCGGTCAGCGCTACGCGCACTCCGGCGAGGATGCCGGGGGCTGGATCGGTCAGGGTTCCGTCGAGGTCGAGCAGAAGGGTGGGGGCCATGTCGACAGCTAGACCACCGGGCCTTTGCCCGGCAACCGGTTTCCTGTGCAACTTTATTGCGGCAGACCGCCCTATTGCGCGGGGCCACGCGATGACTTAAGCGCCGAACCTTCGTTTTCGGGGGACAAAATGGCCGACGCCGATCCCAAGCTTGCCGCACCGTCGCTGGACGCCGTGCGCGCGCGCCTGGACGAGATCGACGCCAACCTGCTGGCCCTGGTCGATGAGCGCGCCGGTCTGGCCAAGCACGTGGCCGCCGCCAAGCAGGCGGCCGGCGACGGCGACAAGTTCGCCCTGCGGCCTGGCCGCGAGACGGCCCTCCTGCGACGCCTGCTGGCCAAGGAGCGCACGGCGGCGAGGCCAAGCCTCGTCGTCCGCATCTGGCGCGAGCTGATCGGCGACAGCCTCTCGCGCCAGGGACCCTTCCACATCAATGTCTGGGGCGGCAAGGAGCCGGCCCGGTCCGTCGAGCTGGCGCGTCACCGCTTTGGCGCCGCCCCGCCGCTGCGCACCCTGGCCAAGCCCGAAGAGGCCCTGGCCGCGGCCAAGACCCTGGGCGGGGTCGGGGTCCTGGCGCTGGCGTCGGACACCCCCTGGTGGGGCCGCCTGCTGGCCGATCCCAAGCTGCAGGTGTTCGCCGCCCTCCCCTGCCTCGCCGCCTGGGGTCCGATGACGGCGCTCGCCGTCGCCGAGGTCGAGGTCGAGCCCACTGGTGATGACCGCACCTTCTGGGTCACCGACGCCCCCGGGTCCGCCGCCGCCATTGAGGAGACCCTGGGCCGGGACGGGGTGGTGGGCGACCTGATCGCCGAGGTCGGCGGGCTGAAGCTCTTCGCCCTGATCGGCTTCTACCAGGCCGGCGACGAACGCCTGGCCCGCGCGCCGGGGCGCCTTTCCGGGGTGATCGGGGCTGCGCCCGCCCCGCTGGACGTGTAAGAGGCGGGCCTCATCCCCGCTTGAAGCGTCCCATGTCCGACACCGTCCTCGACCGCGCCAAGGCCCAGCGGCCCACGCCGAAGCCCGGCATCCTCGACATCGCCTGCTATGTTCCCGGCAAGGCCAAGGTCGAGGGCATCGAACATCCGCTGAAGCTCTCGGCCAACGAGAACATCCTCGGCTGCAGCCCGGACGCCAAGGCCGCCTTCGCCGGCGCCATCGACCTGCTGCACATGTACCCCGACGGCCGCACCACGATCCTGCGAACCGCCATCGCGCAGAAGTACGGCCTGGAGCCTGAGCGTCTGATCTTCGGCTGCGGCTCGGACGAGATTTTCCAGCTGCTGAACCAGACCTTCCTCGAACCCGGCGACAACATCGTCCAGGGCGAGTTCGGCTTCGGCGCCTACGCCATCGGCGCGCGGGCCTGCGGCGCGACCGTGAAGCTGGCCAAGGAGGTCAACCACCGCGTCGACGTCGACAACCTGCTGGCCGAGGTGGACGACCGCACCCGCCTGGTGTTCGTCGCCAACCCCGGCAACCCCACCGGCACCTGGATCACCGGCGAAGAGATCCGCCGCCTTCACGCCGGCCTGGCCCCCAGCGTCGTGCTGGTGCTGGACGGCGCCTATGCGGAGTTCGTCGCGGACCCGGCCTTCGAGGACGGCATGTCCATGGTGCGCGAGTTCGAGAACGTGGTGGTGACCCGCACCTTCTCCAAGCTGCACGGCCTGGCCGCCCTGCGGGTGGGCTGGGCCTATATGCCGGTGGAGATGGCCGACGCGCTCGACCGCATCCGCCTGCCGTTCAACGTCAACATCCCGGCCCAGGTGGCGGCCGTCGCGGCGCTGGGGGACGACGACTTCCAGGCCCGCTCCCTGGCCCTGGTGGAGCAGTGGCGACCCTATCTCATCCAGCAGCTGGGCGGCCTGGGCCTCGAACCCGTGCCCTCGGCGGCCAACTTCGTACTGGTGGGCTTCCCCAAGACGCCGGGCAAGACCGCCAAGGAGGCCGAGGCGTTCCTGGCGTCGAAGGGGATCATTGTTCGCGGGGTGGGCGGCTACGGCCTGCCGGACCACCTGCGGATCACCATCGGCCTCGAAGACCACAACCGCGCCGTGGTCGACGCGCTCACCGCCTTCGTGAAATCCTGATGGGCGAGATCCTCTTCCCCCGCATGGCGGTGATCGGCTGCGGCCTGATCGGCTCCTCGGTCATCCTGGCGGCCCGCGAGGCGGGCGCCGTGGGCGAGGTCATCGTCGCCGACCTCAGCGAGGCGCACCGCGCCCGCATCGTCGAGCTGGGCTATGCCGACAAGGTCACCGGCGACATCGCGCAGGCGGTGAAGGACGCCGACCTGGTGGTCTTCGCGGTTCCCGTGCTGGCCATGGGTGACGCCGCCAAGGCCGCCGCGCCGGCCATGAAGCCCGGCGCCATCGTCACCGACGTCGGCTCGGTGAAGGGCTCGGTGGCCGCCGCCCTGACCGCGGCCCTGCCCGACAACGTCTTCATCGTGCCGGGCCACCCGATCGCCGGCACCGAGCACTCGGGTCCCGACGCCGGCTTCGCCGAGCTGTTCCAGAGCCGCTGGGTGATCCTGACACCGCAGCCGCGGCAGGACGACGCCTACCTGGAGGCGGTCAGCCAGCTTTCGGAGTTCTGGCGGGCGCTGGGGGCGAATGTTGAATTGATGGACGATAGGCACCACGACCTGGTGCTGGCCGTCACCAGCCACCTGCCCCACCTGATCGCCTACAACATCGTCGGCACCGCCGCCGACATGGAGGAGGTCACCCAGGCTGAGGTGATGAAGTATTCGGCGGGGGGCTTCCGCGACTTCACGCGTATCGCGGCGTCCGATCCCACCATGTGGCGCGATGTTTTCGTGGCCAACAAGGAGGCGGTGCTGGAAATCCTTGGCCGCTTTACTGAGGACCTGCAAGCTCTGTCCCGGCAGATACGCTGGGGGGAGAGCGACAAGCTGTTCGAGCTCTTCACCCGCACCCGAGAGATCCGCCGCGGCATCATCGCGGCCGGCCAGGAAAGCGCCGAACCCAACTTCGGCCGCGACCGCGGCAAGCACTGATCAGGCGGCCGGGGGGCGCGCATGCCGGACCTTCTGACCAGCGTCGATCTCATGCTGCGGGGCGGCGCCTGCCTGCTGCTGGTGCTGGTGGCGGTCCTGCTGCTCCGCGACCACCGGCGGGCGCAGGCCGCGCGCCTGGGCGCCCTGTTCGCCCTGAGCGCCGCGGCCTTCGCGGTGTCCTCGGCCAGCGCCCTTGAAGGCCGGCTCGGGATCGTCGCCTTTCCCATCGAGGCCCTGACGGCCGGCGGCAACCTGGCCTTCTGGCTGTTCGCGCGGGCGCTGTTCGATGACGGCTTCCGGCTGCGGTCCTGGCATGGGGCGACCTGGGTGCTGATCGTCGCCGTCGGCCTGTTCGAGGCCCTGGCCCTGGGTCCGGAGATGACACCGGTGGCATGGGCGGTGCGCGGGTTCCTCGTCCTGGAGTCCCTGGGCCTGGGCCTGCTGGCGGCGGGTCAGACCCTGGCCTCGTGGCCGGCCGACCTGGTGGAGCCGCGCCGCCGCGTGCGGCCGTTCGTGATCGGCGCCGCCGCGGGGTTCATCGCCCTGAACGCCCTGTCCGATGTCCTGGGTCCTCGTCCGGCGAGCCCCGATGTCGGCAGCCTGATCCAGGCCCTGGCCCTGGCGCTCATCGCCCTGGCGGTGGCCGCGGCGCTGCTGCAGGTGACGGCGAGCGGTTGGCTGACCCCGGCCGCCAGTCCGGCGTCCGGCCTCGCCCATTCCGTGGAACCGGCCGACCAGAGCCTGGCCGCGGCCCTGGACCACGCCATGAGCTTCGACCGGGCCTATCGGCGCGAAGGCCTGACCATCGGCCGGCTGGCCGAGATGCTGGGGGCGCCCGAGTACCGGCTGCGGCGGCTGATCAATCAGGGACTGGGCCACCGCAACTTCAACAGCTACCTGAACGGCTACCGGATCGCCGAGGCCAAGGCCGCCCTGGCCGACCGCGCACAGGACGCGACGCCCATCCTGACCATCGCCCTGGACACGGGGTTCAACTCCCTGGGACCCTTCAACCGGGCCTTCCGGGCCGACACCGGTGTCACCCCTAGCGACTTCCGGCGCGCCACCGCCGATTCCGGAATCGGCCAGCCAGACTTCAAAACCGGCGCGAACGCCACCTCCTGAGGCGGCAGACGAGGGGTCGAACCCTTCGGAGCTCCTCAATGAACATCCAACACCTGCGCCCCCTGCTGCTGATCGCGGCGGCGGCCCCCCTCGCCGGCTGCGGCGCCCTGAGCGGCGCGGCCCACGTCGCCACCGGCCTAACCAGCCACCAGCTCTGCTCGGCCACCTTCGTCTCGGGCCTCGACCCGCAGGTCATCCGCCGCGAGGCGATCGATCCGGACCTGGGCCCGGCGCATTTCCTGGTCCGCCACGACGTCGACCGGGCCAACCGCGCCGTGACCGCGAGCCTGGCGGGCTTCGCGCCCAGCCGCGCCGTCCATCGCGGCGCCGCGGGCTGCCTGGTGCTGCGCGGCGCAGCCCCGCCGCCTCCGCCGACAAGACCCGCCATCACCGCTCCGGTCCCCCCCCCCCTGGAGACCGCCGCGACGTCACCCGCCATCGAGGCCGCCCTGGACCGCGCCTTCGCCGAGCCGGCCCGGCCGGCCCTGCGACAGACCAAG
Source organism: Phenylobacterium sp. (assembly GCF_030693625.1). Classification (GTDB taxonomy): domain Bacteria; phylum Pseudomonadota; class Alphaproteobacteria; order Caulobacterales; family Caulobacteraceae; genus Phenylobacterium; species Phenylobacterium ferrooxidans. The sequence goes on from NZ_JAUYAF010000002.1 coordinate 73,454, forward strand.
GCCGTCGTGATCCTGCACCGGGGCAGGATCGTCGGCGAACGCTACGCGGCCGGCTATGGGGTCGATACGCCGATCACGGGCTGGTCCATGACCAAGTCGGTGACCAACGCCCTGCTGGGGGTGCTGGTGGCCCAGGGCAAGGTCTCGGTGCAGGGGCCCGCCCCCGTGGCCGCCTGGGCCGCCCCGAGCGACCCTCGCCACGCAATCTCCATCGACAACCTGTTGCGGATGAACAGCGGCCTGGCCCTGGGCCAGTCCCTCACCGCCAGCCCCTGGAGCGCCTTCGACCCCTCGGCCCGGATCTTGTTCGCCGAGCGGGACAAGGCGCGAGCCGCCGTCGCCGCGCCCTTGAAGGCGGTGCCCGGAACCGACTGGACCTATGCCGACGCCAGCACGCTGATCCTCTCGCGCATCCTCCGCGACCAGGCCGGCGGCGACCAGGCCGGCGGCGACCAGGACGCTCTGCTGGCCTTCGCTCACCGCGACCTGTTCGACAGGCTGGGCCTGGAGCACGCCACCCTGGAGCTGGACGCCACCGGCACGCCGCTGGGCTCCACGCACATGTGGGCCAGCGCCCGGGACTGGGCGCGGCTGGGGCAGCTCTATCTCGATGACGGCAAGGTCAGGGGAGAGCAGATCCTGCCCAAGGGTTGGGCGGACTATTCCGCCCGCCCGACCGTCGGCAGCGAGGCCGTGGGCTATGGCGCCGGCTTTTGGACCAATCGGGGGTCGGGAGAGGGGGTGCGGCGGCGTATCGCCTGGGGCATGCCGGCCGACGCCTTCATGGCCCGCGGCCACCACGGCCAGTACGTGATCGTGGTCCCCTCGGCCCGGCTGGTGGTGGTGCGGCTAGGGACCACCCCCACCCCGACCAGCGACATGGAGACCGTGGCCCGGCTGGTGGGCGAGGTCATCGCCGCCACGTCTGCGCCGAACTAGGAGGCGCTGGCGGCGCGCGCCTGACCCGAAGGCGCGCGTTCCGGGTAGGGTGGGCCGCGACACCCGATTCGACAAAAGGACGACCCATGAACGGCTACGCCTGGCTCGGCATCGCCATCGTCTGCGAGGTGATCGCCACCACGGCGCTGAAGGCGTCGGACGGGTTCTCCAAGACCCTTCCGTCGATCATTTCGGCCGGGGGCTACGGGGTGGCCTTCTACGCCCTGTCCCACTCCATGAAGACGGTGCCGGTGGGGGTCGGCTACGCTATCTGGTCGGGGATCGGGATCGTGCTGATCACCCTGCTGGCCTGGGTGGTCTTCAAGCAGAAGCTCGACCTGCCCGCGGTGGTGGGCATGGGGATGATCCTGGCCGGGGTGCTGGTGATCAACCTCTATTCGAAGGCGGTGGTGTAGCCCTTTCCTCCCCCTTACGCTTCGCTAAACGGGAGGAAAGACGCTAGCCGCCGTCTACCGCGCTGATGAGAACCCCCATGTTCTTGATGAAGGCTGAGGTGGAGACACCCATCACCGGCGTGGCCGTCGGATAGGGCGAGGTGTCGAAGTCGTCGCCCACATGGGTCTGGGAATAGTCGCCTGGGGTTGGCGTCTTGGGACCCGGGCCCTTGTAGGGATGGCTGGCAGCGAGCAGGGGCGTGGGCCAATAGCCCTCGGTGTTCAGGTCGGCCACCAGCCTGGCGACGGTCTCGGGGCTGGCCTTGAGCGACGCCATCGTCCCCCCGCCATTGAGGTCGGAGGTGGCGAAATCCTGGCTGGCGAAGAAGCGCGGCAGGGCCCCCTTGTGGGTCAGGGGAGAGTTCGCCGCCACCCTGTCCGGCGGGGTCGCCTTCAGCGCCGCATAGCGGGCGCGGAGCTCATCCAGCTTCACGAGCCGGAAGGCGCTGTAGTGGGCCAGGCTCTTGTCCGGATCGCCGTCCGCATAGTAGGCGCCGTTGACCACATTGGACCCGCGCCGGTGGACATAGAGCGGCCGGTCGGTCCCGATCTCCAGGAAGGTCGGATGGGTGCGGCCGTCCGGCCGGGGCCTGGGCAGGGCGACCTTGGCGAGCCAGGTGAGGGCCTCGGGGACGCGGGCCAGATACTTGGGATCGCCGGTGAGTTCGTAGAAGGTCATCAGCTGGGCGGTGTTGACCGCCGTGGTGTGGGTGGTCAGGGCCAGGGGCTCATAGCTGCGCGCGGCGGCGGGCTTCAGGTCGTCGACCCGGTGCTGCAAGCCCCAGCCGGCCTGGGGGGCCGGCTGCTGGGTGATGAGGAAGACGTCCATGGCGCGGCGGATGGCGGGGCCCACGCGGGGATCGCCCAGGGTCTGGGCCACCATGACCAGGAACTTGATGTTCTCCCCGGCCACATCGTCATTGAAGGTGATGTGGCCGGTGTAGTCGGCCCCATGCTTGGTGAACGGCCGCCCCGCGGGCCAGCGCTGCGGCCAGCCGCCGTTGGGATATTGGCTGTTCAGGACGAAATCCAGCGCCCGGTCCAGGGCCGCTTTGAACCGGGGATCGCGCTTCTCGAGATAGATGCGCAGCAGGAACTGCATGGCCTCCGAGGAGCCCGCGTCGTCAAAGGTGGCGTTGCCCCAGTCGTGCTGGAATTCCTCCATCCGCCAGGCGTTGGCCCCGATGGTGGCGTACCATTTCGCCTTGGCCGCCTCGCCGCCGAAGTCGATCAGGTAGTTCCAGCCGCCGGTGGGCAGCTGGCCCGCCATCAGGCACTCGGCGGCCTGGGTGGCGGCGGCGTAGTAGGCCTCGTCGCCGGTGGCGTGATAGGCGTCGAGGAACAGGTGGCCCACCGTGCCGGTTCCCGGCGGCTGCACCCAGACCTGGGTGGCGCTGGCCTCCAGCTCCCCCCAGCGGCGCGAGAAGTCGGGCAGGTAGGACCAGACATAGCCCCCATGCACCGCGGCCTTGTCGGTCATGAAGGCGGTGGCGCGAGTCATGGCGGCCAGGACCTGGGCGCGGCTCGGAGCAGGTGCGGCGGCGGCCGGAAGCGCCAGGGCGCCGGCCACGCCGGCGAGAATGACCCGTCGGGTCGTAAGCATCTGCAGCCTCCCTGGCGTTGCGGTCATCATGACACCGGTGTCAGACGACGCAACCATCCGCGCAGCTTGATTTCCGCATGGGAATGATAGGTTGCCTGGAGAAAATGGTCCCAGGGAAGCCAGCATGATCGACCCGGCGGCGCGCGCCCGCTTCGAGGCCCGCGTGATTGAAGGTGGAGATGGCGACGACGCCAAACGGTTGGCCGCATCCCTCCGGGCGGGCGGCGCGGCCCAGTCCGATCTGGCGGCGCTGCTGGTCCATGCCGCGACCGCGGCGCCGGAGAAGCTGGTCCTGATCTATGATGGGGCCACCGAGGGCTGGCTGGGGGTCGCTCCGCGCGGGCCGATGATCGAGGCCCACGGCGCCCCCGAGCCCATCCCTGCCGCCTTCTGGGACAGCTTCTGGAGCCTCGTGGACGACCCGGTCGCCAACCTCGACGCCGGAGAGGTCACGGTCCGCACCGCCGCCCTGGCCGGAACCCTGCCTGACCTGCAAGGCCGCGTGGCCAGGTGCGCCGGGCTCTATCCCGGTGTCTCCGCCGCCGCCGCCACCGGCTATCCCAAGCCCTTCACCCTGGAGGCCCTGGCCCGGTGCCCGGCGGGATCGCTGGGGGCGGAGTTCCATGACCTGATCGTCGACAACGGCTTCGACCTGGAGGTTCTGGACCGAGAAGCGCTGGGCCTGGCCGACATGCCCGCGCCGCTGGACTACCTCAACGCCCGCATCCTGCAGTGCCACGATCTCTGGCACCTCCTGGCCGGCTACCGGACCACCGCCCTGCACGAGGTGGCGATCTCGGGCTTCCAGATGGCCCAGTTCGGCCACCACTACTCCTCGATGTTCCTGGGAATGGTCACCAGCAAGATCGCTCTGGGCCAGGCCGAGGCCCTACCCCTGTTCCTGGACACCATCCTGAGCGCCTGGACCCACGGCCGGCGGAGCCCGCCTCTGATCGGCCTGGACTGGGAGCGCCTCTGGGACCAGCCCGCCGACGCAATCCGCGCCGCCACCGGTGTCAGCCTCTATGTCTCGCCCTATCCGGCGGATCTGTTCGAGCAGATGCGGGCGGCGTGACGTCCCTTTTCCTCCCCCGTTCCGCTCCGCTTCACAGGGGAGGAAGGTTCAAGTCCCCAGGAACTCCGCCGTCGCCTCGATGGCCTCCACCAGGCCGAGACGTTCGATCTTCACCCCCTCCGGCAGGCCGGAGAACAGGCGGGTGGGGGCCGCAGCGTCGAGCATGACGAAGACCCCCTTGTCATCGGCGCGGCGGATGAGGCGGCCGAAGGCCTGGCTGATGCGGTTGCGGGCGACGCTGTCGTCATAGGACTTGCCGCCGAAGCGGACCCGGCGGGCCTTGTGCAGGATGTCGGGCCGGGGCCAGGGCACGCGGTCGAAGACCAGCAGCCGCAGGGAGCGGCCCGGCACATCGACCCCGTCCCGGACCGCGTCGGTGCCCAGCAGGCAGCTGTCCTGCTCGGCCCGGAAGATGTCCACCAGGGCGCCGACCTCCAGGGGATCGACGTGCTGGGCGTAGAGGGCCAGGCCCTTGTCGGAAAGCGGGGCGGCGATCCGCTCGTGGACGGCGCGCAGGCGGCGGATGGCGGTGAACAGACCGACGCCACCGCCGCCCGCGGCCAGGAACAGCTCACGCATGGCGGCGGCCACCTGGCGCGGGTCGTCGCGGCCGACGTCTGTGACCACGAAGGCCCGGGCGTTGGTCTCGTAGTCGAAGGGTGAGGCCAGGCGCAGGGTCTTGGGCCGGTCGGGCAGGCGCGCGGCGCCGGTGCGCATTTCGGCGAGCGCGAAAGGATCGGCCAGGGTGCTATCGGCCAGGGTCGCGCTGGTGACCAGCACCCCGTGGGCCGGGGCGATGACGGCTTTGGTCAGGGGCTCGGTGGGATCAACCCAGTGGCGGCGGCAGGCGGCGTCCACCACGCGGCCATAGAGGAAGGTGGCGTCGAACCAGTCGACGAAGTCGGGGTCGTCCTCGGCGTCCTCGTCGATGGCGCGCAGCATGGAGCGCCAGGCCGGCAGGGTCATGCGGGCGCGCCGATCCAGGCCGCGCAGAGCCCCTTCAATACGCGCCCGGTCGCCGGGCGGCAGGGTGGCGGCCTCGTCGTCCAGCACGTCCTCAAGGTGTCGGGCGAGCGCCAGCAGGGGCGCCTCGATGGCGGCCAGGGCCGAGGCGGCGGCGCGCGCGGTCTCGCGCACCAGGTCCAGCGCCGGCCGGGCGGCGCACTCCATGCCCACCTCCGACGGCGCGGCCCGCGCCCGGAGCTGCTCGATGATGGCCACCACGAAGTGCTCGATGGGCCCCATTGGATTGACCTCGCCATTGGGCGAGGCCACGCGGCCCGACCAGCCCTCGCCCGGCAGGGCGGCGGCGGCGCGGGTGGCGTCCACCAGGGCGCGCTTGGCGTCGTCGCGATCCCCCAGCACCTCCATGAGGCGGGCCTCAAGGCCCCGACCCCGGCGGCCCCGGCCCTCCGGCCCCCGGATCCAGCGGCGCAGCTCGGCGGACTCCGCCCCCGACAGGGCGGCGGCGAAGGCCGCGTCGGCGGCGTCGAACAGGTGGTGGCCCTCGTCGAAGACGATGCGCTTGAGCTGGGTGGTCTCGCCATCAGCCTTGGAGCCCCGCGCGGCCCGGGCGCCGTCGAAGGCGGCCTGGGTCAGGACCAGGGCGTGGTTGGCGATGACGATGTCGGCGCGGCGCGAGCCCCGCACCGCCTTTTCCACGAAACAGCTGCGGTAGTGGGCGCAGCCGGCGTGGATGCATTCACCGCGCCGGTCCACCAGGTTGGCGGCGCTGGCCTGGCCCACCGGCGGGATGGCGAACAGGGTGGGCAGCCAGGCGGGGAAGTCGCCGCCGGTCATGTCGCCGTCGCGGGTGGCGCGCACCCAGCGCGCCGTCAGGGCCAGGCCGATCAGGTCGGCCCCACCGAGTTGGGCGGTGTTGGCCTGGTCCTGAAAGTTCAGCAGGCAGAGATAGTTTTCTCGCCCCTTGCGGACCACGGCCTTTTTCGCGCGGACCTTGGGGTCGGGATAGATGGCGTGGCTCTCGCGCTCGATCTGACGCTGCAGGGCGCGGGTATAGGTGGAGATCCAGACGGCGGGGCCGTTGGCCTCGGCCCACAGGGAGGCGGGCGCCAGGTAGCCCAGGGTCTTGCCGACGCCGGTGCCGGCCTCGGCCAGCATCATGCGCGGCTCGCCCTCCTTCTCGCGCGGGGAGAAGGCGAAGGCGGCCTCGGCGGCGAACTCGGCCTGGGTGGGCCGGGCCTCGTCCAGGCCAGCCTGGCGCAGCAGGTCAGTGAGGCGCTGGGCGGCGGCCTCGGGCGCGATGGGACGGGAGCCGGCCTCGCCGGGCGGCGCCTGTTCCTCCCACTCCGACACGCGGGTCCACACGTCCATGCCCGAGCCCCGGAAGGCGTTGCCCACGGGGGCCGATCGCAGGGCGCCGATCACCGCGCCGCCCCAGGCCCAGCCGGCGCGGGCCAGGGTCTCGCCGATGGCCAGGGCCTCTTCGCGCGACGGCTCAGGCGTCAGGGCCAGTTCGGCCAACAGGACGTGGCAGGCCTCGCGCAGCACCTTGGCCTGTTCGGCCGCGCCCTTGGGCTCGGGCAGGCCGAGCGCCAGGGCCAGGCCCGCCGCCGAAGGGGCGCAGAAGCGGGCCGGCCGCACGAAGGCGAACAGCTCCAGGGCGTCGAACAGGCCCTGTGACCGGGCGGGCGAATGCACCCCCAGCCGCTTGGCGGTCATGCCCGCATGGGCCACCAGGACCGGGCCGTGCTCGAAGAGATCGCGGGCCTCGGGCGCCCGGATCAGCTGCGCCCGCGACGCATCTGCCGCCGCGGCGCGGGGGCCGGGCAGGACGACGAGGGCGGGGGCCAGATCGAGACTCGGGGCAAGGGCGTTCACGCGTTCTGACTAGCGGATTTTCCGGCGAAACGGAACGGGAACGAACACCCCGCGGCCTTAGCCTGAAAATCGACGCTTCCATGGTCCGCCGGCGGGATCATGATCACCTCCGCACCCCCTCATCAGTATTGGGACGAGGGGAACATGACGCGCCAGAAGGTGCTAGTTCTCTAACTGGCCAACTCGGCCTTGGATTCTCCCGTGGTCGCGGCCGGGGGGAACGGGCGCGGTGTTGAGGCATTGGGACTCGGTAATGATCGGCATTGCGCGTCCGCCCGTTTGTGCGCCTCGTATCCCCCAATGAAACACATCTTGATCCTCCCCCTCCTTGGGCTTCTCGCCGCCTGCAGCACCCCCACCCAGCCCACAGGGATGCTGTCGACCTATGACGGCCTGGCGGTGAAGCCGGGCGCGGTGCGGGCCATTGTCTCGGACCGGAAAGACGAGGCGGCCCTGGCGGCGGTGCGCAGCGTGGCGCTGACGCCGACCCTGGTGGCCGAGGACACCGCGGCCTGGATGTCGCCGCTAGAGCGGACCACCCTGTTGCGGGAGATCGACGCCCAGCTCTGTTTCGAGATGTCGGAACGCTACGAGATCGCCGCTCCGGACGGCGTGGCCGACGCCAAGGTTCGCGCCATCCTCAGCCATGTGCGGGCGACGGGTCGGGTCAGTTCAGCGGCCTCGGCGGCGGCGGGCTTCTTCATTCCCGGCCCCATCGGCCTGCGCGCGCCGGGCACGCTTGGCGGCCTCGGTGTCGAGGCCGAGATGGTGGCCGCCGACGGCAAGCAGCTGGCGGCGATCACCTGGACGCGCCAGGGCATGGCGGTGGGGACCGACAACCCGTCCCTGAGCCGCATCGGCGACGCCATGCAGTTCGCCGAGCCCTTCGCCGACGACGCGGCCAAGGCCATGACCGCCACCGACCGCAAGCCCATCAAGATCGCCAAGCCCGACCCCTGCGCCCAGTACGGCTCGCGGGTGCGGGTGGAGGGCATGGCGGCCAAGTTCGCCACCGGCCTCTATGTGCCGCAGATGAGCGGAGCCAAGGCCGACAGCCCCCAGCCCTGAGTGCGGCGCCTTTGCGCGTGAAACGGAACGGGAACATGCTATAGGGCCAGGGATGGCCGAAGACGCGGGCGCCGCCCCTCCCCTCCTGCCCCCGAGGTTCGCGGCCTGGTTTGCAGACCGCGGCTGGAGCGCGCGCGAACACCAGCTGGAGATGGTCGCCAAGGGCCGCGCCGGGCGCGACGCGCTGCTGATCGCGCCCACCGGGGGCGGCAAGACTCTGGCGGGCTTCCTGCCCAGCCTGATCGAGCTGGCCGAGCGGCCGCCGGCCAATACGCCGCGCGGGATCCACACCCTCTACATCTCGCCGCTCAAGGCGCTGGCGGTCGACGTCGAGCGTAACCTGATGGCGCCGATCCTCCAGATGGGCCTGCCTATCGTCGCCGAGAGCCGCACCGGCGACACGGGCCAAGCGCGCCGCCAGCGCCAGCGGATCAAGCCGCCGGATATCCTGCTGACCACGCCGGAACAGCTGGCCCTGTTCTGCGCCTGGGAGGGGGCCCGGCTCTATTTCGAGGACCTGGCCTGCGTCATCGTCGACGAGATCCATGCCATCCACGCCTCCAAGCGCGGCGACCTGCTGGCGCTGGATCTGGCGCGGCTGCAGACCTTCGCGCCGAGGATGCGGCGGGTGGGCCTTTCGGCGACCGTGGACGATCCCGACGTGATCCGCCGCTGGCTGGGCTGCGCTCCGCCGGAAGCGGCGAACCAGGTCGACCTGGTGCGGGGGCCCGGCGGGGCGGCGCCAATCGTCGACATGCTGTTGGCACAGGGCCGGGTTCCGTGGGCGGGCCACACCGCCCAGCACGCCATGCCCGAGGTCTATGAGGCCATCAAGCAGGCCCGCACGGCGCTGGTCTTCGTCAACACGCGCTTCCAGGCGGAGTTCGCCTTTCAGGAGCTCTGGAAACTGAACGACGATGATCTGCCCATCGCCCTGCACCACGGCAGCCTGGCCGCTGAGCAGAGGCGCAAGGTGGAGGCGGCCATGGCGCGGGGCGAACTGCGCGCCGTCGTCTGCACCTCGACCCTGGACCTCGGCATCGACTGGGGCGACGTGGACCTGGTCATCCAGCTCGCTTCGCCCAAGGGCGCGAGCCGCATGGTGCAGCGGATCGGACGGGCCAACCACCGGCTGGACGAGCCGAGCCGGGCGCTGTTCGTGCCGGCCAACCGTTTCGAGATGCTGGAATGCCAGGCGGCCCGCGAGGCCATCGCCGAGAACAGGTTCGACGGCGACCCGGCCCGCACCGGAGCGCTGGACGTCCTGGCCCAGCACGTCATGGGCTGCGCCTGTTCCGAACCCTTCGACCTGCTGCAGCTCTATGACGAACTGGTCACCGCCGGCCCCTATCGCGACCTGGCCTGGGAGGATTTCGAGGCCGTGGTCGATTTCGTCTCCACCGGCGGCTACGCCCTGAAGACCTACGACCGCTTTCGCCGGATCGTGAAGGGCCAGGACGGCCGGTGGCGGGTGCGCGACCAGGCGACCGCCCAGCGCCACCGGATGAATGTCGGCGCCATCCTCTCGCCCGCAGTGCTGGCGGTGCGCATCGCCATGGGCAAGCGCCTGACCGGCGGGCGCAAGATCGGCGAGGTGGAGGAGGGCTATGTGGAGATGCTGGAGCCCGGCGACACCTTCATCTTCGCAGGCCAGGTCTGGTCCCTGGCGGCGGTGACGGGGCTCGATGTCCTGGTGCGGCCGGCCATGGGCAAGGACCCGAAGATGCCCTCCTGGGGCGGTTCGAAGTTCGCCCTGTCGACCTTCCTGGCCAAGCGGGTGCGCGAGCTGATGTTCGATGAGACCCACTGGAAGGTGCTGCCCAACGACGTGCGCGAATGGCTGGAGATCCAGAAGGACCGTTCGCTGATCGTGAAGGAGGAGGAGCTGCTGCTGGAGACCTTCCCGCGTGGGAAGCGCAACTTCATCGTCTGCTACCCCTTTGAAGGCCGCCTGGCCCACACGACCCTCGCCATGCTGCTGACTCGGCGGCTGGAGCGGATGGGCGCCGCGCCCCTGGGGTTTGTCTGCAACGACTATGCGGTGGCGGTCTGGGCGCTGAACCCGCTGGACAGACTCGATTTCGACGAACTGTTCGCCCAGGACATGCTGGGGGACGACCTGGAATCCTGGTTGTCGGAGAGCTTCATGATGAAGCGCGCCTTCAAGGGCTGTGCGATCATCTCAGGCCTTATCGAGCGGCGATTCCCAGGCGAGCAGCAGAAGTCCGGACGGCAAGTGACCTTCTCCACCGACCTCATCTACGATGTGCTGCGGCGCCACCAGCCCGACCACCTGTTGCTGCGCTGCGCCCGCGAGGACGCGGCCACCGGCCTGATCGACGTGGCGCGGCTGGGGCAGTTGCTGGCGCGCATCCAGGGCAAGATCCGCCATGCGGCGCTGGACCACCTGTCGCCCTTCTCGGTCCCCATCCTGCTGGAGATCGGCAAGGAGCGGACCCCGGGCGCCGCCGGCGAGATGATCCTGGCCGAGGCCGAGAGCGACCTGATCGCCGAGGCCATCGCATGAGCGCGCTCGCCCAACCCCGCCACGTCTATGCCTGGGCGCCCAGCCCCTGCGGGGGCCTACGCACGACGCTGTCGGGCGCGGCGGTGACCTTCCGCGCCAGCGGGGCGCTGTGGATCGAAGCCGACCAGATGCTGGTGGTGGCCGACCTGCACCTGGAGAAGGGCAGCGCCTATGCCGCGCGCGGCCAGATGCTGCCGCCCTACGACACCCGCGACACCCTGAGGCGCCTGACCGCCGAGATCGTCGCGACCCGTCCGGCCGCCGTGGTGCTGCTGGGGGACACCTTCCATGACCGCGCCTCGGAGGAACGGCTGGCGGCCGACGACGCCGAGCAGCTTCGGACCCTGGCCGGCCTCACCCGCCTGATCTGGGTGATCGGCAACCACGACGCTGACGGGCCCCAGGCCCTGCCCGGCGAAGTGGCCGACGAACTGACCGTGGCGGGCCTGAAGCTTCGGCACGAGCCCCAGGCGGGCCCGCAGCCGGGCGAGGTGGCGGGGCATCTGCATCCCTGCGCCAAGGTGACGGCCTCGCGGGGCACGGTACGGCGGCGCTGCTTCGTGACCGACGGCGAGCGCCTCGTGGCGCCCGCCTTCGGGGCCTATGCCGGGGGGCTGAGCATTCGAGACCCGGCGTTCTCGGGGCTGTTCGCCCGTGACCCGCTTTGCGGCGCCCTGGGGACCGGCCGTGTGCACGCGGTGGGCTGGCGCTCGGTGGTCGGCGACTAGAGCATTCTGCGACCTGATTGAATCGTTGGGGATTCCCAGGGCCCGCGGATTCTGATTCAAGCTCTGTGCTGGTGACGGAGGCTGGCACCTATGAGCAAGGCGCTGTCAGTTGATCTTCGTGAGCGTGTGATCGGC
>NZ_JAUYAF010000003.1 GCF_030693625.1 Phenylobacterium sp.
CGCCATGGAGATCGAGGCCCGCGAGCGCGAGGGCCGCGCGCGGCGTCTGGAGAATCTGAGCCGCGACCGCGACGACTGGACCCGCCGGGCCCAGGGCGCCGCCAAGCGCCTGGACCAGCTGAGCGAGGCGCGCGCGAAGGCCAAGGGCCTGCTGGACAAGGCCCATGAGGCGCCGGCCACCCATCAGGACCGCTTCGAGAAGCTGCTGGACGAACTGGCCGCCGCCGAAACCCGCCGCGCCAAGAGCAGTGACGCCCTGGCCCAGGCCGAAGGCGCCCGCGCCGAGGCCGACCGCGCGGTCCGCGCCGGTGACGCCGCCGCCAGCCAGGCGCGTGAGCTGCGCGCCAGCCTGTCGGCGAAGCTCGAGGCCGCCGCCGAACGCCTGGCCGAGATCACCACCCAGATCCGCGAGACCGCGCGTGTTGAACCGGAAGACCTGGCTCGAAGTCTCGCCGACGCGGCCATCGCCATCCCCGGCGACGCCGGCGGCATGGAGGCCCACCTCTACAATCTGGAGCGCCAGCGCGACGCCATCGGCCCGGTGAACCTGCGGGCCGAGGAAGAGGCCGCCGAGCACGCCACCCGGCTGGAGACCATGCAGGCTGAGCGCCTGGACCTGACCGGCGCCATCGCCAAGCTGCGCCAGGGGATCGACGAACTGAACGGCGAGGGCCGCGAGCGCCTGGTGGCCGCCTTCGAGGTGATCAACGAGCACTTCAAGACCCTGTTCGAGAGCCTGTTCGAGGGCGGGGTCGCCGAGCTGCGGCTCGTCGAAAGCGACGATCCCCTCGAAGCGGGGCTGGAAATCTACGCCTGCCCGCCCGGCAAGCGCATGGCCACCATGAGCCTGATGAGCGGCGGCGAGCAGGCCCTGACGGCGGCGGCCCTGATCTTCGCGGTGTTCCTGGCCAACCCGGCGCCCATCTGCGTGCTGGATGAGGTGGACGCCCCGCTGGACGACGCCAATGTCGACCGCTTCTGCAACCTGCTGGACGAGATGCGCCGCCGGACCCAGACCCGCTTCATCGCCATCACCCACAATCCGGTGACCATGGCCCGGATGGACCGGCTTTTCGGCGTCACCATGGCCGAGCGCGGCGTGAGCCAACTGGTCTCGGTGGACCTGCGTCAGGCCGAGGCGATGGCGGCCCAGTAGTCCGGGTTTGAACGGGGCGGTATGCAGAGTCGCCGACACGTCAAGGAATCATCAGCGAAATCAGCAGTTTATGTAGGCATTTCCCTGCCTTGACGCATTCGGCCCGGCTCTATAGGTTCCGCGCGACTTGAAGCCCCGGCCGCGGCGGGCGTTGTCGTCGTCACTTAGGCCATAACGCATGCCGCAGCCGGAAAATTCGCGCGACGAGGAAATCAAGCGCCTCGACGAAAGGGCCGCCGCGCTAGAGGCGCGGACGGTCCAGACCCCGCGCGATTACGGTTCGCAAGCCGCCGGATACGGCTATCGCCTCATGGGCGTGCTGATCGGCGGCGTGTTTGTCGGACTGGGTTTCGGCGCCGGGGCGGACGCTGTTCTAAAGACAGCGCCTTGGGGGATGATTGTCGGCGTCCTCTCGGGCTTCGGTATTTCGATTTGGATGGCCGTAAATTCGGCTCAGCGGATGGCTGCCGAAGCGGCGGAAGAATGGGGGGCCCCAAAGGACCTCCCGGATTCCGACGACGAGGAAGATTAAAGGAGTTCGAGGCGGCATGGCCGACCCGATGCACCAGTTCGAGATCCACAAGGTCGTGGATCTCCCCGCTATTTCCGTTCCGGGTATTGGGGCGATCGACCTGTCGATCACCAATTCCACGGTCTCGATGCTGATCGCCGCGACTCTCGTCGTGGTGTTCTTCGCCGTCGCCACCGCCAAGGCCGCCATCGTGCCTGGCCGCATGCAGGTGATCGGCGAAGGGGTGTTCGGCTATATCGACGACCTTGTCGCCGGCATCATCGGCCCCGAGGGCCGTAAGTTCTTCCCCTTCGTGTTCACCCTGTTCCTGTTCATCCTGGCGATGAACGTGCTCGGGCTGTTCCTGGTGTTCACGGCCACCTCCCAGCTGGCGGTCACCGCCTCCCTGGCGGTCATGACCATGCTGCTGGTGATCGGCTACGGCGTGCTGCGCAACGGCGCGAACATGTACAAGCTGTTCGTTCCGGCCGGCATCCCCTGGTACATGCTGATCCTGGTCACCCCGATCGAGATCATCTCCTTCGTCCTGCGCCCAGTGACCCTGGCCCTGCGTCTGTTCGGCAACATGCTGGGCGGCCACGTGGCCCTGAAGGTCTTCGCGGGCTTCGTCGTCTCCCTGGGCGCCATGGCGGCTGGGGGCGGTCTGGGCCTGCTGGGCATCCCCGGCGCGGCCCTCTCGCTGGGCGGCGTCGTGGCGCTGACGGCGCTCGAGTTCCTGGTGGCCTTCCTCCAGGCCTTCGTCTTCGCAGTTCTGGCCTGCGTCTATCTCAACGACGTGGTCAACCTCGGCCATCACCACTGATCGCCGAACTCACCAACACCCTCTCTCAACCTACAAACGGGACTGAAAACTATGGACGCGGAATCGGCTAAGTACATCGGCGCGGGCCTCGCGACCCTCGGCATGATCGGCGCGGGCATCGGCGTTGGCACCATCTTCGGCCACTTCCTGGCGGGCGCCACGCGCAACCCGTCGGCCGCCGGCAGCCAGTTCACCAACCTGATCCTGGGCGCCGCCCTGACCGAAGCCCTGGGCATCCTGGCCTTCGTGCTCGGCCTGCTCATCCTGTTCTCCTAAGCCAAGATCCGCAGGGTGATGGGGACGCCTTCCCGGCGTCTTCAGCCTGCGTTTTAGGGACGTTCAAGCCTTATGGCCGCCGAGACCACATCACCGCCGACCGCGGACCTCCGCGACGGTCACACCGCCGCTGACGCTGCGCCGGGCCATGGCCCGGCCGGCACGACGGAAGTCGCCGCCCACGGCGCCGACAGCGGTGGCCTGCCTCAGTTCAAGTTCGAGTACTGGGGCGGCCAGATCGTCTGGCTCTTCCTGATCTTCGCCGTCCTCTACACCCTGCTGGCCAAGGTCTTCGTGCCGCGGCTCCGCAAGATCAAGGACGACCGGGCGGCCACCATCGCGGCCGCCGTCACCGAGGCCCGCAGCGTGCAGGCCGAAGCCGAGGCGCAAGCCGCCGCGGCTCAGGCCGAGATCGCCGAAGCCCACAGCCGCTCTCGCCGGCTCGCCTCCGACGCCAAGACCAAGGCGGCTTCCGACCTGGCGACCAGCCAGAAAGCGGAGGACGACCGTCTCCAGGCCCAGATGGACGAAGCCGAGACCCGCATCCGCGGGCTTCGCGACCAAGCCATGACCAATGTCCGTGGCATCGCCGCCGACACGGCCCAGGCCATTGTCGAGAAGCTGACCGGTCAGAAGCTGTCGACGGCCGAGGTCAATGCGGCCCTGGCCGCCCAAGGAGCCGTCTGATGCCCGCTTTCCTGAACCCCGCCGAAGCGGAGATGTGGGTCGGCGTCGGCCTGCTGATCTTCCTCGGCATCGTGATCTTCGGGGCCAAGGCGCCGAAGCTGATCAACGCCAACCTCGACGCCCAGAGCGCCAAGATCCAGTCCGACCTCGACGAGGCCGCCCGCATCCGTGAGGAAGCCCAGCGCCTGCTGGCCGAACTCAAGGCCGAGCGGATCCGCGCCGAGGCCCAGGCCAAGGAAATGCTGGCCGCGGCCGAGGAACAGGCCGCGCTCTACGCCGCCGACGCCAAGGCCAAGCTGGACGAAAGCCTGGCGCGACGCCAGCTGATGGCCGAACGCCGGATCGCCAACGCCGAGGCCCAGGCCGCCGCCGAGGTTCGCGCCGCCGCCGCCGACCTGGCTGTGGCCGCCGCCGAGGTGGTGCTCACCAACCGGCTCGCCGCCATGCGCACCGATCCCATGATCGACGGGGCGCTGGGGCAGCTGGCCACCAAGATGCAATAGGCTTGAGGCGGTCCTCCGCGGAGGACCGGTTCGACGCTTCTGAGCTAGAGAACCCCTCCTTCGCGGAGGGGTTTTTCGTTCCGGCGCCTAGCGGCGGCGGAAGCGGCGGCGGGTCTTGATCGCGAAGCGCAGCTTGCGCGGCACAATAAGACGCTCGATGCGCAGGACCTGCTGCCAGGACACCAGCAGGATTTCCGGTTCGCGACGCAGCAGCCGGCGGATGGGGAAGACCATCTTCGGGTGGGCATGCTGGAAGCGGACGAAGGTGCGGCGCGCCTTGAACGAATTGCGCAGCAGCAGCATCAATCCGACCACGATCACCGGCAGGCCGCCGGGGCCCGGCAGGGGCGCCACAGCGATTCCCGCCAGCACGATGACCACCCCGAGCGAAGCCAAGCCGACACGCACCAGCCGAGCCACCAGCTCGCGGGCCAATTCGTCGGAGGCGCGCAGGGCGCGCATGCTGGGCATGGCGTAGGACACTTTGGTTCAAACCAGGGGTTCTGACGCGCGCCTGTTCGGGGGAGGACAGGCGGTCGTCGTTAAGCGCATATGCGAACGCACAAGAGAGTCGTAAAGGCGACGTCCGCGTTAAATTTTAAGGTTTATGCTCATTTCGGGGATCGCGCGGCGCCGGAGCCACACTTTCCCCTGAGCCCAAACCCCGGCGAGCCAGGTTTGGCCGATCCGTCACCGGCGCGCGAAGCGGCGCGCACCAGAGATGGCGTAGGGCTAGATATTCAACCTGGAATGCGCGGCCCGCCCGATCTGGGGAGGTCGTTCGGCCACCGCGCTCAACAGGTATGAGAACCTGCGAGCGAATCGTAAAGGCTCGGGCGGGTTAAATTTTGTCCAGACCGCTGCTATTCAGCCGCCATTGGCGCCGGAGACACAGCTGTGGGCTCTGGGCGCCACGTCAACCGGGGCTTGCGAGCCGCCTGGGTCTCATCCAGGCGTCGCATCGGGGCGAGGTAGGGCGCGCCCGTGAACCGCTCGACGTCGCCGGCCTTGGCGGCCTGGGCCAAGAGGGTCAGGGCGTGGCAGAATCGGTCCAGCTCTTGCTTGGACTCCGTCTCCGTCGGCTCGATCAGCATCGCGCCATGCACCACCAGGGGGAAATACATCGTCATGGGGTGGAAGCCCTCGTCGATCATCGCCTTGGCGAAGTCGAGCGTGGTGACCCCGGTCCCTTCAAGCCAGCTGTCGTCGAACAGGGCCTCGTGCATGCAGGGCCCATCCGGGAAGGCGGGCGTCATCACCGGCGAGAGCTTGGCCTTGATGTAGTTGGCGTTGAGCACCGCATCCTCGGCGACCTGGCGCAGGCCATCGGTCCCGTGGCTGAGCATGTAGGCATAGGCCCGCACGAACATGCCCATCTGGCCGTGGAAGGCCACCATGCGGCCGAAGGTGTCGGCGGCCTCATCCTCCGCCTCCTCCACCAGCTTGAAGCCCTCGCCCGCGCTCACCACCCAGGGGGTCGGCGCATAGGGCGCCAGGGCCTCTGACAG
Organism: Phenylobacterium sp.; assembly: GCF_030693625.1. Classification (GTDB taxonomy): domain Bacteria; phylum Pseudomonadota; class Alphaproteobacteria; order Caulobacterales; family Caulobacteraceae; genus Phenylobacterium; species Phenylobacterium ferrooxidans. The sequence continues at coordinate 5,465 of NZ_JAUYAF010000003.1, forward strand.
CACCACCGGACCCGCACCGGGGCCGCCGCCGCCGTGGGGCGTGGAGAAGGTCTTGTGCAGGTTGATGTGCATGGCGTCGACGCCCAGGTCGCCCGGGCGAACCCGGCCGACGATGGCGTTGAAGTTGGCGCCGTCGCAATAGAAATAGGCCCCGGCCGCGTGGGTCAGGCGGGCGATCTCGATGATGTCGCGCTCGAACAGGCCGCAGGTGTTGGGATTGGTGACCATGATCGCCGCCACCTCCGGCGACAGCTTGGCCTCCAGGTCGGCCAGGTCGACCCGGCCGTCGGCGGTCTGGGCGATCTCGGTGACGTCATAACCGACAAAGGCCGCGGTTGCCGGGTTGGTGCCATGGGCGGAGGTGGGCACCAGGACCGTGCGGCGATGCCCCTGGCCCTTGGCCTCGTGAGCGGCCTTGATGGCCAGCAGGCCGCACAGCTCGCCGTGGGCGCCGGCCTTGGGCGACAGGGCGACGGCCGGCATGCCGGTCAGGGTCTTCAGCCAGTGGGCCAGCCGGTCCATCAGCTCCAGGGCGCCCTGGGTCGTCGACTGGGGCGCCATCGGGTGCAGGTCGCCGAAGCCGGCCAGGCGGGCCATCTTCTCGTTGAGCCGCGGATTGTGCTTCATCGTGCATGAGCCCAGCGGATAGAGGGCCAGGTCGATGGCGTGGTTCTTCTGGGACAGGCGCACGAAGTGGCGCATGGCTTCGGGCTCCGACAGTCCCGGCAGGCCGATAGGCGCGGTGCGGACCAGGTCGCCCAGGTCGGAGGCGTCCTCGTCGGGCAGCTCGAAATCGACGCCGGTCTTGTCCCAGCCGTCCATCTCGAAGATCAGGGCCTCGTCCTGCAGCAGCCCGCGGGCGCCGGTGAGCGAGGTGTGGGCGGAAGATGTCCCGGCGGCCTGGGGCTGGGTCGGGCGACCGATATTGGACATGGCCATCAGGCGGTCCTCCCCTTCAGAGCCTTGGCGAAGGCGGCGATATCATCCCGCGTCGTCGTTTCGGTGGCGGCCACCAGCAGCACGTCGTCCATCCCGGCCTTGGGGTCGAGGCGGCTGAAGGGCACGCCGGCCACCACGCCGTCGGCCAGCAGGGCCTCCACGACATCGGCGGCCTTGCCGGGGACCCGGATGGCGAACTCGTTGAAGAACCGCGGCGACAGGATCTCGACTCCCGGCACGGCGGCCAGCACCTCGCGCAGTTCACGGGCCCGGCTGTGGTTCAGGGCCGCAAGCTCACGCAGGCCGCGCTCCCCCAGCAGGGTCATGTGGATGGTGAAGGCCAGGGCGCAGAGGCCCGAGTTGGTGCAGATGTTGGAGGTCGCCTTCTCGCGGCGGATATGCTGCTCACGGGTCGACAGAGTCAGGACGAAGCCGCGGGCGCCTTCGGCGTCTACGGTTTCGCCGCAGAGCCGGCCCGGCATCTGGCGCACGAACTTCTCGCGGGCCGCGAAGAGACCAATATAGGGACCGCCATAGTTCAGGCCGACCCCGATGGACTGGCCCTCCCCCACGGCGATGTCCGCGCCCATCTCGCCGGGCGACTTCAGCAGGCCGTAGGAGACCGCCTCGGTGGTCACCACGATCAGCAGGGCTCCGGCGGCGTGGGCGGCTTGCGCGATCTTGCTCACGTCGGTGACGACGCCGAATACGTTGGGGGTCTGGACCACCACACAGGCGGTCTCCGCGTCGATGGCCGAGAGCACGTCGGCCTCGGCGTCGATGGCCACGGCCTGGCGGGTGATGTCCATGCCCTCGGCATGGGCGATGGTCTGGGTGACCGCCGCATAGTGCGGATGCAGGCCGCCCGACAGCACCGCCTTCTTCCGGCGGGTGACCCGCTGGGCCATCATCACGGCCTCGGCGCAGGCGGTGGAGCCGTCGTACATCGACGCGTTGGCCACCTCGAGCCCGGTCAGGGCCGCCACCTGGGTCTGGAATTCGAACAGCACCTGCAGGGTGCCCTGGGCGATTTCCGGCTGGTAGGGCGTGTAGCTGGTGAGGAACTCAGACCGCTGGATGATGTGGTCCACCGTCGCCGGCACATGGTGCTTGTAGGCCCCTGCCCCGCAGAAGAACGGCCCCGCCCCGGCCGGACGATTCCTGGCCGCCAGGGCCGAAAGAGCGCGCTCCACCTCCATCTCGCCGGCATGCAGCGGCAGGTCGAAGAGGTCGGCCTTGCGGGCGGCGTCGGGGACATCGACGAAGAGGTCGTCGATGGTGGCCGCGCCGATGACGCCGAGCATCTCGGCGCGGTCGGCCGGGGTCAGGGGCAGGTAACGCATGGGTGCTTACAGGGTCCCGAGATAGGTTTCATAGGCGTCGCGGTCCATCAGGGCGTCATACTGGCCCTTGTCGGCGATCTTCAGCTTGGCGAACCAGCCGCCGGACTCCGGCGTGGCGTTGACCGTCTCGGGCGCGTCGCCCAGCTCGGTATTGGCCTCGACCACCTCGCCCGAGATGGGGGCGTAGACGTCCGAGGCCGCCTTCACGCTCTCCACCACCGCCAGGCCGTCGCCGGCCTTCACGGTCTTACCCACGTCGGGGGTCTCGACGAACACCACGTCGCCCAGTTGTTCGGCGGCGTAGGCGGTGATGCCGATGGTGGCCACGTCGCCCTCGAGGACGACCCACTCATGATCCTTGGTGAAACGCATCAGGTGATCTCCTCAGATCTTGCGGACGTAGCGATGGGGAACGAAGGGCATGCGCACGACCTCGGCGGCCTGCGGCTTGCCCCGGACGATGACTTTCAACGGGGTTCCCAGCGCGGCCAGGGCCGGCGGCACGAAACCCATGGCGATGGGATAGCCCAGGCTGGGGGAGAACCCGCCCGAGGTGATGACGCCGACCACGGCGCCGGCGCCGTCGGCGATTTCCGCGCCCTCGCGGGCCGGGGCGCCTTCCAGCACCCGCAGGCCGACACGCTTGCGCGACGGGCCGTCGGCGAGCTCCTTGGCGATGCGCGCGGCTCCGGGGAAGTCTCGGGCCTCGCGGCGCTTCACCGAGACGGCGAAGGCGAGGTCGGCCTCGATGGGGCTGACGGTCTCGTCAACGTCATGTCCGTAGAGCGGCAGGCCGGCCTCCAGGCGCAGGGAGTCCCGCGCGCCCAGACCGATGGGCCGCACGCGCTCGTCCTCCAGCAGCAAGTTCCAGATCGCCTCGGCCAGATGGGCCGGCACGGAGATCTCGTAGCCGTCCTCGCCGGTGTAGCCCGAGCGTGAAATGAGGATGTTGGTCCCAAAGCCCGGCATGGCGCGCGAGTCCATGAACACCATGCGCTGGGCGGCGGGCAGGTGGCGGCCGATGACGGCGGCGGCTTCGGGCCCCTGGATCGCCAGCAGGGCGCGGTTCTCGAGACGTTCGATCGTGACCTGGCCGGCCAGTTCATTGTCGATGACCTTGAAGTCGTTGTCCTTGCAGGCGCCGTTGACCACAACGAACAGACCGTCATCGTCGGGCCGGGCGGCCATCAGGTCGTCGATCACCCCGCCCTTCTTGTTGAGCAGGACCGAGTAGCGCTGCTTGCCGGGCTTCAACCCGATGAAATCGCCGGGAGTGATCTCCTCGAAGGCCGAGAGCGGCGAGACGCCGCGCAGCCGGGCCTGGCCCATGTGGGAGACGTCGAACAGGCCGGCATGCTCCCGGGTCCAGAGATGCTCCTTCAGCACGCCGTCCTTGTACTGGACCGGCATGGAATAGCCCGCGAAGGGCACCATGCGCGCGCCGGCGGCCACGTGCGCGGCGGCGAGCGGGGTGGTCTTCAGGGCTTCATCGGTCACGCATGAGACTCCGGCTGACGATTGCAGACGCCGACGGAAAAGCTCCGCCGTCGCCCTGCCCCCGCTGTCCTTGGACCTGAGAGATTTCAGGCGGGAGACCCCACCCTTGCTCCTTCGGCGAGCGGCCTGTCAGGGCCGCTACTTTCCAGCGTTCATCAGCCTTCGCGGTCCGTTTGCCTGAGCGTTTCCGGGGCGGTTGCGCCTTCGGCTCCGGGCTCGGGGCCCGGTCTCTCCCGCGAGAGTCGAGGCGGAACCTGTTCGAAGGGGGAGCGCGAGTCAATGCGGGAAGTCGCGGAGGCTCAAGACCATCGGGACTTGGTGTGGAGGGGGCGCCGAAGAGAGCCTCTGCGCTGACCGCTCCCCCAGAGGGGGCGCCTCCTTCTCGATTACATCCGGGCCGGCGCGGCGATGCCCAGCAGGTCCAGAGCCTGCTCCAGCTGGCGCAGGGTGGTCTCCGCCAGGGCCAGGCGCGACGACCGGGCCACCGGTTCGGCGATGAGGATCGGACAGGCGGCGTAGAAGCGGCTGAAGGCCTGGGCCAGCTTGAAGGCGTGCTCGGCCACGAAGTGCGGCGCGCGCTTCTCATAGGCGTCGGTGAGCGCCTGATCGAAGGCGTCCAGCAGCAGGACGAGGTCCCGCTCGGCCGGATCGGACACGGTGATCGGACCGGTGGCGACACCCTGATCGGCCGCCTTGCGCAGCAGGGATTTCACGCGGACCGCCTGGTACAGCAGATAGGGGCCGGTCTTGCCCTCGAAGCTGGAGAAGCGGTCGAGGTCGAAGACGTAGGAGGTGCCGCGGAAGTTCTGCAGGTCGGAAAATTTCAGGGCGGCGACGGCCACCTTGCCGGCGATGTCCTCGAACTCGGCGGGGGCCATGTTTTCGCCAAGCCCGGCCTCGTGCAGGCGTTCGCGGGCCTTGGCGCGGGCCATCTCGATCAGGTCGCCAAGCTTGAGGACCCCGCCCTCGCGGGTCTTGAAGGGCTTGCCGTCGGTCCCGTTCATGGTGCCGAAGCCCACGTGCAGAAGCTGGCCCTCAGCGGCGTATCCCGCCAGGTAGGCCGCGCGGAACACGGTCTCGAAATGGTCGGCCTGGCG
>NZ_JAUYAF010000007.1 GCF_030693625.1 Phenylobacterium sp.
AACGGCTGCGCCCGGGCCGACGGCTTCGACCCGTCTACGGTGAAGACCCCGCTCAATCGCTGGATCGTCGGCGAGACCACCCGCACCGCCCAGGCGGTCACCGCGGCGCTGGATGAGTGCGGCTTCGGCGAGTCCACCGAACAGCTCTACCGCTTCATCTGGAACCAGTTCTGCGACTGGTACGTGGAGCTGGCCAAGCCGCTGCTCACCGGCGACGACGCCGCCGCCAAGGCCGAGACCCAGGCCACGGCCGCCTGGGCGCTCGATGTGATCCTGAAGCTGCTGCACCCGATCATGCCCTTCCTCACCGAGGAGCTGTGGAGCCAGACCGCCGATCTGGGCGCACCGCGCGCCGAGGGCATGTTGATCTCGGCCCAATGGCCCGACCTGCCGGCCAGCCTGCTGGACCCGAAGTCCGAAGCCGAGATCGGCTTGATCGTGGCGGCCATCACCGAGGGGCGCTCGGTGCGGGCCGAGCTGAACGTGCCAGGATCGGCGCGTCCGCCGCTGCTGGTGCTGGAGGCCGACGCCGCCCAGCGCGCCGTGCTGGAGGCCAATGGGCCGATCATGGCCCAGCTGCTGCGGGTCTCGGAGGTCCAGGTCGCCGAGACCGCGCCGCAGGGCGCCATCCCCTTCGTGGTCCAGGGCGTGACCTTCGCCCTGCCGGTGGCCGAGTTCATCGACCTGGCCATCGAGAAGGTTCGGCTGGCCAAGGAGATCGCCACCCGCGCCAGCGACATCGCCCACGTGATGAAGAAGCTCGGCAATCCGGCCTTCGTCGCGAACGCCAAGGAGGAGGTGGTGGAGGAGAACCGCGAACGCCTCGCCGAATCCGAGGCCGCCAAGATCAAGCTGGAAGGCGCGCTGGCGAGGCTGGAGGCGGTGGTCTGAGCCGAACCGGCGTTCTGCCAACGGGCGTTTGCGTCGGCTCCTAGGTTATGCTTGTTCACCCACGACGACGCGGCGGCAAGCTGCGCACCTAGTGGAGAAAGCATATGACCCAGGACGCCCTGCCGGCCGGCTGGCCCGCCATGTCCATCGCCGACGCCAACGCCCTGATCACCGCGCCGGGATCGGCCGCGGAGGTCGAGGAAGTGGTCATCCGGGGGATCAAGACCAAGACCTGGAAGAACCTGCCGCCGACGCTCCGCTCGGTGGTGGAGGCCGGCCGCGCCCACGGTGAGAAGGTGTTCCTGGTCTATGAGGACGAGCGTGTCACCTACGAGGCCTTCTACCGGGCCGTCGCCAGGTTCGCCGTGGAACTCCAGGGCCAGGGCCTGAAGAAGGGCGACCGGGTCGCCATCATCATGCGTAACCTGCCCGAGTGGCCGGTGGCCTTCTATGCCGCGGCCTCCCTGGGGGCGATCGTCACGCCGCTGAACGCCTGGTGGACCGGGCCCGAGCTGGAGTACGGCCTGACCGACTCCGGCTCCAAGATCGCCGTCCTGGACACCGGCAGCTATGGCCGCCTGGCCGAGCACCTGCCCAACTGCCCTGACCTGCAGCGCATCTATGTCAGCCGCGAGATCGACGAGATCGCCCATCCCCAGGTGACCAAGCTGGAGGCCGTGATCGGCGGCGCCAACGAGTGGATCAGCCTGCCCGACCAAGCCATCCCGCCCGCCGAGATCGACACCGACGACGACGCCACCATCTTCTACACCTCCGGCACCACGGGTAAGCCCAAGGGGGCGCTCGCCACCCACCGCGCGGTCAATTCCAACATCATGGCCGGCGCCGCCTCGGGCGCGCGGGCCTTCCTGCGCCGCGGCGAGGCGCCGCCCGCGCCCGACCCCGATGCGCCGCAACGCTCGTCGCTGATCTCGGTGCCCTTCTTCCACGCCACCGGCTGCTTCGCCGTGCTGAACCCGTCGCTGATCGGCGGCGCCAAGCTGGTGATGATGCACAAGTGGGACGTGATCCGCGCCTTCGAGCTGATCCAGCGCGAGAAGATCCAGTCGGCTGGCGGCGTGCCCACCATCGCCTGGCAGCTCATCGAGCATCCCCTGCGGGAGAAGTACGACCTCTCGTCCCTGGAGAGCGTGGCCTATGGCGGCGCGCCGTCCGCCCCGGAACTGGTGCGGAAGATCAAGGAGACCTTCCCCAAGTCGGCCGCCGGCAACGGCTGGGGCATGACCGAGACCTGCGCCACCGTCACCACCCACGGGGCCGAGGACTACGCCAACCGCCCCGACAGCTGCGGCCCCGCCGTGCCGGTCAGCGAGCTGCAGATTCGCGATCCCGCCGATGGCGTCACGGTGCTGCCGCCCAACGCGGTGGGCGAGCTCTGGGCCAACGGCCCGCAGATCGTGAAGGGCTACTGGAACAAGCCGGAGGCCACCGCCCAGACCTTCGTCGACGGCTGGGTGCGCACCGGCGACCTGGCCCGCGTGGATGAGGAGGGCTTCTGCTTCATCATCGACCGGGCCAAGGACATGCTGATCCGGGGCGGCGAGAACATCTACTGCATCGAGGTGGAGAACGTCCTCTATGACCACCCCGCGGTGATGGACGCCGCCGTCGTCGGCATTGTTCACCGGACGCTGGGCGAAGAGCCGGGCGCCGTGGTCACCCTGAAGCCGGGCGCCAGCGCCACCGAGGCTGAACTGCGGGCCCACGTGGCCGAGCACCTGGCCGCCTTCAAGGTCCCGGTGAAGGTGAAGTTCTGGCACGAAACCCTGCCGCGCAACGCCAACGGCAAGATCCTCAAGAATGAGCTGAAAAAGCTGTTCGAAGAGGATGCGGCGACGGCCTGACTGGACATGCGCTCTCAACCGCTCATCCCGGCGAAGGCCGGGACCCAGGTCGCAGAGCGCCTGATGTTTCAAGCAGAGGGTCGGGTGACCTCTTCGGGATTCCGGAGCCTTATGATCTGGGCCCCGGCCTTCGCCGGGGTAAGCGGGGTTTTGTAGTGCCCAAGGTCCGCGCCGACCTGCTGCTGGTCTCCCGGGGTCTCGCAGAGAGCCGCGCCAAGGCCCAGGCGGCGATCGCGGCGGGCGGGGTCACCGCCGATGGTCGGGTGGTGGCCAAGGCCTCCGAAGCGCTCGACGAGGCCTGCGACCTGAAAGCGGAGGCGGCCCACCCCTATGTGGGGCGGGGCGCGCTGAAGCTGGTTCACGCCCTGGACCTCTGGCCGGTCGTGGTCACCGGCGCCGTGGTGCTGGACGTTGGCGCCTCCACGGGCGGATTCACCGAGGTCTGCCTGCAGCGGGGCGCGTCGCGGGTCTATGCGGTCGATGTGGGCCGGGGCCAGCTGCACGCCCGGCTCGCCGGCGACCCGCAGGTGGTGGCCCTGGAGGGGCTTGATGCGCGCGCCCTGACGGCCGATCTGATCCCGCTACCGCCCAGCCTGGTGGTCTGTGACGCCAGCTTCATCGGCCTGGCCAAGGTGCTGCCGGCCGCCCTCTCGCTTGCAGCGCCCGACGCCGAGCTCATCGCCCTGGTGAAGCCGCAGTTCGAAGTGGGCCCCAACCTGGTGGGGAAGGGCGGCTTGGTTCGCGACCCGGAGGCCCGGGCTCGGGCCCTAGCCGACGTCTGCAGCTTCTTGACCGCCTCAGGCTGGGCGGTGCTGGCCACCGCTGACAGCCCGATCCTGGGCGGCGACGGGAACGCCGAGTATCTGCTGCGCGCACGAAAAAGCCGCCCGGACTGACCGGGCGGCTTTCTCAATTCTCAAGCTCAGGTCTTAGTCGACGACCTGATAACGGCCCTGGTTGTCGCGGCAGACGCGGACGAAACGCTTCTGCACCTGACCGTCAGGCAGATAGATCGGGCTCTCGGCCAGGGTGCAGCCGTCCGAGCCGACGCTGCCCTGGGTCGACACGGCGTAGCTGGCGCCCCGACGATCATAGGCCTGATCGTAATAGCCGGACCGGTCATAGTCGTAGGTGCGGTCGGCGTAGCCGCCGCCATAGTTGCTGCTGCCGTAGTAGCCGCTGCCGCCATTATAATAGCCGTTCGATCCGTACTGGCTGCCGCCGTTGTAGTAGCCGCTCTGGCGGCTGGGGGTGCAGGCTGCGGAGTCCTTGCCGATCTTGGAGCCGGCCACCGCGCCCACCAGGCCGCCCAGCACCGCGCCCTCGGTCCGCGCATTGCGGGCCGCGACGTTGGAGCCGATGGCGGCGCCGGCCAGCGCACCGAGCAGGCCGCCGGTGGTGCTGCGGTTCGAGGACGAACGGCGGCAGGGATCGTAGTAGCCGCTGTCATAACTCTGGCCGTAACTCTGGCCGTAATAGCCGGACTGCGCCGAGGCGAAACTCGGGATCGCGGCGGCGGCGCTGAGCGCCATGATGCCGGCGGCGCCGGCCAGGGCGGTCTTGGCGAAGATCTTGGTCATGGGAACTCTCCCCCTTGGGATTTGATGAAAGACGTGCCGGCCTTAGGCGCGGCCGCTCGGCCGCCAGACGCCATCGCGCCCACGGCAAACTTCGAAGTTGTGATCGCGGCCGCCGTAGTACTCGCTCACCCACTGGCAGTTCTTGCGGCTGTAGTTGGTTTGGGCGACGCGCTTGGGATAGCCCTTGCAGTTAATGCGATTGCGGCCGACCTGGTTGCCGGCGGCGGCGCCCACGACGCCGCCGAGCACGGCGCCTTCGGTCTTCGCGCCCTTTCCGGCGACCTGCGAGCCAAGCACAGCGCCCAGAACACCGCCGACGACCGCGCCCTTGTGGCCGGACTCCCGGCGAGCTTCGCGGCAGATGTCACCGCTGCCATAGGACCGGTTAGCCTGAGCCGCGGCGAATTGGGGGACGGCCATACCCGTCATCAGGACGGCGGTGGCGGCGGCGACGGCGAATGTACGCTTCATGGTCTCTTCCTTCGCAGGCTCAAGCGGCGCCATGGCCCCGCTTTCGGAGATGAGGTTTGACGGATCGAACCTGAACGGGTCTTGAACAGACCCAGAAACGTTCTTTCCCGACTCCGGGGCGTGAATGGTGAAGCTGCCATCCGCCTCCAAACCGTAAATGATCCCGACCATGCGAAGTTCCAACCGCCGTCCCGAGCCCCCCAAACCTTCGGGTCCGCCCGTCGAAGTGGTCATCGAGACCATCGGCGGCGAGGGGGATGGTGTGGCGCCCGGGCCCATCTACGTGCCCTTCACCCTGCCCGGTGAGACCGTCCGGGCGACCGGGGCCGGCGAGCGGCGGGACCTGGACGCGGTGCTCGTCGCCAGTCCCGAACGCGTGACCCCGCCGTGTCCGCACTTCGGCGTGTGCGGCGGCTGCGCCCTGCAGCACTGGGAACACGCCGCCTATCTCGCCTGGAAGGTCGAGCGCCTGCGCAAGACGCTTGGCCTGCAGCACATCGAAACCGAGATCCTCGCCCCCTTCGCCTCGCCCCCGGCGTCGCGCCGGCGCCTGGCCCTGCACGCGCGTCCCGGCAAACGGGGCGAGGCCCGGCTGGGCTACAAGACCCGCAAGTCCTGGGACGTCATCGACATCGCCGTCTGCCCGATCGCCGATCCGCGGCTGGAGGCGGCCCTGCCGGCCCTGCGCCGCCTGGCCGCCCCCTTGCTGCAGCATCCCAAGTCCGCGCCGACCCTGCATGTCACCCTGACCACCGAGGGCCTGGACGTTGAGATCACGGGCGTGGAGCGCAAGAGCGGCGGCCTCAGCGCCGACGCCCGCATGCAACTGGGTCAGATCGCCGCCGAGGCCGGCTTCGCCCGCGTGACCATGGACGGGGAGGTTCAATACGGCGCGCGCCAGCCGCTGATCCGGGTGGGACCAGCCGTGGTCGCACTGCCGGCCGGGGCCTTCCTGCAGGCCGTGCCCGCCGCCGAGGCGATGATGGCGGCCTTCGCGGTCGAGCAGGTGGCCGGCGCCGAGCGGATCGCCGACCTCTATTGCGGCGTAGGGACCTTCACCTTCCGCCTGGCCCAGGTCGCTCCGGTCTACGCCGCCGACGGCCATGCGCCCGCCATCCGGGCCCTGACCCAAGCCATCGCGACGGCGCCCGGGCTGAAGGGGGTGACCGCCGAGACCCGCGACCTGGCGCGGCGCCCGGTCCTGGCGGTTGAGTTCAAGAAGATCGACACCGTGCTCTTCGACCCGCCCCGCGCGGGCGCCTTGGAACAGACCGCCGAGATCGCGGCCTCCAAGGTGGCCAAGGTGATCGGCGTGTCCTGCAACCCGGCCACCTTCGCCCGCGACGCACGCGTGCTGATCGACGCGGGCTTCAGCCTGGATCGGGTCCTGCCGGTGGACCAGTTCCTGTGGTCGCCCCACGTGGAGCTGGTGGGGGTGTTTACACGCTAACCTGCTTGGGAGATCAGCCGCTCGCGTTCGGTGTCGGCCAAGGCCCGGGAGATTGCGGACATCAGGTCGGGGATTTGGATAGGCTTGGCGGTGTGCTCGGTGAAGCCGAGCTCCAGATAGTGCGTCCGCCCGCCGGAGGTGACGTCGGCGGTTAACGCGATCACCGGGATAGCCTGGTTGGGGCCAGGGCTGGCGCGCAGACGCTGCAGGGCTTGGACGCCGGTCATGCCGGGCATCTGGATGTCCATTAGGGTCAGGTCGAAAGGACGCGAGGCGAGCAGGTCCAGGGCCGCCTGGCCGCTGGCGGCCTTCTCTACCCGATGTCCGAAGGCGCAGAGAATCTGCTGCAACACCAATAGGTTGATTGGATTGTCGTCGACGATCAGCACGTCGAGCTCGGCTGCCGGGGCGTCCTCCGTCACCGGCTCGGCCGGGGCTGAGTCCGGCGCCTGGGCCAGGTCGAAGATGGCCTCCATGTGGAAGGTCGAGCCCTGGCCGAGTTGGCTCTCGACCCAGACCCGGCCGCCCATCAGCTCGGTGAGCTGGCTGGCGATGGCCAGACCCAGGCCGGTGCCGCCGAACCTGCGTGCCTCCGACTCGTCCACCTGCGAGAAACGCTCGAAGAGGGCGGGCAGGTACTCCTCCGGGATACCGGGGCCGGTATCGATCACCGAGATATGGATGCGGACGGCGGTCTCGCCGACGGGTCGGGCGGCGGCCCTGACGGTGACGGCGCCCTCGTCGGTGAATTTCAGGGCGTTGCCGATCAGGTTGAACAGCACCTGCCGCACCCGGATCGCGTCCATCCAGACATGGCTGGGCAGGTCCTCGTCGACCTCGAGCCGCAGGGCCACCGCCTTCTCGTCGGCCCGCGCGCGCCAGAAGGCCACTGCGCGGTCCAGGAATAGGGGCAGGTTCTCGGGGGTGGGGGTGATGTCCAGCCGCCCGGCGTTGACCTTCGACATGTCGAGGATGTCGTTGAGGATCGACAGCAGGTGTTCGCCGCTCTCCATGAGGGTCTCCAGCCGGCTGGCCTGGACCGGATCAGTCTCCTCGCGCCGCAGCAGCTGGGCCATGCCCAGGACGCCGTTCATGGGGGTGCGGATCTCGTGGCTCATGGTGGCCAGGAAGTTGGACTTGGCGAGATTGGCCTGGCGAGCCACCTCGCGGGCCTCGTCGGCCGCCCGGGTCTCCGCCATGGCGTGGTCGCGGGCGGCCTCCAGTTGCGGGATCATCGCCAGGTTCGAGGCGTAGGCCTCCTGCCAGCTGGTCACCGCCCGGGTGGTGCCGTCCGAGATCATCACCAGCAGCACCATCAGGCAGGCCATTGAGATCATCAGGCCCGCGAAGGCCGCCGGGGGGAAGATCGCCACCAGGGTCCCAGTCAAGGCCAGGACGGCGGGACCGGCGAAGGACCAGAAGACGGCGCGCGACAGGGAGCCGCTGGCGCAGGCGACCGCCACCATGGACGCGACCGTGATGGCGAGATAGGCCAGCTCCTTCTGCCCGCCCCAGAGGGCCAGGATGGTGGGGCCGGAGAGGTAGATCGACACCCGGGCGACGCACAGCAGGGCCAACTGACGGAAGCCACGCGCGACCTCGGTATGTGCGCTGCGGGCCAGCCAGCGGGCGATGGTGCGCTGATAGAGGATGTCCATGGCGCAGCTGGCCAGGAAGGCGAGGCCGGCGACCACCGGATGGCCAAGGACCAGGACGGCCGCCAGGGCGACGGCGTTGAAGACAACGTGGATCTTGATCGGCATGGCCAAGCCCCCCAGCGTGAGCTGGTAGGCGTTCGCGTTGGCCGCGGGAGCTGTCGCTGATGTGGTGGTCGGGCCGTCCATGACCGATCATCTCCCCCTTCTTGCCGGGCCATCTAACAACAGTTCAATTAACTGACTGAAAACTCGGCAGCTTTCTCAAGGCCGCGACAGTCTGATCTAGCCGCCCGCGAACAGGTCGCCCTGGTCGCCGGTCCGCACGGGAACCCGGAATCTAGTCAGATCCAGGCCCTCGAAGGCGAACTCCAGGCCATAGCGCCGGCGGGCGGCCTGGAAGCGCACGGCCATCAGGTCAGCCAGCGGCCCCTGGCCCTTCATCCGGGTCCCCCAGTCGGCGTCATAGTCCTTCCCGCCGCGCATTTGCCGGACCAGGGACATCACGCGGCTGGCGCGGTCTGGATGATCGGTGGCCAGCCATTCGCGAAACAGGTCCTTGATCTCCAGGGGCAGGCGCAGGGCGACATAACCGGCGCCTCGCGCGCCTGCCTGGCTCGCCCGCTCCAGCACGGCCTCCATCTCATGATCGTTGAGGCCGGGAATGATGGGCGCGAACATGACGATGACCGGCACGCCGGCGTCGGCCAGGGCCTTGACGGCGGCGATGCGTTTTTCCGGGGTGGCGGCGCGGGGCTCCATGCTGCGGGCGAGCTTGCGGTCCAGGGTGGTGATCGAGATGGCCACCCGCACCAGGTTGGCCTGCGCCAGGGGCGCCAGCAGGTCCAGGTCCCGCAGGATCAGGGCCGACTTGGTGATGATGGAAAAGGGGTGCTGGAACCGGCCCATGACCTCGATGATCGACCGGGTGATGCGGAGGGTCTTTTCCTGCGGCTGATAGGGGTCGGTGTTGCCGCCGATATGGATGGCGATGGGCTGGTAGCGGGGCTTGGAAAGCTCGGCCTCCAGCAGGCGCGCCGCCTCCGGCTTGAAGAACAGCTTGCTCTCGAAATCCAGGCCCGGCGAAAGGCCCATATAGGCGTGCGCCGGCCGCGCGTAGCAGTAGATGCAGCCGTGCTCGCAGCCCCGATAGGGGTTGATGGAACGGCTGAAACCCACGTCGGGGCTGGTGTTCTTGGAGATGATCACCCGCGCCTTCTCAGCCGTCAGGGTGGTCTTCAGCTTCACCGGCTCGACATCGTCGGACGTCCAGCCGTCATCGAAGGCCTCGCGCGCCTGACTCTCGTACCGGCCGGAGGCGTTTGTCCGCGCGCCGCGCCCGCGGACCTGGGGCTGCGGTTGGACTTGCTGGGTGAAGGTGGCCATGCCTCATCCAAGCCGGCGCACGAGAACAAATCAAGAACTATTCGTCGCGATCGCTGCGCAGGGAGAGCAGGGCAGCTTGACCACCACGCCCGACGCATCGCTTGTGGCGCCATGCTCAGCGTGATCATTCCGACCTTCAATTCGTCGACCGAACTGCAGGATCTGCTGCCGGTGCTGGTGCCGGCCGCGGTGGATGGGCTTGTGCGGGAGGTGATGGCGGCCGACGAGGGCTCCACCGACCCCACCCTGATGATCTGTGACGACGCGGGGGTGGAGGTGGTCACCGACGGCATCGCCCAGGCCATGAAGCGGGCGAAACAGGACTGGATCCTGCTGTTGCCCCCCGACATCCGCCTGACCCACGACTGGGCTGATCGCGTGGCGCGTGGGATCAAGCAGGGGCGATCGGCGGGCCTGAAGGGCCAGAGCGATGGCGGCTCGCTGCTGGACCGGCTGAAGCCCGGACCCTGGGGCCTGCTGGTGCGCAAGAGCGAGCTGGGCAACCTTGCGCCCAACGCCGACCTCGCGGGCCTGCGCCGGCAGTTCGGGCGCCTCGCGACCCTGAAATAGGCTCAGTCGCGGTCGGGCGCGCCGAGGGGGAAGTGGGGCCGGAAGTAGCGCGCTTCGTCCACCGCTCGGGCGAAGGACGGCCGGGCCAGCAGGTGGGCGCGGTAGGCGCGCAGGTTGGGATAGGCCTGCGGAATCGGGTGGACCCAGTCAGCGTAGAACAGGGACGGGGAGGCTGCGGCGTCGGCCAGGCTGTAGGTCTCGCCCGCCGCCCAGGTCTTGCCGGCCAGATGACCCTCGAGCCAGGAATAGGCGCGGTCGAGCCGCTCACCGGCCAGAGACAGGCCGTCCTCGCTCTTCATCGGAATCCGACCCAGCTTGCTGCTGACCGCCACCTGCATGGCGTCCATCACATGCAGGTCGAAGAAGCGGTCGAGGAAACGCACGTCCAGGGCGGCCAGCGGGTCGGCGGGGATCAGGCGCACCGGGCCTGGGTGCTCGAGCTGCAGGTACTCGATGATGATGCTGGTCTCGACGAACTGGCGCCCGCCGTCCACCAGGAGGGGGAACATCTGCATCGGCCAGCGCCGCAGCCATTCCTCGGCGTTCTGCGGCTTGTCGGGCCCGATCTCCCGGAACTCGAAGGGGGTGTCGTTCTCGTAGAGGGCGATCAGCGCCTTCTGCGTATAGGACGAGAAGGGGTGGCCATAGAGGACGAGGGGCACCGGCAGCCTCCGGATCTGATGTGGACGGTCGAAACCTAACCAGACCAATTGCATAATGCAATCGGTATGCTCTAGCGGGCCGCCCACAGAGTGTCGGCCGCCGTCTGCAGGTCCCCGGTGACGCCGCGCCGGGCCAGGGACAGGCCGTCCAGGTCCACCTCGTCTGGCCGAAGGGTCCGGCCGTGCAGGCTGTAGCCCACCTGGTAGACGGCCCGGTCCGTCTTGGTGACGCCGTCCTCGATGAACACGGTCAGCACGCCGACGGGGACCCTTCCGGTCTCGGCCTTGGTCTTGCGCAGACCGTCCTCGACCCAGCTCACCTCCAGGCGCGGATTGCCGGTGGTCTCGACGCTGCTGGCGCGCACCTGCCTGGGAAACCAGATGGTCTGGGTCTGGATCACCTGCTCGGGCCGCTGGGAGGCCAGGCGGATGCGGTCGCCCGAGCCTTCCAGGGTTCCGGTCATCAGGAAGGTCTGCTTCAGCGCATTGGCGCGGGCCTCCACCTGGCGCTCACGCGCGGCGAGGGCCTTTTCCCGGGAGGTCTGGGTCCGTTCCCGATGGCTGTCCCAGTAGCCGAGGACGGCCACGACCACGGCCACCACGCCCACAATTTCGGCCAAGCTCAGCCAGCGCAGGGGCAGGCGCTTCTTGCGGGGTGCGTCGCTCAATCTGGTCTCCGTTGACCGCAGGCGTCGGGGCGGGCTGCTGCGGCCGGTCGCACAGAGCTAATCGCAGATTGAGGACGAAGCGAGGCGTCAGCCGCGCTTCGAGCGCCTGGCCTTCTTGTCGGACTTGCCGGAGTCTTTGACGTCCTCGTCTTCCGCCACCTCGACCTTGGCCGCGGGCAGGGGCGCGTCCCAGCGGGCGTCGATGTATTTCTGGCCGGTGGCCAGGGCGTCCAGGGTGCGGGACTCCTGGCCGAACTTCTTCTGGTAGGTCCAGTAGGCGGCCATGACGTGTTCGACGTAGTTGCGGGTCTCCGGCGCCGGCATGCACTCGATGACCATCAGGCTCTCATCGTCGTCGCCGAGCATCCGGGCGGTCTTCTGCAGGGTGGCCGGCCCGCCGTTATAGGCCGCCACCGTGCGCAGGATGTCGTAGCCGACTCCTTCGCCCATCAGCCAGGTGACATAGTCCTGGCCGACCTTGAGGTTGTAGCCGGCGTCGAACAACGGGCTCATGTCGTCGCGCAGCCGGGCGTTGCCAGTGGCGTGGGCCGCGGTGTCGGGCATCAGCTGCATCAGGCCGACCGCGCCGGCCGGCGATACGACGCCGGGATTGAAGCGGCTCTCCTGGCGCACGATGGCGTAGACCAGCGCCTTGCTGATCTTGAAGCCCTCGCGCGGGTTCAGGTTCGGGGTCGGATAGTCGGGCTGGCCCCGGCGGCGCGCGGGTCCGGCGGCGGCCATGTCCTGGGCCAGGCCCTCGTTGATGACAGCCGCCAATTGCATCCAGCGCGCCCGGTCTTCCGGGGTGCGGGCCAGCGCCAGGCCGGCGCGGAGCTCCTGGCCGGCCTCGGGCACGCGCCCGATCTGGGCCAGGGCGGCGGCGCGGTGAGCCCGGGCGTCGTCCCGCATCATCCTGGTCACGTCGGCGGTGGGGCCGCCGTAGGAGGCCTTGAGAACATTGCGGGCTCGCGGCTGATAGGCCCGGGCCTCCGACAGCGGCGTTGCGGGACCGAGGCCGCGCAGGGCCACCTGACGCTCGGCGATCATGCCGTAGAAGGTGTGGGGCGACCCGGCCGCCTGGCGCAGATGGGTCGCGGCCCGGTCGGAATGGCCGCCGGCCTCGGCAGCGCGGGCCGCCCAATAGGCGCCGCCGGCGCGGACCCAGATATCTTCCTCGGTGTCCTGGGCCAGCTGCGACAGATAGGTCTCGGCCTGGTCGTAGCGGCGCAGGCGATAGGCGGCCATGCCGGCGATCCAGCGTTCGCCGACCGCCCGGGCCAGCTCCAGGGCGCGCTTGGAGTCGCCGGAATAGAAGGCCTCGCGGGCAAGGCGGGCGTTGTCGGCGTCGAAGGGGCCGCCAGAGCCCGGAGGCACCAGTTCGATCTTGCTCCAGTCGGTCCCGATCAGGCCGGGCACGGCGGGGGCGGCCAGGTCCGGCGTCTTGCGCTTGCTGGCCAGGGTGTAGATGCGCTCAGCCACCGGCAGGTCGGCGTAGCGCGACAGCCAGCCCGACAGCTCGTCGAAGTTCGACTTGTGCGCCGTCGGGTGCATCAGGCCGCGATAGGTGACGTAGCCCGAGAGCGACGGGTCGCTGATCTCGATGGCCTGCATGGTGGCGTCGATGAAGTCGCCGCGGTCGACCGCCTCGAAGGCCCGGGCGTAGGCCTGGGCGTCGGCTGGCGTCAGGACTTGCGGGCTGCCGGCCAGCGCCTTTCCCGCGATCGTGGCGCAGATCAGGGCCAGGGCCGCGATCCGCACGCGCTTGGTCTGCGTCATGCCCACTCTCACGCCGCCGCGTCTTCGCTGGTCTGGCGTGACCCTTTTTCTCAACGACCTGGGAGGTTTAGAGCCCTTATTGATGAAGAGAAAGTGCGTTCGCGCCGCAGGAGGCGCCGTTAAGGACGTTCCGGCCGATTCAGGCGCTCGGTGAGCGTCAGCAGATCACTCCACGCCTTTTTCTTGGCCGCCGGTTGGCGCAGCAGGAAGGCGGGGTGCAGGGTGGGCATGGCCGGCAGCTCGATGGCGCCGTCGGCGGACTTCCATTCAAACCAGCGGCCGCGCAGGGACAGGATGCCTTCCTCCCGCTTGAGCATGGACTTCGCCGACGGCCCGCCCACCAGCAGCAGCATGCGCGGCTTCAGCAGTTCGATGGCCCGCTCGAGGAACGGCGCGCAGACCAGCTGCTCCCCGGGGGAGGGATTGCGGTTGCCGGGCGGGCGCCAGAACACCGAATTGGTGATGAAGACCTGGTCGGTCAGGCCGGCGGCGGCGAACATCCGGTCCAGGAGCTGACCGGCGCGGCCCACGAAGGGCTGACCTTGGATGTCCTCCTCCTGTCCCGGCCCCTCTCCGATCACCATCAGGGGCGCGGTGAGCGAGCCGCGATAGAAGACAGACTGGCGCGCGGCGCCCTCGAACTTCAGCGGACAGCCATCGAAGGCCTCGATGGCGGCCTTCAGGGCCTCCAGGTCCGGCGCGGCGGCGGCCAGGCGTTTCGCCTCGGCGACGGCGCTGGAAACGTCGGGACCGGCGACAGGGGCCGCGCGGGCGGCGATCGGGGCGGCGGCCGGCTTCTCCGGCAGGCGGATCGGGGCGATCTTGCCGGCCTCGATACGGTCATAGGGCTCGTCCAGCAGCATGGCGTCGACGCCGGCCTCGGCCCAGAAGGCGAGCAGGCTTTCGGCGGCGATGTCACGGGAGGCGAGGGTCATGCGTCCTTGTAATCGTTGTTGCGACGGAGTTCACCCTTGACCGGCGACCGGCAAGCTTCCGATAAGTCGGCGAACGGATCAACGCCGCGCGGCGTAAGGGGCGGGGAACCCCTGACGCGTGGCCCAGAGGAGTTGAGGGGATCATGAGCGACGTCATCGAACGCGAGGCCATGGAGTACGACGTGGTGATCGTCGGCGCCGGCCCCTCGGGGCTCTCGGCCGCGATCCGCCTCAAGCAGCTCGCCGAGAAGGCGGGGACGGAAATCACCGTCG
The DNA here is from genome assembly GCF_030693625.1 of Phenylobacterium sp. Classification (GTDB taxonomy): domain Bacteria; phylum Pseudomonadota; class Alphaproteobacteria; order Caulobacterales; family Caulobacteraceae; genus Phenylobacterium; species Phenylobacterium ferrooxidans. The sequence continues at coordinate 14,183 of NZ_JAUYAF010000007.1, forward strand.
CCGTTCTGGAAAAGGGGTCCGAGGTCGGCGCCCACATCCTGTCGGGCGCGGTCATCGATCCCAGCGGCATCAACGAGCTGCTGCCGAACTGGCAAGAACTGGGCGTTCCGCTGGAGACCAAGGTCACCCGCGACAAGTTCGTGATGCTCGGCCCGCAGGGCGAGTTGGACATCAGCTTCCTGCCCTTCCCCAAGTGGATGCTGAACCACGGCAACTACATCGCCAGCCTCGGCAACGTCTGCCGCTGGCTGGGCCAGCATGCTGAGAGCCTTGGCGTCGAGATCTATCCCGGCATGGCCGCCTCCGAAGTGGTCTATAACGAGGACGGTTCGGTGAAGGGCGTCGTCGCCGGCGTCTTCGGCGTCGGCAAGGACGGCCAGCCCGGCCCGGACTACCAGCCCGGCATTGAACTACACGCCAAGTACACCTTCATCGGCGAGGGCGTCCGCGGCTCCCTGGCCAAGCAGCTGCAGGCCAAGTTCGGCCTGACCGAGGGCCGCGATCCGCAGAAGTTCGGCATCGGCATCAAGGAGTTGTGGCAGGTTCCCGACGAGGCATTCGAGGCCGGTCTGACCCAGCACACCTTCGGCTGGCCGCTGGACAACGCCACCGGCGGCGGGTCCTTCATGTACCACTTCGGGGACAACTACGTGGCCATCGGCTTCGTGCTGCACCTGAACTACAAGAACCCCTGGCTCTCGCCCTTCGACGAGTTCCAACGCTTCAAGACCCACCCGACGATCCGTGGTTATCTGGAAGGCGGCAAGCGCATCTCGTACGGCGCGCGCGCCATCACCGAGGGCGGTTCGCAGTCCCTGCCGCAGCTCTACTTCCCGGGCGGCGTGCTGCTGGGCTGCTCGGCCGGCATGGTCAATGTCCCGCGCATCAAGGGCAGCCACAACGCGGTGAAGAGCGGCATGCTGGCCGCCGAGGCCGCCTTCGCCGCCATCGCCGAGGGCCGCTCGGGCGACGCGCTCACCAGCTACGAAGAGGCCTACAAGAAGTCTTCGATCCACAAGGAGCTGTGGAACGTCCGCAACTTCAAGCCGCTGTGGTCGAAGTTCGGCACCATCCCGGGCCTGGTCCTGGGCGGCGCTGACGCCATGATCGCCACCATCTTCGGCGGCTGGTCGCCCTGGGGCACGCTGAAGCACGGCAAGTCGGACGCCGAATCCACCGGCCTGGCCAAGGACTACAAGCCGATCGTCTATCCCAAGCCCGACAACGAGTTCAGCTTCGACAAGCTCTCGAGCGTGTTCCTGTCGGCGACCAACCACGACGAGAACCAGCCAGCCCACCTGAAGCTGAAGGACCCCAGCGTCCCGATCGAGGTGAACCTGCCCCGGTTCGCCGAGCCGGCGCGCCTCTACTGCCCGGCGGGCGTCTACGAGGTGCTCTACGACGAGGCCGGCCAGAACCCGAAGTTCCAGATCAACTTCCAGAACTGCGTCCACTGCAAGACCTGCGACATCAAGGATCCGTCGCAGAACATCGTCTGGACCACGCCGCAGGGCGGGGACGGGCCCAACTACCCGAACATGTAGGACAAAAGGGCGCTGAGGCGCCTGCCAAGCTTGCGGCGCGGACGGAAAGCGGTGAGGTTCTGCCCCATGCGTAAACTGCTCGTCTGTGCCGCCCCGCTCCTCCTGCTGGCCGCCTGCGCCACGCAGCCAGCCGATGATCTCGCCAGCCTCTCCGATCCGGGCGGGTCCTCCTATGGCCTGTTCCTGGCCGGCCAGAGCGCCCTGAACGACGGACGCGGCGCTCAAGCCGCGGCCTATTTCGAACAGGCCCAGGCCGGCGGCGCGGAAGACGAGCTGATCTCCGAGCGGGCCTTCACCGCCGCCATCCTGGCCGGGGACATCACCAAGGCCGCGGCGCTTGCGCCCACCGGCGAGGGGTCTTCTGAATCCGGCAAACGGCTGGGCCGCATGGTCAAGGCCGTGGAGGCCATGTCCACCAACCAGGGCAAGGCGGCCAAGGCGCTGTTGGCGCCCGAAGGCATGGGGTTCCCGCACAAGGGCGCCGCGGCTCTGCTAGGCCCCTGGGCCTCGGCGATGGCGGGTGACGCCACCGGCGCGGTGGTGCGGCCCGAGCTGCGCAACGACAAGGTCGTCGAGTATTTCGGCCTGCTGGGGCAGGCCTTCCTCTATGAGCGCGCCAAGCGCTACGACGAGGCCGAGACCGACTTCAAGGCGCTCACCGGCGGCGAGAATCCCGGCGACCTGGTCCTGCTGGCCTATGGCGGCTTCCTGGAACGGCGCGGCAAGCGCCTCGACGCGATCGCGGTGTACGACAAGGGGCTGGCCGACGAGCCGTCCAACTCCACTCTGCTGGCCGCCAAGGCGCGCGCCGCGGCGGGCAAGTCGGCCCCGCCGGCGCCGACCCTGCGCCAGGGCGCGGCCCAGGCGCTGATGCCCCCGGCGGCCACCATGCTGGCCGCCAAGCAGGAACAGATCGGCCTGGCCTATCTGCGCCTGGTCCTGCGGCTGGATCCCAACCGCAACGACGCCTGGCTGATGGTGGGGGACCTGATGGAGACCGCCGGGGATCTCGACGCCGCCCGCGAGGCCTACGCCAAACCCAGGCCTGGTTCTTCGGAATATGCCGCCGGCCGCGCCAAGCTGGCCTGGAGCTATCTCAAGGCCAAGGACAACGAGACCGCCCTGAAGATGGCCCGCGAGGCCGCCGCCTCGGGCGATCTGGATTCGAAGGTCACCCTGGCCGACATGCTGCGGGTCAATGAGCAGTATCCCGAGGCCATCCAGATCCTGACCGAGGTGATGGCGGCCCGGCCCGGCGACTGGCGGCTGCTCTATTCGCGCGGGGTGAACTATGACCGCGCGGGGCGCCCGAAGGAGGGTGAGGCCGACCTGCGCGCCGCCCTCAAGATCCGCCCCGACGACAGCGAGATGCTGAACTATCTCGGCTACACCTGGATCGACCGCGGCGAGCACCTGTCCGAGGCCCTGGGCATGGTCCAGCGGGCCGCGGCCTCGAACCCCAAGTCGGGCGCCATCATCGACAGTCTCGGCTGGGCCTATTACCGGCTCGGCGACTACAAGAAGGCCGTCGAGAAGCTTGAGGAAGCCATTGAGCTGGAGGCCGGCGATCCGGACATCAACAATCACCTGGGCGACGCCTACTGGCGTGTCGGCCGCCGCGACGAGGCGGAATTCCAGTGGAAACGGGTCCTGACCCTCGACCCTGACGCCAAGATGAAGGCCGAGGTGTCGGCCAAGCTGGCCTCTGGTCTGGGCCCCACGGGGCCGGCCCAGAGCCCCCGCGTCGCCGGACCCTAGGCCGATGGCTGGCGACACCCTGGCGCCCGCCAAGATCAATCTCTTCCTCCACGTCGGCGCGCCGGGCGCCGACGGCTATCACCCGATCTGCAGCCTGATGGTCTTCGCCGACGCCGGCGACCGGGTGACCCTGCACGAGGGCGACGCCCTGGCCGTGAAGGTGCGGGGCCCCTTCGCCGGCCAGCTATCGGGGGAGGGCGACAATCTGGTCCTGCGCGCGGCCCGCGCCCTGCTGGCCAAGGCCAGGGGGCCACAGGTCCCAAAGGCCTTCATTCTGGACAAGCGCCTGCCGGTGGCGGCGGGTTTGGGCGGCGGCTCCAGCGACGCCGGCGCGGCCCTGCGCCTGATGCGCGAGGACATGACCCCGCGTCTGGAGGACACCGAGCTGGAGGCCGTCGCCGCGAGCCTCGGCGCCGATGGCGCGGCCTGTCTCTGGGGCCGGCCGGTCCTGGCGGAGGGACGTGGCGAGCGGCTTTCACCGGCCCCCGGCCTGCCGATCCTGGAGGCCGTGCTGGTCAATCCCGGCGTCTCGGTCTCGACACCCGCGGTCTACGGTGCCTTCGACGCCGCCAGCGTCTTCGGCGACGTTAAGCCTCCGACCCTGCCCGAGGCCTTCGAGAGCGTGGAGGAGGTGGCGGGCTGGCTCGCCACCACCCGCAATGACCTGGAGGCGGCCGCCGTGGCCCTGGCCCCGGAGATCGGCGACGTGCTCGCCACGCTTTCCGACGAGCCGGAGGCCCTGATCGCCCGCATGTCAGGCTCCGGCGCCACCTGTTTCGCTCTCTGCCAGAGCGAGGTCGAAGCCGAGACCCTGGCCGAGCGGATCATGGCCATGAAGCCCGACTGGTGGGTCCAGCGCTGCCGTCTCGGCGGCCCCTGGGGGTGACCCCGTGGAGACGGCCCGCCTGCGCCTGCGTCCGCTGACGCCGGACGATCTCGAACAACTGGTCGCGCTGCACGGCGATCCCCAGGTGATGTCCTTCATCACCGGGGCAGGGGAGACCCGCGAGGTTGTCGGGACCCAGAGCCTGCCCGACCTGCTCGCGCGTCGCACCTGGCTGCTGTTCGAGGGCGAGACCTTTCTCGGCTGGGTGTCGCTGCGGGTTGAGGGCGATGAGGCGGAACTGGGCTATCGGCTGACCCCCGCGGCCTGGGGCCGGGGCTACGCCAGCGAAGCAGCCCGCGCCCTCGTCGCCCTGGGTTTCCGCCAGCTGGGCCTCGCCCGCATCTGGGGGCAGACCATGGCGGTCAATGTCGGCTCCCGGCGGGTGATGGAGAAGGCGGGCCTGACCTATGTCCGCACCTTCCACCTGGCCTGGGACGATCCCCTGCCGGGCGCGGAGCAGGGCGAGGTGGAGTACGCGCTGCTGCGCGACGACTGGCGCTAGCCCAAACGAAAACGGGGGCCCCGAAGGACCCCCGTTCCCAACGCTTTAGTTTGACGTGGACTATTCGTGCAGGGCTTCGCCGTGCAGCGAGAGGTCCAGGCCCTCGACTTCGCCCTCTTCCGAGACGCGCAGGCCGGTGGTGAACTTGACCACGAACAGGATGATCAGGGTGACCACGCCGGACCAGGCGATGGTGGCGATGATACCCAGCGACTGCTTGGCGACGCTGGCGCCTTCACCCAGGCTGTTGATGGCCGGGTCGGCCAGGGCGCCGGTGAGCAGGGCGCCGACGATGCCGGCGATCCCGTGCACGCCGAAGGCGTCCAGGCTGTCGTCATACTTGAGCAGACGCTTGAGCCAGACCGCGCCGACATAGGCCGCGCCGCCACCGATGATGCCGATGATCAGAGCGCCTTGCGGGTTCACGAAACCGGCGGCCGGGGTGATGGCGACGAGACCCGCCACCGCACCGGAGGCCAGGCCCAGCATGCCGGGCTTCTTGCGCTCGACCCACTCCACGATCATCCAGGCCAGGGCGGCCGCGGCGGCCGCGATCTGGGTGTTGAGCATGGCGGCCGAGGCGATGCCGTCGGCGGCCCATTCCGAACCGGCGTTGAAGCCGAACCAGCCCACCCACAGCAGGCTGGCGCCGATCATGGTGTAGACTAGGTTGGACGGCGCCATGTTTTCCGCGCCGTAGCCCTTACGCTTGCCGAGCACCAGGGCGCACATCAGGCCCGCGACGCCCGCATTGATGTGAACGACGGTGCCGCCGGCGAAGTCCAGGACGCCCGCGCCCGAGAGCCAGCCGCCGCCCCAGACCCAGTGACAGACCGGCGCGTAGACGAAGATCGCCCACAGGGCGGTGAACAGCAGCAGGGCCGAGAACTTCATGCGCTCGGCGAAGGCGCCGGCGATGAGGGCGGGCGTGATGATGGCGAAGGTCATCTGATAGACGATCCACAGCATCTCAGGCAGGCCCTTGGCGGCCGAGAAGGCCGTCTCGGTGGTGACGCCGCTGAGGAACAGGACGTCGAAGGAGCCGATGTACTTGTTCAGATTCTCATCGGGGTTCACGCCGAAGGACAGGCTGTAGGTGATGGCCATCCAGACGATCGTCACCACGCAGGTGACGGCGAAGGACTGGGCCACCGTGGCGATGACGTTCTTGCGGCGGACCATGCCGCCGTAGAACAGCGCCAGGCCCGGAATCGTCATCATCAGAACCAGGGCCGTGGAGGTCAGGATCCAGGCCGTGCCGGAGCCGTCCAGTTCGAGCTTGGCCTGGTGAGCCAGCAGGGCCGGAGCCGCCTCGGCGGCGGCCGGAGCCTCGGCCGCCGGAGCCTCTTCAGGCGCGGGCGCAGCGGCTTCCGGCGCGGGCGCGGCGGCCTCGGCGGCGGGCGGCGCGGCGTCCTGTGCGAAGGCCGGGAACGCCAGGGGCGCTCCGACCAGGGTGGCGGCGGCCAATAGGCCCGCCAGCCGCTTAAATCCGAATGTTTTCATGTGCTATCCCCTTGTCCCGATGAGTTCGCGCTGCGCTCTAGAGCGCCGCAGTGCCGGACTCGCCGGTCCGAATGCGAACCGCGTCCTCGACATTGAGGACGAAGATCTTCCCGTCTCCGATCTTGCCGGTGGCGGCGGCGGCCTTGACGGCTTCCACGGCCTTGGCCGCGGCGCTGTCGTCGACGACCGCTTCCAGCTTCACCTTGGGAACGAAGTTCACCTGGTACTCAGCGCCCCGGTAGATCTCCGTCTGCCCCTTCTGCCGGCCGTAGCCCTTAACTTCCGAGACCGTCAGCCCCTCGACGCCGGCGGCGACGAGCGCTTCGCGCACATCGTCCAGCTTGAAGGGTTTGACGATCGCCATGATCAGTTTCATCGCTCGCTCCTGCGCAGCCCCAAAGATCGGCACGCCCGTGGTGAATTCCCGACCCGTCGCGAGTTCAGCCCCCTCGACGGCATGGCGACGCTATCGAGACACGCCGGTGACGACGGACGCCCGGTAACTATTGATCAAGGAAAAGTCGTCGGGCGCCTTATCCGCAGGCACATCGCCCAGGGGGTGATCAATTGTTACGCAGATAGCGGCGCCACACCGCGCATCGCCCTGGTCAAGTTGCAGGGGGCGACCCACCGCATGGGGTTCACGAACCCGTGATCTGGGCAACCGCAGGCGGCGCCGTGCGCTCTTTGCCTCGACAGGCCGAGCCTTCGTCCAGGCTCGGTGAGTGGGGGCATCCATTCACCCCGTCATGAGAACCCGATGTATTTGAACCGTATCCTGACCACGACCGCCGCCCTGGCCCTGATGGCCGGCGTCGCGCAGGCGCAAACCGCCACCAAGCCCGCCAAGGCGCCGGCCGCCGCCGTATCGACCGCGAAATCGACAGCCGCTCCCGCCGCCACGGCGCCCGCCGGCGCGACCGCTGAAACCGCCACCGCGGGCTCCGCCCAGATTGTCGCCGCCGGCGACATCGTGGCCACCGCCAAGGCCTCGGGCCAGTTCACGACCTTCCTGAAAGCCGCCGAGGCCACGAACCTCACCAGCCTGCTCAGGGACAACAAGAACCTGACTGTGTTCGCCCCGACCGACGCCGCCTTCGCGGCGCTGCCGGCCGGCGAACTCGACAAGCTGATGCTGCCCGAGAACAAGGCTCAGCTTCAGAAGGTGCTGATCTATCACGTCATCAACGCCAAGGTGCCCGCGAGCGAGTTCAAGGGCGCCACCCGCAAGGCGGCGACCGTCGCCGGCCCCTCCGTCGAACTGGCGGGCGGCGCGACGCTCAAGGTCAATGACGCCGAGATCGTCCAGTCCGACGTGATGGCCACCAATGGCGTCATCCACGTCGTGGACAAGGTCCTGATGCCGCCGGGCGCCATGGCGGCCGTCAACTCCGCCGTCTCCGCCTCGGCCACCACGGCGGCGCCGCCGGCCAAGGAGCCGAGCACCCTGCCGGCCACCCAGGTGATGCCGAAAACCAAATAGTCGGGGCTACCCGGCGCGCATCGCGCCGGGTTCTTCAGGAACCACCAGGAGCAACGATCATGACTTTCAAGACTCTTCTCGCCGCCGCGGCCGCCACCGCACTGATGGCCGGCGCAGCCCAGGCTCAGACCATGACCCAGCCGGGCGACCCCTCCATGCCGCCCATGACGACGCCGGCCGGTGACCCCGTGCCGACAATGGACGGCGCCACGACGGAAACCTCGGTGGAGGGCACGTCCTCCACCAGCGTCACGACCCCGATGGCGAGCACGGGCGCGACCACCGATACATCTGCCACCATGACCACCACGACGGTGACCAACGGTCCTGTGGCCGACACGCCGGAGAACCGCGCGCTCTACAAGCCCCTGTCGCGCGCCGGCAATCGCACGGCCGCCAAGGGTAACTAAAGACTCCCCTACGTGGGTTGAAGCAGAGGTCGGCGGGCCCTATGGTCCGCCGACTTTTTTTGCGCCTGCGAAACAGCCCATATGCCCACCGACAAGCCGCTTTCATTTCAGGGTCTTATCCTGAAATTGCACGACTATTGGAGCCGTCAGGGCTGCGTGATTCTGCAGCCGCACGACGTGGAGGTCGGCGCTGGGACCCTGCACCCGGCCACGGTCCTGCGCGCGCTCGGTCCCAAGTCCTGGCGGGCGGCCTATGTGCAGCCCTCGCGCCGCCCCGGCGACGGCCGCTATGGCGAGAACCCCAACCGCCTGCAGCACTACTACCAGTACCAGGTGATCCTGAAGCCGAACCCCGACAACCTGCAGGAGCTCTATTTGGGCAGCCTGGAGGCCATCGGGCTGAACACGCGCCTGCACGACATTCGCTTCGTCGAGGACGACTGGGAGAACCCCACGGTCGGGGCCTGGGGCCTGGGCTGGGAGGTCTGGTGCGACGGCATGGAGGTCAGCCAGTACACCTACATGCAGCAGGTGGGCGGCCTGGACGTCTTCCCGGTGGCCGGCGAACTGACCTACGGGCTTGAGCGCCTGGCGATGTACATCCAGGGCGTGGACAACTTCGCCGACCTGGCCTTCAACGATCCCGACGGCCCCGAGCCCAAGACCTATGGCGACGTTTTCCTGGAGAATGAGCGCCAACATTCCGAGGCCAATTTCCACGGGTATGACGTGGAGACCCTGAAGCGCCAGTTCGAGGACATGGAGATCCAGGTCCCGCGCCTGCTGGGCATGACCGGTCCCCAGGGCCAGGCCATCGTTCTGCCGGCCTATGACCACGTGCTGAAGGCCAGCCACCTGTTCAACCTGATGGACGCGCGTGGCGCCATCGCCGTGGCCGAACGCCAGAGCTACATCGGCCGCATCCGCGACCTGACCAAGATGTGCGCCCTGGCCTGGGTGAAGAATGAGGGGGGCAACGGCCTCCCCGACGCCGAGCAGGTTGCGAAGTAGGACCATGCCCCAGCTTCTGATCGAACTGTTCTCCGAAGAGATTCCCGCGCGCATGCAGGCCCAGGCCGCGCGCGACTTCGAACGTCTGGCCCGCGAGCACCTGGCGAGCGAGGGCCTGATCCCGGAGGCCGTGAAGTCCTTCGGCGGCCCCCGCCGCCTGACCCTGGTGGCTGAGGGCCTGCCGGCCACGCAAGGCGACCGCCATGAGGACCGCAAGGGCCCCCGCGTCGGGTCCCCGGACCAGGCCATGGAAGGCTTCCTGCGCTCTACCGGCCTGACCCGCGAGCAACTGGTGGAGAAGGACGGCGTCTGGTTCGCCCACATCCACCGCCAGGGTCGCCCGACGCCTGAGATCATCGCCGAGATGGTCGAGAAGATCGTCCGCGACTTCCCCTGGCCGAAGTCCATGACCTGGGGCCGCGGAACCCTGCGCTGGGTGCGGCCGCTGAAGCGCATCGTCTGCGTCTTCGACGGCGAGGTCGTGCCCTTCAGCGTCGACGGCGTCGAGAGCGGGAACGTGACCGAGGGCCACCGCTTCATGGGCTCGGGTCAGCCCTTCAAGGTGCGGGACTTCGACGAATACGCTGAGAAGCTGGCGAAGCACTTCGTGATCCTGGATCCCGAGGAGCGCAAGGACCGCATCCTGGACGGCGCCAAGACGCTCTGCTTCGCGCGCAATCTGGACCTGGTGGACGACGAGGGCCTGCTGGACGAGGTGGCGGGCCTGGCCGAGTGGCCGACCCCGGTGCTGGGCGACATGGAGCCGGCGTTCCTGGACCTGCCGCCGGAGGTCATCCGCACCTCCATGCGCACCCACCAGAAGTATTTCGCGGTCCGTGACCCGGCCCCCGGCAAGCTGGCGCCGCACTTCCTGACCGTGGCCAATATCGAGGCCGCCGACGGTGGCAAGGTGATCGCGGCGGGCAACGCCAAGGTGCTGTCGGCCCGCCTGTCGGACGCCCGCTTCTTCTGGGATGAGGACCGCAAGACCTCCCTGGAAGACCGCCTGGAGAAGCTGAAGGGCGTCACCTTCCACGCCAAGCTGGGCAGCCTCTATGAGCGGGTCGAGCGGCTGGAGCTGCTGTCCAAGGCCATCGCGCCCCGGGTCGGCGCCGATGTCGCCAAGGCCGTGCTGGCCGCGCGCCTGGCCAAGGCCGATCTCGGAACAGGCATGGTCGGCGAGTTCCCGGAACTGCAGGGCCTGATGGGCGGCTACTACGCCCGTGAGGAAAAGATCAGCGGCGTCGTCGCCGACGCCATCCGCGATCACTACCGCCCGGTCGGCGCCAATGACGAGGCGCCCGACACGCCGGTGACCATGGCCGTGGCCCTGGCCGAAAAGCTCGACACGCTGACGGCCTTCTTCGCCATCAACGAGAAGCCCACCGGCTCCCGCGACCCCTACGCCCTGCGCCGCGCGGCGCTAGGCGTGATCCGCATCCTGCTGGGCTCCGAAGCCCGCGCCCCGGTCCGTGAGCTGGTGGGTGACTGGTACCGGTCCCTGCGCTGCTTCGTCGATCCGGGCCGCGCCCTCTACGTCTCCACCAAGCGCACCACCGGCTATCTGGGTCCGCTGTCGCGCAGTCCCTCGGAGGTCTTCGAGACCTATGTCGAGGAGTTCGAGGACGCCCTGCTTGAGGGCAAGCCCTATGTCGTGGTCACCGAGGAAGACTTCGACATCCGCTTTGATCGTTCGGCCGCGGCCGGCGACGCGCCTGAGGGCGAGGTGATCTACGAATTCCGCCCCTACGGCGTGGTGGCCGACGAGGTCATGGCCTTCTTCGCCGACCGCCTGAAGGTGGTGCTGCGCGACCAGGGCAAGCGCCACGACCTGGTGGACGCGGTCTTCGCCCTCGGCGACGACGACCTGGTGCGCATCGTGGCCCGGGTCGAGGCGCTGGACGGCTTCCTCAAGACCGAGGACGGCAAGAACCTGCTGGCCGGCGAGAAGCGGGCCCGCCAGCTGCTGCAGGCCGAGGAAAAGAAGGGCCCGCTACCGGCTGGGCCGGCGGTCGGCATGGCCGGCGCCTCGCCCGAGGAGACCGCCCTGGTCGGGGCGATTTCCCTTGCGGAACCCGCGGTGGCGCGTGCATTGCACAATGAAGATTTCGCGGGCGCGATGCGTGCTCTGTCGGGACTTCGCGGGCCTGTGGACGCCTTCTTCGAGAAGGTTCTGGTGAACTCTGAAGTCGCGGCGGAACGTGAGAACCGTCTACGGCTTCTGGCACAGGTGCGGGACGCGATGGGTCGCGTCGCGGACTTCTCTTTGGTGACGGGTTAGGAGACCTCAAGGATGCCGACCGATACGCTGACGAAGTCGCGCTGGGTCTATTCCTTCGGCGGAGGCGGCGCCGATGGCGACGCGTCCATGAAGAACCTGCTGGGCGGGAAGGGGGCCAATCTCGCCGAGATGTCCTCCCTGGGCCTGCCTGTCCCTCCCGGCTTCACCATCACCACCGAAGCCTGCGTCCACTACTATTCCAACGACAAGACCTATCCCGAGGGCTTGAAGGAACAGGTGATCGCGGGCCTGGCCAAGGTGGAGACGATCACCGGCAAGGTGTTCGGCGACGCCGCCAACCCGCTGCTGGTTTCGGTGCGCTCGGGCGCCCGGGCCTCGATGCCCGGCATGATGGACACCGTCCTCAACCTGGGCCTCAACGACCAGACTGTGGAGGGGCTGGCCAAGCTGGCCGGTGACCGCCGCTTCGCCTTCGACAGCTACCGCCGCTTCATCCAGATGTACTCGGCCGTGGTCCTCGACCTGGACCACCACATGTTCGAGGACATCCTCGACGAGCAGAAGGAACGCCTCGACGTCACCGTCGACACCGCGCTTTCCGCCGAAGACTGGGAAAAGGTCGTCGGCGCTTATAAGGCCGCGGTCGAGCGCGAGCTGGGCCACCCGTTCCCGCAGGATCCGCACGCCCAGCTCTGGGGCGCCATCAGCGCGGTGTTCGCCAGCTGGATGAACGATCGGGCCAAGTTCTATCGCCGCATGCACGACATCCCCGAGAGCTGGGGGACCGCCGTCAATGTCCAGTCGATGGTGTTTGGCAATATGGGCGACTCTTCGGCTACCGGTGTCGCCTTCACCCGCAACCCCTCCACCGGCGAGGCCCGCCTCTATGGCGAGTTCCTGATCAACGCCCAGGGCGAGGACGTCGTGGCGGGCATCCGCACGCCCCAGGCCCTGACGCGGGCCGCCCGCGAGGAGATGGGCGAGAAATCGCCGTCCATGGAGGAGGCCCTCCCGGACGTCTTCAAGGAGTTCAAGTCCGTCGTCGAGAAGCTGGAACAGCACTATCGCGACATGCAGGACATCGAGTTCACCGTGGAGAAGGGGCGCCTCTACATGCTCCAGACCCGCAACGGCAAGCGCACCGCCAAGGCGGCGCTGAAGGTGGCGGTGGATCTCGCCAACGAGGGCCTGATCACCAAGGAAGAGGCGGTGATGCGTATCGAGCCTGGTTCGCTCGACCAGCTGCTGCACCCCACCATTGACCCTGCGAGCCCGCGCGACGTCATCACCTCGGGCCTGCCGGCCTCGCCGGGCGCGGCCACCGGCAAGGTGGTGTTCGACGCCGACGAGGCCGAGAAGATGGCCGCCGCCGGCGAGTCCGTGATCCTGGTCCGCGAGGAAACCAGCCCGGAAGACATCCACGGCATGCATGCCGCCAAGGCGATCCTGACGGCCCGGGGCGGCATGACCAGCCACGCCGCCGTGGTGGCGCGCGGCATGGGACGGCCCTGCGTCTCCGGCGCCAGCGAGCTCTATATCGACGATGCGGCCCAGACCTTCCGGGCCCGCAACCGCACCTTCAAGGCCGGTGACATCATCACCATTGACGGCTCCAAGGGCGAGGTGCTCTCGGGCGCCGTGCAGATGATCGAGCCGGAGCTGACGGGCGACTTCGCCGCCCTGATGGTCTGGGCCGACGCGATCCGCCGCCTGAAGGTCCGCGCCAACGCCGAGACCGCCACCGACGCCGCCGCCGCCCGACAGTTCGGGGCCGAGGGGATCGGCCTGGTGCGCTCCGAGCACATGTTCTTCGACGCCGTCCGCATCGCCGCGGTGCGCGAGATGATCCTGGCCGACGACCGGCCCGGGCGGGAACAGGCCCTGGCCAAGATGCTGGTCATGCAGCGCGAGGACTTCGTCCAGCTGTTCTCCATCATGGAGGGCCTGCCGGTCACCTTCCGCCTGCTCGACCCGCCCCTGCACGAGTTCCTGCCCCACACCGCCGAGGATGTGGAGGCCGTCTCCAAGGCCACCGGCCTGGACGCCGCCAAGCTGCTGGCCCGCGCCAAGGAGTTGCATGAGGTGAACCCCATGCTGGGCCACCGCGGCTGCCGCCTGGGCGTGGCTTACCCTGAGATCTACGAGATGCAGGTCCGCGCCATCCTGGAGGCCGCCATCGAGGTGGTGCAGTCGGGCAAGGCCGCGCCGATCCCGGAGATCATGCACCCCCTGGTCTCCAAGGGCCTGGAGATGAAGTTCCTGCGGGAGCTCACCGACCGGGTCGCGAAACAGGTGATGGCCGAGAAAGGCGTCACCATCGACTACCGCGTCGGCACCATGGTGGAGCTGCCCCGCGCCGCCATCCGCGCCGACGACCTGGCCGAGCACGCCGAATTCTTCTCCTTCGGCACCAACGACCTGACCCAGACGACCTTCGGCATCAGCCGTGACGACTCCGGCCGCTTCCTGGGCGCCTATATCGACAAGGGTATCTTCGAGCGCGATCCCTTCGTGACCCTCGACCAGGAAGGCGTCGGCGACCTGATCCGCATCGCCGTGGAGCGCGGCCGCAAGACCCGCCCCGATATCAAGCTCGGCATCTGCGGCGAGCACGGCGGCGACCCGGCCTCCATCGACTTCTGCGAGAAGGTCGGCCTGGACTACGTCAGCTGCTCGCCCTTCCGGGTGCCGATCGCCCGCCTCGCGGCGGCCCAGGCCGCCATTGGCGAGCGCGAGAAAGACCGGTGAGGCGAGACGGCTCCGCAGCCCGGGCGCGCCTCGCCAGGGCCGCCCCCAAGGCGCTCCCGGCCGGGGCGATGGGAGCTGGCGCGATGGGCGCCGGAGCCGTGGGCGCGGTGGCCTTCGGCGCCTTCGCGGTCGGGGCCTTGGCCCTGGGCGTGTTGTCCATCGGCTACCTGGCCGTCGGCGGCCTGGCGCTGGGCCGCGGCCACATCAAGCATCTCGAGATCGACGACCTCGTCGTCCGCAAACTGACCATAGTCGACGGCAAGCCTGGGGACCCGACATGACCGCACGCATTCACGGCGCGCTCTATCCCGCCCCCTCGGAGGGCCTGCCGCTGATCATCGCCATCTTCAAGGACGGCGAACTGGCCGGCTGCAACATCGCGGCCGACGAGGTCCAGGGCGAGGCGATGATCAAGACCGCCGTGGCCGAGCTGCAGCGGCTGGAAGTCATGTCCAACCTGCCGCCGACCATCACCGTGCGCAGGCCCGTCCAGCCGCGATAGGGCGGGCATAGCCAGTTCAGTGGCGCGTGGCGTCAATGCGCCATTCGCCAGCTCTTTCTTCCCTATCCGACCGCCATCTGGGTTCAGCTCGGCGTTGGCTGCAGGATGCGGTTGAGCGGCCGGTAGAACGCCAGGACCCCGATCGCGCCGGCCAGGGATATGGCCGCGTGCAGTCCCCAGAAGCTGACCGGCTCCATCTTCTCGTAGTAGCTCCCCAGCAGGCCGCACAGGTAGTTGGAGACGAAGGAGGTCAGGAAGGCCAGCCCCATGACCACGCCGCCGATGGCCGAGGGCGCTGCCCGCGAGCAGAGGGCGAGCGTCGTCGGCCAGGTGTAGATGAAGCCAAGGGCGAACAGAGCGAAGCAGGCCACGCTCCACAGCAGGCTCGGCTTGCCGCCCCCGGCCACGATGAGGGACGCGACCACCAGGCAGACCATGCCCGCAGCCCCCATCAAGCTCCCCCAGCCGATCTTGACCAGGTCGCTGGGCTCGGTTCCGCGCGCCTCCTGATTGCGCCACAGCCGGATGGCCAAAGGCGTGAAGGCCACGATGAACAGCCCGTCCAGGGCGGGAAGCCAGGTCACTGGGGTCTGGAAACCAAGGATGTGCCGGTCGGTCGTCTCCCGGTACCACAGGGTCATGACGTTGAATTCCTGAGCGTAGGCCGTGGAGAAGAAGGTCCCCAGCACCAACATGCCCACCAGGGCCAGGATGATCTTGCCGTCGCCGGGCGCGAGGCTGGGCCGCTTCTCCGTCCCGCGCGACTTGAGGGTATCCGGTGGCAGATGCCGGCCGCCGGCCAGGTAGGTAATCAGAGCCGCCACCATGCCCGCCGCGGCCAGCCCGAAGCCGTAGTGCCAGCCATAGAGCTCGCCCACGGTTCCGCAGGCCAGGGGCGCGAGGAAGGCGCCGACATTGATGCCGAGGTTGAAGAGCGAGAAGCCCCGCGTGCGACGCGAGTCGGTCTTGCCGTAGAGAGCGCCCACCTGGGCCGAGATGTTGCCCTTCAGGCAGCCGCTGCCGAGGATCAGCACCAGCAGGGCGATCAGGAACGAGACCTCGAAGGCCATCAGCAGGTGGCCCAGCGCCATTAGCACTGCGCCCAGGATCACCGTGCGTTTTTGGCCCAGCACCTGGTCGCCGATCCAGCCGCCGATCACCGGCGTGAAGTAGACGAAGGCGGTGTAGAGGCCGAAGATCTGCGACGAGAGGGCCTGGATCGACAGGGGCCCGAATACGCTCTCTAGGCCCGCCCGGAAGACCGGCATCCCGGCGATAGCCTCGACGTGGCCCGGCTGCAGCGCCTGGTCCACCATGTAGAGCACCAGCAGCGCCTGCATTCCGTAGAACGAGAAGCGCTCCCAGACCTCGGTGAAGCTCAGATAGAGCAGGCCGCGTGGATGGCCCATCAAGTCGCGCGTGGCGGTGATGTCAGGTAAGCCCGTGGCGTCGGTCGATGTGGTCACGTCGGCCCCCCCAGGCGCGGTATAGGCGAAGCGTGCCCTGCGCCTTACAGGAGGGAAAGCGGCTTTTCGCCGCCCTGGGATCACCCTGCTCGACGGTCGCGCTGGTTATTTGACGACTCGCGCCTATCTTGCGGAAATGCCTAGTCAAATCCCCCTGGCCACCATCGGCTACGAGAGCCAGACCCAGGACGCGGTGATCGCCCGCCTGAAGGCCGCGAAGGTGTCCGTGCTGATCGACGTTCGGGCGGTGGCGGCGTCCCGTCGCGCCGGCTTCTCCAAGACCCTGCTGGCCGCCAGCCTCGCCGAGGCCGGGATTGAATACCTCCACCTGCGCCAGCTGGGCACCCCCAAGCCCGGCCGCGACGCCGCGCGCAAGGGGCGGGTGGCGGAGATGACAGAGATCTTCGAGGCCCACATGGCCGAGCCGGCCGCCCAGCTCGAACTGGCCCGCGCCACCGCCATCGCTGCCGACCGTAAGACCGCGCTGCTCTGCTATGAGGCCGATCCTTGCGGGTGCCATCGCAAGATTTTGGCTGCCACGATCGCCGAGGACCTAGGCTGCGAGATCGAGAATCTGTAGCGCGCTGGTCGTTGATGCTCGGAGGGCGCTGGTCCAGACGCCCGTGAACACCTTCGGCGGTTCGGGCGAATCCATGTGGCGCCCAGTCGCGCCACGGTTCATTGGCCTTCGAACTCGGCGTCGATCACCAGCTCGATGGGGTCGGCGAACACGGGCGGCATGCCGAAGTCGGCCGGCTTGATCCTGGTGGTGGCGGTCATCCCGATGCGCGGTTTGCCGAAGCCCTTGCCGGCCCCCACCAGCACCACATCAAAGGTGATCGGCCTGGTCTTGCCCATCAGGGTGAGATCGCCGTCCACCTGGCCATGGGTCGCGTCGGTCTTGCGGAAGGCGGTGGAGACGAAGGTCGCCGTCGGATTGGCCTTGGCGCCCAGGTACTTGCTGGAGATGTCGGCGCCGAAGCCCGCGACATTGGTGGCTACGGTCCCGGTCTCCACCGTCGCGGTGACCGACGACTTGGCCGGCGAGGCGGGATCCCAGACCAGGGAGCCTGCCACCTTGTCGAAGCGGAAGACGCTGATCGAGTAGCCCATGTGAGGCACGCGGGCGAGGACGGACGCGTGGTCCTTGTCCAGCTTGTAGGTCCCGACAGGCGCCAGGCTGGCGTCGGGCTCACCGCAGAAAATTCCCGCCGGCACGCCGGGCGGGCAGGCGCCGTTGGCCGCCAGGGCCTGGCCGACGAAGGCCTGGGAGATCGCCAGACTGGCGCCCACGGCCAGCAACGACTTCAGAAGATTGGTCATACGCAAGCACCCTTGTTTCCGGTGATCCTGCCTCAAGGACGAACCGCCGAACGCACGCCCGACAACGGACCTGACCCTTTTTGTCAGGCGCCCGGGACGAGGACCAGGGACTCCCCCACCAACTCCTGCAACAGAGTGGTGCGCGGATAGGGATGGTGCCGGTACTGGCGGAACCCCTCGGCCAGGGCCACGCCGAAATCGCGGCCCCGCCTGCGGGTCCAGGCCTCCATCGAAGCCTGGTGATCGCTGATGTCGTGCTGCTTGGAGACCCAGCTGTCCTGGCTCTTGTGGGCCGCGAGCATGGCCTGCTTTGTGGCGAAGTGGCTGCCCACGTCGACGCCGAAATCGGGAATCACCTTCGCCCCCTCGCGGTCGCGCCCGCCGATGGGATCCATGAAATAGAGATGCGGGATGCCCGCCAGGATGGGCGCGTCGCCGGTCCTGTAGTTGGGGACCGAGGCGGCGAAACAGGCGTCGCGGACCAGCACGCTCACCGCCTCGTGGTCGGGGTGGTAGTCGACGGGTGAGGCGGTCAGCACGATGTCCGGCGCGGCCCAGCGAATCATCTCGGTCACCCGACGCCGGCAGGGATCGTCGTTGAAGACGCAGAGGTCTGGGATGTCCGCACAGCGATAGGCCGCCCCGATCAGCCCGGCCGCCGTGGCGGCCTCGGCCTTGCGGATCCGGGCGGTCTCGGCGGGCTCGGTCTCGTTGGAGCCGCAGTCCCCCGCCGTCACCGTGACGATCTTCAGGTCGTGTCCACGGGCGGCCAGGACCGCCATGGCGCCTGCGGCCAAGGTCTCGATGTCATCGGGATGGGCGTGGATGGCGAGGATCGTGGTCATGGCGCACTTATCTCCCGACATCCGCCGCGCGGAAAGCCGGGACATAAATCACCTGACAAGCCCGGGGTTATCTGGCTTTTTCCACCCCATATTCGGGAGGGTAGGGGCATGGCCCAATTCGATGCGGCCGCGGCGACGCAGGCCTATCTCGCGACATTGCCGCCTGAGGCTCACGCCAAGGCCACGGCCTATACCCAGGGCGGGCACTGGGTGCTGCTGTGGGCCGCCGTGGTGGCGGTGGTGGTCGCCTGGCTGGTGCTGAAGTCCGACGTCCTGGTGAAGGTCCGCAACAGCGTGGAGGCTGGGAAGAGCCGCCCCTGGCTGGCGGTGGTTGCAGTCGTCGTCGTCGACATGCTGATCGAGGGCCTGCTGACCCTGCCCTGGGCGGCCTATGAGGACTGGTGGCGGCAGAAGTCCTACGGCCTCACCGACCAGGCCTTCGGCGGCTGGGCCGGCGAGACCCTGCTCATGCTGGCGATCTCCCTGGTCATGACCGTGGCCCTTGCCTCCGGCGTCTACGCCTTGATGCGCAAGGCCCCCAAGACCTGGTGGGCCTGGGGCGGCGGCCTGGTGGCCGTGGCCTTCATGGTGATCATGGTGGTGTCCCCGGTGTTCATCGAGCCGCTGTTCAACACCTACACGCCCGCGCCTCCCGGTCCGGTTCGCGACACGGTGGTGACGATGGCCAACGCCAACGGCGTGCCCTCCGACAAGATCTATGTCTATGACGGCTCCAAGCAGTCCAACCGCTACACCGCCAATGTCTCGGGACTGTTCGGCACCGCCCGGATCGCCATGAGCGACACGATGTTCAAGCAGGGCGCCGACCTCGCCGAGGTCAAGGGCGTGGTGGGGCACGAGATGGGCCACTACGTCCACATGCACTCCATCTGGCTGGCCTCGGCCTTCGGCGCCCTTGCCCTGGTGCTGTTCTTCCTGGTGGACCGGTTGTTCGCGCCGGTCGCGCGGCTGCTGGGCGCCAGGGACATCAGCGGGGTTTCCGACCCCGCCGGCCTGCCGGTGGTCTGGATCATCATGGCCGTGCTGGGCCTGCTGGCGACGCCCATCACCTCGTCCCTGATCCGGGTGGCCGAGACCGACGCCGACCGGTTCTCGCTGGAACGCTTCAACGAGCCGGACGGACTGGCCAAGGCCCTGGTAAAGACGATCGAATATCGCGCCGCCACCCCCTCGAAGCTGGAGGAGGTGCTGTTCTACGACCATCCTTCCGTCGGCAGCCGTGTCCGCATGGCGATGGACTGGAAGGCCGCCCATCCCCCCAAGAGTGAGCCGATCTACTGACCCAGCGCATCCTTTCCTACGACGAGGCCAGCCGCGCGGCGCTGGCTGGCGACACTGAGGCCCAGATGGCCCTGGCCGAGGCCCTGGACAGCCAGGGCCAGGTCAAGGCCGCCCTCGACTGGATGGTCCGCGCCGCGCAGGGCGGCTGGATGCCGGCGGTCTCACGGCTGGGGCTGTGGCAGTTGGTGGGGCACATCACCCCCCAGGCCCCGGCGCTTGGCGTCGGCCGCATCATCCAGGCCGCCCAGGCCGGCGATCCCTTCGGCCTGCACCTGGCCGCCATCGTCGATTCTGGGGCCATCGGCACACCGCGCAATATCGGCCGTGCCCTCTATTGGCTGGCCCGCGCCGCGGCGCTGGGGGACGGCCGCGCCGCCTGCCAGCTTGGCCTGTTATGCGGTGACGAGACCTTGGCCCACGCCGCCCTGTCGGCCGCCGCCA
Organism: Phenylobacterium sp.; assembly: GCF_030693625.1. Lineage (GTDB taxonomy): Bacteria > Pseudomonadota > Alphaproteobacteria > Caulobacterales > Caulobacteraceae > Phenylobacterium > Phenylobacterium ferrooxidans. The sequence goes on from NZ_JAUYAF010000007.1 coordinate 34,149, forward strand.
TCACCGGCTTCGAGCCGGCCATCGCCGCCCTCGGCGACCGGGGCGTCGTGCCCGCGCCCGCCGACTGGGACGCGGTGGCCGCGGCCGCCGACCTTTCCGATTTCGCCGCGCCGGTCAGTCGCGCGGTGGAGAGCGAGAGCCCGCGCATCCTGTCGGTCCCCAGCCTGCTGCCGCGCTGGATGTGCGCCTACGCCATGGCTCTGGCCGAGCCGGCCCTGGACCGCGCCCTGGTGCTCACCGACGACGGGTCTGAACAGGAGCGTGGCGAGCGCTCCAACCGGGTCATGCACTTTGGCCTGGTGGACTCAGACGTCATCCTGGAGCTGATGAACCTGCGCATCAGCCAGGCCGCCGAGATGCCGCCGGAGAACGCCGAGGGGCTGGGCGTGCTGCACTACGCGCCCGGCGAACGCTACCGGCCGCACATGGACTACATCCCCGACACGCCGGAGAACGCGCGCCAACTGGCGGTGATGGGACAGCGGGTCCGCACCCTGCTGGTCTATCTCAACGACGGCTATGAGGGCGGAGCGACCCTGTTCCCGCGCCTGGAGGCGGCCTTCCGGCCGGCGCCCGGCGGGGCGCTGATCTTCGACAGCGTCACCGAAGATGGCGAGATGGATCCCCGTACCCTGCACGAGGGCTCCCCCACCACCTCCGGCGAGAAGTGGATCATCTCCAAGTGGTTCCGGACCAAGGCCCTGCGGCCTACCGCTTCCTGACGAAGACCGTGCCGGCGGAATAGCCCGCGCCGAAGGAGCAGATCAGGCCGGTGTCCCCGGCCTTGAAGTCTTCGTTGGCGCTGTGGAAGGCGATGATCGAGCCGGCCGACGAAGTGTTGGCGTAGGTGTCGAGGATGATGACGTTCTCGCCCGGCGCCGGATCGCGGCCCAGCACCCGCTTGCCGATCATGAGGTTCATGTTGATGTTGGCCTGGTGCAGCCACAGGCGCTTCAGCCCCGTGGGATCCAGGCCCAGGTCGCCGGCGTGCTGGACGATCATCTCGGAGACCATCGGCACCACCTCGCGGAACACCTTGCGGCCCTCCTGCACGAAGAGTTTGTCCGCCGCCCCGACGCCCTCGGGCGCCGCGCGGTTCAGGAAGCCGAAATTGTTGCGGATATTGTTGGAGAACTCGGTCTTCAGCCGGGTGCCCAGGATTTCCCAGCCCTGGCCGGGCTTGGCGAGGTCTTCGCGTTCGACGATCACGGCCGTCGCCACGTCGCCGAAGATGAAGTGACTGTCGCGGTCGCGGAAGTTCAGGTGGCCCGAGGTGATCTCCGGATTGACCACCAGCACCGCGCGGGCCGAGCCCGTGGCGATGTAGTCGGACGCCGTCTTGATGCCGAAGGTGGCCGAGGAGCAGGCGACATTCATGTCGAAGCCGAAGCCTTCGATGCCCAGGGCCTGCTGGATCTCGATGGCCATGGCCGGATAGGCGCGCTGCATGTTCGAGGCCGCGCAGATCACCGCGTCGATCTGGCTGGCGTCCTTGCCCCAGCGCGCGATGGCGTCGCGGGCCGCGGCCACGCCGATCTCGGCCATCACGGAAAGCTCGTCGTTGGAGCGCTCGGGGATGGAGGGCGTCATCACGGCCGGGTCGATGACGCCGGCCTTGTCCACCACGAACCGTGACTTGATCCCCGAGGCCTTCTCGATGAACTCGACGGAGGAGGGGGTCAGGGCCTCCACCTCGCCGGCCTCGATGGCGGCGGCGTGCTCGGCGTTGAAGTTGGCGACGTAGGTGTTGAAGGCCTCCACCAGCTCGGCGTTCGAGACGCTCTGAGGCGGGGTGTAGAGGCCGGTGGCCGCGATCACGGCTGAGTGCAAGGCGTCGTCTCCCGGTACAAGGGGCCCCTTCCTGGGGCGTCTGCCGGCGTTGATAGCATGATGGAGGCCGACAGGCCGATAGCCCTCCCCACGCGCTCTCTCGCTCTCAAGGCTAAGCTTCTGAAAAGCCGCAGTTTCATCACCCCTAGGTTGCTGTCGCGGCGCGCCCATGGGCATGATTCCCATCACTTCAAGTCTGTGGCGGAGCGGCCACAGCTCGTGAGGGACCGTTGTTGTTTCCAGGATTTGTACGGAAACCAGGCTTGTTTCGGAACCGGTGCATGCCATTTGCGCAGCCTGGGCAATGAAACCCAGAGTTGGAGTATCAAAAAAATGAAGTCTCTCATCGTTCTCGCGGCCACCGCCGCCGCCATCCTCGCCGCCCCGGCCGCCGCCTCGGCGCAGTCGATGTCGCCCACCACCTTCTACGGCTCGATCGGCTACGCCAACGCCGCCATCGACGACGTGAACCTGGGCGCCGTCCAGGGCCGCCTCGGCGCCCGCTTTGGCCAGTATGTCGGCGTCGAAGGTGAAGTCGCCGGCGGCGTCAAGGAAGACAGCGTCCGCGTCGGCGCGGTCAATGTCGACGTGGAACTGAAGCACCAAGTGGCGATCTACGGCGTCGGCTATCTGCCGCTGAACCCGCAGTTCGACCTGCTGGCCCGCGTGGGCTACGGCAACTCCAAGATCGAAGCCTCGGCGCTCGGCGCCGCCGCCGCCGCCGACGGCGACAGCTGGAACTACGGCGTCGGAGGCCAGTACTTCTTCGACGACAAGAACGGCGTGCGAGTCGACTACACGCGTCATGACTTCAAGGACTCCAGCGACGACGCCGACGTCTGGGCGGTCGCCTACACCCGCAAGTTCTAAGCCTTGCTGCGGCATGGCCGGGGATCGCCCCGGCCATGCCGTGACCGCGTCCGAACGCCGGTCTCCAACTCGAGCGCCCTGAGCGCCGACCTGTGCCCCCTGAGGCACACCTCCGCCCCCGCCACATTGTTTCCGCCGAATGTCGGGGAACTGACCTAGGGCCGCCGTGTTTGGAGGCGTCTTAGGCGGTGCTGGGGAGCTGAACCAAAGAGTTGGAGTAACCTATGAAGTCTCTCATCACCCTGGCGGCCGCGGCCGCCATGACGTTCGCCGTCCCCGCCATCGCCTCGGCGCAGTCGCTCTCCCCCACCACCGTCTACGGCTCGCTTGGCTATGCGAACGCCAACATCGACGACGTGAACCTGGGCGCGGTCCAGGGCCGCGTCGGCGCCCGCTTTGGCCAATACCTCGGTGTCGAGGGTGAACTGGCCGCCGGCGTGAAGGAAGACAGCGTCAATGTCGCCGGGACCTCGGTGGACGTGAAGCTGCAGCACCAGGCCGCCATCTACGGCGTGGGCTACCTGCCGGTCTCGCCCCAGGCCGACCTCTTCGCCCGCGTCGGCTACGGCACGTCCAAGATCAAGGCGTCCGCGGCCGGGGCCTCGGCGGCCGATGACGGCGAGAGCTGGAACTACGGCGTCGGCGGCCAGTACTTCCTGGACGACAAGAACGGTGTCCGCCTCGACTACACCCGCCATGACTTCAAGGACGCCAGCGAGAACGCCGACGTCTGGGCCATCGGCTACACGCGCAAGTTCTGACCACCAGGCGGCGCCGCGGATCGTCCGTGGCGCCGCGCCCTTTCCGGCCGGGGTGTGGGCCGCAATTTGGAGTACCAAGACCATGAAGACCCTGTTTGGCCTCGCGGCCGCCCTGACCCTTTCCCTTCCTGCTGCCGCCCTGGCCCAGTCGCCGATCTACGGCTCGCTCGGCTATGCCAACCATCATGTGACCGACGCCGACGCCGGCGCGGTCCAGGCGCGCCTGGGCGCCCGCCTGAGCCCCTATTTCGGCGCTGAGGTCGAGCTCTCGAAGGGTGTGAAGTCCGGCGATGGCCAGGTGTCCGGCATCCCCCTCGAGGTGGAGGTTGAGCATCAGGCGGCCATCTACGGCGTCGGCTTCCTGCCTATAACCCCGCGCGCCGACCTGTTCGTCCGGGCTGGGTACGGCGAAACCAAGCTGAATTTCACGGCCGCCGGCGGCTCGGCGACCGACCGCAACACCAGCTGGAACTTCGGCGCCGGCGGCCAGTACTTCCTGGACGACAAGAATGGCGTCCGGCTGGATTACACCCACCATGACTTCATGAAGTCGGAGGACACCGCCGACGTCTGGGTGGTCGCCTACACGCGTAAGTTCTAGGTTCGGAACCTTGGCCGGGCCGACATCGTTGATGTCGCGCCCGGCTCCCCGCCCTTGGGGGCCTGATCCCCTATCCGAAGAGAAAAATCATGGCCGACCCGATGACCTCCTCCGCCAACGGAACCACGGCTAACGCTACAGCCGCCAATCTGGCGGACGCCACCGCCGCCCTCGATCCGGTCGCCGCCTCGGCCAGGAACGCCAAGGTCAGCGCCGCCGGCTCCCTCAACGAAGCCGCCGACGCCTTTGGCAAGGCGCCCGCCGCCCTCAACGAAGCCGCCCACAGCCTGCTGAGCGCCGCCCGCACCTTGCTGGAAGGCAAGACCGAGGTGGTCGTCGCCAAGGGCCAGGAGGTCTATGGCAAGGTGAAGGAACGCGCCGTCGAACGCTTCGGCGACACCGACGTCCTAGTGCGTGAGAAGCCCTACGTGGCCCTCGGCATCGCGGCCGCCGCCGGCTTCCTGCTGGGTCACCTGATCAGCTCGGGTCGCAGCCAGGTGGTGTACCTGCGCGACGACCGATGACGTCCTGGAGGGGTTCATACGCCTCTCCTCCGCGACGAATGCGCGCTATTTTGCCCAAAAACCGGGTCTCGAGGCCCCGTTTCCCTTGCGTCAAGGTCGCCATAGCCTGCGAATCTGCGCAAACCCTTGCCTCCCTTGCGTCGATACGCGGGGCGCAACAAAGACAACCGGAGGTCACATGACCCAATCTGAATTTATCGAACAGGTCGCCACTGCCGCCGGGACCACTCAGGCCGAAGTCGGCCGCGTGCTGGAAGCCATGGTCGCCACCGTCTCGGGCGCTCTGACCGGCGGCGGCGATGTCCGTCTGTCGGGTCTCGGCGTGTTTGACGTCGGCGCCCGCGCCGCCCGTGAAGGCCGCAACCCCTCCACCGGCGAAGCGATCAAGATCCCGGCCTCCAAGGCCGTGCGCTTCCGCGCCGCCAAGGGCCTCAAGGACGCCGTCAACGGCGTCGCGCCCGCCAAGAAGAAGTAAGTCCCGCGCGGGTCACCCGCGCGACCGATTGCAGGCAGGGCCGTCCCCATGGGGCGGCCCTGTTCTGTTTCCGCCGCCTGTCACGGGCAAGGCCAGGGAACCTGAACGCCAGCCAACGGGCCGCTTCCATGCCCATTCAGGCGGGCAGGCGCTTCATGGCGGTTATCGCGGCCCAGGCCGCAACAGAGGTGACGCCATGCAAACCGAGGCCCCCGACACCAATCCCGCCGAAGCTCTCGAGCCGACCGCCGAGATCATCACCTACGCCCAGTTCCTCAGCGCCAAGGCGCGCCGCGACCTGGACCGGATCGCGGCGGGCGAACCGGCGCCGCACGGCTATCCGTGGGCCTATCTGTTCGAACCGCCTGCGAACTGATCGCAAGAACCCGGAACTTCCGCCAACCCCGCAAGTTGCTCCACCATGTCGCCCTTAGTGCTTTTGGTTGAAGATGAAATCCTGGTCCGGCTCACGGCCGCTGTTGGGTTAGAGGAGGCGGGGTTCACGGTCATCGAGGCCGATGACGCCGAGCAGGCGCTGGAACTCCTCAGCAGGCACGACGACATCTGCGCGGTGTTCACCGATGTGAACATGCCGGGCTCCATGGACGGCATCGACCTGGCGCAGCTGGTCCACGCCCGGTGGCCCGACGTCCGCATCCTGGTGACCACGGGTGGCGCGGACCTCTCGGGCGGACTGCCCGAGGGCAGCGACTTCGTCTCCAAGCCCTATCACGCTGACCAGGTTGTCACCTGCCTTAGGCGCGCCCTGGCGGCCTAGATTGCGGCGTCCGCGCCCCTTGACGCTGGTCCGCCCACGGCGGACTTTCCCGTCAGGGAGAACACGCCTTGGACAAACAATTCGCGATCCAGTTCGCTGGATCCTTCGCGGCGGTGGCCCTGCTGGTGGCCCTGGCCGCCTGGGCGAAAATCGCCAAGCCGATGTCGCCGCTCAGCGAGGCCCGCGCCCGGGCCCTGTTCGCCGATGAGTTCCCGGGCAGGGCTCTCGACGCTCTCTGGGTCACCAATGACGGTCGCGGCGCCCTGGCCCGCTCCGGCGCCTCGGCCCTGGTGCTCTGCGAGGTGGGCGACGGCTACGCCGCCCGCCACATCCCCTGGGCCCAGGCCGTCGCCGCCAGCTTCCGCGACGGGGTGCTGAAGCTCGACCTCGCAGACGTCTCGGCGCCCCGCGCGCGCCTGGCCTTCGACTCCTGGCCTCCCGCGGGGGCGGCCTGATGGATCCGCTCAAGGCCCAGTTCGACCCGGTCACCCTGGCGATCCCGTTTTTTGTCCTGACCATCATTCTCGAGATCGCGCTCACCCGCTTCAAGGCGGTGAAGAGCCACTACGAGACCAAGGACACCATGACCTCGCTGGGCATGGGCCTGGGCAGCAATGTGGCCGGCGTGCTCACCGGCGGCGCGGCCGTGGCCGCCACGGTCTGGGTCTGGCAGCACCGGGTCTTCGACATCCCTATGACCGCCATCTGGGCCTGGGTGGCGATCTTCTTCCTGGAGGATCTGACCTATTACTGGTTCCACCGCCTCAGCCATGAGCGGCGGTTCTGGTGGGCGGCGCACGTGAACCACCACTCGTCCCAGCACTACAACCTGTCCACCGCCCTGCGGCAGACCTGGACCGGCGGCCTGGCTGGGACCTGGGCGCTCTGGCTGCCGCTGGCCTTCCTGGGTTTCCCGCCGGCCATGCTGGCGATCCAGAAGGGGATCAGTCTGGTCTACCAGTTCTGGATCCACACAGAGGCCATCGGCCGGATGCCGAAGTGGTTCGAGGCGGTATTCAACACGCCCTCGCACCACCGGGTCCACCACGCCCGCAATCCGCGTTACCTCGACAGCAACTACGCCGGCATCCTGATCATCTGGGACAGGCTGTTTGGCACCTTCCAGCCGGAGCTGGACGAGGAGACGCCGCGCTACGGCATCGTCAAGAACCTCAGCAGCTTCAACATCTTGCGCGTCGCGTTTCATGAATGGGCTGGAATCGCCAAGGACCTGGCAGGGTCGCGCTCCCTTCGTGAGGCCGCGGGCTACCTGTTCGGGCCCCCGGGCTGGAGCCCCGATGGCTCCCGCGACACCTCAGCGACCCTCAAGGCCCAGTGGGCCGCCGACCAGGCCAAGCCCAACTCCCCCGACGTCGCCGCCTAGGCTCGAGGCAGCCCGTTCGCGCCAAGCGGGAACCTTCGCCATGGCGTCCCCGTTGATGGTGCATGGAGCTTCACCCAAGCGACAAGATCGTGCTCATCGACGACGATCCGATGGTGCGTCTGCTGAAGGTCCTGGCGGAATTCGCCGAGGAGCGCCGGCCCGGCGAGACTCCGGACCGCCAGTACGCCCGCCGCGCCTTCCCCGGCTCGCGCTTCTCCTCGATCTTCGACCCGCGCCACTGACCCCTGCCGACCCCCGCCCGCCTGCGCGCGCGCCGATTCGGCCTCTGCGCCGGACAGGTGTATCCTTTCCCGTGGGCCCAGGCCGCATTCGGCGCGCCTGCGCCAAACGGGGGGTGCGTGATGAGCATGAGAGTTCCGATCCTGTCGGCCCTTGCGGCGAGCGCCCTCCTCGCGGCTGGTCCGCCGGCCTCGGCCCAGCCGGTGACCCAACACGTGGAGGACGCCAGGCTCCACTACCTGCGCAAGGACCATCTTTGTGAGCTGCGCCTGGGGGGCTTCATTGGGCTCACCAAGCCCGAGAACAATCCGACCCAGGCCGACCTCGACCTGATGCGCGAGATCTACGCGGTCGCCGACCGCATCATCTATGACGCCGAGATCCTGGCCAAACAGGTGGGGCCGGAGGCGGACAAGCGCGTCATCGACGAACTGCTGCCGGGCTGGTACGCGGCCCTGAAACACGGTGACGGCCGGCCCGACAAGGCCGCTATCCTGCGCGCCGACCTGACGCCGGGCCTGCGGGACTGCGTCGAACACGCCCAGACCCTGCCCAAGCCGCCCGCGTCCTGGTATTAACGGCCGTCTAGTCGCGGAGCAGCAGCGGCAGGCTGAGGCCCGAGACTGGCCGCGCGCCCAGGATCTCACGGCGGAAGCGGAACAATTCGGCGGGCCGCCCGCCCGTGTCGGTGTCCATCCGGCCCAGTCCTTCCACCATGTCGGCGCGCTCCAGCGCCCGGCGGAAGTTCTGCTTGTGGAGCGGCACGCCGGCGATGGCCTCCACCGCCCTTTGCAGGAAGGACAGGGTGAAGGCCTCGGGCATCAGTTCGAACACCACCGGCCGATACTTCAGCTTGCCCCGCAGGCGCGACAGGGCCGTGGCCAGGATCCGCCTGTGGTCGGAGAACATCGGCTCGCCCATGGCCGCCGCCAGGGCGGGGGAGGGCGCCCCTTCGCCCCGGTCGCGGGCGGCTTCCGGCGCCAGGCCCGCCTCATAGAGAAGTTCGTAGCGCTCCAGCACCCGCTCCTCGTTCCAGGGCGCGTCGTCCAGGGCGAACAGCAGGCGGGCGGCCGAGCGGCGGCGGCTGGCTTCCGGACCCGGCGCCGCCCCCGCCCACTGTCGCAGGGCGGGTTCGAGGGCCGACAGGGCGGCGGGGCGGCCCTCGCGCCAGTCCTCATAGGGGAAGAACCGGCTCCAGTCGGCCCAGGTGGTGTCGGGGGCGTGGGTGTCCACCGCCTGGGGGGTCAGGGCCAGATAGCCAACCGAGATCACCCGCGCGGCCCCTGTCCCGACGCCCATGTCGGCCAGGGGCGCGTCACGGCCCTTGTCGCCGAAGGTGTAGAGCTGTTCGACATAGCCGAGATCGAACCGGGTCTGGGCCGTCACGAAGGCGCGCAGGGCCAGCTCGAAGGTCCGGTGGCCGTCAGGGTCAAAGGGGCCGAAGGGCAGGCCGGCATGCTGCCCCCGGGGCCGGACCGTCAGCACCACGGCCTGGCCGTCGCGGATGGCCACCACCACCGCCGACAGCCCGATGATCACCGCGCGATCCATCCTAGTGCCGGGCCGGGAAATCGAAGGGCTGGGCGCGCTGGTAGTCGTAGTCGCCCATCGCCGCCACGGCGTCGGCCATCCGGCCCCGCCGGCCCATGATGTCGTCGGCGAGCGCGATGATCCGGCGGTTGGGGGAGGCGTGGCCGGCGGCGCGCCGCATGGCCAGCGCCATCAACCGCTCATCAGCCTCGGGGTTGCGTTCGCAGGCCAGGACGAAGGCGCTGGCGGTGGACCGGCTGATGCCGGCCCAGCAGTGGATCAGCATGGGGGCGTCCCCCTTCCAACGGCTTCCGAAGGCCAGCAGGTCATGGACCAGCTGCTCGTCGGGCGGGATCATGCCCTCCATGGGCTCTGCGATGTCATTGACCCCCAGGCGCAGATGGTTGGCGGCCTCGATCCCCGCCGGCGTGGCGATCATGCTGGCCGGATCCAGCAGGGTCACCATGTGCGAAGGCCGTCGCGCCTTGATCACGGCGGGAACCTCGGCCAGCCCGCAGATGATGAAGGGCACGCTCACTCGGTATCGAACGCGGCTGGGCCGACGGAGAAGCCAGCCGCCTCCGACAGCACCTGGTATCGCTGCACGTAGCGCAGCTGGGCCTGGGCGGCCGACAACGGCTCGATGTGCAGGTCGTAGCCCTCCGGCGGCGGGTCGAAGAACTCCACGGACTCGTCGTACCCGAACCCCGCCAGCTGGGTCGCCTCGAAGAAGGCGCAGGCCCGGTCGGCCCGCTTGATCAGCTTCCTCACGCTCAGCGGCGCCTTGGCCGGCAGGCCGAAGCGTGTGTGGATCGCGTGCTCCAGTCGCTCCTCAAACAGCTTGTAGTCGTAGCCGAGCGCCGCCTTGAACGGGCTGATCATGTCCCCGATGACGTATTCCGAGGCGTCGTGCAGCAGGGCCGCCAGCCGCCAGCGCGGTTCCAGATCGGGCTGGATGTGGGCGCAGATCTCCTCCACCACCACAGAGTGCTGGGCCACGGAAAAGGCGTGCTCGCCGATCGTCTGACCGTTCCAGCGCGCGACGCGGGCCAGTCCGTGGGCGATGTCCTCGATCTCGATATCCATCGGGGAGGGGTCAAGCAGGTCCAATCGCCGACCCGAAAGCATCCGTTGCCACGCCCGGGGCTCTTTGGCGGTCTTATGCAGCCCTTTCCTCACCGACGCGTTCCTCTCACACTCAAGCTCGTGACCTGAACCAGGACTTGAGAAAGATCAATGTGCTGGTCCATCGTCGTCACCACTGTGCACCAACGTGAAGGGGAAACACATGAGCTGGGCTAGAATCATGACGCCGCTGTCCGGCGGCGAGGGCGACAAGGCCGCCGTAAAGGCCGCCGCCCTGCTGGCCGAACCGTTCGGCGCCGAGCTTGCCTGTGTCTACACCCCCGCTGATGTCGCCGATGTGATGCCCTGGATGGGCGAGGGCTTTCTGGGCGGGGTTCAGTCCACCGCCCTGGAATCCCTGAAGGAGGCCGCGGCCGGCGGCGAGATCAAGGCCCGAGCCGCCGTGGACGCCTGCGCCTATGCCAAGGCCGAGTTCATCTCCCTGCAGACCCCGGTCTGGGCGGGGCTCTCCGCCGAGAGCCGCCTTTCCGACGTGGTGGTCTTCACCAATGATCCGCCGCGCGGGCGTGGTCCCCTGGCCGAGGCCTTCCAGCAGATGGTGGCCGACGAGCAGCGCCCGGTGCTGATCGCGCGCGAGGGCTTCAAGACCGGCGGCGTCATCGCCGTGGCCTGGGATGGCGGCAAGGAAGCCTCCCGCGCCGCGCGCCTGGCCATGCCGCTTTTGGAAAAGGCCTCCCGCGTGGTGATCCTCGCCGCGCCCAAGGCCAGCTCCCGCAGCTTTGATCCCGCGCGTCTGCAGGCCTATTTCGCCGCCCGCAACGTCGTGGCCGATGTCGATATCCTGCCGGACTCCGGCGACGCCGCGCCGCTGCTGCTCTACGCCACCAAGAAGGCCGGCGCCGACATCCTGGTGGCTGGCGCCTTCGGGCACCCGCGCCTGCAGGAGTTCATCTTCGGTGGCACGACCCGTTCGCTGCTGGCGGCTGACCAGCCGTCCCTGTTCCTTTCCCACTAGACTGAAAGCGTACCGTCATGAGCCTCTCGCGCATCGTCATGCGGCTTGCCCGCAATCCGGGCACTGAGTTCGCGGGAGGCGACGACCACCGTGGCTACTCGCTGACCGCGCCGCTCACCTCCGACGGCCACATCGACGAAGCGGCCTACGCCAAGGCCAAGGCGCAGTGCACCGTGCGCCGCTTCACGCCCGATGAGGAGGCCACCGACGGTCGCCTGGCCAAGCGTGGCGCCCGCTGGTTCTTCGACTATGAGGCCGACGACACCGCCGACGACGAGCCGGTCCACCGCCTGGGCGACCATCGGTTCGCCGTGGGCGAATATGTCACCGTCGCCGACGAGGACGGCCGGCCCCTGACCTACAAGGTCGTGGAAGTCCAGCCGGCCTAGAGCGGTTCTGGGCGATCAGGTCCCGCCGTTGCGGCGGACCAGGGTCTTGACGTCGTCGTACATGTCGTCGTGCCGGCTGTTGGCGGTCGACTTCACCACCGCGACGACGATCGGGCCCTTCTTGGGACCCGACGCTTCATAGCCCAGGTACTTGTAGCCGCCGGTGAGGTCGTCGCCGGCGTAGATGAAGGTGGCGCGCAGGCCGCGCTTCTCCCGCGACAACGCCTCGCCGCGCATGCGGACGTCCCGGTACATCTTGATCGTGGCCGTCGAGCTGTCGCCGTCGGCCTTGATGTGGATCGGGCCGACCTGGACGTTGGCCTTGTCGCCCTCGGCCTTGATGTGCAGGCCCGGCAGGTCGACCTGGGTGTGTTCCTCGCCGGTCTCGGTGTCGACCTTGGCCTGAATCCTGGGGCGACCCTCAACGGCCTCGTCGACCGCGGGGTCGATGGCCGCGTCGATCTTGGCGTCCGCCCGGGCCTCGGCCACGACGCGCGCGGCTTCGGCGGCCGCGCCCGGCGCGGCGGCCGTGTCGGCGCCGGAGGCGACAGGCGAGCCTCCAAGGGTCTTGAGTTCAGCCTCGAGCGTGGCGAGCGTCGCCACGGCGTCGCCCTTCACCGGCATGCGGGTCAGGGTTATCTGGGCGCCGTCGCTCTCGCGATAGACGCAGCTCTGCCCGTCGGCGGCGGCGCTGACCCGGGTCAGGCTGCCTTCGGTCGGGGGGCACTCCAGCTTGGCCTTCAGGGTGGCGGGCCTCTGGCAGGCGGTGAGCGCCAGGGCCGAGGCGGCCAGCAACAGCAGGGTCTTCATAAGAAAAAGGGCTCCGATCCCGTTCGTATCAACGGTGACCGGAGCCCTCGATCAGGTCGAGTGAATTCGTCGTAAGCGTTATTGACCCGGACGCGAGCCCGCGCCTTCGCGGCGGGCCAGGAAGGCCAGGCGTTCAAACAGGTGCACGTCCTGCTCGTTCTTCAGCAGGGCGCCGTGCAGCGGCGGGATCAGCTTGGTGGGATCCTTCTCGGCCAGGGCCGCGGCGTCGATGTCCTCGACCATCAGCAGCTTGAGCCAGTCCAGCAGTTCGGAGGTGGAGGGCTTCTTCTTCAGGCCCGGCACCTTGCGCATGTCGTAGAAGATGCGCAGCGCCTCGGCGACCAGCTTCTGCTTGATGCCGGGATAGTGGACTTCCACGATCTCGTTCATCGTCTCGGCTTCCGGGAAGCGGATATAGTGGAAGAAGCAGCGGCGCAGGAAGGCGTCCGGCAGTTCCTTCTCGTTGTTGGAGGTGATGATCACGATCGGGCGGACCTCGGCCTTGATCGTCTCATTGGTCTCGTAGACGTAGAACTCCATCCGATCGAGTTCCTGCAACAGGTCGTTCGGGAACTCGATGTCGGCCTTGTCGATCTCGTCGATCAGCAGGACCGGGCGCTTGTCGGCGGTGAACGCCTCCCAGAGCTTGCCCTTCTTGATGTAGTTCTTCACGTCCTTGACGCGCTCGTCGCCGAGCTGGCTGTCGCGCAGGCGGGTGACGGCGTCGTATTCGTACAGGCCCTGGTGCGCCTTGGTGGTGGACTTGATGTGCCAGGTGATCATCTCGGCGCCCAGCGCCTTGGCGATTTCAAAGGCCAGGACGGTCTTGCCGGTGCCCGGCTCGCCCTTGATCAGCAGCGGACGCTCAAGCGCGATGGCGGCGTTGACGGCCACCTTGAGGTCTTCGGTGGCGACGTAATTGTCGGTGCCTTCAAAACGCTGACGCTCGCTCATAATAGGGCTCTCCAGGGGCGGGCGTAAAAAGACGCTCGCGCTCGAACAAATGTTTCAACCTGGGCCCAACCTAAAGGCACAGCCGCGACATTCAAGCGGCATGAACGTCGCGCCAGGACCTAAGTTGAGGAACGCCTAGTCCTCACGCAGCGTCACCGAAACCGGATCAGAGGCCGGGAAGCTCTCTTTCAGACCTTCGTCGAGCCGCTTGTCGAGGTCGGCGTCGGACTCGCCAGCGTGCACGACGAAGGGCCCCTCGACATCGTCCGGGCCCGGCTCGTCGTCATTGTCGGCCAACAGCTCATCGTCGCCGTCATCCTCTGGCTCGTGGGTGACGTCGAGCACCTCGGGCAGCTCCTCGAAGGTGCGCATCTCCCCCACCTGCTCGCGATCGTCCAGAATCGTTTCGTCCAGGGCCTCGGCTTGGTCCTGGCCGTCGGCTTCGTTCTCGAACTCGCCGGGCATGTGTGAACTCCTGAATGCGAGGCCCGCGGGGCGGCGCCGGTCAGGAGGTAACCCACGGCCCGCCAGCCTGTTCCTCTGTCGCCATCACCAGGGGATGGACGTTCCGTCCCAGGCGAAGAAGCCGCCGGTGTCCTCGGGCCTCAGCCTGTCCAGGACCTCCAGCAGGTTCTGCGCCGAGCGCTGTGGGGACGAGAGGCGGTCCGGGGCCACGCCGCCCTGGAAAGGCGCGCTCAGGGTGGTGTCCACCGTGCCGGGGTGCAGGGCGACGCACAGGCCCAGTGGCCGGGTGCGCCGGTGTTCGATCGCCAGGGTGTGGATCAGCATGTTCAGGGCGGCCTTGGAGGCGCGATAGCCATACCAACCGCCCAGGCGGTTGTCCCCGATGCTGCCCACCCGGGCGGAGAGCGCGGCGAAGACGCTCGGCCTGTCTCGCGGCGTGAGGGGCAGGAAGTGCTTGGCCGCCAGAGCCGGCCCGGCCGCATTGGTGGCGAACAGCGCGGTGAGGGCGGCGAGGTCGAGCGAACGCATGGTCTTCTCCGGCGCCAGACCAGGTCCATGTAGCTGCCCCGTGGCCACCAGGACGAGGCTGGGAACGCCAAGGCTGGCCGCATGCGCCGCCGCGCGGACCAGGCTGTCTTCGTCCAGGATGTCGGCTGCGATCCACGCCTGGCGTCCGGTGTCGACCCAGCCCTCGGGCCGCTTGCGCGAGACCGACAGCACAAGATCATGGGCGGGGCTGTCGCTCAGGCGTTGGGCGAGCGCGCGGCCAATCCCGCCGGAGCCGCCGATGACGATCGCCAGGCTGGAGGCCATCTCAGCCCCTCAGCAAGGCTGCCCCGGCGACCAGGCCGACCACGGCCCCGGCGGTCAGCAGGATCCGCAGGGACGGATACCAGGACGGCAGGCCCGGGCTGCGAAGATCCCACACCAGATGCACGCTCAGGGCCGCGGCCAGGCCCGCCAGCTTGGCGGTCTGCGCCGACGGCGGAAGCATCAGCAGGGCGAGGCCCACAAGAGTCGGGATCATGGCCATGGTGACGACGGCGCCTCGGGGCCGGTCTTCGATGACCGCCATGCCCCATCGCGCGCCGCCGAGGAAGGAGAGGATGAGGCCGCCGTACAGCGCCAGCCCGGTCGCCGCCAGCCCAGAGAGGTGCGGCGCGAGCCGGCCGACCAGAGGGGGCGCCAGGAACGGCGCGAGCCCCAACACCCCATAGATCAGCACGAGGGGCGGGATCGCCGCGCGCGTTCGACCAGTGTCCGGGCGCGCGATCATGACCCCTGGAACTGCGCCAGAGCCTCGGCCACCTCGTCCATGACCGCCTCCCATTGCCGGAAGCCCGGCGGCAGGAAGACCCGCATCTGCGGATACCAGGGATAGCGGTCGGTCCCGACCCTTGGCCAGGCGCCAGGCGTGGAGATCAGCCAGCAGGGCGCGCCGCAGGCGGCGGCGATATTGGAGGTGGCGTTGGCGAACCCCAGGGTGAGGTCCAGGGCGCAGGTGAGGGCGGCCAGATCGTCGAGATCCTGCTTCAGGTCGATGCCGGGCGGCGTCCAGATCTCCACTCCCAGCTCCCGCCGGGCGTGTTCGATCTCTTCGCTGCAGTCGCCGTACTGCAGGTTGACGAAACAGACGCCGGGGGTGCGGAGGATCGGCGCCCACTGCTCGAAGGGCGAGAAGAAGCGGTGGCGGCCGGCGCTGGCGATGGCGCTCTTCCACAGCAGGCCGACCTTGATGCCGGCTGGTGCGGTCGCTAGCACCTCGCGCCAATGGGCCACCCGGTCCGGATCGGCGATCAGGAAGCGCTCGCGCTGCGGGAAGTCGGCCACCGAGCGGCGGAACTGGCGCAGCAGCGAGCCCATGGGAACCGACAGGTCCACGCTGTCCAGGCGACCCGCCATGAACGGAACCGTCCGCATGGCCCGGCCTTCGTGGCTGAAGGTGGTGTGGCTCCCGACTTCGGCGGTGGGGAAGGAGCGCTGGAACAGCGGGATCAGACGGGGCTCGACCGCCAGGGTCAGCCGCCCCTCAGGCCCCAGAGACTCTATGACATCGGGCAGCAGGTTGGCGAACAGGATCTCGTCCCCCAGGCCCTGCTCGCCGATCACCAGCAGCGACTTGCCGGCCAGCGCCTCGCCGGGCCGCCAGGACGGGCGGTCGGTGATGAACTGGGTGGAGTCGGCGAACTGCGGATGCAGGCGCGCCTCGTAGTCGTCCCAGCCCTCGCCGATGCGGCCTAGGTTGATGAGGATGGTGGAGCGCGACAGACGCATCATCTGTCGCTCGGACTCCAGTGTCGTCTGGCGCAGCGCCGTCTCGCAGTCGACCAGGGACGCGGCGATCTCGCCCATCGCCATCCGCATGTTGCCGCGGTTGTAGCGCGCCTTGGCGAAGCCCGCGTCCTGGCGCAACGCCTCCTCGAAGAAGACCAGCGCGTTCACCGGATCACCCTGCTCGGACATCACGGTGCCCAGGGTGTTCCAGACAATGGGATGGGCGGGGTCCTTGGTCAGGGCGCCCTTGAGCACCTCGATCGCCTCGTCGAACCGGCCCTGGCTGCGCAGGGCGCAGGCCAGGTTGTTGGCCCCCTCGGGGTGGTCGGGGAAGCGGGCCAGGAAGTGCCGGAACAACTGCTCGGCCACCGTGAGCTGCCCCAGGCGGTAGGCCAGGCGGCCCAGGTTGTTCGCCAGTTCGGCATGGTCGGGGAGGAGGGCGAGCGCCGCCTCGTAACAGGTGATGGAGCCCTTGAAGTCGCCGGCCATCTCGCGCGCGATCGCCAGCATGTACCAGGCGAAGCCACTGCGCTCGTCCTGCTCCAGCGCCTTCAGCGCCCACTCCGCGCCGCGCTCATGGTCCTGCTTGCGCAGGGCGTTGACGGCGCTCTGCAGTAGCGGCTGGATCGCCAGGGTCTTCAGTTCGCCAATGGCGGCGTTCAGCTTCTTCAGCGCGGTGCGGTCGCCGCCCGACCCCATGGCCTCGGCCGCCAGCCGGATCGGCGTGGGCGCGGTCCGCGATTCCAGCGCCAGGGGCGAGGTGGCGGTAGGCTTGGCCGAACGCGGCATGAACCGGGGTCCTCGTGAGTCGTCTGGGCGAGTATGCCGCCAATACAGGTGGTCATGGTTAACCCCGAGCTAACCATGGGGCGGCCTGAGACTTTCAGCACATACGCCGCAGGTCGTCGCAAGGCGTCGTTAACTAACGTCCGGTTATGCGTCGTATGTACCGGAACGAAGCTTTCGCCCGGGACAGGCCAAGTCAGGAATTCGCGCCGTCTCGGCGCAGGTTATTTTGGGGGAATTGGGTCGTGCCGCTGAAATTGTCGCTGAAACCCGGCGAGAAGTTCGTGCTGAACGGCGCAGTCGTCCAGAATGGCGACCGCCGTGGCGTCCTGATCCTCCAGAACAAGGCCTCGGTCCTTCGCGAGAAGGACATCATGCAGCAAGAAGAGGTCAACACACCGGCACGCCGGATCTACTTCCCGGTGATGATGATGTACCTCGATGAGACCGGCGCCGCCCGCTACTACGACGAGTTCGTTCACCGCTTGACCGAATTCATGGGCGTGATCCGGAACCCCGCCGTGCTCTCGGAGTGCGTGGCGATCTCAAAGCACTGCATGGAAAAGGAATACTACAAGGCGCTGATGCTCTGCCGGAAGCTCATCGAGTACGAAGATCAGAGGTTGGGGACGAATGTCGCTTCGAGCGTACCAGCAGACCGCGGCTAGGGCCGAAACCTCCCGCGAGACGGAGTATCGTCTCTTCGGCCAGGTGACGCGCGCCCTCATGGAGGCGGCCAAGCTCGATCCCTCGGATCTGAGCGGCCGCGCCGATGCGCTCGACTGGAATCGCCGCATGTGGTCGGCCTTCGCCACCGACTGCGGCGCGCCGGAAAACGCCCTGCCGGAGTCCCTGCGCGCCTCGATCATCTCGCTGGCCATCTGGGTCGGCAAACACACCAGCCTGGCGATCCGCGGCCAGGAGGACATCCAGGACCTGATCGACATCAATCGCATGATCATGCAGGGCCTGAGCGGCGGCGCGGCCGAGGCCGCCTGAGCCGCTAGCGAATCAGCCGAATCAATCTGAAATCGCGGCGCGCGGTCGGCTTCCGGGCCGGGGCGCGGGCCGATTTTGCTGAAGCTTCACCTTAAATCTGCGGCCTGCGCTCTAAGGTCGCGGGGCCCCGTCCGCGCGGCGTCGCGTACCCGCGATCTCCCGCGTCGCCGGCGCCGAACGGTGCTCCGGACGCCGCCGTCCTGGCGAACTCCGAACTCGACTAGCGCGGCCCCACTCGTGCGACCGGGCAGGGCGATCGGCGTGTGCGGGACGCCGCAACCCCAAGCCTGGCAACGGGTGCTGATTGTGTCGGCGACGCGGCGGGAAAGTGACGGCCCCCTGGGGAACCCCCAGGCGAACGGGCCGGTTGGAAGGGAAGGCGAGCGATCCCGTAACGCCATTTCTCCGTCCGCTGAAGACCAGCCAAGACCGAGCACCTGCGCCCCCGGCTCTAATCTGTCCCAACACTTCGGGCCCCAATGGATAACGGCGTCGGGCCCCAAGAATCATCGTAACACACTGGTTAGTGTTTCTGTTGTGGGTGGGGTCGGGGAAACGCGTCCAGGTAGTATCGCGCTCTCCATATCTATTGCGTTTCGATCGACCTGAACCCGCGCTCAAAATTCTCGACTAGGAAGCTCACATGGCGATTTCCAGCCTCTCGGCGGCTCAGATCGGCGCCCTCTCGGTCACCGTTATTCAGAGTCTCTCCCAGACGGAGATCCAGTCGCTCAGCGCGACCCAGGTCGGGGCGATCAACACCACGGGGATCGCGGCCCTCGACACCACCCAGGTCGGGGCGCTCTCAGCCACCCAGGTCAAGGGGCTCTCCGCCACCCAGATCCCGCACTTCGACACAACCATCGTCTTCGACACCGCGCAGCTTCAGGTCTTCAGCGCCCCCCAGGTCAAGGCGCTCACCTCCACCCAGCTCGGCGCTCTCGACACCTCACACATCGCGGTTCTCAGCGCGACGCAGATCGGCGCGCTCTCGGCCACCAACCTCTCGGGCCTCGACGACACCCAGACCAGCGTGCTCACCGCGACCCAGATCAAGGGGGTGACCACCACCCAGCTGGCGGGCCTGACCACCACCGACATCGGCGAACTCGACGCCACCCAGGTCGGCGCCCTGTCGGCCGGTCAGGTCGCGGCGCTCTCCGCCACCAACATCTCCGCCCTGGACACCACCCAGATCGGGGCCCTGTCCACGACCCAGGTGAAGGGGCTCACCAGCACCCAACTCAAGGGCCTCAGCACCACCGATATCGGTGAGCTTTCCAGCACCCAGATCGGCGCCCTGACGGCGGCGCAGGTTGGCGTTCTGGCCACCACCCAGGTCGGCGCCCTGGATTCGACCCAGGTCGGCGCCCTGAGCTCGACCCAGGTCGGCGCCCTGAGCGCCGCCAGTCTCTCTGCGCTGGACGCCACCCAGACGGGTTCGCTCACCACCACCCAGGTCGGCGGCCTGACCACCACCCAGCTCAAGACCCTGTCGACCACCGACTTCGGCGAGCTGACCTCCACCCAGATCGGCGCCCTGTCGGCCGCCCAACTGGGCTCCCTGTCGGCGACGGCCATCTCGAGCCTGGACGCCACCCAGACGGCGGCCCTCACCACCACCCAGCTCGGTGGCCTGACGACCACCCAGCTCAAGTCGTTCAGCGCCACCGATGTCAGCGAACTGACCACCACCCAGGTCGGCGCCCTTTCCAGCAGCCAGATCGGCGCCCTGACGGCGACCGCGGTCTCCGCCCTCGATGGCTCCCAGGTCGCCGCGCTGTCGACGACCCAGGTCAAGGGCCTGACCACCGGTCAACTCGCCGCCCTGAGCACTACCGACATCGCCGAGTTCGCCGACACCCAGATCGGCGCCCTGACTCCGAGCCAGCTCGGCGCCCTGACGGCCACCAACATCTCGGCGCTCGACGCCACCCAGGTGGCGGCGATCAGCACCACCCAGATCAAGGCGCTCTCGGCGACCCAGGTCCGGGCCCTGGACACCACCGATGTGGCCGAACTGTCCTCGACCCAGGTCGGCGCCATGTCGGCGGCGCAGATCGGGGCCCTGTCCTCCACCAGCCTGGCCAGCCTGGACTCCACCCAGCTGGGCGCCCTGACGGCCGCCCAGGTCGGCGCCCTGTCGGCCACCAGCCTCTCGGGCCTGGACGGAACCCAGATCGGCTCGCTGACCACCACCCAGGTGGGCGGCCTCACCACCAGCCAGCTCAGGTCCCTGAGCACCACCGACTTCGGCGAGCTCACCTCGACCCAGATCGGCGCCCTGAGCGCCAATCAGCTCGGGGCCTTGTCGGCCACCAACATCTCGGCTCTGGACGCCACCCAGACGGCGGCCTTGTCCACGACCCAGGTCAAGGGCCTGGCCACCACTCAGCTCTCCGCCCTCAACGCCACCGACATCGGCGAATTCACCGCCACCCAGATCGGGGCCCTGTCCAACGCCCAGATCGCGTCGCTGACGGCCACCAACATCTCGGCCCTCGACGCCACCCAGACGGCCGCGCTCTCCACCACCCAGGTCAAGGCGCTGTCGGTCAGCCAGCTGCGGGGCCTCGACGCCACCGACGTCGCTGAGCTCGCCGGCACGCAGATCGCGGCCATGGCCGCGACCCAGATCGCGGCCCTGAGCTCCACCAATATCGGCGCGCTGGACGCCACCCAGCTGGGCGCCCTGACGGCCGCCCAGATCGGCGCCCTGTCGACCACCAGCCTCTCGACCCTGGACGCCACCCAGACCGGCTCGCTGACCACCACCCAGGTCGGCGGCCTCACCACCACCCAGCTCAAGAGCCTGTCGACCACCGACTTCGGCGAACTGACCTCGACCCAGATCGGCGCCCTGTCGGCCGCCCAGATCGGGGCCCTGTCGGCCACCAACGTCTCGTCGATGGACGCCACCCAGACGGCGGCCCTGACCACCACCCAGGTGAAGGGCCTGGCGACCACCCAGCTCTCGGGCCTCAACGCCACCGACATTGGCGAACTGACCACCACCCAGATCGGCGCGCTCGGCGGCAGCCAGATCGCGGCGCTCTCGGCCACCAACATCTCGGCCCTCGACGCCACCCAGGTCGCGGCGCTCTCCACCACCCAGGTGAAGTCCCTGACCACCGGCCAGCTCGCCGGCCTGTCCACCACCGACATCGGCGAGTTCGCCGACACCCAGATCGGGGCCCTGGCCACCGGCCAGCTGGCCGCGCTGACCGCCACCAACCTCTCGGCCCTGAACGCCACCCAGGTGGCGGCCATCAGCACCACTCAGATCAAGGCGCTCACCTCCACGCAGCTCAGGGCCCTGGACACCACCGATGTGGCCGAACTGTCCTCGACCCAGATCGGCGCCATGTCGGCGGCGCAGATCGGCGCCCTGTCCTCCACCAGCCTCGGCAGCCTGGACACCACTCAGCTCGGCGCGCTCTCGGCGGCCCAGATCGGCGCCCTGTCGGCCACCAGCCTCTCGGGGCTGGACGCGACCCAGATCGGCGGCCTGACCACCACCCAGGTGGGCGGTCTGACCACCACCCAGGTGAAGGGTCTCTCCACCACCGATTTCGGCGAGTTGACCCCGACCCAACTGGGCGCGCTCTCGGCCGCCCAGGTCGGCGCCCTGACCACCACCAACATTTCCGGCCTGGACGCCACCCAGACCGCCGCGCTCTCCACGACCCAGGTCAAGGGCCTGGCGACGACCCAGATCTCCGCCCTGAGCGCCACCGATATCGTTGAGTTCACCGCCACCCAGATCGGGGCCCTGGCCGGCACGCAGTTGGCCGCCCTGACGGCGACCAACGTCTCCAACCTCGACGCCACCCAGGTCGGGGCGCTGTCCACGACCCAGATGAAGTCCCTGACCGCCGGCCAGCTCGCCGGTCTCAGCACCACCGACATCGCCGAGTTCGCCGACACCCAGATCGGCGCCCTGACTCCGAGCCAGCTCAGCGCCCTGACCGCCACCAACATCTCCGCCCTCGACGCCACCCAGGTGGCGGCGATCAGCGCCAACCAGATCAAGGCGCTGTCCACCACCCAGCTCAGGGCCCTGGACACCACCGATGTGGCCGAACTGTCCTCGACCCAGATCGGCGCCATGTCGGCGGCGCAGATCGGCGCCCTGTCCTCCACCAGCCTCGGCAGCCTGGACACCACCCAGCTCGGAGCCCTGACGGCCGCCCAGGTCGGCGCCCTGTCCAACACCAGCCTGTCGGGCCTGGACGCCACCCAGATCGGCGGCCTCACCACCACCCAGGTGGGCGGCCTGACCACCAGCCAGCTCAGGTCCCTGAGCACCACCGACTTCGGCGAGCTCACCTCCACCCAGATCGGCGCCCTGAGCGCCAACCAGCTGGCCTCGCTGACCTCGACCAATCTCTCGGCCCTGGACGCCACCCAGGTGTCGGCCCTCTCCACCACCCAGGTGAAGGGTCTGGCCACCACCCAGCTCTCGGCGCTGAGCGCCACCGACATCGGCGAATTCACCGCCACCCAGATCGGGGCGCTGTCCAACGCCCAGATCGCGTCCCTGACAGCCACCAATATCTCGGCCCTCGACGGGACCCAGGTGGCGGCGCTCTCCACCACCCAGGTCAAGGCGCTCACAACGACCCAGCTCAGGGGCCTGGAGGTCACCGACATCGGTGAGTTCTCCGGCCAGCAGATCGGCGCCCTGACCGCCACCCAGGTCGGCGCCATCACCTCCACCAATCTGGCGGCGATCGATGCGACCCAGATCGGGGCCCTCACCGCGGCCCAGGTCGGCGCGCTCTCCACCGCCAGCCTCTCGGCCCTGGACGCGACCCAGACCGCCCTGCTCAGCACCACCCAGATCGGCGGCCTGACCACCACCCAGGTGAAGAGCCTCTCGACCACGGACTTCGGGGAACTGACCTCGACCCAGCTGGGCGCGCTCTCGGCCGCCCAGGTCGGCGCCCTCACCGCCACCAACATCTCCAGCCTGGACGCCACCCAGACGGCGGCTCTGACCACGACTCAGGTCAAGGGCCTGGCGACCACCCAACTGTCGGCTCTGACCTCCACCGACATCGGGGAACTCACCTCGACCCAGGTGGGCGCGCTCGGCGGCACCCAGTTGGCGGCCCTGACGGCGACCAATGTCTCGGCCTTGGACGCCACCCAGGTGGCGGCGCTCTCCACCACCCAGATGAAGTCGCTGACCGCCGGCCAGCTCGCCGGCCTCTCCACCACCGACATCGCCGAGTTCGCCGACACCCAGATCGGGGCTCTGACTCCGAGCCAGCTCGGCGCCCTGACCGCCACCAACATCTCGGCCCTCGACGCCACCCAGGTGGCGGCGATCTCCGTGACCCAGGTTAAGGCGCTGTCCACGACCCAGCTCAGGGCCCTGGACACCACCGATGTGGCCGAACTGTCCTCGACCCAGATCGGCGCCATGTCGGCGGCGCAGATCGGCGCCCTGTCCTCCACCAGCCTCGGCAGCCTGGACACCACCCAGCTCGGCGCCCTGACGGCCGCCCAGGTCGGCGCCCTGTCCAACACCAGCCTCTCGGGCCTGGACGCCACCCAGATCGGCGGCCTCACCACCACCCAGGTTGGCGGCCTCACCACCAGCCAGCTCCGGGGCCTGAGCACCACGGACTTCGGTGAACTGACCTCGACCCAGATCGGCGCGCTGTCGGCGGCCCAGCTGGGGGCGCTCACCGCCACCAACCTCGGTTCCCTGGACGCCACCCAGGTCGCGGCGCTCTCGACCACCCAGGTCAAGGGTCTGGCCACCACCCAGCTCAACGCGCTGAGCGGAACCGACGTCGCCGAATTCACCGCCACCCAGATTTCGGCGCTCAGCACCGCCCAGATCGCGGCCGTGACCTCCACCGGCATCGCGGCCCTGGACGCCACCCAGACCGCGGCGCTGTCGACCACCCAGGTCAAGGCCCTGACCACGACCCAGATCCGGGGTCTGGACAGCACCGACATCGGGCAATTCACCAGCACCCAGGTCGGGGTGCTCACCAGCAGCCAGCTAGGCGCCCTGACCACCACCAACATCACCGCCCTGGACGCCACCCAGGTCGGCGCCCTGACGGCGGCCCAGATCGGTTCGCTCTCGGCGACCAACCTCTCGGCCCTGGACGCCACCCAGACCGGCGCCCTGACCACCACCCAGGTGGCCGGCCTGACCGCGACCCAGCTGCGGTCGATGTCCACCACCGACTTCGGTGAGCTGACCTCGACCCAGATCGGCTCGCTCTCGGCGGGTCAGCTCGGCGCCCTGACGGCCACCAACCTGGCCAGCCTGGACGCCACCCTGGTGGGCGGCCTCTCCACCACCCAGGTCAAGGGTCTGGCGACGACCCAGCTCAGCGCGCTGTCGGCGACCGATATCGGCGAATTCACCTCGACCCAGATCGGCGCCCTGGCGGCGAACCAGGTCGGCGCCCTGACGGCCAACGCCTTCTCCGCTCTGGACGCCACTCAGGTCGCGGCCCTCTCCACCACCCAGGTGAAGGGCATGACCACGACCCAGCTCACCGGCCTCAACGTCACCGACATCGGCGAACTCTCCGCGGGTCAGATCGGCGCCCTGAGCCCGACCCAGCTGGGCTCCCTGACCGCCACCAACATCTCGGCCCTCGACCAGACCCAGGTGGCGGCGCTCTCTGTCACCCAGGTCCGCGGCCTGAACGCGACCCAGCTGAGAGGACTCGACACCACTGACCTCGGTGAACTGTCGGCGACCCAGGTCGGCGGCCTGACCGCGGCCCAGATCGGCGCCCTCTCGGCCACCAGCATTCAGAGCCTGGACAACACCCAGATCGCCGCCCTGGCCACCACCCAGATCTCGGCCCTGAGCAACAGCGCCCTGTCGGCCCTCGACGCCACTCAGACCGCCTCCCTGACCACCACCCAGGTCGGCGCCCTGACCACCAGCCAGGTGGCCAACCTCTCGGCCACCGACTTCGGCGAGCTGACCTCGACCCAGATCGGGGCGCTGTCGGCCAGCCAGGTCGGCGCCCTGACCAGCACCAACTTCTCCAGCCTCGACGCCACCCAGGTCGCGGCGCTCTCCACCACCCAGGTGAAAGGCCTCACCGCCACCCAGCTGAAGAGCCTGCAGACCACCGACATCGGCGAATTCACCGCGACCCAGGTGGGCGCGATGAGCACGGCGCAGGTCTCGGCCCTGACGGCCACGGGGCTCTCGGCCCTGGACGCCACCCAGGTGGCGGCGCTCTCCACCACCCAGGTGAAGGCGCTGACCACCAGCCAGCTCGCCGGCCTCTCCACCACCGATATCGGCGAGTTCGCCGCCACCCAGATCGGGGCCCTCAGCGCCAGCCAGTTCGCGGCCCTGACCGCCACCAACATCGGAGCCCTGGACACGACCCAGATCGAGGCTCTCTCCGCGGCGCAGATCGGGGCCCTGTCGGCCACCAGCCTCTCGTCCCTGGACGCCACCCAGGTGGGTGCGATCTCCACGACCCAGGTCGCGGGCCTGACCACCACCCAGTTGAAGACCTTGAGCACGACGGACTTCGGCGATCTGAACTCGACCCAGATCAACGCCCTGTCGGCGGCGCAACTTGGGGCGCTGACGGCGACGAACATCTCGTCGCTCGACACGACCCAGTTCCAGGCGCTCTCCACCACCCAGGTGAAGGGCCTGACCGCGACCCAGCTTTCGGGCCTGAACGTCACCGACGTGGCCGAGTTCGCCGACACCCAGATCGCGGCCCTGACGGCGGCCCAGATCCCCGGCCTGACGGCGACGGCGGTCTCCGCCCTCGACTCGACCCAGACCGCGGCCCTGAGCACCACCCAGGTCAAGGCCTTGAGCACCACCCAGCTGAGGGGCCTGTCGACCACCGATGTCGGCGAGCTGGCCACCACCCAGTTCGCGGCCCTGACCTCGACCCAGGTGGGCGCGCTGTCGGCCACCGTTATCGCCGGCTTCGATGCGACCCAGGCCAACGCGCTGGCGACGACCCAGATCACCGGGCTTACCGCCACCCAGCTCGATGGACTGTCGGCGACCAGCATCTCGGGCATGGACGCCACCCTGCTGAACGCCATGACCGCCACCCAGGTGCAGAGCCTGGATAACGATCAGGTCGCCGCCTACATCGCCTCCACCTGACCAAGGCGGGCGTGATCTTCCGCGCCGGGCCTTCGGGCTCGGCGCGGATGGTCGCATTGCGGTTCCCGGTCTGGAATCCAGGCTCCGGAGGCGCCACAACAGGGTGACGGGATCCCCTGGCCGAGTCGCTGGCCGAGCGGGTCCGGCACGGCTGGAAGGGCAGGCGCGAGACCATAATGTCCCAGGATCTCTTCCTCGCAGCGCTGCAGAAGGCCACGGCGGAGACCCTCGGTCTGGCCGAGCTGATCAATACCGCCAATGCCCTGAGCGGGGCGGGCAGGGGCGACCTGGCCCAGCAGCTCTACAAGGTCTGGGGCGCGCTCAACCCCACCCATCCGCAGCTCTATGTGGCCCATTTCAACCGGGGCTGCCTGCAGACCCAGTCCGGCGACCTGCCCGGCGCCATCGAGGCCCTGACCGCCGCCATCACCCTCGATCCGGACTTCATGCCGGGCTACATCAACCTAGGCGGCGTGCTCGAGCGCAGCGGCCAGCCCGACGAGGCCATCGCCCTGTGGCAGACCGCCCTGCAGAAGGTCTCCGCCATCACCGGCCAGGGGTTCGGCTACAAGCTGTCGACCCTCAAGCAGCTGGCCCGCATCCTCGCCGACACCCAGAAGATCGAGGCCGCCGAACAGGTCCTGCGCGAGACCCTGACCCTCGATCCCACCCAGCGTGACGTGATCGAGCAGTATCTGGCCATGCGGCTGGTCCAGTGCAAATGGCCGGTGGTGGAGCCGCTGCCGGGCCTGGAAGGCGCCGACCTGGTCACCAACATCCACCCGCTTTCCATGGCGGCCTATACCGACGACCCCCTGCTGCAGCTGGCCGCCGCCGCGCGCTATGTCGGCCTCACCGCCGAGACGCCCCTGGCCTCGGCGGGCGAGGATCGCCGGCACGCGCCCATCGACGTCCAGGGCCGCCGCCTGCGGGTGGGCTACATCTCCTCGGACCTGCGCGACCACGCGGTGGGCTATCTGATGGCCGAGCTGTGGGAACTGCACGACAAGGCCAAGGTCGAGGTCTTCGCCTATTACTGCGGCATCCCCTCGGTGGACGCCCTGAGCCTGCGCACCCGCGCCGCCGTGGAGCACTGGACCGACATCCGGCCAATGAGCGACGCCCAGGCGGCCGCGAAGATCGCGGAAGACGGCATCGACATCCTGGTGGACGTCAACGGCCATACCCGCGAGTGCCGCACCGGCGTCTTCGCCCTGCGGCCGGCCCCGATCCAGGTCAACTGGCTGGGCTATCCCGGCACCATGGGCAGCCCCTACCACCACTACATCATCGCCGATGGCTGGATCGTGCCGCCGGGCTCGGAGATCTACTATTCCGAAAAGGTCGTGCGGCTGCCCTGCTACCAGCCCAACGACCGCAAGCGGGTGGTGGCGGCCGAGCGTCCGAGCCGGGCCGAGGCCGGCCTGCCCGACGACGCCTTCGTCTTCTGCTGCTTCAACGGCGCCCAGAAGATCAGCCGCGCCACCTTCGAGCGCTGGCTGACCATCCTGAAGCGGGTGGAGGGCAGCGTGCTCTGGCTGCTGGAAAGCACCGCCGAGACCCATTCCCGCCTGCTGGCTTTCGCGGCGGGGCAGGGGGTGGCGCCCGAGCGCCTGATCTTCGCCCCCAAGCTGCACAACGCCCTGCACCTGGCCCGCTACCCCCTGGCCGACCTGTTCCTCGACACCGGAGCCTACGGCGCCCACACCACCGCCTCGGACGCCCTGTGGATGGGGGTGCCGATGGTCACCCTTTCGGGCCGTGGCTTCGCCGCCCGGGTCTGCGGCAGCCTGGTGCGGGCCTCAGGCCTGGTGGACCTGGTCTGCGCCAGCCCTGACGAATATGTCGAGCGCGCCGTCGCCCTGGGTCAGGACCGCGCTCAGATCGCGGCCTACAAGGCCCAGCTCGAGGCCAACCGCGACACCTGCGACCTCTTCAACATGGAGAAGCTGGTGAGCAGCCTGGAGGACCTCTACGCGACCATGGTGGTGGACTATCAGCAGGGCGCCCTGCCGCGCCCCGACCTCACCAATCTCGACGCCTATATGAAGGCCGGCGTCGATCATGATCACGAGGGCCAGGAGGTCCTGGCCATCGAGGATTACCACGGTCTCTACAAGGCCCAGCTGGCCCGGCGGCACCTGGCCCGGCCCATTCCCCCCGACGCGCGCCTCTGGACCCAGCAGGACATCGCCCTGGCCGAGGGCGAACCGCCGGTGTCCGAACCCCAGGCCCGCCTTCGCCGCGCCGCGGCCGACTGACCGCCCCGCGCCCGCGCGCGCCTGAACTGGAAGACGCATGACTCGGAAGGTTCTCGAAGCGCTCCGCGACCAGGGCTATGAGCCGGCCTCGATGCTGGACGTCGGCGCCAACATCGGCGGGTTCACCGAGGGGTTCCTGCAGGTCTATCCCGACTGCGTCCCGACCCTGGTGGAGCCCAATCCCTATTGTGAGCCCGAGCTGGTGAAGCTGGGCTTCGAACGGCACATGGTGGCCGCCTCCGACACGGCGGGCGTGGCCGAGCTGTTCCTCAGCAAGGACTGGCTGCAGTCCACCGGCGTCTCCCTCTACCGCGAGGACACCCACTATTTCAGCGAGGAAAAGGTCCTCAAGCACGCCGTGCCCAAGGTGCGGATCGACGACCTGTTCGCCGGTCGCCGCTTCGACTTTGTGAAGATCGACACTCAGGGCGCCGAGGTCGACGTGCTCAAGGGCGGGGCCACCGTCCTGGCGCAGGCCGACTACATCCTGCTCGAGGTTTCGATGGTCGAGTACAACATCGGCGGCGCCAAGGCCGAGGATGTGTTCGCCCAGCTGGACGTCATGGGCTTCCACTGCGCCGAGATCGTCGAGTTCCATCGCCTGGACGACGTGCGCCAGAACGGCCTGCTGCAGATCGACGTGCTGTTCGAGCGCCGCAGCAAGCGGGACAGCGCCTCGACACAGGCCCTGTTCCAGCTGGGCCAGGCCCTGGCCGCAGAGGGCCGCACGGGCGAGGCCCAGACGGTCTTCGAAAACCTGATCGCTCTGCGTCCGCACGACGAGCCGGCGCTGTGGGCCCTGATCGAGATCTACACCGCCCAGGACCGGACCCTGGATGTCCTGCGCGCCCTGCGGTTCATCCGGCAGGGCAGGGCCAATCCCAACAGCCTGCTGGAGGAGATTCAGACCCGCGCCATGCCGGCGATCGGCAAGTTCAACGCCCACCTGGAGGCCGGCGAGACCGTCGAGGCCGAGCGCTACGCCGCCGCCCTGGTGGCCCTGATCCCCAACAGCGAACCGATGCTGACCGCCGCGATGAGCTGCAACCAGGTGCTAAAGCGGTGGGGCGAGGTGGAGCGCTACGCCCGCGCCCTGCTGAAGGTCGATCCCGCCAACCATGTCGCCCAGATCGTCATGGCCGCCGCCAACCGCACCTTGCCGCCGGCCGCGCCGCCACCGGTCGCCGCCGATCCGGCCCTGGCCGAGATCGCCAAGAAGATGGCCCTGGCGCTTGCGCCCGGCGACCTCCACCCGCTGCTGCGCCTGCGTGACGTCCATGACGTGGTCAGCCTGATCCTCTGCCGGCCCCTGACCCCCAGCAGCGAGGCGCAGATCGCCGCGCTTCTGGCCGCCGCGGCCGCGCTGGAGGTGGTGGTCGAGCCTGGGTCGGAGTGGGAGGGCTGGCATAAACACTACCGCCTGCTGCTGGACGCCGTGGACCTGGCGGCCGTCAACGCCCCGACCCCAGCCCCGGCCCCGGAATCCGAGCTCGCCTTCGTGTCCTCCACCGGCGCCGCCCTTGACTGGGACAGCGTGCGCGCCACGGCCGATCGGCTGGGCGCCCAGGCGGTGTTCTTCGCCGCCGCCGACCAGACCTATGTCGACCTCTACGCCCGCTGGTATGCGCTTTCGGTGCTCAAGTACTCCGATGTGCCGAGCCTGATCGTCATTCACGTGATCGGCGGCAAGGATCAGCTGGCGGCCATCGCGGCCGGGGTCGGGATCAGCGACGAGCGGCTGATCTTCGCGGGCGACGACTTCGACGCCGCTGCGGTGACCACCAAGGTCTATGACGCGCCGCCCAAGGGCTTCATCGCTCGCCCGGTCGCCCACTTCCAGTGCGTGCGGTTCCAGCGTCTGGGAACCCTGCTGGCGCGCCTGGAGCGCCCGGTCTTCGTCTCGGATATCGACCTGATCCTGCAGCGCGGCGTGGCCGACCTGCTGGCCCGCGCCGCGCCCGCCGATGTGATGTTCAATGAGAACGAGATCAGCTTCAACGCCGGCTCCCGCCTGACCGCCAACCTTCTGCTGGTGAACCCCACGGCCGGCGCCCAGGTCTTCCTGGCCTTCCTCCGCGACTACATCGAACGCGAGTTGGCCCGCCCTGCGGTGACCCGCTGGATCGACCAGGTCGCCCTGATCTTCGCTCGCCACCACCTGGTGGCCCGGGGCCCCTCGCCGACCCTCGCCTATTTCGACACCACCACCGACATCAACAACGTCATGTACCCGTCCTATCAGGCCAATCCGTTCCGCTTCCTGTCCCTGTTCCATGGCTTCGACACCTCGAGCCTGGAAGGGGCGGGGGAGGGCGCGGCCGCGCAGTGACGCCCAACCCACGGCGCGGAGACTCAGTCTAGGTTGGGGGTTTCAAGGCGGGGCGGACGGCATGAAGCGCATACTTGTGACCGGCGGCGCCGGCTTTGTCGGCTCGCACCTCTGCGAACGCCTGATCGAGGCCGGCCACGAGGTGCTGTGCGTCGACAACTACTATACCGGCTCGCGGCGCAACGTCGCCCACCTGCTGCCCAACCCGAACTTCGAGCTGATGCGTCACGACGTGACCTTCCCGCTCTTCGCCGAGGTGGACGAGATCTACAACCTGGCCTGCCCGGCCTCGCCCATCCACTACCAGTTCGATCCCGTGCAGACGACCAAGACCAGCGTGCACGGCGCCATCAACATGCTGGGCCTGGCCAAGCGCCGGAAGGCCAAAATCTTCCAGGCGTCGACCAGCGAGGTCTATGGCGACCCCACCATCCATCCCCAGGTGGAGGAGTACTGGGGCAATGTGAACCCCATCGGCATCCGCTCCTGCTACGACGAGGGCAAGCGCTGCGCCGAGACCCTGTTCTTCGACTACCACCGCCAGCACAAACTGCAGATCAAGGTGGCGCGGATCTTCAACACCTACGGCCCGCGCATGCATCCCAATGACGGCCGCGTGGTCTCCAACTTCATCATGCAGGCCCTGAGGGGCGAGCCGATCACCCTCTATGGCGAAGGCCTGCAGACGAGGTCCTTCTGCTATGTCGATGACCTGGTGGAGGGCTTCATCCGCCTGATGGCCACCGGCGACGAGGTCACCGGCCCCATCAACTTGGGGAATCCCGGCGAGTTCACCATCAAGGCCCTGGCCGAGATGGTGGTGGCCCAGACCGGCTCGGCCTCGAAGATCACCTACCAGCCCCTGCCGTCGGACGATCCCAAACAGCGCCAGCCCGACATCTCCAAGGCCCGCGCCCTGCTGGACGACTGGCAGCCGACCATCGCCCTGGAGCAGGGCCTAGCCCGCACCATCGTCTATTTCGATGGCCTGCTGAAAAGCGGCCTGGCCTGATTTCGTTCAGCGGTTCTCGGGGCAGGCGCAGATGGACATCAAGGAACACGCCGACCTCAACACCCACATCTACCAGTTCGCGCAGGGCTATCTCGAGACACGCGGCTGGTTCGACAGCCTGGACGGCATCCCGCGCAACAAGGATGGCGTGGTGCCCTGGATCACCTATCCGGCCTTCATCCAGCTCTCGCGGATCGTTCGGCCCGACTTCAAGGTGTTCGAGTACGGCTGCGGCGGGTCATCCCTCTGGTGGTCGGGCAAGGTCGCCGAGGTCACCAGCGTCGAGCACGACAGCCGCTGGGCCGCCCACGTGGCCGAGGGCGCCCAAGCCAACCTCAAGATCGTCGTGCGTGAGATGGACGAGGCGGTCGACGAGGCGCGCCGTGAGGCGGTCGCCCCCTTCTTCGCCGATCCGCCCAATCTGCCCCTGTCCCCCAAGGGGGCGCACAACAGGCTGCACGGCCTGATGTCTGAGGAGTTCGTCGCCTACGCCACCGAGATCATGGCCTTCCCCAAGGCCCACTTTGACGTCATCGTCATCGACGGGATGGCCAGGGTCCTGAGCACCTGGGTGGCGATCTCCCACCTCAAGCCGGGCGGCTTCATCCTGTTCGATAACTCCGACCGCTGGCAGTACAACGCCGCCTACCAGATGCTGCACGCCGCGGGCTTCCGCCGGATCGACTATTACGGTCCTGGACCGGTGAACAAGCTCGAGTGGTGCACCTCGCTGTTCGTCCGTGACCTGAGCGTCTTTGAAGCCGCGGTCGACAGTGCGTCCACCGTCTCCGACATGGGCTGGTAGCGGCCAGGCCACCCCGCCCCGGCAAGCATCTTGCTCCACTAGGCAGAATCGAGTCCTGCCGGAGGGGGCGTTGCTTTCCTCCCGGCAAGTCATGCCGAGGCGGCAAATCATCCCCGGTATGATTAATTCGCCTCCCCACGGGCGGAAATATTATTCAATAAAATCATCATCTTAAAAAGTGAACGCGCGGCCAGAACTGGCCCGCCGCTTGCGAGGGTGTTGGCAAGGCGAAAAACCCGCCCCGCAGGCAAAAGCCGCAAACTCTCTCCCGACCAGAATGGAAGGATCCCAAATGCCGTTTAATTCGGTGAACACCAACGTGGGCGCGATGGTCGCGCTCCAAAACCTCAATGCGACCAACTCCGACCTGGCGATGGCTCAGAACCGCATCAACACTGGCAAGAAGGTGGCGAACGCCAAGGACAACGGCGCTATCTGGGCGATCGCCCAGAACCAGCGTGCGGCGTCCGGATCGTTGAACGCCGTCCGGGATTCACTGCAACGCAGTCAGTCCACGGTCGACGTCGCCATTGCTGGTGGGGAGACGGTTTCCGACCTTCTGCTTCAGATGAAGGAAAAGGCCCTGGCGTCCTCCGACAGCAGCCTGGATAGCGCGTCCCGCAATGCCCTGAACGAAGACTTCATGGCCCTGCGCGACCAGATCCAGAAGGCGGTCGGGAACGCATCGTTCAACGGCGTGAATATGTTGAACGGAGCGGGTGTCGGTGGTGCGGTGACGATCTCGGCCCTCGCCGATGAATCTGGAAATTCCAGGCTCACGGTGCTGGCTCAGGATATGTCCCTCGACACTCCCGGCAGCGCGGTGGGGCTGTTGTCGACCGACTCTATTGGGACACAAGCCGGCGCCACGACTATGATCACTTCGGTTGCGACCGCTATTGCGAATGTCTCGACCGCTCTGTCAAAGCTGGGCACCGGTTCCAAGTCGCTCGCCAACCACCTGACCTTCATCAACAAGCTACAGGACGCGGTCGACGCCGGCGTGGGCAACCTCGTCGATGCCGACCTCGCCAAGGAGAGCGCAAGGCTCACCTCGCTACAGACAAAGCAGCAACTCGGTGTCCAAGCGCTGTCGATCGCCAATCAGATGCCACAGACGATTATGTCCCTGTTCCGCAGCTAGTTGGTCGCAGCGCCGGGCGGGCGCCCCCCGAAAGGGGTGGCCCCGCCCGGCGAGCTCTTTGAACTGCTGGGCGCCGTTTGCCGCATGAGGTCGGCAATTTCTGCCCAAGCGCCGTTGAGGTAGGCAAGTCCTGCCGTGCGCAAACGTCCCTAACAAGGGTTTAATCCAACCATTTCAGTATTTTGTGGCGGGCCGATAGCCCGTGGGCGCTGGCTCTGACCTGGCCCGAAATTTGCTTTTAACCACGT
The DNA here is from genome assembly GCF_030693625.1 of Phenylobacterium sp. Taxonomy (GTDB): domain Bacteria; phylum Pseudomonadota; class Alphaproteobacteria; order Caulobacterales; family Caulobacteraceae; genus Phenylobacterium; species Phenylobacterium ferrooxidans. Next base: position 67,853 of record NZ_JAUYAF010000007.1, read on the forward strand.
GGGCAAAATGCCTGCGGTCAGCAAAATGCAGACCGGTGACCTGAGAAAAAGGACACCTCTGATGCCGAATAGCGTCAATACCAACGTCGGGGCGATGGTCGCCCTTCAGAACCTGAACCAGACCAGCTCCGAGCTGATGACGGTCCAAAACCGCATCAACACCGGCAAGAAGATCGCTTCGGCGAAAGACAACGGCGCCATCTGGGCCATCGCCCAGAACCAACGCGCCACCTCC
>NZ_JAUYAF010000024.1 GCF_030693625.1 Phenylobacterium sp.
TCGGCCAGCAAGGCTCGACCCGACGGCGTCAGACGGGCATTCTTATGGACGTTCATCCGGGGTCTCCCGGTTAGAGGTTGGAGCTTCGCAACCCCACTCTCTCAACCCGATCCCGGGTGAACAACCTTCATAGCTTCGACAGTTAGCCCGCCCGCTCCACGGCCCGCGCCGCGGCCTCTTCCAGCGCCTTGCCGACGCCCGCCGCCAGGCTGACCTCGGCGACGCCGATGTCGAACTCCACCACGAAGGGGGCCTTGCCGTCACCGGCCTCGAAGGCTGTGCAGCCGATGACGGCGGCGATGCGCTCTCCGGCCGCCCGGGCCGAGACCTGGGGCGTCGCGGGCAGGGCCAGGGCGAACACCTCGGGCCCGAGGCGTGCAGCCGTATCCTCCACCCGCACCAGGCGGCCGATCATCGAGCCGATCTGCGGGATGGCGCGGTCCAGCCAGCCCCCTTGCCGGGCGGCGCCGACATCGTGGCTCTCGGAAACCTTGAGCACGCACACCGACAGCGGCCGGTTGCGCAGCCGCGAGGCCTGGGCCAGGCGGCCGAGATGGGTGGCGAACAGGTCCCGGGTGAACAGGCCCGTCGCCGGGTCCATCAGGCCCGAGGCGCGCGCCTTTTCCAGCGCCTTGCGAATGGTGGTCTGGCGGCGGTAGGAGCGCGCCAGCTCAATCACCCGCTTGGCGGTCTCGGTCTCCGGCGTCTCGGGCGAGGCCACGTCAGAGATGCCGCGATGATAGGCCTCCGACATGGTCACATAGCTCTCCTGCTTCATGTAGAGCAGGGCGGGCGTGTGATAGAGGCGGGTGTTGCGGCGCATGCCCGCGGCGATGGACAGCGCCTCCTGGCTGTTGTCCCCGGCCCACAGCACCACGGCGTCGAAGGGCCGCTCGTGCAGGTAGTCGAAGGCCGTATAGGCCGTGAAGGCGCCCACCACCTCGGCGCCGGAGCCGGTCAGGGCGTTGGACAGGGCCAGGAACTGCGGCGCGGGCTCGCCGATGGCCAGCACCCGGAAGGGCGTGGGATCGGGTTCGGGGGTTTCCAGCCGCCGGCCGCGCTCGCTGAAGGTCTCCAGCCGCAGCTCGAACTCCTCCTCGGCGATGGCCATGCGCACCAGGGTCTCCAGGCGCAGCACCACCTGGGCCGGGTGCACCGGCGCCGTCAGGGTGAGGTCGAAGTTCAGGCCGTCCAGTTCCGGCCCCGGCGCGCCGATGGCGATCACCGGCAGGCGGCGCGGGGCGCAGGCGGCCTTCAGGCGCTTGGCCAGGGTCAGGGCCTCGTGGCCGCCGCTGGCGAGATCGACGATGGCGGCCTCCACCTGCAGGTCGCTGAGCGCGGCGATGGCGGCATAGGGGCCACGCGCCGTGACGGTGCGCCAGCCAAGCCGGTCCAGCCCCTCGGCGAGCGGACCCGCCAGGGCGTCATCTCGCGCGACGATCAGAACTCGCGCATGGACGCCCAGGGCCATTCCTCAACCTTTGAAACAACAAGACAGCCGACCTTGCCGCTTATAGGCGGGAATCGGGCTGAAGGCAGAATATACAGAGGCGCGCGACCGCGACAGGGACGCGCAGGTCATGGGTGTGGAGCATCGCCATGGACAAGCCGCTTTCGGGCCAGACGGCCATCATCACCGGAGCGTCCGGCGGGCTGGGAACCCATTTCGCCAGGCTGCTGTCCGGAGCCGGCGCCTCCGTCGCCCTGACCGCCCGGCGGCTGGACATGGTCGAGACCCTGGCCGGTGAGATCGCCGGATCGGGCGGCCGCGCCATGGCCCTGCGCCTGGACGTCGCCGACGCCGCCTCCATCGCGCCCGCCTTCGCCGAGATCGAGGCGGGCCTGGGACCGGTGTCCATCCTGGTGAACAACGCCGGGGTCGGCGGGGAGGGGCTGGCGCTCGATCTCACCGTCGAGGAGTGGGACCGCACCTTTGACGTCAATGTGCGCGGGGTGTTCTTCGCGGCGCAGGCCGCCGCCCGGCTGATGTTCGCCAACGGGACCGCCGACGCCGGCCAGGCCCGCATCGTCAACATCGCCTCCATCGCCAGCCATACGGTCCTGCCGGGCCTGGCGGCCTACAACGCCTCCAAGGCCTCGGTCGCCATGCTGACCCGCAGCTTGGCGCGTGAGTGGTCGCGGCGCGGGATCGCGGTCAACGCCCTGGCGCCCGGCTACATCGAGACCGACATCAACGCCTTCTGGTGGAGCACCGAGGGCGGCCAGAAGCAGCTCAAGGGCTTCCCGCGCCGCCGCCTGATGGAGGCGAGCGACCTCGACGCCGCCTTCATGATGCTCTGCGGGCCCGCCGCCCGGGCCATCGCCGGAACCGTGATCACGATCGACGACGGCCAATCGCTGCCCGGCGGGGGGTAGGAAATGGATTACACTGTCAATGTTGACCCGCCGGGCGTAACCGACCCGCACGTGCTCTACCAGTATCGCTTGGGCCTCTTCCATTCACTCTGGGCTACCGTTTATGTGACGGTTGATTTCCTGATCGGAAAGCTTCTGAAGCTTCCGGATGCCGATGCTCACATGATCACCTGGGGCATGATGTTTGGGCCGAAGGCGAAGCTGCTGGCGACTCTGATCAAGCTTAGTGATCACCCCAACAAGCAGGCGCTGATGACCGCGCTGAACATCATTCGTGCTGGCAAGCGAGATGTGATCACGCATGGCTACCAGCTGGAAAATGAAGGTGGCGTCGCGTTTCTGGAGAGGTCCAGAAGCAGTCAGGACTTCCAAACCAAGCTTCACGAATTCACTCGTGACGGATTCAGAGATCACGTGAACGGCTTGGTTGGCGCTTCGAATTCGTTCTTCGAGGCTTCCGGAGCCAAAGCCGAAGATATCCAGGCTTTCGTCGATGCCGCGGGAAGTCTAGCCAAGAAGTCTTGAGTGCATGTGCAGCCCCCTTGGCTGACCGCACGTCATTGGCGCTAAGCTCATGCAAAATCGATTGGGAGTTGAGACTATGCGCCAGGGACCGCTGACCGGACTGAAGATCATCGAGTTCGCAGGGATCGGGCCCGGCCCGTTCTGCGGCATGCTGCTGTCGGACCTGGGCGCAGACGTGGTGCGCATTGACCGCAAGGGGACCGGCGGCGCCTCGCCGGCCAATGTCAGCGCCCGCGGCCGCCGTTCCGTCGGCCTGGACCTGAAGAACCCGCAGGCCATCGAGACCTGCCTGAAGCTGATGGAGGGCGCCGACGCGGTGTTCGAGGGATTCCGTCCCGGGGTGATGGAGCGCCTGGGCCTGGGTCCCGACGCGGCGCTCCAGCGCAATCCCAAGCTGGTCTATGGCCGCATGACCGGCTGGGGGCAGACTGGGCCCTATGCCCAGGCCGCTGGCCACGACATGAACTACATCGCCATCAGCGGCGCTCTGCACGCCATCGGGACCAAGGATAAACCCGTCCCGCCGCTGAATCTGGTGGGGGACATGGGTGGCGGGGCCCTCTACCTCGCCTTCGGCCTGATGGCCGGGATCATCAGCGCCCGGGAGACCGGCAAGGGCCAGGTGATCGACTGCGCCATGAGCGACGGGTCGGCCTCCCTGATGGCGATGTTCTACGGCATGAAGGCCAGCGGCATGTGGACCAACGACCGCCGGGCCAACATGCTGGATGGCGGCGCCCACTTCTACGACACTTACCAATGCTCGGATGGCAAGTGGATCTCGATCGGCTCGATTGAGCCGCAGTTCTATGCCTTGCTGCTTGAAAAGACAGGGATTACTGACCCTGCCTTCGCAGGTCAGATGAAGCGCGGCGAGTGGGACAGCCTGCGCGCCAAGCTGGCCGAGGTGATCGCCAAGAAAACCCAGGATGAGTGGACCGCCATCATGGGCGGCACCGACGTCTGCTTCGCCCCGGTCCTCGACCTGGATGAGGCGCCCAAGCATCCCCATAACGTCGCCCGTCAGACCTTCGTCGAGGTCGCCGGCGTCATCCAGCCGGCCCCCGCGCCACGCTTCTCGGCCACGCCCGGCGCCATCCAGGGCCCGCCGCCCGCCATCGGCGCCCACGACACCGAGGCGCTCACCGACTGGGGTTTCTCAGGCGCGGAGATCGAGGCGCTGAAGGCGACCGGGGCGATGAACGGGTAGGGCGATAGCTCAGGCGTCATCCCGGCCGCCGCGAGGCGAAGATCCAGAACCCAAGGGCCGTACGCTGGCCCCTGGGGCCCGGATCAGCCTGGCGGCCGTCCGGGATGACGGAGTTAAGTCTTACGACGCCGGAGCCGTCATCACCGTCAGCGCCTTCACCGAGGCCTGCTGAGCCTTGTGCTCGGCTTCCGGCAGCGGGATCAGGCCGCGCGATTGCAGGTAGCCGCCCTTGCCGGTCGCCGCGTCGGAGACAAAGCCGTCGACGAATTCCCGCAGGCCCGGCGTCACGCCGATGCTGGCCTTCTTCACGTAGATGAACATCGAGCGCGACAGCGGATAGGCGCCGCTGGAGATGGTCTCGAAGGTCGGGGCCACGCCCTCGATCTTGGCGGCCTTCACCTTGTCCATGTTGTTCTCGAGGAACGAGTAGCCGAACACGCCGATCGAATGCGGCGTCTTCTGCAAGGTCTGGACGATGGCGTTGTCATTCTCGCCGGAGTCGACCCAGAGCCCGTCGGAGCGGATGGTGTGGGTCTTGGCCTTGAAGCCATCTTCATCGGTCTTCTTCAGCGCCGCGAGGGCGGCGACTTTCTCGCCGCCCTTTTCCAGGGCCAGTTCGTTGAAGGCGTCGCGGGTGCCCGAGGTGGGCGGCGGGCCATAGACCAGGATCGGTTCCTTGGGCAGGCCAGGGGCGACGGCGTCCCAGGTCTTGACGGTGTTCGGGACGAAGGCGCCGTCCTTGGGCGCCTCGGCGGCCAAGGCCCCGTAGAGGTGTTCGCGCTGCAGGTCATAGCTCAGCCCCGCCTTGGCGTTGGCCACGACGATGCCGTCGAAGCCGATCTTGATCTCGATGATGTCGGTGACGCCGGCCGCGGCGCACTTTTCGAATTCCGACTTCTTGATCGGCCGCGAGGCGGTGGCGACGTCGGGGTATTGCGAGCTCGCGCCGCCGCAGAACAGCTTGAAGCCGCCGCCGGTGCCCAGCGATTCGACTCGGGCGGGCTTGCCGCCGGTGGTCCGGGCGACGTTCTCGGCCACGCGGGTGGCGAAGGGGAAGACCGTGGAGGAGCCCGCGGCCCAGACCTGGGCGCGGTTTCCGCCGCCGCCGCCGCCAGCGGTCTCGGAGGTGGTGTCGGTCTTCTGGCTGCAGGCGCTCAGGGCGAGGGCCGCGCCGGCGGCGAGGTAGATGGCGGTCTTCATAAGGAAACTCCGATGGAGGGCGCCGCTTGCGGCGGCGCCACAGGGGCTCGGGTCCAGCTAACACCCGTTCTTGAAGTTTATGCGACAATGAGGTGACGCCGTCCCCAAGTGAACATGTTCCGCGAGCGCCGTTCAGCCTGGGTTCAGCGGCCGCTCGGTAATCTGTCCCCAGGTTGGTCGTCGGCCACTCCCGTCCCTCAGGCGGCGGCCCGCCCCGATGGTACGACACGCCCATCGATGGCGCGCCACTCCCCCAGGTGGCGCGCCGCTTTGGCTTGGTCGGTCCTTTGGCGCCGCGTCAGATCGCGGCTTGCCTAATCGGCTGGTCTTGATCACCTTCCGCCCGATGTCGATCCGGGGCCAGATTCAGCGTTTGCGAGACATCGACTGGGACCCGCTGCACTGGGTGCGGCGGACCTTGTCGGTGAACGGCAAGGCCCTGACGCGCCTCTGGGGCCGCGACGTGATGCTCTATGTCGGGGGGGTCTCCTTCTTTGTCCTGCTGGCGGTCTTTCCCGGCCTGGCCATCATGGTGGGGGTCTATTCCTTCTTCGCCGACGCCAGTCAGGCCGCCGCCCAGGCCGAGATGCTGTCTCACCTGATGCCGCCGGTGGCGCGCGGCCTGTTCGAGGGCGAGCTCACCCGTCTGGCCCGCGCGCCCCTGGAGGCGGTCTCGGCTCAGAGCGGCGTGGCCCTGATCATCGGATCCTACGCCTCCCACCGGGGGTTCAAGGCCCTGCTGGCGGGGCTGTCCTTCATTCACGACGACGAGGCCCCGCGCGGCTTCGTGGGCTTCAACGTCATGGCCCTGCTGGTGCTGGTGGCGGCCTTCGTGCTGCTGGGCTTCCTGTCGGCGGCCTTCTTCTACCTGCGCTTCGTGGCCGCGGCCTTCGACATCAAGCCCCTGGCCGGCGCGCCCTGGCTGTTCAGCGAGTGGACCTGGGCCAGCTTCGGCATCACCCTGGCCATGAGCCTGATCTACCGCTTCGCCATGTCCAGCCGCCCGGTGGCCTGGAAGGCCTCCATCACCGGGGGCATGGCCGCCGCCCTGCTGTGCCTGTTCATGTCCTGGGCCAGCGCCTTCTATGTCGAGCAGATCGCCCAGCTGGGGGCCACCTATGGCTCCGTGGCCGCCGTGGTGGTGTTCCTGATCTGGCTGTCCTGGACCGTGAACGCCATCTTCTTCGGCGGCGCCCTGGCCACCGAGATCGAGCTGGCCATGGACGAGCACCGGGCAACGACCGCCGCCGGCCTGCTGGCGGACCTGCGGGGCGAAAAGCCTAGGCTGGTTTCCGGATCAGGAAGCTGAGCGTCCCGGCCTCATCGGCCGTCTCCACCACCTCGAACCCGGCGCCCGACGCGAAGTGGGGCACGTCGATCCGCGCCATGGGGTCGTCGGCGTAGAGGCGCACCTGCGCCCCGGCGGGCGCATCCTCCAGCGCGCGCCGCAGCCGCAGGGTTGGCACCGGGCAGTGGTGGCCTCGGGCGTCGACGATGATCTCGCTGGCCATGATTCTGTGCATAGCCCAGTCGCGCCCTGGAACCCAAGCTTGGCCTGAATGCGTTCACTCCTCCAAAGAGGAAAGCGCCCCATGACCGCAGTCTTCACCACCAATATCCCGGCGCGGCTGGACCGCCTGCCCTGGAGCCGGTTCCACTGGCTGGTGGTGTTCGCCCTCGGCGTCACCTGGATCCTGGACGGGCTGGAGGTCACCCTGGTGGGGTCGCTGTCCCCGGCGATCGCCAGTCCCCAGGGGCTCGGTTTCACCGCCAGCCAGGTCGGCCTGACCGGCAGCGCCTATATTCTGGGAGCGGTCCTCGGCGCCCTGATCTTTGGTCGGCTGACCGACACCTTTGGGCGACGCAAGCTCTTCACCATCACCGTCGGGGTCTATCTGGTGGCCACCATCGCCACCGGATTCTCGTGGGATTTCTGGTCCTTCATGGTCTTTCGCTTCATCACGGGCATGGGGATTGGCGGGGAGTACGGCGCGGTCAATTCCGCGATCCAGGAGCTGATTCCCGCCCGGCGGCGCGGCTTCACCGACCTGGTGATCAATGGCAGCTTCTGGATCGGGGCGGCCCTGGGGGCGGTGGGCTCTATCATCGTCCTGGACCCCAACCTGGTGCCCCAGGAGTGGGGCTGGCGCGCCGCCTTCGTGATCGGCGGGCTCCTGGCCCTGATCATCATCTGGGTTCGCCGCTACATCCCTGAGAGTCCACGCTGGCTGATGACCCACGGCCGGGTCGATGAGGCCGAGACGATCATCGCGCAGATCGAGGCCCGGGTCGCTGAAGACAGCGGCCGCCCCCTGCCGCCGGTCCCCGACGCGCCGCACCTGCGGCTGAAGAGTGATCACCGCACCTCCTGGCTGGATATCGGCCGCATGCTGTTTCACCGCTACCCCAAACGGACAGCGCTCGGGGTGGTGCTGATGGCCACCCAGGCCTTCTGCTACAACGCCATCTTCTTCACCTACGCCCTCATTCTCACCCGGTTCTACGGCATCGCGCCCGCCTCCATCGGCTGGTTCATGCTGCCCTTCGCGGCGGGGAACTTCATGGGCCCCCTGTTGCTGGGCCACCTGTTCGACACCCTGGGCCGCAAGGTGATGATCACCGCGACCTACGGCCTGGCCGGGGTGCTGATGTGCATCATCGGCTGGATGTTCGCACAAGGCATGTTGTCGGCGGTCCAGCAGACCGCGGCCTGGACGGTGATCTTCTTCTTCGCCTCGGCCGGCGCCAGCGCCGCCTACCTGACCGTGGGCGAGAGCTTCCCCCTCGAAGTCCGGGCGGTGACCATCTCCCTGTTCTACGCCTTCGGCACCCTCTTGGGCGGCGTGGGCGGCCCGGCCCTGTTCGGCGCCCTGATCGACAGCGGCGAGCGCCATCAGATCCTCTGGGGCTACCTCTTGGGGGGCGGCCTGATGATCTTCGCCGCGATCGTCGAGGTGTTCCTGGGCGTCAACGCCGAGCGCAAGTCCCTGGAGGAGGTCGCGCCGCCCCTGTCCATGGCCCTCGACGACGCGCCCTAGGGTTACGCTCACTGTCGGCAAGGTTGTAGTTTTGTGGCCGAAACGCCTGGGATGACAGCTAACCCTAAGGGTAATGCTGTCGCAACCATGTCCTAAAGGTTGAATTTCGTAACCTGGGCGCAAGGACTGGTCTGTAGGTTCAGGCTTTCGGTGGGCCGTTGACGGGGCGATGAACTCTCTTTCGCGCAGATTCCTGATCAGCGTCGGGCTGATGTCGTTGGTGGTCACCATCCTGGGGTCCATCGGCGCCTTCGTCGTCTTCCAGCAGGAACTGACAAATCGACAGCTGAGCTATCTCTCGGACTATGTGCGCGAGCGCAGCTCCAACATCGACAAGCGTTTCACCAACCTCACCAACCTGCACAAGGCCGCCGGCGTCGAGCTTGAGCGCCGCATGAACCACCTCTCGGACGCTGACGTGGTCCGGCTGACCGATGACTATTTCCCGGCCAAGGGCGACGGCACCCGCCGCAGCCGCGACGCCCTGTTCGATGGCCACCTGACCGCCTCGGGCCGCTGGATCTACGGGATGGGCGCCTTCATTTCCGACGCCGACCAGGCCTCGATGGCCGAGCGCCGCGCCCTGACGGCGGCCTTCTCCGTGGTGTCCGACTTCGGCCAGGCCGCCCGCAGCGAGTACGACAACTTCTATTTCTTCACCCCGGCCGACGCCCGGCTGGTGATGTTCGGCCCCGACCGGGCCGACCGGTTGATGTTCTACCGCCGCGAGGCGCCTGCCAGCCTCGACGTGTCCAAGGAGGAGATGGCCCAGATCACCCTGCCCAAGAACGACCCGACCCGGGTGACCCGCTGCACCAACCTGCAGCGCCTGATCCAGGACAATATGGGCGAGCGCCTCGCCACCGGCTGTCTGACCCCGGCCTATGTGAACGGCCGCTATGTCGGTTCCTTCGGGTCTTCCATTGAACTCACGGGGTTCTTTCTCAACGCCATACGGACCACCCTGCCGGGCGCCTCCAACCTGGTGGTGACGGGGAAGGGCGAGCTGATCGCCTATCCGGGCTTCGGCACGCCGGGCCGCGCCTCGGAGGACACCGTCGCCGACTACGAACGCAAACTCAGCCTTAAGTCCCTGGTGAAGGCGATCCGCCGGGACGGCCAGATGCACGGCGTGATCGATAGCCCAGATGGCCGCCAGGTGGTGGCCTATGGCCGGCTTGCGGGTCCCGACTGGTACCTGCTGCTCACCTATCCCAAGTCGGCCATCACGCTCTCGGCGGCGCGGTCGGCGTCCTGGGTCCTGGCGATCGGCGCGATCGCCTCCCTGATCCAGACCCTGCTGGTGGTGGCCCTGGCCCGCCGCACCATCGTCTGGCCCCTGCGTCAGCTGGCCGGCGCCTGCGAGCCCGAGGTCTACGGCGTCCGTGACCGCCGTCCCGAGCGGGAGGACGTCAGCAAGATCGAGCGGCGCACCGATGAGATCGGCGTCCTGGCCAACGCCCTGCGTGGCGAGCGCGAGAAGGTCGAGGAGGTGCTGGCCAGTCTGGAGGACCGGGTCCGCGACCGGACCGCCGAGCTGGAGCGCGCCAACGCCGAGAAGTCCCGGTTCCTGGCCAATATGAGCCACGAGCTGCGCACGCCCCTCAATGGCGTCATCGCCATTTCCGAGACCCTGGCCGCCCAGCAGAAGACCCAGCAGAACCGCGAACTGGCCGAGCTGATCGTCTCCTCGGGACGCCTGCTGGAGCAGGTCCTCACCGACATCCTCGACTTCTCGAAGATCGAGGCCGGCGAGATTCAGCTCTCCAACGAGACCTTCGACATGCAGGCCATCGTGCGCCGCATCGCCGAGCTGCATCGCGCGGCGGCGGAGTCCAAGGGGCTGGAACTCGGCTGGACCGTGGCCGAGGCCGCCCGTGGCGCCTTCGTCGGCGACCAGGTCCGCCTGACCCAGGTGCTGTCCAACCTGCTCTCCAATGCCGTGAAGTTCACCCACGTCGGCGCGGTGCGCCTGGCCGTGACGGAGGAGGGCGGGCAGGTCCGCTTTTCGGTCACCGACACCGGTATCGGCTTCGACGACGCCGTGAAGGCCCGCCTGTTCGGTCGCTTCCAGCAGGCCGACGGCTCCATCACCCGGCGCTTCGGCGGCACGGGCCTGGGCCTGGCCATCAGCCGCTCGCTGGTGGAACTCATGGGCGGCGCCATCAGTGTCGAATCGACGCCAGGTGTCGGCTCGGTCTTCACCTTCGTCCTGCCGCTGGAGGCCGCCGAGGCCGCGGCCGCAACCGAGGCGGTGGAAGCCCAGACGGCCTTTGACCTCTCCGGCTGCCGCATCCTGCTGGCCGAGGACCACCCCACCAACCAGAAGGTGGTTCAGCTCATCCTGCAGTCGGTCAATGTCGAGCCGGAGATTGTCGAGAATGGCCAGCTGGCCCTCGACCGGCTGAGGGCCGAACGCTTCGACGTCGTGCTCATGGACATGCAGATGCCCGAGCTGGACGGACTGTCTGCCACCCGCATGCTGCGGGCGTTCGAGGTCGCCGAGGGCCTGGCCCGCACCCCAGTCATCATGCTGACCGCCAACGCCATGGACGAGCACATCCGCGCCGGCCGCGAGGCGGGGGCCGACCAGCACCTGTCCAAGCCGATCCGCGCCCAGGCCCTGATCGAAACCATCGTCCACGCCATCCTGGCCGCCGAGCAGGCGCAGGGAGACCGGGAAGTGGCCTAGACCCTTTCCGGATCAGGTTGAATCAACCTGATCGGATAAAAAGGGTCTATCTTCTTGAATCTAGAGCATGTCCGGGCGGCGAACCGGCGCCCACTTGCGCCTGACATGCTCTAGGTCGCCCGCACCCCGGCTCCGAACTGCGGCAGTCCCAGCCGCGCCGCCACCCGCTGCGACGAGACGTTGGTTGTCTGGGTCGAATAGAACAGGGGCCGGTCCGCCAGCTCGGGCAGGTTCGACCAGGCCGCCGTCGCCGCCGCGGCCAGGCCGCGACCTCGGAAGCCTGGAAAGGCATAGACCCCGGTCTCGGCCGCCCTCGGCCCGATGCGCGCGGCGAAGGCCATGGCGGCGATGGTGTCGCCCTCGAGCGCCACCACCCACGGCTCCCAGAAGTCGCCCACCCCCAGGAAGCCGGCCTCCAGCAGGTGTGGCGGCATCCCCGTCTGCGCCAGTCCGGCCAGCCAGCGGCGCCCCTCGCCGGTGTCGCCGCTGATGATCCGGACGTCGGCGGCGACAGGCCGGGCGTGGGGCAGGCGGTAGATCAGCGACCGGCTGACGCTTTCCACAGGCGCCTCGCGGCCCAGCAGGGCCAGCATGTCCTCCAGGCCGTCCGGGTCGGTCCAGGGATCGAACCACGGCGCCGCGCGGGCCACGAGCGCCTCAATCGCCCGCGCGGTCTCGGCGCCGACGTCGTGGCGCAGGACGGCGCGGACGCCCTCCCGACACCCCGCCAGGAACAACCTCGGCCCCGCCGGTCGGCCGGGCTCGTTCTCGCACACGATGCGGCCGGCCTCGGACAGGCCGAAGATGGTGGCGATATTGGCCTCCAGGGCCTCCAAGGCTATCTGCGCGCCGCCAGGATGTCGTCGAGGCGGGCAGGGGTCCCGGAGATCCGCTCGAAGCGCGGGTAGCGCAGGCCGTCGTGGTAGGCGATCGGCACCGTGCGATAGCGTTCGCCGGCCTTCACCAGCAGCTCGATGGGCGCCTTGCCGCCCTTGGCCGCGGTGACGGCCTCCTTCAGCCGGTCGCCGTCATAGGCCACCCCGTTCACCGCGATCAGCTTCACCCCGTCGGCCAGGCCCGCCTTGAAGGCCGGGCCCTCCCACTGCACCGACACGAACTCCCCGTCCTTGTTCAGCACCAGGCCCAGGGAATAGGTCAGGTCGGTGATCCTGCGCCGGGCCTCTTCGGTCTTGGTGTAGTCGGTCGGGGTGGCGGAATAGACCAGACGGTAGCCGCCGCGCGTCACGCCATCCAGGGGCGCGCCGGGCCCATGTCCGTCCAGACGCTGGCGCAGGAAGGCCGCCCAGTCGTGGGGATGGACGGCGTTCAGGGTCTTGACCACCTCGTCGAAGTCGTAGGTGAGGGGGTCCTTCCAGGCGCCGTCATTCACCCCGAAAAAGGCGCGGGCGAAGTCGTCGAGGGACTTCCTCCCCTTGGTCTGCTCGCGGATCAGGGTGTCGGCGTCGAGCCAGATCAGCTGGCCTTCGGAGTAGTAGTCTTCGCTGCGCTGCCAGCTGTTCCAGGGCTGGGGTTGGCGGGCGGAGATGATCGGGTCATGGACGGTGTCCTGCATGGCCCGCCAGCCACGGCCGACGCGGTTGTCATAGGCCGCCGCCATGGCGGCCATGGCGTCGAGGGCCTCCTGCTTGCTGGACATCCCTGAGCGCGCGGCCAGCACATTGCCCCAGTACTGGGTCTGGCCCTCATAGACCCACAGCAGGCTGTTGCGCATGGGGGTGTTGAAGTCGGCGGTCCACTGGTCGGCGGGGCGGCGGTACTTGCCGTTCCAGCTGTGGACGTATTCGTGCGGCACCACGCCCCGCACGGCCGCCAGCTTGTCCCAGTCCAGGAAGAAGCGCGGCGCCGTGCCGATCTCCGTGGACCTCTGGTGCTCAACCCCGATGCCCCCCAGCTTGTCGCTCAGCGCCACCAGGAAGTCGTAGTGGTCGAAGTGGCGGGCGCCGAACAGCCTGTCGGCCTGGACCACCATCGCCCGGTGCGCCGCCAGGTGGGCCGGCTTGACCTCCAGCAGCTTGGCTTCGTCGGCCACCAGGTTCAGGGTCACCCGCGATCGTCCGCCCGGATCGAGGTCGAGCTTCTTGACGTAACGCCCTGCATATAATGGAGAATCCACCAGGACGTCGAAGCTCACCGGCTTGAACTTCGCCGTGTCGCCGGCCTTGGCCAGGTCCTCCAGGGCGGTGGCGTAGGACCAGCCCTGCGGCAGGCGAATCTCCGGCGCGACCTGGATCTGCCGGGCGAAGTGGCCGGCGGGATAGAGGGCCAGGGAGAACCACTGGACGTGGGTCATCTCGGGCGTGACCGTCACCCGACCCTGGTCTTCGTCGGTGGGCGAGACGTGTTGGAAGCTGAGCTCGACGGCCTTCACCCCGGCCGGGACGTCGATGTGGAAGGCGAAGACGTTGAGCGGATCGCGGGTCCACTTCAGCGGCGCGCCATTTCCGGTGATGGTCAGGCCGGCCAGCTTCTCGATCATGCCCCGCGGGGCGTGCTTGCCGGGGATCCAGGCGGGAAACAGCAGGGTCATGGGCCCGGGCTGGACCACCGGGATCGTCTCGCGCACCCGCACGATGCGCCGGTCGGTGTCGGTTGCGTCCACCGACAGGGTGATCACCCCGGGATAGGGCGTGTCGCGCGGCGCGGCGATGGCCGGCGGCAGGGTCAGCGGCTGCGGCGGGGCGGGCTGGGCGAAGGCGGCCCCGGCGCTGAGCACCAGGACGGAGGCGGCGAGGAGCGCGCGGTTCACGGGCGACGACTTTCTGAATCAGGACAAGGGCTTGGCCCTATCCTGCGGCCGTGACGCGCGCGCGCAACCCCTCGCGGACGATCAACCCATCCTGGCGGGGTTCAGATAGGCGCCGTAGCCCAGGGCCTCCAGGGCCAGCCGCAGGCCGTCCTGGTCCAGGCCGCCGCCCGCGCTATTGGCCGCCGAGCCCTGGTCCTGCAGGCGATAGACGGTCCAGTCGGGTCCCTTGGGCGGGCAGCCGCCGGGCGCCAGCAGCATATGACTCCAGCCCACGAGGGGGGGCTCGCGGCCCGGAGCGATGTCGAATTCCCGGTCATGGAAGGCCAGGTCCATTCCCGCGGCGCGCGCCTCGGCCACGCGCTCGCTCAGCCAGACGTCGAAGGCGTCGAGAATCTGCCGGGCCGACAGCGCCCCGGCGTTCGCGATTTTGCTCATCTGTTCCAAGGCGATAGGCCCAATCCTGTTCAGCCTGAGACTGCCGCACGCCCGTCAATGGCTGGCCAAGAAGTTCGGTGAATAGGGGTTAAGCACGCCGGGCCGCCCCGCCGCCGCGCCTGACGCGGGGTCACGCTTTCGCCCGCGCCCGCCAGGGTCCAAGCTCTCGCCAAAGGGAGAGACGCAATGAAGGACTTCACCGGCAGGATCGCCGTGATCACCGGCGGCGGCACGGGCATGGGCCGCGAGCTCGCCCGGCAGCTGGTGGCCCAGGGCTGCCATGTGGCCATGTGCGACGTCTCGGCGGGAAACATGGCCCAGACCATCAGCCTCTGTCAGGGGGACCGCATCCCCCAGGGCGTGCGCATCACCGCCCATGTCGCCGACGTCTCCGACGAGGCCGCCCTGCAGCGCTTCCGGGACGAGATCAAGGATCAGCACCAGACCGACCACATCCATCTGCTGTTCAACAACGCCGGCATCGCGGGCGGCGGCAGCATGGTCACCGACAGCCGTGCGGCTTGGGAGCGGACCTTCAACGTCTGCTGGGGCGGGGTCTATCTGGGGGTCCGCACCTTCCTGGACATGCTGATCGCCGCGCCTGAGGCCCACATCGTCAACACCAGCAGCGTCAACGGCTTCTGGGCCACCATCGGGCCCAACACCTCCCACACCTCCTATGCGGCGGCCAAGTTCGCGGTGAAGGGCTTCACCGAGGCCCTGGTCACCGACCTGCGGCTGACCGCGCCGCACGTGAAGGCCAGCGTGGTCATGCCCGGCCACATCGGCACCGCCATCGTCGCCAATTCCCGCAAGGTGCAGGGCAATACCGAGAGCGACGACCTGACGCCGGAGGAACTGGCCGCCACCCGCCACCGCATGGTCGCCGCCGGCATGGACCTCTCCGACGTCCCCGACGCCGCCATCCAGGCCATGGTCACCGAGGGCGCGCGCCGCTTCGAACAGGACGCCCCCATGACCGCGGCGGCCGCCGCCACCGTGATCCTCGACGGGGTCAAGGCCGAGACCTGGCGCATCCTGGTGGGCGACGACGCCCGCCTGCTGGACGAATGGGTCCGCAAGGACCCCGAGCAGGCCTACGAACCAGCCTTCTACGAGGCCTTCGTCAAGGCCGTGGGGTGGAAGCTGGGGGGCGGCTGAAGGTCAGCTCATACTTCTCCCCTTGCGGGAGGAGGTGGCCCTGCGGAGCAGGGTCGGATGAGGGGTCGACAGGCCTCTCGGGTTGGGGCGTTCGCAAGATGTGAGGAGAGGGGAGTGCGACCCCTCATCCGACCGGTCGCTGACCGGCCACCTTCTCCCGCAAGGGGAGAAGGGGTCCCATCACTTCCTCACCACCCCCATCTCCTCATCCGGATAGGTCACCACCTCTTCCCCAGGCCGACGCGACCCCACCGCCAGGTAGGTCGCGGGCACATCCGACCGGTTCACCAGATGGTGCCCATTGGCCACCCCGGCCGGAAAGCCCGCTGAAGATCCGGTCATCAGCACGTGCTCTCCGTTGTCGTCGATCAGCACCAGTTCGCCGCTAAGCACATGGACGAACTCATCCTCCGCAGCGTGCCAGTGGCGCAGGGCCGAATAGGCGCCGGGCTTTAGCGTCACCAGGTTCACCCCAAACTGGGTGATCCCCAGCGGCTTGGCCAGCCGCCCCTCCGACTGGCCCGCGAACCACTCGGCCTTGATCGCTCCGGGCCGGGCCCGGTCAGCCCAATCGACCATCGCCGCCTGCGACAGGTGCAGAACCTGGGTTTCCATGTCAGAGACCTCCCGCCTGAAATCATCTTAGCTGAGATTCCATGAGCCGCCTCTGGAGCGACCTGACCCACACGCTCTCGCCCTATGTGCCGGGCGAGCAGCCGCGCATTCCGGGCCTGATCAAGCTCAACACCAATGAGAGCCCGCTCGGCCCCTCGCCCAAGGCGCTCGCCGCCATCGCCGCGCAGGCCACCGACGACCTGCGCCTCTATCCCGACCCCGAGGCCACCGAACTCCGCAAGACGCTGGCCGCCTATCACGGCCTCGACCCATCCCAGGTCTTCGTCGGCAACGGCTCCGACGAGGTCCTGGCCCACGCCTTCGCCGCCCTGCTGAAACACGACGCGCCCCTGCTGTTCCCCGACATCACCTACAGCTTCTATCCGGTCTACTGCCGCCTCTACGGCATCGAGGCGCAGACCATCCCCCTGGACGAAGCCTTCCAGGTCCGCGTCGCCGACTACCGCCGCAGGGCCGGGGCCATCATCCTGCCCAACCCCAACGCCCCCACCGGCGTCGCCATGCCGCTCTCCGACATCGAGACCCTGCTGAAGGACCACCCCGACGCCCCCGTGGTGATCGACGAGGCCTATGTGGACTTCGGCGCCGATACCGCCATTCCCCTGATCGCGAGCCACGACAACCTGCTGGTGGTCCGCACCTTCTCCAAGAGTCGGGCGCTCGCCGGCCTGCGCGTCGGCTACGCCCTGGCCCACCCGACCCTCATCCAGGCCCTGACCCGCGTGAAGGACAGCTTCAACTCCTACCCCCTCGGCCGCCCCGCCCAGGCCGGCGCCATCGCCTCGGTGCTGGACGAGGGGTATTTCCGCGAGACCTTGGCCGCGATCACCGCCACGCGGGTCCGCATGGTCGAAGGCCTCACCGCCTTGGGCTTCGAGACCCTCCCGTCCAGCGCCAACTTCGTGTTCACCCGCCACCCGAACCACAGCGGCGCGGCCCTGGCCGCGGCCCTGCGCGAGCGCGCCATCCTGGTGCGGCGATGGGATGCTCCGAGGATCGGCGACTACCTGCGGATCACGGTGGGGACGGAAGCGCAGACGGAGAAGCTTCTGACGGCGCTCACCGAAACCCTTAACGCCTGAAGGCTCCCACCTCCTCGCCCCCTTCAGGGGGAGAGGGTAGGGTGAGGGGGCCTCCGCACAGCGGAGGTCTTGCGGGTTGTAGGGTTGCAAGAGGTCCGAGATGAAGTTCGGGGAACTGAAGTCGATCGCGCACAATATCTCAGCGTCGCTCGCCAGCGGTCTGGGCTTCCTGATTGGCCACTATCAGACCGACATCTTCGGTGACGCATTGGCTGCGCCCGAAAGCTTCATCGAAGTAGATTTCCTCGCTGGCGAGGTCATCGGCGGTTCTGCCCCCCACAACTTGGCGGCCGCGATCAAGGCGTACCGGCTAGGCTTGGCGGAGTTGTGCGAGAAGCATGGCGTCGCGCCGTCCGCCTTTCGCGAACTGACAACGCGATATGAAACCCACGTTGCTTACGGTCCACGGTTCACGGTCACCGTCGAAGACCAATCAGGTCGTCGGTCGACAGATCGCTACATCGGTTACACCGGAGCCCGGCGGGATGCCCACCTCGGCAACGACTAGGCGTCCGCCCTCGACTTCCGCTCATCCCGGCGAAGGCCGGGACCCAGATTCCTCCCCTGCGTTCCGGATTCCAGACCGAAGCGGTGACCTACGACCTGGGCCCCGGCCTTCGCCGGGGTGAGGGGAAGGGGGGCGGCCCTTTCTCACCCCCGCGCCTCATCCAACCCCGCCCACATCGGCCCACAGTCCAGCATCACCCCCTCCGCCATCGCCTGGTCGATGGCCATCACCGTCAGCCCCGCTTCCATGGCGTCATAGGGCGTGACCGGGAACGCCGCCCCGGTCTCCAGCGTCGCCAGCAGGTCGCGCGCCATGGCCTGGTCGGCCCCGTTGTGGCTGTCGGCCGTCACGCCGCCATAGTCGATCCGCTCCGGCTTCTGGCGGCTCAGCGTGCGGCGGATCATCAGCTTGTTGCGCACCAGGTCGGCGATCAGGGTGGCGTCGGTGCCGGCCACGTACCAGCGGCGCTCGGGCAGGCTGACGTGGCTGTTGGCGTGGAAGGATAGCCGCACGCCGTTGGCGTATTCCACCATGGCGGTCTGGTGGTCGGTGACGTCCATGTCGCTTTCGAAGGCGTCGTTGGCGCCCATCCAGCCGGGATTGGTGGCGACATAGGCCGGCGAGCCGTCGTCATAGGTCCGGGGTGCGCCGGCCCGCTCCGAGGTGAACACGCGCCGCCCGCCGAAGCTCGCCACCTTGGCGGCCCGCGCGCCCGCGATGCGCCCGAAGATATCGAAGTCGTGGCACACCTTGTCCAACAGGTAGCTGCCGCCCCATTCGGCCTTGCGCCGCCAGTTGCGGGCCAGATAGGCGCCGTGCTCGACGTTCAGGTGCTCGGTGGCGTCGATGGAGATGATCTCCCCCAACTCGCCTGAGTCCACGCGCTTGATCACCTCGCGCACGATGGGCATGGAGCGCATCACCAGGCCGATAAACAGCGGCGGCCGGCCGGGCTCGGCCAGGGCGCGGGCCAGGCCATAGGTCTCCTCCACCGTGCGCACGATCGGCTTCTCGGCGAAGATCGGATAGCCGGCCGCCATGGCCAGGCCGAGATGGCGCATGTGCAGGTGGTTGGGGGTGCCGATCATCACCAGGTCATAGGGCCCGTCGTGCAGCAGGGCGCCGGGGGAGGGGTAGCTGACCCCCAGCGGGATCCCGGCGGCGGCCAAAATCGGCGCTCCCACCGGCCCCGGATCGACATAGGCCGCCACCTCCAGGCTCCAGCCGACCTCCTTCATGGCGGCCAGCACATGGGCGATCCGCTGGCCCAGGCCGATGACCCCGATGCGGTAGGTTTTCATGGCCGTTTCCCCCGTACTTCCCGCTTGGCGCACGTCGCGGAATGCCGACACTATGGAGCCACAACCAAAAATCAAAAAACGCCGGGACGAAACAATGCACTACGCGGAACTCAAGCAGGCCTGGGCCGAGCTGACGGCCCCTGGACAGCCCTTCGAGGTCGAGGAAATCGAGGTTCGCGGGAACTCCATCCGCAGCTACAAGCACGCCCCGCCCAATATCCGCGCCGTCTGGCTGTCCACCGCCGCCTACGCCGACCGCGTCTACATGGTCTACGAGGACGAGCGCATCACCTATGCGCAGGCCCACCAACGAGTGAACGCCATCGCCGCCTGGCTGTGGGCGCAGGGCGTGCGTCCCGGCGACCGGGTGGCCATCGCCATGCGCAACTATCCCGAATGGATGCTGCTCTACTGGGCCTGCGTCTGCCTCGGCGTCGCCGCCGTGGGCATGAACGCCTGGTGGGTGACCGACGAGCTGGAATACGCCCTCAAGGACAGCGCACCGAAGGTGGTCTTCTGTGACGAGGAGCGCCTGGCCCGGATTCTTGAGCGCCCGGCCATGGCCGCCGACACCCGCCTGGTGGTCACCCGCATGGCTGATCCGCCGGAGGGCGTCCTGCCGTTCTCCGAGGTGCTGAGCCGGGGCGGCGACATGCCCGAGGTCCAGGTCGATCCCGACGCAGACGCCTGCATCTTCTACACCTCTGGCACCACGGGCTTCCCCAAGGGGGCCCAGCTCACCCATCGCGGCTGCGTCGCCAACCTGATGAACATGGGCTTCTCTGGCCAGGTCCAGGGCCTGGCCACCATGCGGGCCAACGGAATCGATCCCGCCGCCGCCCCGGCGCCGGGCGTCCCCGCAGGCCTGATCGTCACCCCGCTGTTCCACGTCACCGCCAACAACTGCGCCGCCTACGCCCTCACCGCCGCCGGCGGCAAGATGGTGCTGATGTACAAGTGGGATCCGGGCGAGGCCCTGAAGCTGATCGAGCGTGAGAAGATCACCGCCATGAGCGGCGTGCCCACCATGGCGCGCGAGGTGATCACCCACCCCGACTTCGCGACGACCGACACCTCCAGCCTGCTGTCGCTCGGCGGCGGCGGCGCCCAGCTGCAGCCCGACCTGGTGGCCAAGATCGATTCGGCCGTCGCCACCGCCCGGCCCAACACCGGCTACGGCATGACCGAGACCTGCGGCATCATCACCTCGGTGGCCGCCGACTTCTTCGTCGACAAGCCCGACAGCTGCGGCCCAGCCATGCCCACCTTCGAGGCCCGCTGCGTGGACGACGACGGCCAGACCGTGCCGCCGGGCCATGTCGGCGAGCTCTGGGTCAAGGGCGCGCCGGTGATCAAGGGCTACCTCAACCGCCCCGACGCCACGGCCGAGAGCATCACCAACGGCTGGCTGCACACCGGCGACGTGGCCCGCATCGACGAGGATGGCTTCATCTTCATCGTCGATCGCAAGAAGGACATGGTCCTGCGCGGCGGCGAGAACGTCTACTGCGCCGAGGTCGAGGCCACCTGCTACCGCCACCCGGCCGTGGCCGAGGTCTGCGTCTTCGGCGTCCCCGACGAGCGCCTGGGCGAGGAGGTCGGCGCCGCCGTCCTCCTGCGCCCCGGCCACAGCCTCACCGCCGACCAGCTGCGCACCCATTGCACGGGCCTGATGGCCAAGCACAAGGCCCCCCGCTACGTCTGGTTCCTCGACGAGGCCATCCCGCGCAACGCCTCGGGCAAGTTCCTCAAGCGCGCCCTGCGCGAGAGCCTGAAGGTCGAGGACGCGGGGTAAAAGCTCCTCGCCAGGCGCGCAGCGGCGGGTCGGAGGGGGACCAACCGAGTTGGCCCCCACCCGCAGAAACAAGCTGCACTTTTCATGTCGCATACCCGTGCTATTCTCCCGTTGAGCCCGGGGGGGAGCCGATCATGAAACTGACCTTTGCAGGCCTTGCCGCCCTCGCGGCGCTCGCCGCAACGACGGCGGCCCAGGCCGCGCCTGCCGTGCCCGCCACCTGCCTGGCGCTGAAGTCGGGCGCCGACATGGCGCTGGGGGCGACATCGAGCGCGGCGCTCGCCAGCGTCTCCTATCCCGGCCAGGCCGACGCCCCGGGCTGTCTCATCAGCTTCACGGGCACGGGGGCGGTCTTCGGGGCCAGCTTCCAGGCGGTCGCGGGCAAGCTCGACACGATGATGCAGGGCCGGGGCTGGGCGCCGGACAACGCCGCCGCCGCCGACGGTCCCACCGGCACGGCCATGGGCTACCGCAAGGCCGCCCAGGCGGTGGCCGTCAGCGTCAACTACGACACCGCCAAGGGTGTCTGCCGCGAGGACGCGCCGGTGGCCAGCTGCCATCCGAGGCCCGCCCAGATGCTCTACACCATCACCCTGGGCCTGACGCCCGCCTCCTGACCGCTGTCCCGGAACCTCCGCCATGAAACGCCTGTTGATCGCCGCCGCGTTTTCCCTGCTCGCCAGTTCCAGCGCCTCGGCCATGGGCGGGGCGGGGATCATCCTGGATCCCAAGTGCCTGTCGGAAGCGGCCTGGGCCGTGGACCCGACGGCCGGACCCATCCGGTTCTTCGGCTGCCGGCCGGCCTCGGAGATCCCGGCGCCGGACGCCGATGGCTTCGTCACCTACACCCGGCCGCTGGTGGACGGGAATGACGGCGGCTTCACCCGGGTCAAGCTTATCACCCTCAAGCAGCCCAACATCGTGGTCTTCAACGTGCAGGACAACGGCGGCGGCAGCGGCACCATGTCGGTCACCGTCACCGGCGTGCCCGGTCCGGACGGCGTCATGCAGACCCAGGGGCTCGAGGTTCAATGATCGCGACCCCATTCCTGGCCGCCGGCCTCAGCCTCGCCCTGCAGGCCGCCGCCGCGCCCTATTACGAAGGCGTCGCGCGCGACAGTTTCGCCGCCTGGTCCTTCACCTCCGGCGAGATCGCCATCGACGGCGCCGTGAAGACCACCTCGGTCCAGACCCTCTACGCGACCCCCACCAACTTCGGCGCCAATCCCACCCCGGTGGCCTGGTCGATCCACAAGGTGGCCTTCGACTGCCAGGCCAAGACGGCGACCTATATCAGCGGCGCCAACTACGCTCAGAACGGCGCCATGCTCTATCCGGCCAACCCTGCCCCCGCCACGCCCTGGACCTCCTATACCCCCGGCTTCCAGCAACTGGCCGCGACGGTCTGCGCGATGAAGGTGCCGCTCTAGGGCATTTTCCGATAAGTGTGAAACGGTTATCGGATCGAAAAGATGCTCTAACCTTTTGAATTAGAGCCCGTTTTATCCGATCTGATTGACGCAATCAGATCGGAACGGGCTCTAGCTCTCGCCGGGGACCGGCGTCCAGGTCACCTGATCGCGCCATCCCGCGCCGCCCGGCGACCATGGACCATCCGGTAGAGCGCCGGCAGCACCAGCAGGGTGAGGATCGTCGAGGAGATGATCCCCCCGATCACCACGCTGGCCAACGGACGCTGCACCTCGGCGCCCGCGCCCACATTGAAGGCCATGGGCACGAACCCCAGGCTGGCCACCAGGGCGGTCATCAGCACCGGCCGCAGTCGGGTGAGGGCGCCCTCGGAGATCGCCGCGTCGAGGGGGCGACCCTCGGCCACCAGGTTGCGGATGAAGCTCACCATCACCACCCCGTTGAGCACCGCCACCCCCGACAGGGCGATGAAGCCCACCGCCGCCGAGATCGACAGCGGCAGGCCGCGCAGCAGCAGGGCCGCAACCCCGCCGGTCAGGGCCAGGGGCACGCCGGAGAACACGATCGCCGCGTCCCTGGCCGAGCGGAACAGGGCGTAGAGCAGGCCGAAGATCAGCAACAGGACCGCCGGCACCACGAGTTGCAGGCGCTTGGCCGCCGAGATCAGCTGCTCGAAGGTGCCGCCATAGGTGATCCAATAGCCGGTCGGGACCTCCACCTCGGCGCCGACCTTGCGCTGCACCTCCTGGACGAAGGAGCCCAGGTCGCGGCCACGGACATTGGCGGTGACCACCACCCGGCGTTTGCCGTTCTCGCGGCTGATCTGGTTGGGACCGATCTCCACCTCGATCTTGGCGACGTCGGCGAGCGGCACGAAGCCGCGCGGGCCTTGCCCGGTCGCGGCCAGGGGGATCCGCAGGCGGCCGATCTCATCGACGTTTCGGCGTAGGGGCTCCGGCAGCCGGACGACGATATCGAAGCGCCGGTCGCCCTCGAACACCTGCCCGGCCACCGCGCCGCCCAGGGAGGTGGCGACGACGTCCTGCACGTCCTGGACGTTCAACCCCAGCCGGGCGAGCGCGGCGCGGTTGGGGGTGATCTGCAGCACCGGCAGGCCGGTGATCTGCTCGACACCGACGTCCTGGGCGCCGTCGACGCCCTCCACCACGGCCTTCAGCTCATTGCCGATCGTCAGGAGCTGGTCCAGGTCGTCGCCGAACACCTTGACCGCCACATCGGCGCGGACGCCCGACAGCAGCTCGTTGAACCGCATCTGGATCGGCTGGGTGAATTCGTAGTTGTTGCCCGGCACCTGGGCCACGGCGGCCCGCAGTTCCTCGACCAGCTCGGCGCGGGGCTTGCGCGGGTCGGGCCACTCCTTCCGGTCCTTCAGGAAGATGAAGGTGTCGGCGACCGAGGGCGGCATCGGATCGGTCGCCACCTCGGCGGTGCCGATCTTGGCCACCACCCGCTCGACCTCCGGGAACCGCTTGATGCGGGCTTCCAGCGCGGCCTGCATCTGGACCGCCTGGCTCAGACTGGTGCCCGGGATACGCAGGGCGTGCATGGCGATGTCGCCCTCGTCGAGGTTCGGAATGAACTCCGAGCCCATCCGGCTCGCTGCGAAACCGGCCAACAGCACCAGGATCACGGCCCCGGCCACCACCGCGGTGCGCATCCGCAGGGCGAAGGCCAGGGCCGGCTCATAGAATCGCCGCGCGCCGCGCATCACCGGACTCTCGGTCTCCTCGACCTTGCCGGTGACGAACAGGGCCACGGCGGCGGGAACGAAGGTCAGCGACAGCACCATGGCGGCGCTCAGGGCCATGACGACGGTGATCGCCATCGGATGGAACATCTTCCCCTCCACCCCGGTCAGGGCGAAGATCGGCACATAGACCAGGGTGATGATCAGCACGCCAAACAGCGACGGGCCGATCACCTCGTCGGTGGCGGTGGCCGCCAGACTGAAGCGTTCGTCGCGGGTCAGCACCCGGCCCAGACGATGTTGGGCCTCGCCGAACCGCCGCAGGCAGTTCTCGACGATGATCACCGCCCCGTCGACGATCAGGCCGAAGTCCAGCGCCCCCAGGCTCATCAGGTTGCCGGAAACCCGGGTCTGCACCATGCCGGTGATGGTCAGCAGCATGGAGAACGGGATGATCGCGGCGGTGATCAGCGCCGCGCGGATGTTGCCGAGCAGCAGCAGGAGCACGACGATGACCAGCAGCGCCCCCTCAAGCAGGTTGGTCTCGACGGTCCTGATGGTGCGGTCGACGAGGTCGGTGCGGTCGTAGATCGGTACGGCCGAAACCCCCGCGGGCAGCGCCTTGGCCGCCTCTTCGAGCCGGGCGGCCGCGGCGCGCGCAACCGTGCGGCTGTTCTCGCCGACCAGCATGAACACCGTGCCCAGCACGACCTCGCGGCCGTCCTGGGTGGCGGCCCCGGTCCTCAGTTCCTCACCCATGCCGACGTCGGCCACATCGGCGATCCGGATCGGCACGCCGCCGCGGTTGCTGACGATGATCCCCTTGAGGTCGTCCAGCCCCGCGACCTGGCCCGGAACTCGCACCAGGTACTGCTCGCCGAAGCGCTCGACATACCCCGCGCCGACATTGGCGTTGTTGCGGTCCAGCGCTTCGATGACCTCGGTCATCGTCAGGCCATAGGCCGACAGCCGCTCGGGCAGGGGGGTGACGTGGTACTGCCGTTCGAAGCCGCCGATGGTGTTGACCTCGGTGACTCCGGGCGTGTTGCGCAGTTGCGGCCGGATCACCCAGTCCTGCAGGGTGCGCAGGTCCTCGGGGGTGTAGAGCTCGCCATCAGGCCTACGCGTGCCGGGCTTGGCCTGGACGGTGTACATGAAGATCTCGCCCAGACCGGTGGCGATGGGCCCCATCTCCGGGGCGATGGCGGACGGCAGTTGCCCGCGGGCGATCTGCAGTCGCTCGTTGATCAGTTGGCGGGCGAAGTAGATGTCGGTGCCGTCCTCGAACACCGCGGTCACCTGGCTCAGCCCGTAGCGCGAGACCGAGCGGGTGTATTGCAGGCCGGGCAGGCCGGCGATGGCGGTCTCCACCGGAAAGGTGATCCGCTGCTCGGCCTCCAGCGGCGAGAAGCCGGGTGCCTCGGTGTTGATCTGGACCTGGACATTGGTGATGTCCGGCGTCGCGTCGATGGGCAGCCGCTGAAAGCTCCACACGCCAAGGGCGGCGGAGAGGAAGACCAGGGCCAGCACGGCCCAGCGGAAGCGGATCGACAGCGTGACGATGCGGACCAGCAGGCCGGGGCGACCGGCGACGATGTCAGTGGTCATGGCTGGCCCCCGACTTCTCGATGTCGGCGCGGATCAGGAAGGCGCCGTCGACCACATACTCGGTTCCGGGCGCCAGGCCGCCGAGCACCTCGGTCCATTCCGGCGTCTGGCGGCCCAGCTCCAGCATCCGCACCTCGTAGGTGTTCCCGACCTTGGCGAACACCACGGTGAAGTCTCTGAACCGCTGCAGGGCCTTGGTGCGCACCGCCAGCGGGGCCGACTGCGCGCCGACGGAGAAGGATCCCTCCACCCCCATGCCGGGCCGGAAGCTCGTCGCCGCGCCTGGCGGCAAGTGGACGTGGGCCATCAGGGTCTGGCTGGCCAGGTCGGCGGTCGGCAGGATGGCCTCGACCCTGGCGGTCAGCCGCGCCTCGCCCGAAAGCGAGCGGACCTCGACCGGCTGGCCGACCCGGACGCGCTCGGCGTCACGCGGATAGACGAAGAACTCGG
Source organism: Phenylobacterium sp. (assembly GCF_030693625.1). Taxonomy (GTDB): domain Bacteria; phylum Pseudomonadota; class Alphaproteobacteria; order Caulobacterales; family Caulobacteraceae; genus Phenylobacterium; species Phenylobacterium ferrooxidans. The sequence continues at coordinate 25,924 of NZ_JAUYAF010000024.1, forward strand.
CGTGCAGCTTGGTGGGGTCGGCGACCACGAACAGGGGTTGATCGCCGGCCACGCCCCCGACATTGGCGTTCTTCTCGGTGATCACCCCGCTGATCGGCGCCGTGATCGCATAGGCCTGCAGGCTGTGGCTGGACTCCACCCGCGCCATCGCCTGCCCCTTGCGCACCGACTGGCCCAGCTCGCCGCGCATCATCAGGATGCGGCCGGGATAGACGGCCCGAACCTCGGCCATGCCCTCCGGAACGATTTCCACCCGGCCGGCCATGTCGACCAGCTCGCTGATCGTCGCCGGTCCGGCGATTTCAGTCCGCACGCCGCCGGCCTTGGCCGCCTCGGCCGAAATGCTCGTGCGGCCTTCATAGGAGGCATAGGCCCACTGATGGGTCCGGCCGCCCTCGACCGCCCGGATCTTGACGTCGAAGGAGTGCGGCTCGACCACCACCCCGGCCCCGCGCAGATAGTCCTCGACAGGGGCGAAGGCGAAGCGGTCGACCTTGCCGCCCAGCCGGGTCAGCTCGACGCTGAGCTGCACCTGTCGGGGATCGATGGGCTTGTCCTTGCGATAGACATAGGCGTGGAACTCGGGCGGCGCGCCGTCCTCGAAAATGGTGATCTCGACGGCGAAGTCCCCGTCGCGGAGCAGGCGGCCGCGATGCGGCCCGCGCTCGAAATCGGCGGCGGCGGCGGCGTGGTCGTCGCCCTCGGCCTTGGACTTGGGCCGGTCGCCGCAGGCGGCGAGCAGGCTGCCGGCCAGCAGGAGTGCGGCCAGGCCGCGGAAGGTCGAGGGGCGCATCAGCGGATCTCCGCGCTGGCGATGAGGGCGGCATGGCGACCGGTCAGCCGGTCAAGGCGCACGCCGTCGAGATGGAAGCGTTTCAGGAGGTCGATCCGCCGGGCCTTGGCCTCGATGACCGCCCGCTGGGCGTCGGCCACCTCCAGATAGGTGAAGGCCCCGCCGCCACGGTTGAAGCCGTCCCGGACCAGGGTTACGGCCCGCGCCGCGCTGGGAGCGACCTCAGCGTCGTTTCGGGTCACCTCGGCCAGGGTCGCCGCGCGCCGTGCGGTCAGGCGCGACACCTCCCGCTCCCGGTCGATCCGGGCGGCGGCCATGTCTGCTTCGGCGGCGGTGCGCTCGGCCTGGGCGCGCGCGATGGCGCCCTGGTTGGTGTCGTTGCGGCCAAGCGGGATCGATCCCCCGATGATGACCGCCACATCGTTGCTCTCCCCGAAGTGCCGCAGTCCGGCCCGCCAGCGGGGATCCTGCACGGCGCGGGCGCGCTCGACCCCGATCCGGGCCTGGCTCAGGTCGCGCTCCATCGCCAGCAGCCGCAGGTCCGGAGTGTCAGCGAGTGTGCCGGCAGGGGCCGCGGCCCGCGGTTCCAGGGCCGAGGCGCCGAGCTCGAAATCGGCGCCGGCGCCCCAGTAGGACGCCAGCAGCCCTCGCGCCTGCTCTGCGGCGGCCAGCGCCTGGTCGCGGTCGATACGGGCCTGGGCGGTGGCGGTGCGGGCGCGCTCGCCGGAGAACAGCGGATCACGCGCCGCGCGCACCCGGCGCGCCACCTCGCCTTCCAGGCGCCGGGCCAGGGCCAGGCGTTCTTCCGCCACCGCGATCTGGGCCTCGGCGGCCAGCGCCTCCACCCAGGCCGCCTGGACCTCCGCCAACAGGTCAAGGGCGCGAACCGAGGCCCGGCCTTGGGCCACGGCCAATTCCGCCCGCGCCACATCGACCCGCGCCTCGCGCTTGCCGCCCCGTTCCCAGGTCTGCTCGTAATAGAGCGTGGCCTCGGAGCGATCGGCCAGCCCCACGTCACCGGTGCCGGCGAAGTTTTCCAGGTCCGCGCCCAGGATAGGATTGGGGCGAACCCCCGCTTGGCGGACACCGGCCTGTGCGGCCTGCACGCGGGCGTCGGCGGCGGGGCGGGAGGGGTCATAGGTCGCGGCCCGTGTCAGGGCCTCGGACAGACTCAAGGTCTCGGCGACGGCGTCGAAACTGACCGCCGCGAACACGGCGGCGCAGGCCGTCAGCAGACGGCGGGACGGCGCCCGGAGGCGCGCGTTGTGGGGCTTTGGCATGGGGGTCTCACGAGACGGACTTGGGTCGGCCCACGTCGTGCGACGCGGGAGCTCAGACGCTGATGGGGAGATGTTTGGGAGGGCGCTCGGGCCCGGGTGAGCCGGGACTGGTGATCAGCTGGTCGGACAGGATGGCTGGCCTTTCGGTCAAGCTCGCGCTGACCCCGCACCCCTGGTTCTCTCCGAGAATGCCCTGCGGGCCATCGGCGTGGTGATGATGCCCGCTGCCAGGATCATGGTTGGTCGCGGTGTCGCCGTCCTGGTGGTGATCGTCGAAGGACAGGTCGCTGAAGCCGCCGTGCTCATGGTGTTGCGCCGGCTGGCTCTGGTGCTGCACCCGGTCCAGCACGCTGGCGGCCGAGGCGGTCGCATAGAGCAGCGACAACGCGATGCAGAACACCGCGAGGGCGGTCTTGAACGACAAGGACAGCGACCGGCTCACGCCGCAGCCGTACCGCGCCTGAAGCTGAGTCTCAAGGCTGGCCGGGGACCGGCGTCCAGATCACTTGACCGCGTTTGGTTAGACGTCTAGCTAACTAGTATGACATCAAATGAAATGACCTTGGAGATGGCGATGGAACGGCGACGGTTTCTTTCCTTGATCGGTGGCGGCGTGCTCGCTGGGGCGACGGCAGGGGCTGTGGGCTTTGCGCTGACTCGAGACCCCAAGCTTGCACTGGCCCCTTGGTCGGCCGCGGGACGACGGGACGACGTCCGGCTAGGGGCATTGAGTTACGCGATCCTCGCGCCTAACCCGCACAATCGGCAGCCGTGGTTGGCTGATGTGCGGACGCCGGGCCAGGTCACCCTCCATGTTGATCGCTCGCGCCTGCTCCCCCACACTGACCCGCTCAACCGTCAGATCACCATCGGCCTCGGCTGCTTCTTGGAGTTGATGGTGATGGCTGCGGCCGAAGCGGGCCATCGCGTGGACCTGGAGCTGTTCCCGGACGGCGAGACTCCCCAGGGACTGACCTCCGGTCGAGTGGCGATTGCGCGGTTTGTGCGTGACCGAACCGCGCGCCCCGACCCGCTATTCGCCCACGTGCTGGCGCGCAGATCAAACAAGGAGCCGTTCGACACGGCGCGTCTCGTGGATCCCGCGGTCGTTCCCCGGATCCTGGCGGCCGCGCGCCACGGCCCGGCGGTGGATGCATCTCTGGCGCCCACCTCGGTCGCGGCGCTGCGCAGCCTCACCGAACGCGCGCTGCGTATCGAGATCGCCACTCCGCGAACATATCGTGAGAGTGTGGATCTGTTCCGCATCGGCCGCGCCGAAGTGGAGGCGAACCCCGATGGTATCGACTTCACGGGCGTGGTGTTCGAGGGCTTGGCGCGCGTCGGCCAGTTTGACCGCCAGGTGGCGCTGGATCCGAAGTCTATGGCTTACCAGCAGGGGGTAGGGGCGGTGATCGAGAACGCGGCTTCCGCCACAGGACACGTCTGGATGGTTAGCGCACAGAACCGACGGATTGACCAAATCGCCGCAGGGCGTGATTGGGTGCGCATGAACCTGGCCGCTACCCGCGAGAGCGTCGGGTGGCATCCGCTGAGTCAGGCCCTGCAGGAGTTTCCGGAGATGGCCGGTCCTTACCGTGAGGCGCACGCGCGCTTGGCGCCTCGTGGCGGAACCGTGCAGATGCTGTGCCGCATCGGCCACGGCGCGGCTGTCGGACCCAGCCCCCGCTGGCCGCTCGCGGCCAAGCTGGTCGCCGCATGAGCGAGGGGGACCAGCTGACCGGCCGGCAGCTATTTGAGTTTCTGAACGAGGTCGGCATCATCAACCAGCTGGCCATGAATATGTTTGCCCGCGTGCTGCCGGAGGGCGTGCACGTGTCGCACTTCTTCATTCTTAACCACATGGTCCGCATGGGCGACGGCCGGACGCCCCAGCGGCTCGCCAGCGCAATGCAGGTCACGAAGGCGACAATGACTCACTCGCTGTCAGTGCTGAGGCAAAGAGGATTCATCTCGATAGGGCGCAACGCCCAGGACGGCCGCTCCAAGCTGGTTCACCTCACCGAAGAGGGTCGTCGTTTTCGCGAAGCCGCCATCGCCAACCTCGACGCGGCCACGGCCGGTATCGCCGAGCAACTGGACGCTGCGACGCTGGCGGACGCCTTGCCGGTCCTGCGCCACCTTCGCGCGGTGCTCGATCGCGCACGCGACAACGTTGATCAGACTGGAGCGGAGAAAAGCGTGCGAGACTGACGGCGCTTAGGTTTCCGGAGCCGGCGTCCAGAGCACCTGGTCGATCCGCGCCGCGCCCGTGGCCAGCATCACCAGGCGGTCAAAGCCCAGCGCGCAGCCGCTGGCTTCCGGCATCACGGCGAGCGCCGCCAGGAAGTCTTCGTCGATGGGGTATCGCTCGCCGTAGACGCGCTGCTTCTCGTCCATCTCGGCACCCAGACGGTCACGTTGCTGGTCAATGTCGGTCAGTTCGCCAAACGCATTGGCCAGCTCCACGCCGCAGGCATAGAGCTCGAAACGCTCGGCCACCCTTGGGTTTCCGGGTTTCGGTCGCGCCAGGGCCGCCTGCGCGATCGGGTACTCGGTGAGCAATGTCGGCCGGCCCATGCCGAGGTGCGGCTCGATCTTCTCCACCAGAATCCGGGACACGATATCGGACCAGGTGTCATCGTCGGCCACCCGCACCGGCGCCTGGGCCGCCAGGGCCGAACGGTCGACTGTTCCATCCGTGGCCACCGACATGAGCAGGTCGACGCCGGCCCACCGCTCGAAGGCCTGCGCCACCGTCACCCGCTCGGCTTCCGCGAAGGGGTCGCAGATGTGGCCCCGGAACCGCAAGGCGTCGGCCCCGACGCTCTCCGCCGCCAGGGCCAGCAGGCTCTGGCAGTCGTCCATCAGGCTCTCATAGGGCGCCTCGGCGCGGTACCACTCCAGCATGGTGAACTCCGGATGGTGCAGGGCGCCGCGCTCGCGGTTGCGCCAAACCTTTGCGAAATCAAAGATTTTCGTCTCGCCGGCGGCCAGCAGCTTCTTGCAGGCGAACTCCGGGGAGGTGTGCAGATAGAGCTGCGACCGCACTCCGTCCGTCGTGACGGCCTCGGTGGCGAAGGCGTGCAGATGGGCCTCATTGCCCGGCGATACGGCCAGGGCCGCGGCGTCCACCTCGGTGAAGCCCCGGTCCTCGAACCAGCCCCGGATGGCCCTCTGTATGGCGTTGCGCCCCAGCAGGAAGGGCCTGCGGTCCTGGTGGTTCTCGGGCCGCCACCAGGGCGAGGGCAGGGGGGAGGTCACGCGCGGCGCTCCAAGAGACTGGCGATCCTGGCCCGGATCGCTATAGGAGCGCAGGAACCTAGCACAACGCGCCGGCCATTGGCCCGCCGCGACCAGAGGACGAATGACTTGCCAAAGGTAGCCGCCAGCTCGCTCCGCAAGGGCGCCGTCGTCGACATGGACGGGAAGCTCTACGTGGTGCTCAGCGCCGAGAACATCCACCCCGGCAAGGGCACCCCGGTGACCCAGCTGAACATGCGGCGCATCTCCGACGGGGTGAAGGTGTCGGAACGCTATCGCACCACGGAGTCGGTGGAGAAGGCCTTCGTCGACGAGCGCGACCACACCTTCCTCTACCAGGACGCCGACGGGTTCCACTTCATGAACCCCGAGAACTACGACCAGCTCACCGCCAGCGAAGAGGTGATCGGCGACGCCGCCGCCTATCTGCAGGAGAACATGACGGTCCAGCTCTCGACCCACAACGACGTGCCGATCGCCCTGTCCCTGCCGCGCCTGGCCACCTTCGAGATCGTCGACACCGAGCCGTCGGTGAAGGGCCAGACCGCCTCGTCGTCCTACAAGCCCGCGGTGCTCTCCAACGGCCTGCGCACCATGGTGCCGCCCTATATTGCGCCGGGCACCCGGGTGGTCATCCTCACCGAGGACGGCTCCTATGTGGAACGCGCCAAGGACTAGGTTTCAAACCTGGACGGGTGGCCGAGTGGTTTAAGGCAGCGGTCTTGAAAACCGCCGTGGGTGAAAGCCCACCGTGGGTTCGAATCCCACCCCGTCCGCCACCTCAGCGCGCCAGCACCTCCTCGATGGTGTGGCGCAGCTGGCGTTCCGAGAGCGGCTTGAACAGCACCGCCGCCGGGTGGTCGGTGTCGATGCGGGCCATGGTCGCCGGCTCCCGCGATCCGGTGATGAAGATCACCTTCGAGCCGACCGTGTCGTAGATCGCCAGGGCGGCGTCGACGCCGTCCTTCTCGCCGCGCAGACGCATGTCCATCAGCACAATCCGGGGCCGGTGCGCCTGGGCCGCGGCGATGGCGTCCTCGGCGGTCGCAGCGATCGCGCAGACGCTCTGGCCCATTTCCTCGATCTGATAGCGCAGACCCTCGGCGATCAGGAATTCGTCCTCGACGATCAGGACGCAGTCACGAAGGTCGCTCAAGACGCCACCGGCGCGGCGAAGCGAATCTCGACCCTGGTTCCCTTGTCCCCCGCCACCGACATCATGCCCCCCATCTGCAACACCAAGCCCTTGATAATGCTGGCCCCCAGTCCGGAACCTGTTCCGCCTGCATGGGCCCCGTCGGCAGCATAGCCGACGCCATTATCGGCGACGATTAGCGCGATGCTCCCGTCAGCGCCACGTCGGAGCATGACGTCAATGGTCCCCGGCCTGCCCGGGAAAGCATGCTTCAGGGCGTTGGTCACCAGCTCCGTCACCAACAGCCCGAGGGGAATGGCGAAGTCCAGACCCACTTCGAGCGGGATCGCTTCCACGTTGAGTTCGATATTCTGATCGGCGCCGCCCTCCACCACGTTGGTGGACAGCTCGTGGAGGAATGGGGCGACATCGAAGGTGCTGAGGTTGGTCGATCCCATCAGTTGATGATGGACGAGGCCCAGGGCGTAGACCCGGCTGCGAAGGCTCAACAGGGCCTCCTTGGCCCCTGGGTCGGAAACCTGCCGGGCCTGCATCACCAGGAGGCTGTCGACGATCTGGAGGTTGTTCTTCACTCGGTGATAGACCTCCCGAAGCAGGAGGTCACGTTGCCTCAGGGCCGCCGTGCGCGCCTCGACCATATCTTCCAGGTCCCGCTTGGCGGTCTCCAGCGCGGCCTGGGCCTTGTGGCGTTCATCGATGTCCTCAACGACCCCAATGGAGAGCAGCGGCTCATTGGTTTCCGGGTCGCGGACGATAGACCCCGACAACCGTCCCCAGACCGGCTGCCCATCCCGTCGCAGATAACGCTTCTCACGGTGATAGGTGCTGACCTCTCCGGCAAGGAGCCGAGCATAGCCTTCCCGACCCTCTTCGCGGTCCTCAGGCCAGGTGAAGCTCCAGCCGTCCTGGCCGATCAGATCCTCTGGTTCGTAACCCAGCATATGGGCGAAGGCGCGGTTGACGCGGATGTACTTGCCGGTGAGGGGGTCGGTCTGAATCTTGCCGACCGCAGCAGCCTCGAAGCTGGCGCGATACTCGGCCTCGTTACGCGCCAGCGCCTGCTGAGCCTGGGACCGTTCGGCCAGGGCTTCGGTCAATTGGGCGTTGGCCCGCTCCAGCTGGCTCGTCCGTTCGGCGACACGGCGCTCAAGCTCCAGATTGGACAGCCGCGCCTCGGCCTCGCTCTCCCGCAGTCGAAGGTTCAACTGTTCCAGCTGCGCCACCGAGGGCAGGGCGGCGGCGCGGGGGATCAGCGGCCAGAGGATGGCGGCCGTGGCGATGGACAGGATCGCGGTCGCCATCTTGATCAGCCCCTCAATCCCGTAGGCCGGCACCCAGAGCGTCAGGATCGCCATAAGATGGGTGGTCCCGCAGGCCAGGATGAACGCCACGAACAGATATGCCACCCACCCGTACTGCAGGTCCGGTCGACGCCGGACGAAGGCGGCGATCGCCAGCGGGATGGAGAAGTAGGACAGGCCGATCAGCACATCGGAGACGACATGGATCGTCACCAGGCCAGGCGCCCAGCTCAGGCAAAAGCCGTGGGGGGTCAGGCCCGAAGGGTTGAGAAGCCAATCCCAGATCGACATGCCGAACCTCGCAAAGGATCGGGGCGCACCGGTCGCCACGTCGCAATGCGCGAACTCCGCCCCCCACTCGCGAAAGTATATGTGCGTCGGGGATTCGGCGCAGGCTTAACGAATTAACCGTCTTCCTTAACTGTCGTGCAAATCCTTACAGGCACTGTGGATGCCAGAACCGCGTGCTGGGGGGCGCGTGGGAAGAAGGATTTGCGGCCAATGAACGCCCATCGTCACAGCGCCACCGCGCGCAACCTCGCTGTCGTCCTGGTGGCCGGCGTCGCCCTGGCGGCCTGCGCCACGCCGCAACCCAGGTTGGCCGGCAAGCTGCCTGACGCCACGACCGGCAAGGCGCCGTCTGGGGCAGGGGGGCGCTACAAGGTCGGTTCTCCCTACCAGGTGGCGGGCGTCTGGTACGTGCCGCACGAAGATCCCCACTACAACGCTACCGGCACCGCCTCCTGGTACGGCGACGATTTCCACATGAAGCCGACGGCCAACGGCGAAACCTTCGACATGAACGCCGTGTCGGCGGCGCACCCGACCCTTCCGCTGCCCTCGATGGTCGAGGTCACCAATCTCGACAACGGCAAGACCCTGCGGGTGCGGGTGAACGACCGCGGGCCCTTTGTGGGCGGACGGGTGATCGATCTGAGCCACGAGGCCGCGCGCCAACTCGGCTATGACCGCAAGGGGCTCGCCAACGTCCGGGTGAAGTATGTGGGTCCCGCGACCCTGGGCGGGCCTGACACGGGTCTGCGGTACGCCAGTAACGCCGCTCCGGCTCCGGCCTATGCCTCGGCAAGCTACATCCCGCCGGCCTATTCCGCTCCGCTGCCGGCCTACACGCCGCCGGCGCCGGTCTCGGTGGCCGCCGCCAGCCTGCCGCCGATCACGGGGGCCGCGATAGCCTCGATCCAGATACCGCCCGTGTCCTCGGCGGCGCCGGTCTATGCCAGCGCGCCAGCCGTCGTGCGGGCCAGCGCCTACAGGGTTCAGGCCGGTGCCTTCAGTGATCGCAGCAACGCCCAGCGGGTCGCCGATCAGCTCTCCACCGCCGGACAGGCCATCATCGAGCCGGTGCAGCGGCCCGATGGCGTCACCCTTTATCGGGTCGTCCTGCAGGGCGGCGCCGACGAAGGGGAGGCCTGGGGGCTGCGCGACAAGGTGGCGTCCTACGGTTTTGCCGAGGCCCGGGTCTTGAGACCCTTCTAGGCCTCGACAAACCGCGCGAACCGGCCATGTTGCGCCGGTGTCGCGCGGCAAGTTCATCACCTTCGAAGGCGGAGAGGGCGCTGGGAAATCCACCCAGGTCCGACGCCTTGTGGCGCGCCTCGAAGCGTGCGGGATCGAGGTCGTCGCCACCCGCGAACCGGGGGGTTCCCCCGGCGCCGAGGCGATCCGCGCCCTGGTCCTGACCGGCTCCGCAGACCGTTGGAGCCCGGTGACCGAGACCCTGCTGATGTATGGGGCCCGGCGCGATCACATCGAACGGACGATTGTTCCCGCGCTCGAACGCGGCGCCTGGGTGGTGTGCGACCGGTTCGCCGATTCCACCCGCGCCTACCAGGGCGGCGCCGGGGGCGTGGCGCCGGACCTGATCGCGGCTCTGGAGAACCACGTCCTGGCGGAGGTGCGGCCGGATCTAACCTTGGTGTTCGATCTGCCGGTCGAGGTGGGGCTGGCCCGCGCCGAGGCCCATGCCGAGGCGTCGGGGCACGCCGAAACCCGGTTCGAATCCAAGGGGGCAGCCTTCCACGAACGCTTGAGGGCCGCCTTCCGCGAGATCGTCGCCGTCGAACCAGACCGGTGCGTCCTGGTGGAGGCCGCCGACACCATTGAGGGCGTCGAGGCCGCCGTATGGACCGCCGTGGCCGCACGATTGCCGGTCCATGGCTGAGGACATCCCCCATCCGCGTGATGTCTTTGGGCTGCAAGGCCATGAGGCGGCTGAAGAGTCGTTCGAGGCCAGCCGCGCTCGGGGCCGCCTGCACCACGCCTGGCTGCTCACCGGGCCGGAAGGCGTCGGAAAGGCCACCTTCGCGTACCGGGCGGCCCGCCGTCTGCTGGGGGCGCCGCCCGCCCCTGAATACGGCACGCTGGGCGCCGATCCGGCACATCCCGTCAGCCGCCAGATAATGGCGCGCTCCCATCCCGACATCCTGGTGCTGGAGCGCGTGGGCGAGGACGGCAAGCCGCGCAAGGTCATCCCGGTGGACGAGGCGCGCAAGCTGTCGGAGTTCTTCTCGAAATCCCCCGCCAGCGCCCCGCATCGTGTGGCGATCATCGACGCCGCCGACGACCTGAACGCCAACAGCGCCAACGCCGTCCTGAAGACCCTGGAGGAGCCGCCCCCCAGCGGGGTGCTGCTGCTGGTCTCCCATTCACCGGGCCGGCTGTTGCCCACGATCCGCTCGCGCTGCCGCAGGCTGACCTTCCATGGCCTGTCGGAGGGCGACACCGCCGCCTTTGTCCGGTCGCACACCAGCGCCAACGCCGAGGAGGCCATCCGCCTGGCGCGCATGTCGGTAGGGGCGCCTGGGCGGGCCTGGGCCCTGGCCAACGCCGGCGCCGTGGCGATCGATGACGCGGCCAAGGAGCTGCTGCGCGACTTGCCTCAGGTGGATGAGGCCGCGGCTCTGTCCCTGGCCGACCGGTTCCGCGGCGGGGAAGGCGCGACCCAGTTCAACCTGCTGTTCGAACGCCTGGCCGAGCGGGTCCATGCCCGTGTGCTGGCCCAGGCGGCGGATGGCCACGGCGGCCTTGATCGCTGGGCCTCGGCGTGGGAGACGCTGCAGCGCCTGCCGCGCGAGGTGGAAGCCGTGAACCTCGACCGCGCCGACGCCCTGTTCACGGCGCTTTCCGAACTGCGTGACGCCGCGCGCGCCTGAGCCCGTCATGCTGATCGACAGTCACGTAAACCTGCACGCCCCGCAATTCGACGAGGACCGCGAGGCGGTGATCGACCGCGCGCGCGCCGCTGGCGTCGGGCTGATGGTCAATATCTGCGACAAGATCCCGAATTTCCCGGCGGTCCGGGCGCTGGCGAACCATCCGGACATCTGGTGCACGGTGGGCGCGCACCCGCATGAGGCCAAGGACCATGCAGACCTCACGGCCCAGACCCTGATCGACTTCGCCGTCGACCCGCGCGTGGTGGGTATTGGCGAGTGCGGGCTGGATTTCCACTACGACCTCAGCCCCCGTGAGATTCAGGCCGCGGTGTTCCGTCAGCATATCCTGGCGGCGCGCGAGACCGGCCTGCCCCTGGTGGTCCACACGCGCGAAGCCGACCAGGTCATGGGCGATATTCTTGAGGAGGAGCACGCCAAGGGCGCCTTCCCCCTGTTGATGCACTGCTACACCTCAGGGGCCGAACTCGCGATCCGGTGCGCGGCGCTGGGCGCCTGGTTCTCGGTTTCCGGTATCGCCACCTTCAAGGCGGCCGAAGATGTCCGCGCCGTGGTGCGCGAGATGCCTGCCGATCGGATCGTCGTGGAGACCGACTGCCCCTATCTGGCCCCGGTCCCACACCGGGGTCGGCGCAATGAGCCCGCCTATCTGCCCGACGTCCTGGTCAAACTGGCGGAGATTCGCGGCTGGGGCCTTGATGAGGCCGAGCAGCGGACCGAGGACGCCTTCTTCAACCTGTTCAAGCGGATCCCGCGGCCGTGAGCGCGGCCCTTGAGTTCACCATTCTTGGCTGCGGCTCGTCCGGGGGCGTGCCGCGGGCCGATGGCGACTGGGGCGCCTGCGATCCGGCCAATCCGAAGAACCGCCGCCGCCGTTGCTCGCTGCTGGTGCGGCGCACCGGCGATGCGCCAGAGACCTCCACGACTCTTATCGTCGACACCTCTCCGGACTTGGTGAGCCAGACATCCGACGCGGGCGCGAGGCGCCTGGACGCCGTGCTGCTGACCCACGACCACGCCGACCAGATTCACGGCATCGACGACATCCGGGCCTTCTTTATCCGCCAGCGGGCCCGCATTCCCTGCCATACCGACGAGGCCACCGCGGTCTCCGCCCGGCGGCGTTTCGGCTACATCTTCGAGGGGGAGGGCGGCTATCCCGGCATCGCTGACCTGAGGCCGATCCCGCCGCACGGCGAGACGTGGAGCGTGTCCGGGCCCTCGGGCGTGATTCCTGTCGTCACCTTCGACCAGGATCATGGCGGCGTTCGCTCGGTGGGCTATCGCTTTGGCGGCGTGGCCTATTCCAGCGATGTCGTGAACCTGGACGAGGTGGCCTTCGCGGCCCTGGCTGACCTCGATGTCTGGATCGTCGATGCGCTGCGCTGGACCCCGCACCCGACCCACGCCCATGTCGAGCGGACCCTGGAGTGGGTGGCGCGCTTGAAGCCCCGGCGCACGGTCCTAACCAACATGCACATCGACCTGGACTACGAAGACCTCAAGTCCAAGCTGCCGGCCGGGGTCGAACCGGGCTTCGACGGGTTGCGTTTCGAACATCAACTCAGTGGCGAATTCACCTGATGTCTTTGCTGCTTAAGCTGGGTTTCCTCGCGTCGAGGAACGGGTCGTCGTTTCGCGCGATCGTCGACGCCATAGCCGCTGGCGAGCTTCGGGCCGAGGCGCGGCTGGTCGTCAGCAACAACCGCAAGAGCGGAGCGCTGGCCTTTGCGCAGGAACGCGGCGTGCCCAACCTCTGCATCCCTACGGAACGCGATCCGGCCGCTGCGGATATCGCCTTGCGCGACGCCCTGGAGGCCGCCGGCGTCGAACTGGTGGTCCTGTCAGGTTACCTGCGCAAGCTGGGACCCGCGACCTTGGCCCGCTATCAGCACCGCGTCGTCAACATCCATCCGGGCCTGCTGCCAGAGTTCGGCGGCGAGGGCATGTACGGCCGCCGGGTCCATGAGGCGGTGATCGCCGCAGGCGCGCTGAAAAGCGGCGCCACGATCCACCTGGTCGACGAGGAATATGATCGGGGGCCGGTCCTGACCCGCCGCGAATTGACCCTCGCCCCTGGCGAGACGGTCGACAGCCTGGAGGCGCGGATCACCGCCCTGGAGCCCTTGTTCTTCGTCGAGACCCTGCGAGCCATCGCGGGCGGCGACTTGAGGCTGCCTTAGAGCTCCATGCCCGCGTGGCGCCGCAGCTCGCGACCAAACCGGCGGATCGAGATGGTGTTGCGGGTGATGTGCTCGGTGAAATTGGGGGCAGGGGGCTCGAAATTGGGCTTCAGCGACCCGTCGCGGCTACTCTCGCGCACCAACCCCCTGGCCATCAGGTCCTCGACCTTACGGCGCACGGTCTCCTTGGGAATGCCTGTGGTCCGGGAGACGCCGGCGCGCGAGATCCCCGGAACATTGACCAACCCCACGAGGTCGGGGTCCACCGCGGGATCGAAGCCTTCGGCGCGGAAAACCCGGCCGACGCTGGTGGCGAGGATCGTCAGATAGACGACGAAGCCGTTGTAGTCGGCTCCGAACTCCTTGTTCATGCTGCAAGCAATGCGCAGCAGAAGCTCGGCGGTGATGATCGAGGCGATCTTCTCGTTAGGCTCAAGGGCCTGTTCGCCGACGCTCATCCTGTACTCCTGCCACAGTGAAGCTTGGCGTCTTGCGGCATGGTACGTGTCACTGTCAACGCTATACCCATTTTGGGTATGCGGGTCGGCCCTGACAGTCAGGCGTCCGCCAGGGCGCGGCCGGGCACGGGGAGGTGATGGCCCGCCGCCTTCGCCCGCTTTGCGCCACGTGCGATTTCGCGGTGCAGGTCGTCGACATAGATTCCGAAGTCGACCTGAATGGTGTGGCGCTTGGCCTGGTAGTATTGGCCCAGGTGGGTTTCCTCGTCCTTGACGATGATCCGTTCCATCTCGGCGGCGGGCGGCGGCAGGTAGCGGCCGGCGAGGTAGGCGGCAGCCAGTTTGCTCTGCTGCTCGGCGAAGTTCACCAGGGTCGGGAGGGGCTGGGCCAGGGCCATGTAGAACAGGTTCGGCACGCCGGGCTTCATCATGCGCTTGAACAGCGGCAGGCGGTGATTAGCGTCCGGGACGAGCTCGGGGTCATCGAAGAACGGGAAGCGCATGTCGTAGCCGGTGGCGAAGACGATAGCGTCGACATCCTCGACCGTGTCGTCGGCGAAGCGGACGCGGTGGCCCTCCAGGGCCTTGATGGCTGGCTTGAACCTGATGTCGCCGCAGCCGGCGCGGGTCAGGAACTCGCCGCTGACCGAAGGGTGGGCCTCGAGGGGCTCGTGATCAGGCTTGGGAAGGCCGTAATCTTCCATGTTTCCAAGGGTTTTCTTGATCATCTTGCGGGCCATGGAGAGGCCCAGCTTGCGCGGCATCCAGGTCGGCATCGCCGACTTGTCGGCCGGCTTGCCGTTCATGTACTTGGGCAGAACCCAGACGCCACGGCGGGCGGAGACCCAGAGGGTCTTGGCGATGGGCCGCTGGGCGAGTTCCGAGGCGATATCCATCGCTGAATTGCCCATGCCCACCACGACGACGTTCTTGCCACGCATGTCGACGGGATCGAAGGGGTCGCAATAGGCGTGGCTGTGGAAGGCCGGGCCGTCGAACGCGCCCGGATACTCGGGAATGCGCGGGCTCCAGTGGTGGCCGTTGCAGACGAAGAGCACGTCGTAGGTTCTGGTTTCGCCAGTGGAAAGCGCCACTGACCAGAGGCCGTCCGGAGTGCGCCGGGCTTGCTGGACGCCGGTGTTAAAGGTGATGGTCTCGCGCAGGCCGAAGTGGTCCACGTAGTCCTTGAAGTACTGCAGCAGCTGGGCGTGATGCGGGAAATCAGGCCAGTCGGCCGGGACCGGGAAATCCTCGAAGGCCAGGCGCCATTTCGAGGTGTCGATGTGCAGGCTCTCGTAGCAGGCCGACATGCCGTTGGGGTTCTTGAAGTACCAGTTGCCACCGATGTCGTCGGACATCTCGAAGCAGTCGTAGGGAATGCCGAAGTCCTTCAGCCGCTTGGCGGTCGTGAAGCCGGAGCAGCCGGCGCCGATGATGCAGGCCTTGGGCAACTGACTCATGGCGGAACTCCTGGCGGTCTGGGTGTTGCGCGAGCCTAGCCAGAGCCTGGAGGAAGCGTCAAAGGTCACGCCACGGCATGCCCCAACGCCAGGTCATAATTTCCGATAATATTCCTTAGGCGACGAAACGATATGACGGCGCGGGCGTCATGCGCCGTCCCCTCAGTGTGGATACTGGTCCACCAGGGCCAGCCTCACCACACGAGCCGTCCTCTCCAGGATCGCGCCCGGCGCGATCACCGCATTGGCGCCGACCCGGGTCTCGTCCCCCAGCAGTGCACCGAACTTCTCCACGCCGGTCTCGAGCACGCCGCCGCGCCAGGCGATGCGGATGGCCTTGTCCTCCAGCTCGTTGCGGTAGTTGGCGACGATGGCGCCCGCCTCGATGTTCACGCCCGCTCCCAGGATGGAATCTCCGACGAAGTTCAGGTGAGCCAGCTTGGCGCCCTTGAACATGAAGCTGGTCTTCAGCTCCGCGTTCGGCCCCACGATGCAGGCCTCGTCGAGGAAGACGCCGCCGCGGAGATAGGCCCCGGCGGCCACGAAGCAGAGCGGACCGATGATGGCCGGGCCCTTTACGACAGCGCCGGCCTCGACCGTGGCGGAACGGTGCAGCGCCACGTCGCCGTTAACCACGTAGTCTGTTGAGAGACATGCAATCGCCGCCGCCACGTGGGCCTCGGCACATGCTGGGTGACGTCCCATGGGGCGGCCACCAGGGCGCCGAACGGCGAGGCGGCCCAACGGGCGACGAAGGCGGCGATCTCAACGGTCATGGTGTGCTCCCGGGCTGAGGGGCTTTCCGCCGGATCAGATGAGTCGGTCGAGTGGTGTCGGCGGCGGCTTGCGCTAGGTTGGCGGGCATGAGTCCCCCGGTCCTTTCCCTCACCGCCCTGCGCAAATCCGTTCCAGGCGGCCGCGTCCTGTTCGAGGGCCTGGACCTGGACGTTCCGCCCGGCGAGATCGTCGCCATCATGGGCGAGTCCGGGGTTGGCAAGTCCACCCTGCTGAACCTGGTCGCAGGACTGGACCAGGCTGACAACGGCGGCGTGGCCATCGACGGCGTGGCCCTGGAGAGCCTGGACGAGGACGGGCGCACGCGGGTGCGGCGGGACCGGATCGGCTTCGTGTTTCAGGCCTTCCACATCCTGCCGCACCTGACCCTGGCCCAGAACGTCGCCCTGCCCCTCGTCCTTCAGAATGTGGAGGCCGGTGAGGCGACGGCGAAGGCCACGACGATGCTGGACTCGATCGGCCTGCCTGGCCGGGCTGGCGACCGGCCCTCGCAGCTTTCCGGCGGCGAGCTTCAGCGCGTCGCCCTGGCCCGCGCCCTGGTCCACCGACCGGCCCTGGTCCTGGCCGACGAGCCCACCGGCAACCTCGATCCCGAGACCGCGGCGCGGATTCTCGACCTGTTTGTCGCCGAGGTGCGCGGCTCGGGCGCGGCCGCGATCCTGGTGACCCATTCCGAGCGCGCAGCGGCCGTGGCCGACCGCAGCCTTGTTCTCACGCGCGACGGCCTGCGCCATGCCGGCTGATCGCCGCCCTCTCAGCCGCACGGCGCTCAGGTGGATGATGGTCGGGGAATGGCGCGACCATCCTGGCCGTGTGGTGACGGCGGCCCTGGCCATCGCCATCGGCGTGGCCCTGGGCTTCGCTGTCCACCTGATCAACGGTTCGGCCCAGAACGAGCTGGCCCAGGCGGTGCGCTCGGTGAACGCTGACGCCGACCTGCAGGTCCATGCCACGACGCCGCTCGGCTTCGACGAAGCGCTCTATCCGGTCCTGGCGCGGACGCCGGGAATCGCCGCGGCGAGCCCGGTCGTCGAACTGTCGGCGCGGTTCGGGACCGGCCCATCGCGATCCCTGGAGGGCGGCCGTCTGACCGTCCTCGGGATCGACCCGCTGCGGGCCGCCAGCGTCACCCCTGCCCTGCTTGGTCGGGTGTCGGCCCCCGCGCAGGGGGCCAGCGGCTTCGTGCCGGAGAGCCTGTTCGATCCCCGGGCCATCGTCCTGTCGCCAGCCGCTCTGGCGGCCAGCGGTCGCCAGGTTGGCGAGGCGGTGACCATCACGGCGGCGGGGCGCAGCGTGGAATTCGTCGTGGCGGGCCTGCTGAGCGGCGCGACCTCGGAGCAGCAGGTGGCGGTGCTGGACATCGCCACCGCCCAGTGGCTGTTCGGCAGCCTGGGGCGTCTGCAGCGCATCGACCTTAAGTTCACGCCAGGCGCCGACCCCGCTGCGGTGCAGGCCGCCCTGCGCGCCCGCCTCCCTGCTGACGCCCAGATTGTCACCGCGCAGTCGGAGGCGCGGCGTGGCGACAACCTCACCAGGGCCTATCGGGTCAATCTGGAAATGCTGGCCATGATGGCCCTGCTGACTGGCGGGTTCCTTGTCTATTCGGCCCAATCCCTGTCGGTGGCACGCCGGCGGCCGCAGTTCGCCCTGCTCCGGGTCCTGGGTCTCGAGCGCCGCGGTCTGCTGGCCCAGGTCTTCGTCGAGGGCGCCCTGCTCGGCGGCGTCGGGGCCGCGCTCGGGCTCGCCCTCGGGCTTGGCGTCGCGATGGGAACCCTGCGCTTCCTGGGCGGCGACCTTGGCGGCGGTTATTTCCGGGGCACGGCCCCCGACCTCGTCGTGGCGCCCCTCCCCGTCGTGGTCTTCTTCGTCCTTGGACTGGTGGCCGCCTTGCTCGGCAGCCTGCTGCCAGCCCTTGAGGCTGGTCGCGCACAGCCGGGCATCGCGCTCAAGGACCTGGGCGACAAGAACGATCCCAATACCCGTCCCGCCGGGTGGTGGGGCCTGGGCCTCCTGGCGGCGGGCGGCGCCGCGGCTTTCCTGCCGGCCGTCTGGGGTTTGCCGCTGTTCGGCTATCTCTCCATCGCGCTGATGCTGGCCGGCGGCGTCGCGGCCATGCCCTGGCTCGCCAGGATCCTGCTGACCCCCCTGCTGGGGGCCGGCCGCGGCAATGTCTCCATCGACCTGGCGATCAAGCGCCTGTGGGGCGCGCCGGCCCAGGCGGCGGTCGCGCTGTGCGGGATCGTCGCCAGCACCAGCCTGATGGTGGCCATGGCGGTCATGGTGGCCAGTCTGCGGGGCTCGGTGGACGATTGGCTGACCGAAATTCTGCCGTCGGACCTGCTGTTCCGGGTCGAGAGCGGCGGCTTTGACGCCGAGACCCGCGCCCGAATCGCGCGGGCGCCGGGCGTCGCGGACATCGTGTTCCAGAAGTCCCTGCCCATGCAGCTTTCGGCCGACATGCCGCCCCTCGTCCTGCTGGTCCGGCCAGTGGACAAGGCCCAGCCCAAGGCCAGTCTCCCGGTGATCGGGCGCACCGCGACCGCACCGCCGGGCGTGACGCCGGTCTGGCTCTCGGAACCGGCCGCCCGGCTCTATGGCCACCGCGTCGGCCAAAGGATGGTCCTTCCCCTCGGCGGCGGAGACCCGAATGTGTTCGTGGCCGGGGTCTGGCGCGACTATGCCCGCCAATCCGGCGCCGTCGCCATGGACGAGGCCGACTACACCCGCCTGACTGGCGACGACCTGCGCACCGAAGCTTCCCTCAGCCTGTCGCCCGGCGCGACGGCGGCCAGCACCCGCGAGGTGATCCGCGCCACCCTGCCCCCGGCCCTCGCCGCCCAGGTCCAGTTTTTCGAGACGCGGCAGATGCGAGCGATAGCCTTGCGCCTGTTCGATTCCAGCTTCGCCCTGACCTACGCCCTGGAGGCCATCGCCATTGTCGTCGGGCTGGCCGGGGTGGCCGCCACCTTCTCGGCCCAGACCCTGGCCAGGACCAAGGAGTTCGGCATGCTGCGCCATGTGGGCGTCCTGCGCCGGCAGATCGTCCTGATGTTGGCCGTGGAGGGCGGGCTGCTGGGGGCTGTGGGGGTCATCGCCGGGCTGGGCCTCGGTCTCGCCATGAGCCAGGTGCTGATCCATGTCGTGAACCCGCAATCCTTTCACTGGACGATGGAAACCCGCCTTCCCCTTGGTCTATTCGCAAGCCTCGCCATAGCCTTGGTCGCGGCCGGGGCGGGAACAGCCGTGCTGGCCGGCCGGCGGGCGCTGTCGGCCGACGCCGTCCGCGCCGTGCGAGAGGATTGGTGATGCCCCGCGCCTTGCGGCTGGCAGGCCTTGCTCTGCTGGCCTGGATGCTGACCGCCGCGGCGGCGGACAAGCCGGTCCTGCCGGTGTTTCCCGAGGTGCGGGCCGGCCGCCCCCTGAGTTTCCCCGCCGACCACGGCTCGCATCCCGACTACCGGACCGAGTGGTGGTACGTCACGGGCTGGCTGAAGACGGAAGACGGCCGCGACCTCGGCTTCCAGGTGACCTTCTTCCGCAGCCGCCTGTCGGTTGACCAGCGCAACCCCAGCGCCTTCGCACCCAAGCAGATCCTATTCGCCCATGCTGGCCTGTCGGACCCCGCGGTGGGCAGGCTGCGGCACGATGGGCGCATGGCTCGCCAGGGCCTTGGCCTGGCGGAAGCCTCCACCAAGGACGCCCGTATCGTCATCGACGACTGGCGCCTGGAGCGTGGGGCGGATGGCCGGTTCGTCGCCAAGGCCATCGGCGCCGACTTCACCCTCGATCTCGCCTTTACTCCGACCCAGCCGGTCCTGTTGCAGGGCGACCGGGGGCTTAGCCGCAAAGGTCCCCTGCCCGCCCAGGCCAGCCACTATTACAGCCTGCCGCACTTGAAGGTGACCGGTTCAGTCCTCCAGGGCCGCGGGCGCGCCAAGGTCACCGGCGAGGCCTGGCTCGATCACGAGTGGTCCTCCACCCTGCTCGATCCGAAGGCCGTCGGCTGGGACTGGGTGGGGCTGAACCTGGACGATGGGGGCGCCCTCACCGCTTTCCGGGTGCGTGATGCGGCCGGAAACGCGCTGTGGTCCGGCGGGTCCCTGCGAGCGGCGGACGGCACGACCTCTCGACTGGGGCCACAAGACGTGCGGTTCACCACGGAGCGGATCTGGCGCTCGCCACGGACCGGGGGCCGGTATCCAGTGCAGGGCGAGGTGATTGTGCGCACCCCGACCGGCGAGCGCCGCTGGCGACTGACGCCGCTCTTCGATGACCAGGAACTCGATAGCCGGGCCACCGGCGGTCCGGTCTATTGGGAGGGAGCTGTAAGGGCGCCAGGCGCCCGCGGCTACCTCGAGCTCACCGGCTATGTGTCGCCTCTGAAGATGTGAGAAAACCCGGTCGGCCGGGCGGTTTCCCGGACCGGTGACCCTGCCCCAGCGCCAACAATGCCTTGCGTTCTGAAGACATTCATGAGAGATGGGCCTCATCGAATTTCGACTTGGCGCGGCTCGCGATTTCGGCTCACCACTGGTGAGACCCCGAAGTTACCCTCCCTACCATCATGAACTTTGATTCTGCGGCGACGCTTTGTCAGCCGAATACACTATTGCTAGGACTAAACGACTATGGCTACCGGTACTGTGAAGTGGTTCAATGCGACCAAGGGCTTCGGTTTCATCGAGCCTGAAAATGGCGGCGGCGACGTGTTCGTCCACATTTCGGCTGTTGAACGTTCGACCCTGGGCTCGATCCACGAAGGTCAAAAGCTCAACTACGAACTTGAACGCGATCAGCGCAGCGGCAAGATGTCCGCCGGGCAACTGACTGCGGCTTAAGACGAACCGGACGTCCGCAAACGCGGAGTCCTGAACGTTCTGACGGGCCGGCCTCGCGCCGGCCCGTTTTCGTTTTGTCTGTCTGTTTTGAGACAGGTCCATGAAAGACCCCCGGCGGGCCGGGTTTGTGCTATGGTTCAGGCCGCTCTCTGGAGCCCTGTCGGCGCGCCGCCCAACCCCGCCGACCTGCCCGACGCGTGCCGCCCAAGGCGGGGCCCCTCGGGGAAGAAAGGCGAATGATGATCAAGTCCTACAAGGTTGCAGCCACCAGCACCCGCGGCCCCACCATTGAAGACCTGCGTGCGGCCGTGACCAAGGCCGAAGCTGACGGCGTGTCGCGCGACACCATGCTGCTTCGCCTGACTTTCCGTGACGAATCCCTGATCAAGCGCAGCCCCGAGGTCGGCCTCGATGAGGTCAGCTTCATCGACGGCGAAATGCGCTTCGTCGGCGTCCGGGTGAAGGTCGGCAACATCCCCCTCAGCCTCCTGGATGTCGATCCGCAGCCCGATCCCGAGCCGGAACCCGCGCCTGTGAAGGTCAAGAAGACCCGCGCAAAGGCCAAGCCGAAGGTTGTGGCCGAAGCCACCGCCGACTAGCACAAGCTTCGCCACAGTAAGGCCACGCTTGGGCGGCTCCATGGCGCTCGGGCGGCCGACCCCCATATCCGCCTGACACTGCTTCATCCTCGGAGCCTGCTCATGCGCCTCATTCTTTCCTCTCTCGCGGCCCTGGCGGCGAGTTCGGTTATGGCCGCGCCGCTATCGACCGTGGGCAGTGTCGAGGTTTCCATCTCGCCTGAACTTCAGAAGAAGGCCGCCGACGATCTCGGCGTGCGGGATGTCGACCGCCTGGCGGCCGAACTGCGCCGGGATGTCACCCGCGAGCTCGAGCGCACCGGTGTGCTGGCTGGCGGTCGCATGCAGCTGGTGCTGACCGACGTGCGGCCGAACCGGCCGACATTCCGCCAACTCGGCAACCAGCCAGGCCTGTCCTACGAGAGCTATGGAATCGGCGGCGCAACCATTGATGGTCAGGCGATCTCGGTGACCGGAGAAGTCACTCCTATCCATTTCCAATGGTACGACAGCGACATCCGCCAAGCCTGGACCAAGAGCACCTGGTCGGACGCGAACTACGCCTTCCATCGTTTCGCCTACCGCTATGGCCGCGGCGAGTCCTACGCCGCACGTTGAACCGACGCCGGCCCACGGTCGGCCCAGATCGCCCTTGCCTGGCCACGCCGCGCGCGGTCAGATCGCGCCTCGCGGAAAACAGGTTTCCGCGTGCTCCTGGGATCTTGCAACATGGCCGCGGAACGACCGATCGACAGGCTGTTGGCCATCATGGCCCGTCTGCGCGATCCTCAGGGCGGCTGCGAGTGGGACCTTGAGCAGACCTTCGCCACCATCGCTCCCTACACCGTCGAGGAGGCCTATGAGGTCGCCGACGCCATCGAGCGCAACGACCTGACCGACCTGCGGGATGAACTCGGGGACCTGCTGTTCCAGGTCGTCTTCCATGCCCGCATGGCGCAGGAGCAAGACGCCTTCGACTTCGACGACGTGGCCGACGCCATTTCCGAGAAGATGATCCGCCGCCATCCCCATGTGTTCGGCGCCGAGGCGCAGCGCACCGCCGCCCAGCAGACCCAAGCCTGGGAGGAAATCAAGGCGAAGGAACGCGCCGGCAAGGGCCGGAACGAAAGCCTCCTGGACGACGTGCCGGCCAGCCTCCCGGCCCTGACCCGCGCGGTGAAACTGTCGCGTCGGGCCGCCACCGTGGGCTTCGTCTGGCCAACCATCGGGGAAGTGGTGGCCAAGCTCGACGAGGAGGTCCGCGAGCTGAAGGTCGAGATCGCGGCTGACGATCGGGACAAGGCCCGGGCCGAATTGGGGGACGTGCTGTTCGTGGTCGCCAATATCGCGCGCACCCTGGACATCGACCCCGAGGATGCGCTTCGCGCCACCAACGCCAAGTTCGCCCGCCGCTTCCGCCATATCGAGAGAGAGTTGAAGGCGCGTGGCAAGACGCCGGACCAGTCGGACCTGGCGGAAATGGACGCTCTGTGGGACGCGGCCAAGGCGGCCGAGAAGGCTGCCGCCGCGGAGTAGACTAGAGGCCGCCTGCGATGATCAGCAACGCCCAGATCCCCGGGCTCCACAGCAGCGGCCAGACCGCGCCGTCGGCGCGGCGGAGGAAGGCGATCCAGGCCAGCGGCGGGGCGGCCAGCAGGGCCAGAGGCAGGGTGTCGCCCGCCAAGGTCGTGATCACCTCACGATGGTTCATGATCTCGCTCGGCGAAATCCGGGTCAGCCCGACCCACGCCGCAGCCAGCGCCAGAAGCACCTCCAGAACAGACATCACGATGAGGCCGGGAGGCGCCCGGCGCGGGCCAGGCTGGATAGGGACATAGTCCACGTAAACGCTCCGGCGTCAGGCCCGCAGGCGGGCCTGCGGGAAGAGTTGCTCAAACTGTCCCAGGGCCTGGGCGCTCAGCTTCACCGCAAGACGCGTGCCACCATCGTCCTGGGTCTCGCGCTCCATCACTCGTCCATGTCGGTAGAGCCAGGCCACAGCCGCGCCCTGAGCCGCCGTTGCGGTGATCTCAACGGCGGGCGCCTCGTCCACCATCTCGGCGACCAGCGCCAGCAGTTCGTCGCAGCCCTCGCCGGTGACGGCGGAGACAGTGATGGCCGGGGGATTGGCGCGTCGGGCGTCGCCGATCACCCGGTCGCGGTCCTCGGCGTCGACCATGTCCAGCTTGTTCCAGACCTCGATCAGGCGTCGCTCCTCGATCTCCACACCGAGCCGGGACAGCACGGTGCGCACATCCTGCGCCTGCGCGTCGGTTTCGTCGCTGGAGATGTCGCGGACGTGCAGGATGACATCGGCCTCCTTCACCTCCTCCAGGGTAGCGCGGAACGCTTCGACCAGTTCGTGCGGCAGTTCGGAAATGAAGCCCACCGTGTCCGACAGGATCGCCGGCCGCCCGTCGGGCAGGTCCAGCATCCGGATGGTGGGATCCAGGGTGGCGAACAGCATGTCCTCGGCCACCACCTCGGCCTTGGTCAGCCGGTTGAACAGGGTCGACTTGCCAGCATTGGTGTAGCCGACGAGCGCGACCGATGGGTAGGGGTGACGCTGGCGCGCGCCGCGCTGAAGGTCACGGGTCCGCCGGACCTCGACCAATTCCTTCTTCAGCTTGACGATCTTGTCGGCGATCAGTCGACGGTCGGTCTCGATCTGGGTTTCCCCCGGACCGCCCATCACCCCTGCCCCGCCCCGTTGCCGTTCGAGGTGGGTCCAGGTGCGGACCAAGCGTGACTTCTCGTAGGACAGGCGCGCCAGTTCGACCTGCAGCCGCCCTTCCTTGGTCCGCGCCCGGCGGGCGAAAATCTCCAGGATCAGGCCGGTTCGGTCGATGACCTTGACCTTCCAGGCCTTCTCCAGGTTCCGCTGCTGCACCGGAGTCAGCTGGTCGTCGACGACCGCCACGTCAGCCTCGGCGGCCTCGATGATGTTGCCGATCTCCTCGACCTTGCCCTTGCCGAACAGGGTGGCGGGCACGCGTTTGCGCAACGGCGCGATGAAGGCGTCGGCGATCTCGAGATCCAGGGCCAGGGCAAGCCCGATGGCTTCCTCCAGCCGCCCTTCGGCGGTCCGGGATTGGCCCCGTTCGTCACGGACGGGGTGGATGACGATGGCCCCCTGCGGGGGGACTTCGCGATCTATGAGTTTAGAGTTCAATCGGCCTCGTCTTCCGCCGGCTCGTACAATTGCACGGGCTGGGCCGGCATAATGGTCGAGATGGCGTGCTTGTAGACCAGTTGCGACTGGCCATCGCGGCGGAGAAGCACGCAGAAGTTATCGAACCAGCTGACCACGCCCTGCAGCTTCACGCCGTTCACCAGGAAGATCGTCAACGGCGTCTTCGACTTGCGCACGCTGTTCAGAAACGTGTCCTGCAGGTTTTGTTTCTTTTCGTTCGACATGGCTTTTCGCCCTTTGTTCTGGATCGGCGGCCAACACGGCCGCCACACACAAGTTGGACGCTAGACCTCTCTCTGTGACCGACGCAATCGCGCCGTGCTGTTCAGATCGCGGTTGCTCGCGCACGCTCGATATAGAGGCTTCGCAGCTTCATCGCCACTGGCCCAACGGTTCCATCTCCAACCGGTTGCCCGTCTACTGCGACGACGGGCATGACGAGGGTCCCGGCGCCGGTGATGAAGGCCTCCTTGGCGGCGCGCGCCTCATCGGGGGTGAAGGGGCGTTCGTCCACCTTCATCCCCTGCTCCCTCAGGATATCCAGCAGGCTGTAGCGGGTCACGCCGCGCAGGATGTTGGCGTTGGTGGCGCGAGTGCGCACCGTGCCGTCGGCGTCGATGATCCAGGCGTTGGAGGACGAGCCCTCGGTCACCAGGCCCATCTCGTCCACGAACCAGGCCTCCGCGGCCCCGCGTTCCTTCGCCGCCTGCTTCGCCATCGCGTTGGGCAGCAGGCCCACCGTCTTGATGTCGCAACGGCCCCAGCGGTTCTCCTGGGTGGTGATCACCGAGACGCCCTTGGCGGCCTTGGCCTCGGTGGCGGCGCGGTCGATCGCCTTGACCGTGACCACGATGCTGGGCGGGGTGCCTGGATGGGGGAAGGCGTGATCGCGGGGCGCGACACCGCGGCCGACCTGCAGATAGACCAGCCCCTCGCGGATACGGTTCCGCCGCACGGTCTCCTTCAGCACCATGGTCAGGGCTGCCCGGCTCATGGGCATGGCGATCTTGAGCTCGCCCAGGCTCCGTTCAAGGCGGGCGAAGTGGCCCTCCGGATCGGCCAGCTTGCCATCGAACAGCGACCACACCTCGTAGACCGCGTCAGCCAGCTGATAGCCGCGATCCTCGATATGGACGACGGCCTGATCATGACGCGAGAAGCGTCCGTTCACATAGGCGATGCGGCCCATCAGGCGTCCTCTTCTTCCACGGGGCGGGCGCCCGAAAGGCCAAGCGACTTCAGTTTCCGGTGCAAGGCCGAGCGCTCCATGCCGATAAAGGCCGCGGTGCGCGAGATGTTGCCGGAGAAGCGCAGCATCTGGGCGTTCAGGTACTCACGCTCAAAGACCTCGCGGGCCTCGCGCAGCGGCAGGGCGATGATCCGATCGGCCCCCAGCGACGAACCCTGGTCCGACGGCGAAGAATCGCCCGGCAACATGTCGGCGCTAATGGCTTCGCTGGGGTCGCCTGAGGCCAGGATCAGCATCCGCTCCACATTGTTGCGTAGCTGGCGCAGGTTCCCGGGCCAGGCCTTGACCTGCAGGGTCGCCAGGGCGTCGTCCGCCAGCCGACGGCGCGGCATGCCAGTGGCCTCGCAGATGCGCTGGATGAAGTAGTCCACCAGTTCGGGGATATCCTCCCTGTGCTCGGCCAGTCCCGGCACCATCACCGGCACCACGTTCAGGCGGTGGAACAGGTCCTCGCGGAATCGCCCGCCGGCGATCTCCTCGCGCAGATCCCGCGAGGTGGAGGAGACGACCCGAACGTCAACCTGCACGTCGCTGTCGCCGCCCACGCGCCGGAAGCGCTGCTCCACCAGCACCCGCAGGATGCGGCTCTGAGTCTCGAAAGGCATGTCGGCCACTTCATCCAGATAGAGGGTGCCGCCATGGGCGCGCTCGAAGACGCCGATCTTGGCCGGGCGACCGGTCTCGGCCTCTTCGCCGAACAGCTCGAGATCCATGCGCTCGGGGGTCATGCCGGCGGCGCTGATGACGACGAACTCCGCCTTGGCCCGGGCGCTGGCGGCGTGGATCATCCGCGCCACGGTCTCCTTGCCTGCGCCGGGCGGGCCGGCGATCAGGACGCGGCTGTTTGCGCCGGCCAGCTTGGGGATCAGGCTGCGCAGCTGCTGGGTCGCCATCGATCTACCCACCAGGCCGTCGGGCATGATCGCCTGGGTGCGAAGCCGCCGGTTCTCGCGCTTCAGGCTGGTGGCCTCCAGGGCGCGCTCAACGATGAGCAGCAGCTTATCGGACTTGAAGGGCTTCTCCAGGAACTCGTAGGCCCCGCGCTTTATCGCGCTGACGGCGGTCTCGATATTGCCGTGGCCCGAGATCATGATCACCGGGAAGTCGGCGTCGAGGGTGCGGAGCATGTCCAGGAGCTCCAGCCCGTCCATGCCGCCGCCCTGCATCCAGATGTCGAGCACCAGCAGGGACGGCTTGCGCGCCCGGATGGCGGCGAGCGCCGATTCCGAGTCGTTGGCCGTCCGGACCGCATAGCCCTCGTCCGACAGGATGCCGGCCACGAGTTCGCGGATATCGGCCTCGTCGTCCACCACCAGAATGTCAGCCGCCATTGGTCACCTCTAGTCCGTGATCGTCGGTGACGGCGCCTACCCGCGCCGTCGTCGGAAGTTTTAGCAGGACGCGGGCGCCCCTGCCCTGCGTCGCGTCGGTCAGAATCAGCTCGCCACCGTGGTCCTCGAGGATCCGCTTGACGATGGCCAGACCAAGGCCCGTGCCCTTCTCGCGGGTCGTGACATAGGGCTCGGTCAGCCGGTCGCGGTCCTTTTCGGGCAGGCCCACGCCATTGTCCTCGATACTTATGCAGACGCCGGCCGCATCGGAGGTCAGCTCGGCGATGATCCGCCCCTCGGGCTGGGGCTCATCGGCGACCCTGGCCGCGACAGCCTCCGCCGCATTCTTCAGGATATTGGTCAGCCCCTGGGCCAGCATCCGTCCATCGGCCATCAGCACGGTGGGCGGCAAAGGCTCCACCAGGTCGATCTCGATATCGGGGCTCGCCACGCGCTGGGCGAAGACGCCGGCGCGCAACAGCTCCACCAGATCCTGCTCGGCGAACTTGGGCGCCGGCATGCGTGCGAAGGCCGAGAATTCGTCCACCATCCGGCCGATGTCCCCGACCTGACGCACGATGGTGTCGGTGCAACGGTCGAAGATTTCCAGGTCCTCGACGGGGACGCCCTTGCGGAACTTGCGTTGCAGGCGCTCGGCCGACAGCTGGATGGGGGTCAGGGGGTTCTTGATCTCATGGGCGATACGCCGCGCCACGTCGCGCCAGGCGGCGTTCCGCTGGGCTGAGACCAGGCGGGTGATGTCGTCGAAGGTCAGGACCAGGCCGCTTTCGCTGCGGCTGGCGCGCACACGCAGGCGGCGCGTCTCCCGATCGCGGTCGACGTCCACCTCTTCCTCGGCCTCGCCGGCGATGCGGGCGTTTTCGGCGATCAGCACGAACTCCGGGGCCACATCGGCGAGCCTGCGGCCACGCGCGAAAGACGCACCCAAGCCCAGCAGTTCGGTCGCCTGCCTATTGGCGGCCGAAATCCGCCCGTCGGAATCCAGACCAATGACCCCCGCCGACACCTCGGCGAGCACCGTCTCGATGAACTGCCGATCCTGGTCGGCCTCGTCGCGGGCCCGCTGCAGGGCCGCCTGCTGAACCTGAAGATCATGGGTCATGCTGTTGAATGCCCTAGATAATACGGCGATTTCCCCAGGATCCTTGTCGGCGTCAACTCGGGCCGTAAGATCGCCCCCGGCCACCTTGCCCGCGGCCTGCACCAGGCGTCCCACGGGACCGGAAATGGCGTTGGCCGCCGCCATGCCGAGCCACACAGCGCCCACCAGGACCAGCAGGGCGGTCTCCATGTACGAGAGCGCGAACACGGCCTGGATTCGCTGACGGCTTTGGGCCGCCTCGCGATAGGAGACCAGGGATGCATCGGCGTCGGTCAGGTGGTTGATGATCCCCTTCTCAACGGGCTTGGCCACATAGAGATAGGCGTCGGGATAGGCCGTCAGCTTGAAAACCGCCCGCATCAGGTCCGCCGAATCGAAGGCCGGCACCGAGATGTCGCCCTCGTCGGCCGCCTTGAAGCTGCTCTCCGGCGGCGTGACATAGGCGGGCGCGTCGCCGGCCTCGGCGCGGGCGAGCACCCGGCCTTCGCCATCGATCAGATAGGCGGCCGGGAAGGCGTGATACGACGCCTGGTAGGCCAGGAAGTGACTGAAAGTGATGGGGCTGGACTGCAGGGCCGGCGCTGCGCGGTTGAGGTCCACGGCCATCAGGGTCACGTGGTCGCCGATGTAGCGTTTCTGGTCCTCCACATAGGACCGCGCCACCGTGGCCGAGTTTTCCACCACGGTCTGGACCCGCTCGGAGAACCAGTTTTCCACGCCCCGGTTGACCAGCACGCCGTAGAACAGCGCCACGACGACGGCCGGGGCGACGGCCGCGAGCGCGAACATCGCGACGAATCTCAGATGTAGGCGGGCCCCGGCGTCCATCGACCGAGCGTCCAGTAAGGCCACCAGGCGTGTGGCCATGATCGCGGCGAGGCCAAGGATCAGCACCAGATTGAAGCCGAGCAGCACCAGGATGTTCTTGCTGGCCGGCGCCAGGGGCCCGGTCTCTGGCGGCGACGCGGCGAGCAGGATGGCGACGCCGGTCAGCACCAGGGCCAGGGCGTAGCCGCCGCCGAGCACATAGCGTGACTGAACAGCCCGCCACAGCCGCGCGGCCGGCGCTCGAGGATTCTCGCCGTCGTGGGTCAGGGACGCCATAACGCCGCGACCCTAGGCGGAACTGTGCCTGAGACTCAACAGGTTGTTGCGAGAATGCTTCACATACGCGTCAGGAAGTTCAGCGGCGTCCTCGAGCCATCTCCACACCCAGGTCCTGGATTTTCTTGCGCAGGGTGTTGCGGTTGAGACCGAGGATCTCGGCGGCGCGAACCTGGTTGCCTCGCGTGGCGGTGAGGGTCAGCTGGATCAGCGGCCGCTCGATTTCCTCCAGCACCCGGTCGTAGAGCCCCGCGGGCGGCAGGCCGTCGGGCTGTTCGGCGAAATAGCCGCCCAGGTGGCGCTCCACCAGGGTGGCCAGGGTCACCGGCCCCTCCTGGCCCTGAATCTGCGGCTGCTGATCGGCTAGCTCGCGCTCGACGATTCGGGCGCTGATCAGCTCTTCGGCATAGAGGGCGCAGATCCGGCGGATCAGGTTCTCCAGCTCGCGGACGTTGCCGGGCCAGAAGTGCAGCTTCAGCCTTTCGAGCGCGGCGGCGTCGATGGTCTTGGAGGGAAGGCCTTCGCGGTTGGCGCGCAGCAGGAAGGCGCGCGCCAGGTCCGGGATGTCCTCCACCCGGTCACGAAGCGGCGGCAGCCGCAGCGGGGCGACGTTGAGCCGGAAGAACAGGTCCTCGCGGAACAGCCCCTGCTGGATCAGGCCCCGCAGGTCACGGTTGGTGGCGGCGATGATCCGCACATTCGGCCGGCGGCCAGTCTTCGGGTTCAGGGCCGGCTCGGAGCCGTCGATGACACGCAGCAGCCGGGTCTGGGCGTCCAGCGGCATGTCGCCGATCTCGTCCAGGAACAGGGTGCCGCCGTCGGCCTCGACGAGCTTGCCGTGGTCGCCGTCCTCGCGGCCGAACAGCTCGGTCTCCACCCGCTCGCGCGGCACTGCCGCCAGGTTGATGACCACGAACTTGCCGTCCTTGCGGCGTCCCATCTCGTGCAGGGCGCGGGCCACCAGCTCCTTGCCGGTCCCCGACTCGCCGAGGATCAGCACGGTGAGGTCGGCGCCCACCAGGCGGGCGATCGTCCGATAGACGTCCTGCATGGGCCCCGAGCGGCCGATCAGCGGCAGGCGCTCGTCGCGCACGGCGCGGGCCTGGGCCTTGGATGCCTCGGAGTCAGCCGGCTTGGCCAGGGCCCGACGCGCCGCCGAGGTCATGTCGTCCAGGTCGAAGGGCTTGGAGATATAGTCGAAGGCGCCCACCTCGGCGGCGTTGACCGCCGTCAGCAGGGTGTTCTGTGCGCTCATGACGATGACCGGCAGCTTGGGGCGGTCCTTGCGAATGCGCGGCAGCACGTCGAAGACGTTCTCGTCAGGCATCATCACGTCGGTGACCACCAGGTCCCCCTCCCCGTCCGAGACCCACTTCAGCAGGGTGGTGGCGTTGCCGGTCGCCCGGACCTGGTACCCAAGTCGGGCGAAGGCCTGACTGAGCACCAGCCGGATCGAGGAGTCGTCGTCGGCGATCAGGATCTTCTTGTTGGCGTTGGCGATCGCGTTCATGCCGAGACGTCCTCTTCAGATGCGATGGGCAGCAGCACGCGGAAGGTCGTGCGACCGGGCTCCGATTCGAAATCGATCAGGCCGCCGTGGCCTGACACGAGCTTGGAGACCAGCGCCAGGCCCAGACCTGCGCCGTTGACCTTGGTGGTTACAAAGGGCTGGAACAGGCTGTCGCGCAGATGCAGCGGAATCCCCGGGCCGTTGTCCTGGATGCGGATCTCCAGAGGCGCGCCGCGCAGGGCTTGCCCCTTGGCGGCCCGGACCCGGACGCCGTGACGGTAAGCGGTGTGGATGGTGACCTCGCCGCGGTTGTCGCCCCGGCTGTGGGCCGCCTCCGAGGCGTTCTTCACCAGGTTCAGGAAGATCTGGATCAGCTGATCCTCATCGCCATAGGTCAGCGGCAGCGAGGGGTCATAGAGATCCTTCAACACCAGGCCGTCGGCGAAGCCGTTGACGGCCAGCGCCCGCACACGGTCCAGAACCTGGTGGATATTGATCGGCGTGCAGACCGGCAGGGCGTCGTCGGAGAAGGCCTCCATGCGGTCCACCAGCCGGCGGACACGGTCGGTCTCGTCGACGATCAGCTGGGCCAGCGGGGTGTCTTCGGCCTTGGCGCCAGCCTTCAGCAGCTGGGCCGCGCCTCGGATCCCCATCAGCGGGTTCTTGATTTCGTGGGCCAGCATGCGGCCGAGACCGACGATGGTGCGCAGACCGGCGGCCTCAGCCCCCGTGCGCTCCCCGCCCAGGGCGCCGCCCTTGACGTGCAGCGTCAGCAGCACCGAGCCATCGCCGAGCGGGGCCGCTGCGCCGTCGGCCTCGAAGGAGGGATGGCCGAACAGACTGATTTCCACACCGCGCTCGCGGACCGGAGCATCCTCCTCCAGGGCCCGATTGAGCAGGGAGACCAGGGCCGAGCCTTCCGGCAGGGCCGCGCCGAAGCGGCCCCGGGTCAGCAGGCTGAGCCCCTGGCCGAAAAGGGCCTCAGCGGCCTCGTTCACCGCCACCAGGGCGCCGTCGCCGTTCACCACCAGGGCTGGTTCAGGGGAGAGGTCGAAGGCCGCAGCCTTCAGGACATCCAGATTTATGCCGCTGCTTGCGGCCCTTGTTTGACTGTTCATGCCGCCAATCTCGTTTGGGGATCGCGCCAGAGCGCGATGAGGCCTTCCTCGACCAGGGCGGGATCCTCCAGGCGGCAGAGCGCGGAACGTGCGATCTGCCTGGCCTCGACCTGCATGGGCCAGGGCGCGTTATCGACATAGGACGCCAGATGCTTGCGGAAGATCCGCAGGCCCAGACGGTCGCCGTAGAAATTCAGGCTGTCCCGGAAGTGCTCCAGGGCGATGCCCAGGCGGGTTTCGACGTCAGGTTCGACGAAGGTTCCGCCGTTCAACTCGGTCTCGATCTGGGTGGCGACCCAGGGTCGGCCATAGACGCCGCGCCCGACCATGACGCCGTCGGCGCCAGACTGGGCCAGGGCCTCGCGGGCCGTGGCGCCGTCGACGATGTCGCCATTAACGATAACTGGGATGGAAACCGCAGCCTTCACCGCGCGGACGGCGGTCCAGTCGGCGACCCCCTTGTAGAACTGGCTGCGGGTGCGGCCGTGGATGGTGACCGCCTTGGCGCCGCGCCGTTCCGCCATCGCGGCGATCTCGGGCGCGTTCCTCGACTTGTCGTCCCAGCCCAGGCGCATCTTGACGGTGACCGGGATGTCGACGGCGTCCACCGTGGCGGCGATCAGCGCCTCGGCAAGGTCGGGCTCGCGCATCAGAGCTGAACCGGACTGGGCGCCGCCGGTTACCTCCTTGGCCGGACAACCGAAGTTCAAGTCGATGATGTGGGCGCCCGCCTGCGCGGCCAGCAGGGCGCCGCGCGCCATGTGGACCGGATCACGGCCGACGAGTTGAACCACCATCAGGGGAAGGCCCTCGCCCACTGCGGCCCGGCGCACGACATCGGGTCGGCCCCTGGAGAACTCGGCGCAGGCGACCATCTCGGTCGCCACATAGGCGGCCCCAAGCTTGCTGGCCGCCCTGCGGAACGGCAGGTCGGAAACGCCGGTCATGGGCGCGATCCACGCCCGACCCAACACTTCGATATCCCCGACCGCGAGCGTGTTGCTCATTTTGTAATCAACCCCATCGCCGCCTTTTTAGGCAATTTGTGCGGCGCCGTAAAGCCTAGACAGGACACGATCGCCCTCTAAACAACGTCGCCATGAACTTTTCTGCCGTCGTTGTCGCCGCAGGCTCTAGCACCCGGGCCGGACCAGGGGCGCCCAAGCCCTGGCGCAGCCTGGGCGGACGACCGATTCTGCGCTGGTCGGTCGAGGCCCTGAGCCGCGCCGGAGCCCGAGAAATCATCGTGGTCACAGCGCCTGAGCGCACGGCGGACGCCGATGAGGCCCTCGCAGGTTTGGCGAGTTGGAAAGCCGTCCCGGGCGGGGTCACGCGGGCTGAGTCGGTCCAGGCGGGCCTCGCCGCGCTCTCGACCCCCGACGAAGAAGCGGTTCTTGTCCACGACGCCGCCCGGCCCTTCGTGACCTCCGCCCACGTCCAGAGCCTGCTGGTCGCCCTGGCCGAGGCTGAGGGCGCTGTTCCCGCCCTCCCCGTGGCCGACACCCTGAAGCGTGGCGTGGACATCGTCGCCGAGACGGTGTCGCGAAACGGCCTCTGGCGCGCCCAGACGCCGCAGGCGTTCCGCCTCCGCACCCTGAGGCAGGCCTATGGCGCCTGGCCCGCCGACGCGGAGCCCACCGACGACGCCGCCGTGGTGGAGCGCGCCGGAGGCAAGGTGGCCCTGGTCCCCGGCGATCCCCTGTTGATGAAGCTGACCTATCCGGAGGACTTCGCCATGGCCGAACAGCTGGCGGGCGGGCGGCGGATTGTCCGCACCGGCTTCGGGGTCGACGCACACCGCTGGGGGCCAGGCGAGGCGGTCTGGCTTTGCGGGGTCAAGATCGACCACGACCAGACCCTGGTCGGCCATTCCGACGCCGACGCCGGCCTGCACGCCCTGACCGACGCCATCCTGGGCGCCATCGGCGAAGGCGACATTGGCGAGCACTTCCCGCCCACCGATCCCCAATGGAAGGGCGCCTCCTCTGACCGATTCCTCGTCCATGCGGCCAAGCTGGTGGCGGCCAAGGGCGGATCGCTCCTCAACGTCGACGTCACCCTGATCTGCGAGCGTCCGAAGATCCGCCCGCACCGCGACGCCATGCGCGCGCGCCTGGCGGAACTGCTCGCCCTGCCCCTCGACCGGGTCAGCGTAAAGGCGACCACGACCGAAGGCATGGGCTTCACCGGCCGGGGCGAAGGCCTGATGGCTCAGGCGGTGGCGACGGTGGAGACGCCCGCCTAGGGCAGCCAGTCCCAGCGTTCCTTCATCCGGCCGTAGAGGGCGCCCACGAGGTTCGTGTAGTCGTCGGTCCAGGGCCGCGCGAGGGTGGGTTCGCTGGGCGTCCAGCGCCGATCGGCCGCGAAGGCGGCGAGCGCCGCCTCGTTGCGCGCCACGATCAGGGCGTCCTCCGAAGATTCCCACAGCATGGGCGAGTTCTTGGCCGCGCCATGCCGCTGCAATAGCGCCTCCCCGCCGGCGGCGTAGGCGACCGCCATGGCCGGACTGCGCAGATCCAGGTTCCGGTTCGACAGGTGGAGGATCAACACCCCATCAGGCTTGATGTGGGTCAGGTAGGCCTTCATCGCCTCCACGGTCAGCAGGTGGGCGGGAACACTGTCGGAGGAGAAGGCGTCGATCAGCAGGATATCGAACTGGTTCGTCGGTTGCCGGGCCAGGGTCAAGCGGGCGTCGCCCACCACGTAGTCGATCTGGCCCTTGGCGCATTCCGTCGTGTAGCTGAAGTGTGCTGGGTCGGTGGCGACGCGGATCACCAGGGGGTCGATCTCGAAGAAGGTCAGGTGATCTCCTGGCCGGGTATAGGCCGCCACGGCCCCTGTCCCCAGGCCCACGGCGCCGATCCGCAGGACGCGCCTCTCCCCCAGTCGCTGGGTGAACACCTGGCCGATGGGGGTCTCCGGCGCGTAATAGACCAGGGGACGGCAGCGCCAGCGCGGGTCCTGGGCCTGGGCGCCGTGCAGGGTCGTACCATGCGAGAGCATGCGAACCGTGCCTCCCATCTCGGGCAGTTGCAGCTCCGACTGTCGGACCACCCCGAAGAAGCTGCGCCAGCTCTTCAGTACGTCGACCTTGTCGCCCGCACCCTCCGCCGCCAGCGAGATGATGGTGATGATCCCGAAGAAGACGATGCCGCGGCGGCGCACCAGGAAGGCGCAGACGACGGCCACGGCCAGGGCGACCTTCACGAGCAGCAGCATCAGATCGTGGCCGGTCATGCCGAGCATGTCGGCGCGGCCGATCTGGCCGGTATAGGCGGCGAAGGTCGCGACCGGCGCCGCGACAGCCGCGAGGCAACCGAGCGCGAAGGTCACCCAGCGCCAGCGCTCGATGGGCCCCTCGCCCCAGGGGCGGACCAGACAGGCCAGCGCCAGGACCAGGGGATACTCCCAGACATTGTTGAAGATCGCCGGGGCGAGGAAGGCGTTGAACCCGCCGCCCACCACGCCGCCGAAGGACATCCACAGATAGAACTCGGTCAGCCGGCTCGGGTTCGGCCGCCGCGCCACCAGGGCCTGGTGGCACATCAGGGCGGTCAGGAAGTAGGCCGAGAGGTGGATGAATAGCTGCAGGAAGAGGTTGCTGGCCTTGAAGGGCAGCAGGGAGGCGCAGGCCGCCACGGCGGCGGCCTGCAGGATCAGCGTCGTGTCTTGCGAGATCGCCGGCTTGGTGGAGAAGGCGATGATGAAGGTGACCAGGTAGAGGGCCAGCGGCACCACCCAGATGAAGGGGGCGGAGGCCACATCTGTCGTCAGGTGGGTGGTGACCCCCATCATCAGGCTGGAGGGGATGGCTGCCAGGACGACCCAGGTCAGCCGGTTGCGCCAGGTAGGCGCGTCGCCGCCGGCCTCGGCGGTCTCGGTCACAACGGGCGCGGGCGCAGCGGCCCCCCGGGTGACGAAATACATCAGCGCGGCCATCAGCAGGATGAAACCGCCGTAGCCCAGGCTCCAGCCCATGGCCTGGGCGTGCAGGCTGGTGAGCGGCTCCACGACGATCGGATAGGCCAGCAGCGCGATCAGGCTTCCGAGGTTGCTGGCGGCATAGAGGGCGTAGGGTTCGGAACCGCTGTCGGCGTGCAGCGTGCGCGCGTGCCAGGCCTGCACCAGGGGCGCCGTGGCCGACAGCACTGCGAAGGGCGCGCCGATCGAGACGGCCATCACCCCTAGCAGCCACAGGGCCGGATGCTCCGAACTGGGCGCGCCAAAGACCCCGGTGACATGCATCGGCAGCACCAGGGCGGCGAGGATCATCGCAGCCAGGTGGATGCCCGCCTGCATGCGGATCGATTGCACGCGTTGCAGCGAATGAGCGTAGCCGTAGCCAACCAGCAGGGCGGTCTGGAAGAAGGCCAGGCTGGTGTTCCAGATCGACGGCCCGCCCCCCAGCAGGGGCAGGACCAGCTTGGCGATCATCGGCTGGACCAGGAACACAAGGCTGGCGCTGGCGAAGATGGTCAGCACGAACAGCAGCGGCGATCGGCCCACGGCGGAGGTTGCGGCGACGTCCTGCGTGGTCATGTTTCGAATCGTCTTGTATCCGGGGTCGCGGCGATGTTGTGGTCTCGCTTCAACCTTGCCTAGCTGTGTCGGAGTCGCGCGCCCATGTTTTCCCTCGAGATCGAGACCCTCGCGCGCCTGCTCATCGACGAGGCCCGGGAGCGCAACCTGCGTATCGTCACCGCCGAGAGCTGCACCGGCGGCCTGGTGGCCGGCGCCATCTGCTCGATCTCCGGTGCGTCGGACGTGTTCGAGCGGGGCTTTGTCACCTACACCAATCGCGCCAAGCAGGAACTTCTCGGCATTCCGGGCGACCTGCTGGCCGACCTGGGGGCGGTATCCGAGCCCGTGGCCCGCATGATGGCCGAGGGCGCGCTGGAAGCGTCAAACGCCCACATCTCAGTGGCCATCACCGGAGTGGCGGGTCCCCACGGCGGCACCTCGTTCAAGCCCGTGGGCACGGTCCATATCGCCACGGCGCGGACCAACCACGGCCTGATGCACCGCCAGGAATTCTTCCAGTACGAGACCCGGTCGGAAATCCAGCTGGCCGCCGTGCAGGTGGCCCTGCAGGCGCTACGCGACCGGATGAGTTAGCCGTAGAGCGCCTTCGCCCGAGCCTCGAAGCACGCCATCAGCTTGTCGACGGCGTGTGAGAAGTTCGAGGTCAGCAAGGCGCCCAGCATCTTCGACTTGAACTCGAACTCGATGTCGAACACGACGCGGGTCCCCTCGCCCTCGGGCTCAAACCTCCACCGGTTGCGCAGGGATTTGAACGGTCCCGAGATCAGGCCGACGTCGATCTGGCGCCCTGCAGGGTCGCGGCGCACGCGGGTGGAGAAGGTCTCCTTCAGGAAGGAGAAGCCGACCTTCGCCTCGGCGTCGGTCCAGCTCATGCCCTGGCTGTCGGTGCGGCTGTTCCAGGTGCGCATGCCCACGATCCACGGCACGAACTGCGGATAGGCCTCCACGTCGCCAACCAGAGTGAGCAGCTGGTCCGGCGTGTAGGGCAGAGTTCGGATGACCTGGTGGCGCAAGACCTAGGCTGCGTCCTTGGCCCGGCGGGCGGCCTGCAGCTTGGCGAAGTCCTCGCCGGCATGGTGCGATGAGCGGGTCAGGGGGCTGGCCGAGACCATCAGGAACCCCTTGGCCCGCGCGATCTCCTCATAGGCGTGGAACTCGTCCGGCGTCACGAACCGGTCGACCGCGGCGTGCTTGCGGGTCGGTTGCAGGTACTGGCCGATGGTCAGGAAATCGATGCCGGCCGAACGCATGTCGTCCATCACCTGCATGACCTCCTCCTTGGTCTCGCCCAGTCCGACCATCAGGCCTGACTTGGTGAACTGTTCAGGGTCGCGCTCCTTCACCCGCTCCAGCAGGCGCAGGGAGTGGAAGTAGCGGGCGCCTGGGCGGATCGACAGGTAGAGGCGCGGGACAGTCTCCAGGTTGTGGTTGAAGACGTCGGGCTTGGCGTCGATCACCAGCTCGGCGGCCGAGGCCGGCTTGCGCAGGAAATCCGGGGTCAGGATCTCGATGGTGGTGCCGCTGGCCTGGGCGCGGATCGCGCGCACCACCTGAGCGAAGTGGTCGGCCCCACCATCGGCCAGGTCGTCGCGGTCCACCGAGGTGATCACCACGTGCTTCAGGCCCATCTTGGCCACGGCGTCGGCGACGCGGGCGGGCTCGGTGGGGTCGAGGGCCTGCGGCTTGCCGGTGATGACGTTGCAGAAGGCGCAGGCCCGGGTGCAGGTGTCGCCCATGATCATCATGGTGGCGTGGTTGATGCTCCAGCACTCGCCGATGTTCGGGCAGGCGGCTTCCTCGCAGACCGTGGTGAGGCCGTGTTCCTTCACCAGGGCCTTGGTGACCGAATAGCCCGGTGAGCCCGGGGCGCGGACACGCAGCCATTCGGGTTTGCGCAGCATCGGCGTGTCGGGCCGGGACTGCTTTTCAGGGTGCCGCGGCCTTGCGCCGGTGACGGTGTCGATAACGGTCGCCATGCCCCCTAGATCGGCGTTCGGGCCGCTTGGATCAAGCCACGATTGAGCAGCCTTGCGCCACAGCGGTGAACTGGGTTCAAAGACGGCATGGTCCGCGCCCTGGCAGTCGCCGCTTTGCTCCTGTTGCTCGCGGCGTGCGGCCGCGGCGATCTGATGGGGCCGTTCGCGGAGACCCAGGCGCCGCCGGCGCTCAGCCCCCGCTTCTACCCGCCAGAAGGCTGGGCCTGGGGCTTCATTGAGACCGGCGGCAAACCCGCCCAGCGCTACGGCGTCGCCGCCGGCTGGCGGGCGCCCAGGGCCACGGTCGTGATCCTGCCGGGCTACGGAGAGTCGGCCGAGGCCTGGTTCGAGACCGCCAGCGGCCTGATCCGGCGCGGCTACACCGTCTGGATCCTCGAGAGGGCGGGTCAGGGCGGGTCGGCTCGCTACACCCTGCCCCGCGACCTTGGGTTTGTTCCGAGCTTCGAGCCCGATGTCGCCAATGTCGGCGCCCTGGTCCGGGTGGTGATCCGTCCCCCGGAAACCTCCCCGCTGATCCTGCTGGGCCATGCCGACGGCGCGGTCGTGGCGCTGCGGGCCGTGGAGGCCGGGCTGAAGGTCGATGCCGTGATCCTGTCGTCGCCGGACGTCGCGTCGCGCGCCGTCAGCGCAGACTCGGCCCAGGCGCTCGCAGGCCGCGCGGGCCTCGGCCGACTGCCGTCGACCGACTGGCGGCCCTGGAGCCGATCAGCGCCCGACGCGCGCGGCCAGGGCCTCACCCACGACGCCTGGCGCGGGCGGGTTCAGCAGGCCTGGCAGACCGCCAATCCGGACCTGCGCATGTCGTCACCCAGTCTCGGCTGGCGCGGCGCCCACCAGGCCGCCAGCCGCGCGGCGGAGGCCAACGCCGGCGCGGTGAAGGCCGAGGTCCTGATGCTGCTGCCCGACAAGACCACCAAGGAAGCCCTCGCGCTCTGCAAGGCCCTGCCCCACTGTCGCTCGGTCGCCGTCCCGGGCGCCTTTGCGGCCCTGCACCTGGAGGAAGATCGCTTCCGTCAGCCCTGGATGGACCAGGTCACCGGCTATATCGCCGCCAGAGTCGAGGCCGAGCGCCAAGCTGAAGTCGCCCCGCCTGCGGCCGAAACCCCGGCCCCGGCCCCGACTCCAGAGGAGAATTCCCCGCCCCCGCCCTGAAACCGCCTCACGCATTGTAACGTATCCTTGCAATGACGAACCCGGACGATAGGCTTGCGCTCCAAGAACCGGCGATCCGATCGGGGAGGTCTTCGCCTTTGTCGCGTACATTTGATCCGCTTGAGAGCCAGAAGACCCTGTTTGGGGCTCTGCTCGACGCCCGCGCCCAGTTCGGCGCCAAGAAACCGATCCTGGAGGACCAGGAGCGCAATCCGCTGTCCTATACCGACATGATCCGGGCCGCCTTCGCGCTTGGCCGGAAGATCGCGGCGTTCACGGAAAAAGGCGAGCGGGTCGGGGTCATGCTGCCCGCAAGCTCAGCCGCCATCGTCACCTTCTTCGCCCTGCACGCCTTCGGGCGCGTCCCCACCATGCTGAACTTCACCTCCGGCATCCGGAACCTGAAGGGTGCCTGCAAACTGGCCGGGGTGAAGCGGGTGCTGACCGCCCACCGGTTCATCGAGCAGGGCCAGCTCCACGATCTGGTGGACGCCTTGGAGGAGGTCTCGACCGTCACCTACCTGGAGGAGGTGCGTGAGAAGATCGGTCTGGCCGACAAGATCTTCGCCGCCACCGCCGGCGCCTTTCCCAGGGCCTTCCTGGCCGAGACCAAGCCAGACGATCCCGGCGTCATCCTGTTCACCTCCGGCAGCTTCGGCGTG
Source organism: Phenylobacterium sp. (assembly GCF_030693625.1). GTDB lineage: Bacteria > Pseudomonadota > Alphaproteobacteria > Caulobacterales > Caulobacteraceae > Phenylobacterium > Phenylobacterium ferrooxidans. Next base: position 66,202 of record NZ_JAUYAF010000024.1, read on the forward strand.
CCCAAGGGCGTGGTGCTGAGCCAGGCCAATCTAGTGTCCAACGTCTACCAGATCGCCTCCCACATCCCGCTGGATCCGGACTGGGTGATGTTCAATCCCCTGCCCACCTTCCACTGTTTCGGCCTCACCGGCGGCGCGCTGTTGCCCATCCTAACCGGCATGAAGGCGTTCCAGTATCCTTCGCCCCTGCACACCAAGGTGATCCCGCCGCTGCTTAAGGATTCCAAGGCTTCCATCCTGCTGGCCACCGACACCTTCCTCAACCAGTACGCCCGGGTCGCCGAGTACGACGAGTTGGCCGGACTGAAGTTCATCGTCTGCGGCGCCGAGAAGGTGCGTGAGGAAACCCACAACCTGATACGCGACAGCTTCGGCGACGTGCCGGTGCTGGAGGGCTATGGCGCCACCGAGGCGGCCCCGGTCATCGCGGTCAACAAGCCCATCGACAACCGTCGCGGCACGGTCGGCGGCCTGCTGCCTGGAATGGAGACCCGCCTGGAACCGGTTCCAGGCATTCCCGGCGGCGGTCGGTTCTTCGTGCGCGGCCCCAATGTGATGAGCGGCTACCTGCGCCCCGATGGCTCGATCGAGCCCCTGACCGATGGTTGGCACGATACGGGCGACGTGGTGGACCTGTCCGACGATGACTGGGTCACCATTCGCGGGCGGGTGAAGCGCTTCGCCAAGGTCGGCGGCGAAATGGTCTCCCTGACCGCCGCCGAGGATCTGGCCGTCGCCGTCTGGCCCGACAACCGGCACGCGGTCATCGCCATGCCCGACACCCGCAAGGGCGAGCGCCTGGTGCTGGTCACCGACCGGCGCGACGCGGACTCCAGCGCGCTGGTGGCCCACGCCAAGGCCATCGGCGCGTCCGAGCTGAACGTGCCGAAGAAGATCCTCAAGGTGCCTGAAGTGCCGGTCCTGGGCACGGGTAAGACCGACTATGTCGCCATCCAGCGCATGGTTGAGGCCGAGGGCCGTCGCGCGGCATAACGCGCAAGAGTCCTAATCGGCGCTTGGCTGCCGTGGGGGAGCCGGGTCCATCCTGGCTCTGAGAGACGCAAACCTGCCCCGAGAGGAATACGCCATGGCCGAAGCCTGGATCATCGACGTCGCCCGCACCCCGCGTGGCGTCGGCAAGCCTGAGAAGGGCGCCCTGTCGGGTGTCCACCCGCAGCGCATCCTGTCCACGGTCCTCAAGGCCCTGGCCGAGCGCAACAACCTCAACACCGCCGACATCGACGACGTGATCGCCGGCTGCGGCACCCAGTTCGGCAAGCAGGGCTCCTGCATCGCGCGCATGGCGGCGCTGGACGCCGGCTACGCCAACGAGGCGGCCGGCATGTCCCTGGACCGCTTCTGCGGCTCGGGCCTGACGGCGGTGAACCTGGCCGCCATGGGCGTGATGTCCGGCGCCCAGGACCTCGTGGTGGCCGGCGGCGTGGAGTCCATGTCCTACGGCTCGACCCTGAAGCGCCAGGTCGGCCCGACCCTGGACTCCGGCAACGCCCACCTGCGCGCCATTCACCCGCAGCCGCACCAGGGTGTCTGCGGCGACGTCGTGGCGACCCTGGAAGGCTTCACCCGCGAGGACGTCGATGCGCTCGCCCTCGAAAGCCAGCGTCGGGCGGCTCACGCCATCGCCAACGGCTATTTCGACCGCAGCCTGATCACCGTCTACAATGACGACGGCAGCGTCGCCCTGGACCGCGAGGAGTATCCCCGCGCCGGCACGACCGCCGAGGGCCTGGCCGCCCTGAAGGCCGCCTTCGCCAGCCTCTATGACGTGCCGCTGGACGAAGAGGGTCTCAGCTTCCGCAAGCTGGTGGAAGCCACCTATCCCGACCTGAAGATCAACCACGTGCACCATGCCGGCAACTCGTCGGGCGTGGTGGACGGCGCCGGCGCCGTGGTCATCGCCTCGCCGGAATACGCCCGCGCCCATGGACTGAAGCCGCGAGCCCGGATCCGCTCGGTCTCCACGGCGGGCGACTCGCCGGAGTTGATGCTGAACGCGCCCGGCCCCGCCGCCCGCAAGGCGCTGGCCAAGGCCGGCATGACCATGAAGGACATCCAGCTGGTGGAGATCAACGAGGCCTTCGCCGTGGTGCCGCTGAAGTTCATGCGCGACCTGGACGTCGATCCTGCGATCGTCAACGTCAATGGCGGGGCCATCGCGCTCGGTCACCCCATCGGGGCCACGGGCGCCATGATCCTGGGGACGCTGCTGGACGAAATGGAACGCCGCGACCTGTCGGTCGGCATGGCCACCCTGTGCGCCGCCGGCGGCATGGCCCCGGCGGCGATCATCGAGCGGATCTAGATATGTAGCACCCGCCCATAGGCGTCGAGCGAGGCCTCATGCATGGCCTCGCTCATCGTCGGGTGGGGGAAGACAGTGGCGATCAGTTCCGCCTCGGTGGCCTCCAACGTCATGGCCAGGGCGAAGCCCTGGATCATTTCGGTGACCTCGCCGCCGATCAGGTGGGCGCCGATCAGGGCGCCGGTCTTCTCGTCGAAGATGGTCTTCACGAAGCCCTCGGTCTCGCCCGAGGCGATGGCCTTGCCATTCACCCGGAACGGGAAGCGACCCACCTTCACGGCGATGCCCTTCTCCTTGGCCGCAGCCTCGGTGATCCCTACCGAGGCGATCTGCGGGGTCGAATAGGTGCAGCCGGGGATGGGCGCATTGAGGTTGGAGGGCACCAGGCCCGCAATGTGCTCGATGCAGTGGACACCCTCATGGCTGGCCTTGTGGGCGAGCCAGGGCGGGCCCGCGACATCGCCGATGGCGTAGAGCCCGGGCACGCCCGTGGCGCCGTGGTTGTCGGTGACCACGTGGGTGCGGTCGATCTTCACGCCCAGGGATTCGAGGCCCATGTCCTCGACATTGCCGACGATGCCGACGGCGACGATGGCCACCTCGGCCTCCAGGACTTCTGAAGTTTGGGCGCCGCTTGCAGTGATGCGGACCCCCCCGGATTTCGGCTTCTCGACCTTTTCGACCTGGGCTCCAACGCGGAATTTGATACCGCGTTTTTCGAAGGCTTTCCGGGCAGTTGCGGAGACTTCCTCATCTTCCACGGGAAGGATGCGCGGCAGGGTTTCGATGACCGTCACGTCGGCCCCTAAAGCCCTGTAAAAGCTGGCGAATTCGATGCCGATCGCGCCCGATCCGATGACGATCAGAGATTTGGGCGCCGATTTGGGCGCCATGGCCTCGCGGTAGGTCCAGATGCGGTCGCCGTCCGGCTCCAGGCCCACGGCCGGGATAGTGCGGGCGCGGGCCCCGGTGGCCAGGATGACGTGCTTGGCGGTGAGGGTGCGCGCGCCGCCGGCCTTCAGGGCCACGACGACCTTGGGGGCGGGACTGCCCTTCTCAAGCCTGGCGGTCCCCTCCACCACCTCGATCTTGTGCTTCTTCATCAGGAAGGCGACGCCGGAGTTCAGCTGGGCCGCCACCTTGCGGGAGCGCTTGATGATGCCGGGGAAGTCGAAGGAGGCCTTCTCCACCTTGATGCCGTAGTCGGCCAGGTGGGAGAGCTGCTCATAGGCCTCGCCGGTCTTCAGCAGCGCCTTGGTGGGGATGCAGCCCCAGTTCAGGCAGACCCCGCCCAGGGCTTCCTTCTCGATGATGGCGGTCTTCAGGCCAAGTTGGCTGGCGCGGATGGCGGTGACATAGCCCCCAGGGCCGGAGCCGATGACGATCAGATCGAAGGTGTCGGCCATTACAGCAGCGCCTCGATGGCGCTTTCAAGCGACTTGGGTTCGACGGTGGGGGCGAAGCGCTCCACCACCTGGCCCTTACGGTCGACCAGGAACTTGGTGAAATTCCACTTCACATTGGCGGTGCCCAGCAGCCCCTTCTTCTCCTTCTTCAGATAGGCGAAGAGCGGGTGGGTCTTGGGGCCGTTGACGTCGATCTTGGTCATCATCGGGAAGTCGACGTCGTAGGTCAGGGCGCAGAAGCTGGCGATCTCCTCGGCGTTCCCCGGCTCCTGGGCGCCGAACTGGTTGCAGGGGAACCCCAGCACCACGAAGCCCCGGTCCTTGTACTTGGTGTAGAGCGCCTCCAGTCCCTCGAACTGCGGAGTGAACCCGCACTTGCTCGCGGTGTTGACGATCAGGACCACCTTCTCGCGGTAGGTGGACATCGGCGTCGCCTTGCCCTCCAGGGTCTCGGCGCTGAAGTCATAGATGCTCATGGCGCGCTCCTAGACGATCATCGTGATGGGATCTTCGATCAGGATCTTGAAGGCCTGCAGCCAGCGAGCGCCGATGGCGCCGTCCACCACGCGGTGATCGCAGGTCAGGGTCACCGTCATCACCGTGGCGATGGCCAGTTGGCCGTTCTTCACGACCGGGCGCGGCTCGCCCGCGCCCACCGAGAGGATCGCGCCCTGGGGCTCGTTGAGGATCGAGGCGAAGGCCTTGATCCCGAACATGCCGAGGTTGGAAATCGAGAAGGTGCCGCCCTGGAATTCCTCGGGCTTGAGCTTGCGGGTGCGGGCCCGGGCGGCCAGGTCCTTGGCCTCGGTGGCGATCTGGGCCAGGCCCTTGGTCTCGGCCGCGCGGATGATGGGCGTGATCAGCCCGCCGTCGATGGCGACGGCCATGGCGATGTCGGCGTGGTGATGCAGGGCGATGCCCTCGGGCGAGTAGGATGCGTTGGCCTCCGGCACCTGCTTCAGGGCGATGGCGGCGGCCTTGATCACCAGGTCGTTGACGCTGACCTTGACGCCCTGGCTCTCCAGCATGGCGTTGATCTTCACCCGGCCGGCCAGCAGGGCGTCGATCTCCAGGTCGATGGTGAGGGGGAAGTGCGGCACGTCGCGGAAGCTGTCGGTGAGCCGCCGGGCGACGGTCTTGCGCATGCCGTCCAGGGGCACGAGGTCGTAGGAGCCGTCCGGAACGCCCATCTGAGCCAGGCTCTGCACCTGACGCGGGGCCGACGCCGCCGCGCCGCCAGTGGCCGGGGCCTTCGCCGCGCCGGGGGCCGCGCCCTCCACGTCACGCTTGATGATGCGGCCGTGGGGCCCGGAGCCCTTCAGGGCCGACAGGTCGAGGTTCTTCTGGGCCGCGATCCGCCGGGCCAGGGGCGAGGCGAACACGCGCGTTCCCTGCCCTTCTCCCCTTGCGGGAGGAGGTGGCCGGTCGGAGACCGGTCGGATGAGGGGTTGGGCTCCCGCCTCAGCGCTAGCTGCAACTGGCTTTCCGGACGGTTCTGAGAGACCCCTCATCCGACCCTGCTCCGCAGGGCCACCTTCTCCCGCAAGGGGAGAAGGAGAAGGCGCCGCCGTCTCGCCCTCGGACAGTCTCGCGATCGGCGAATTGACCTTCACGTTCTCCGTGCCCTCGGGGACCAGGATGTCCTCGATGGTCCCCTCGTCGACGGCCTCGACCTCCATGGTCGCCTTGTCGGTCTCGATCTCGGCGATGACGTCGCCGGACTTCACCACATCGCCCTTCTTCACATACCACTTGGCGAGCGTGCCCTCCTCCATGGTGGGCGACAGCGCGGGCATCAGGATCTCAGTCGACATGGGTCAGGCGCTCGGGCGGTTGTGGGGGGCGCAGGCGCGCACGATGGTCATGACGGCTCCAGCGACAGGTGGGCGAGCTGGTCGGCGTTGGCCTCCCAGTTCTGGCCGTCGAAGGCGGTGAGGTCTAGATTGGCCGCCTCGTCCAAGCAGCGGGCGTTGACAGACCAGCCATCCGGATTGGAACGCGGGCGGTAGAAGCTCTTGATGCCGCATTCCGAGCAGAACAGGTGCTTGGCCACCCGGCTGTTGAAGGTGTACTCGGCCAGCCGCTCCATGCCCTTGGTCACCCGGAAGCGGCTCTCGGGCACGATGACGTGGATGTAGCCGGTCTTGGCGCACATCGAGCAGTTACAGCTCTGGGCCTCGACCACCTGCGGCAGGGCCACCTCGAACCGCACGCCGCCGCAATGGCAGCCTCCCGCCCGCCAGTTGAACGGGTCGGGGGTCATTTGTGCGTGACCGCCTTCACCGCCTTCACGATCTTGTCGACCGAGGGCAGCGACAGCGCCTCCAGATTGGCCGCGTAGGGCATGGGCACGTCCTCCTGGTGCACGCGGGCCGGAGGGGCGTCCAGGTAGTCGAAGGCGTGCTCCAGCACCCGCGCGATCACCTCGGCGCCGACGCCCATCGGACCCCAGCCTTCCTCGACGGTAACCAGGCGATTGGTCTTCTTGACGCTCGCCACGATGGTCTCGTGATCCAGCGGACGCAGGGTGCGCAGGTCGATCACCTCGGCCTCGATCCCCTCGCCCGCCAGCCGCTCGGCGGCCTCCAGGGCCAGACCGACGGCCCGAGAGTGGGCGGTGATGGTGACGTCGGTCCCCTCGCGGCGGACCTTGGCCTTGCCGATCGGCACAACCCAGTCGCCCTCGGGTACATCGAACTCCACCCCGTAGAGCATCTCGTGCTCCAGGAAGACCACGGGGTTGGGGTCTCGGATGGCGGCCTTCAGCAGGCCCTTGGCGTCGGCGGCGTCATAGGGCGCCACCACCTTCAGGCCGGGCACCTGGGCGTACCAGGCCGAATAGTCCTGGCTGTGCTGGGCGCCGACGCGGGCCGCGGCGCCGTTGGGCCCGCGGAACACGACCGAGCATTTGATCTGGCCGCCGGACATGTAGAGCGTCTTGGCGGCGGAGTTGATGATGTGGTCGATGGCCTGCATGGCGAAGTTGAAGGTCATGAACTCGATGATGGGCTTGAGGCCCGCCATCGCCGCGCCCACACCAAGGCCGGCGAAGCCGTATTCGGTGATCGGGGTGTCAATGACGCGGCGGTCGCCGAACTCCTCCAGCAGGCCGCGGGAGACCTTGTAGGCGCCCTGGTACTGGGCGACCTCCTCCCCCATCAGGAAGACGTTCTCGTCAGCCCGCATCTCCTCGGCCATGGCGTCGCGCAGGGCGTCGCGCAGGGTGGTCTTCACCAGCTTCACGCCATCGGGCAACTCGGGATCGCGCAGGGTCGGCTTGGGCGTCACGGGTGTCGCGCCTTCGCCCTCCGGCTGCGGCTGCGCGGCCTCGGCGGGCTGCTTTTCAGGATCGCCGCTGGCGGCGGGCTCGGGCTTGGTCTCGCTCTTCGTGGCCGGCGCATCGACCTTGGCCGACGGCGCGGCGGCGCCCTCGCCGGAGAGACGCGCGATGGGCGTATTGACCTTCACCTCCTCGGAGCCTTCCGGCACCAGGATCTCCTCGATCACGCCCTCGTCGACCGCCTCGACCTCCATGGTCGCCTTGTCGGTCTCGATCTCGGCGATGACGTCGCCGGACCGGACAGTGTCGCCCACCTTCACGTGCCACTTGGCGAGCGTGCCCTCTTCCATGGTGGGAGAGAGGGCCGGCATCAGTACGTCGGTCACTGAGCGGCCTCCAGGTAGACGTCGGTATAGAGCTCGGACGGGTCGGGCTCGGGCGAGGTGCGGGCGAATTCGGCGGCGTCGGCGACGATCTTCTTCACCTCGGCGTCGATGGCCTTCAGCGCGGCCTCGTCGGCCCAGCCCTTCTTCTCCAGCAGCTCCTGCAGGTGGTCGATGGGATCGCGGGTCTTGCGGACCTCGTCGACCTCTTCCCGGGTGCGGTACTTGGCCGGGTCGCTCATGGAGTGGCCACGGTAGCGGTAGGTCTTCATTTCCAGGATGTAGGGGCCTTCGCCCGAGCGGGCATGGGCGGCGGCCTTTCGGGCGGCCTCCTGGACGGCGATGACGTCCATGCCGTCAACCTCCTCGCCCGGAATCCGGAACGAGGCGCCGCGCTTGTACAGGTGGGTCTCCGAGGACGAGCGCTCGATGGAGGTGCCCATGGCGTACTGGTTGTTCTCGATCACATAGACGACCGGAAGCTTCCAGATCGTGGCCATGTTGAAGCTCTCATAGACCTGGCCCTGGTTGGCCGCGCCGTCGCCGAAATAGGTGAAGGCGACCTTCTTGTTGCCCTTGTAGCGGTTGGCCAGAGCCAGGCCGGTGCCCAGGCTCACCTGGCCGCCGACGATGCCGTGGCCGCCGTAGAAGTCCGCCTCGGTGGAGAACATGTGCATCGACCCGCCCTTGCCCTTGGACGAGCCGGTGAAGCGGCCAGTGAGTTCGGCCATGACTTCCCTGGGGTCCATGCCGCAGGCCAGCATGTGGCCGTGGTCACGATAGCCGGTGATCACCTGGTCGCCGGCCTCCTTGATCGACTGCACGCCGACCGCGATGGCTTCCTGGCCGATGTAGAGGTGGCAGAAGCCCCCGATCAGACCCATGCCGTAGAGCTGGCCCGCACGCTCCTCGAAGCGGCGGATCAGCAGCATGTCGCGATAGAACTTGAGCAGGGAGTCCTTGGTCATGGGGTCCGCACCCCCGCCAATGACACCGGTGTCATCCTTCTTCCGCTTGGAAGTCGAGCTCGTCTGCCCGCGCGCCATTCGTTTCTCCGTGGAGTTCGCCACTTGGGCCTCGTTCCCGAGTCAGTCTCACCCGAGAGCGTCATCGCTTCAGGTTCAAGCGAGAACGCTCCAAACCTTAAGTTAGAGCCCGACGGTCGCCAAAACCGGTGTCCACTTTCGGCTATCGGGCTCTAGAACGAACGAATCCGCCCTACGGCTTCACCCGGATCACATAGTCTCTCGGGTCGGCGAAACCTAGCAGGGAACGGGCCCGCTCTTCCAGCAGATCAGCCGAAAGACTGGTGTCGCGCAAAAGCCGGGCGCGAGCCTCGAGGTCCTGCCTCTCGACGCGCACCTTCTGCAGCTCGGAAATCTTGGCGGCCAGGGTGGCGTCGCGGGCGTCCGACGACAGCAGGCCCCGATCGCCCGTGAAGGCGTGGAACCCGAAATAGAAAATCAGGAGGGCCAGGGCGGCGGTCGGCAGATAGGGGCGGATACTTGCGAGCACGGGCCTGGAATCAACAGCGTTTCTGACCCCGCCAATGTCGTGCTTCATGTTTAATATTGCGTTGCGGTCAAGCTTGAGGCCGCGGGGCCAAGCATCGCATTGGATTGAGGTTATCTGCTCCAGCTCCTTGAAGCGACGGAGCGGAGTCCCACAGAGGCGCCCACGCCCAGCGCATCCTTCGGCCCTGGCGTGAGAAGGTGGCCCTGCGGAGCAGCGTCGGATGGCGGGGTTGAAGGGCCTATCCAGCAAACCAACCCGTCATCCCGGCCGCAGCGAAGCGGAGAGCCGGGACCCAGGGGCGGTGCGCACGGCCCCTGGGTCCCGGATCGGCCTATCGGCCGTCCGGGATGACGGGAGTTGTTTATCTGAGCGGGGAGCGTGCCCCCTCCCGCATCAGCTTCGCTGACACCTTCTCCCCTGGCGGGAGGCGGAGGCGCCGATTGATCCGTCGGGTTGCGGGGATCAGGCGGCGACGCCGAAGATCGCGCCTACGCCCGCCGTCAGGGCCATGGCCATGGCGCCCCAGAAGGTCACCCGGGCCACGGCTTTCCAGATCGGCGCGCCGCCCGCCCGTGCGCCCACGCCGCCCAGCAGAGCCAGGAAGGCGATGGAGGCGCCCGAGACCGCCGGCACAAGCGCCGGCAGCGGGGTGACGACGGCCAAGGCCAGCGGCAGGGCCGCGCCGACGGCGAAGGTGAGCGCCGAGGTGAAGGCCGCCTGCACCGGCCTGGCGGTGGTCATCTCGGAAATGCCCAATTCATCGCGGGCGTGGGCGCCGACGGCGTCCTTGGCCATCAGCTGGCGGGCGACCTCGTGAGCGAGGCCAGGTTCGACGCCCCGCTCGGCGTAGACGCCGGCGAGCTCGGCGAGTTCCAGCTCGGGCTGCGTGGCCAGTTCGCCCCGCTCCCGCGTCAGGTCGGCCCGTTCGGTATCGGCCTGGGAGCTGACCGAGACATATTCGCCCGCGGCCATCGACATGGCCCCGGCCACCAGGCCCGCGACCCCCGCCACCAGGATCTCGCCACGCCCCTGGGATGCGGCGGCGACGCCGACAATCAAACTGGCCGTGGAGACGATCCCGTCATTGGCGCCCAGGACGGCGGCGCGGAGCCAGCCGACCCGCTCAATCAGGTGCATCTCGCGGTGGGATCTCGACATGAGGCCTCCCTGTGCTGAGCCTGCAGCCTAGATCGAAGGTGAGCGCTTGACCCAGAGCATCCGCTGCAAGGTCCCATCGCGATCGATCAGCAGATGCTTCAGGGCGCCGAGGACGTGGAGGGCGATCAGGGGCCAGAACAGCTTGGTGGCCGCCCCGTGCACGGTCTCGGCGGCTTCGTGCAGCCCCTCCATCCGCACTGGGAAGGGGCTGGGGATCGCGAAGAGGTCGAAGACCTGGATCGGACGGGCGCCCGACCAGATGGCCAGGGGGCCGCTGACCAGCAGCACGGCGATCATCAGCAGGAACAGGCCCTGGACCGCCATGGCCAGCCGCCGAAACCAGACGTTCGGCTCCAGGGTGCGAGGATGGGGCTGGGACAGGCTCCACAGCAGGCGCGCGGCCAGGAAGGCGAAGAGCAGGACCGCCACCGAAACATGGAGATTCTGCGCGGCCAGCTTGGCGGCCCGATCAGGCGCCTCCTCCATCTGCTCGCCCAGCAGGTAGAGGACCGTCACCCCGACAGCGCTGATCCAGTGCAGGGCGATGGCCGCCCAACCGTAGGCGACGCGGGTGTTTCGGAGGGACATGGCAAGGCTCCAGGCGATCCTGCTCATGACGCGTCCCGGTCCGCGCCGCCTTGATCGGGATCAAGGACGGCGCTTGGGATCAGCGGCCCTTGAGCGCCGCGCGGCCGAGATAGACCGCCTGGTCGCCCAGCTCTTCCTCGATGCGCAGGAGTTGGTTGTACTTGGCGGTGCGGTCGGAGCGGGCCAGCGAGCCGGTCTTGATCTGCCCGCAGTTGGTGGCCACCGCCAGGTCGGCGATGGTGAAGTCCTCGGTTTCGCCCGAGCGGTGGCTCATCACGGAGGTGTAGCCGGCCCGGTGGGCCATCTCCACGGCGTCAAGAGTTTCGGACAAGGTCCCGATCTGATTGACCTTTACCAGGATGGAGTTGGCCAGGCCCTTCTCGATGCCCATGGACAGGCGCTTGGGGTTGGTGACGAAGAGGTCGTCGCCCACGATCTGAATCTTCGCGCCCAACTTGTCGGTCAGCAACTTCCAGCCGTCGAGGTCATCCTCGCTGCAGCCGTCCTCGATGGTGACGATGGGAAACTGGGAGACCAGGCCCGTCAGGTAGTCGACCATGCCGGAGGGATCGAGGGTCTTGCCCTCCCCGGCCATGACGTACTTGCCGTCCTTGAAGAACTCGGTGGCGGCGACGTCCAGGCCCAGGACGAAGTCGCGTCCGGCCTTGTAGCCGGCGGCCTCCCCCGACTTGACGATGAAGGCCAGGGCCTCTTCGGCGGTGGCGATGTTGGGGGCGAAGCCGCCTTCGTCGCCGACATTGGTGTTGTGACCGGCGGCCTTCAGCGCGCTCTTCAGGCCGTGGAAGATCTCCGCGCCCATGCGCAGCCCCTCGGCGAAGGTGGCGGCGCCGGTAGGCAGGATCATGAATTCCTGGATGTCGATGGGATTGTCGGCGTGGGCGCCGCCGTTGATGATGTTCATCATCGGCACCGGCAGGACGCGGGCCGAGACCCCGCCGACATACTTGTAGAGCGGCAGGTCGGCGGCGGTCGCCGCGGCCTTGGCCACCGCCAGGCTGACGCCGAGAATGGCGTTGGCGCCCAGGCGGGACTTGTTGGGGGTGCCGTCCAGTTCGATCAGCAGGGTGTCGAGGCGCCGCTGGTCCTCGGCCTCGAAACCGGAGAGCGCGTCGTAGATCTCGCCATTGACGGCGTCGACCGCCTGCAGGACGCCCTTGCCGCCGTAGCGGCTCTTGTCCCCGTCCCGCTTCTCCACCGCCTCGTGGGCCCCCGTGGAGGCCCCGGAGGGCACCGCGGCGCGGCCGATGGAGCCGTCTTCCAGCACCACGTCGACTTCGACCGTCGGGTTGCCCCGGCTGTCGAGAATTTCGCGGGCGGTGATGTCGACGATCTCGGTCATGGCGGTCCCCGGGTGGGCATTGAGAAAAGGCGCGCGACCCTTAGCCAGCTTCGGCCCCGGGGGCAATCTTGCGGAGGTCTCGGGGCGCGCGGGCCTCTTGTCCAGATCGGACAGACGCCCAAGGCAAAGCCACCCGCCGCGGATGCCGCAGCGGGTGGCTTTTCTAGTCTACGAGCTCGAAGGTCCGCGCGCCCGAAGGCGCGGCGAGGAAGAGCTAGTCTTCCTTCGGCGTGATGACCTGACGGCCCTTGTACATGCCGGTCTTCAGGTCGACGTGGTGCGGGCGCTTCAGTTCGCCGGTTTCCTTGTCTTCGACATAGGAATTGGCGCCCAGGGCGTCGTGGCTGCGGCGCATGTTGCGACGCGAGGGCGAGACTTTGCGTTTCGGAACGGCCATGGGAGAATCTCTCAGGCGTGGAAATGGAAGCGGCGACCTGCGGGCCGCCGACGTGAGCGCGGGTGTATGACGCAAACCCCGCTTCGTTTCAAGCGCCCTGGCCGAAAGCTTTTGCGAGCCGCTTGGGCGCCACATTGACCCAGGCCATCCTCATCAGTCCAGAGAGGGTCTGGGCGTCCATCGCCGCGCACTGGACCACGGTCCAGCCGTTGCGGCCCCAGTAGCCATCCACGGCCTCGACAACGCCCGGATGGGCCTGCGCGAGGTTGTGCTGGTCCTCCGGGTCGAGCTTCAGGGTGGCGCGGGGTTCGTCGCCCAGGGTGGCGAAGATTTTCCCCTTCACCCGGAAGGAGGTCGAGTCGAAGTGCGGCTGTTCCTCCGCCTGCGGCAGGGCCAGTGCGATGGACCGGATGTCGTCGCAGGTCAGCATGGGCTGAGCCTGACTCGAAAATCGCCGTCAGACCAGACGCGAGCGATCCTTCGCCGCGCCGATGAAGCTGGCGAACAGGGGGTGAGGCTCGAAGGGGCGGCTCTTCAGTTCCGGGTGGAACTGGACACCGATGAACCATGGGTGGTCGCTGCGCTCGCAGATCTCCGGCAGCACGCCATCCGGCGACAGGCCGGAGAAGGCCAGGCCGGTCTGCTCGATGCGCTCGCGGTAGTCGATATTGACCTCGTAGCGGTGCCTGTGGCGCTCGCTGATGGTCACGTCGCCATAGATCTCGCTGACCTTGGAGCCCGGCGTCAGGACAGCCTCGTAGGCCCCCAGGCGCATGGTGCCGCCCAGGTCGTCGCCTTCCTTGCGGACCTGGCGCTCATTGCCCTTGGTCCACTCGGTCATCAGGCCGACGATGGGCTCGGAGGTGGGGCCGAACTCGGTGGAGGACGCCGCGCCGATGCCCGCCAGGTTCCGGGCCGCCTCGATCATGGCCATCTGCATGCCGAAGCAGACGCCGAAATAGGGGACCATGTGCTCGCGGGCGAACTGGACGGCGCGGATCATGCCCTCCGAGCCGCGCTCGCCGAAGGCGCCGGGCACCAGGACGCCGTGCACCTCGGTCAGGCGCTCGGCGATCAGGCCCTCCTCGCGTTCGAAGGCCTCGCCCTCGATCCAGTCGAACTTCACCCGCACGTTCTGGGCGACGCCGCCGTGGATCAGGGCCTCCACCAGGGATTTGTAGGCGTCGGTGAGGCCTGTGTACTTGCCGACGATGGCGATGTTCACCTCGCCGTCCGGGTTGGTCAGGGTGTCGGAGATCGACTGCCAGCGCGACAGGTCCGGCGCCGGCGCGGTGTCGGCCATGCCGAAGACGTCGAGCACTTCGCGGTCCAACCCCTGGGCGTGGTAGTCCAGGGGCACGTGGTAGATGTTGGCGCTGTCCATCGCCTGGATGACGGCGCTCTCACGGACATTGCAGAACTGGCCGATCTTGCGGCGTTCGCCGGCCGGGATCGGCATCTCGCAGCGGCAGAGCAGGATGTCGGGCTGGATGCCGATGGACCTCAGCTCCTTGACGGAGTGCTGGGTCGGCTTGGTCTTCATCTCGCCAGCGGTCTTGATGTAGGGCAGCAGGGTCAGGTGGATGTAGCAGGCGTGGCCGCGGGGCAGCTCCTGGCCCAGCTGGCGGATGGCCTCGAAGAACGGCAGGCCCTCGATGTCGCCGACCGTGCCGCCGATCTCCACCAGGACGAAGTCGACGCCCTCCCCCGGGTCCGACAGCACGAACTCACGGATCTGGTCGGTGACGTGGGGGATCACCTGGACGGTGGCGCCGTTGTAGTCGCCGCGCCGCTCCTTCTCGATGATGGTCTTGTAGATCTGGCCGGTGGTGATGTTGTCGGCCTTGGTGGCGTTCACCCCGGTGAAGCGCTCGTAGTGGCCCAGGTCCAGGTCGGTCTCGGCGCCGTCGTCGGTCACGAAGACCTCGCCGTGCTGATAGGGGCTCATCGTCCCCGGATCGACGTTCAGATAGGGGTCGAGCTTGCGAAGGCGGACCTTGTAGCCCCGCGCCTGCAGGAGCGCGCCAAGCGCGGCGGAGGCGAGACCTTTTCCCAAGGAGGAGACCACGCCGCCGGTGATGAAAATGTACCGGGTCATGGGCGTTCAGAGTAGCGGTGATTCGGGGCCTTGGCGCTCAGGTGATTCGCGAAAACCTGTTGAGGGGCGCAAAGGCCGCACCCGGCAAGCCATGGGAGATCGCGCCGCAGATGCGGCGATGAGGTCGGCTTGCCCATGAAAACCTTAGATCAGGGGTTGGTCGGCGCAGGCGCGGCCGGGGCGCCCTCGGCGTCGCCGGTGAAGGGATTGCGGACCTGCGGGGTCGGGGCCGACAGCGGCGGCGGGGCCGCGTTGGGGTCGGTGGGCGCCGGTTGGGCGGGCTGGTTCAGCTTGTTGGGGTCGATGGCCTCGATCTTCATCCGGTCGACGACGGAATCCGAAGCGCCCTGACGTCCCGACAGCAGGGTGAGCGCCAGGCTGATGATGAAGAAGATCGATCCGAGGATCCACGTGATGCGGGTGAGCAGGTCACCGGCGCCCCGCGCGCTCATGAAACCGGACGGGCCGCCCCCCATGCCGAGCGCGCCACCTTCGGACCGCTGCATCAGCACCACGGCGATGAGGCAGATGCAGACGATGATGTGGATGGTGAGCAGGATGCCAAGCAGCATGTGTACGTCCGGTAGCCTCGGCCGAAGGAACGGAGCCGAAATGAAGCGCGCGCTCTACCACTGAGAGGGACGCAAGGCCATAGCTAGGGCGTTGCACGTGTCGAGCAAGCCCATGATTCTCGAAACCGAACGCCTGAGCCTCCGTCCGCTTGAGGTTTCGGACGCCGCCCTGCTGTTTCCGATGATGAGCGACGCCGAGGTCATGGCCCACTGGGACGTGCCCGAGATCGACGACCCAGACCTGATCGCCGCCATCGTCGCCGGCCAGGTGGAGGACATGGCGGCCGGGCGGGCGGTGTACTGGGCCATGCGCGCCCTGGAGGGCGAGGAATTCCTGGGAATCTGCGACCTGTCGGATATCGACCGCTGGCACAAGCGGGCCGAGGTCGGCTTCATGCTCGGCCGCGGCGCCTGGGGCCAGGGCTATGGTCTGGAGGCCATGCGCGCGGTGATCGCGCACGCCGCCTCAAGCGGCATCCGGCGGCTGACGGCGCGGACGCATCTGGGCAACCGGCGCTCCGACGCCCTGCTGGAGAAGTTGGGGTTCACCGAGGAAGGCCTGCTGCGGGGCCACGTCCTGCGCGACGGCGACCGCCGCGACTGCCGGCTGTTCGGCTTGCTGCTCTAACCCGGGGGATTATGTGAGAGGGATGACCGACCATCCGATCCAACTCGCCGGCTTCGACCACATCGTCCTGCGCATCCGCGACAAGGCCACGATGGTCGGCTTCTACATCGAGGTGCTGGGCTGTTCGATGGACTGGGACCGGCCGGAGCTGGGCCTGACCCATCTGCGGGCCGGCGTGAACCTGATCGACTTGGTGACCCTCGATGGTCCGCTCGGGGCATTGGGCGGCGCGGGCCCGGGCGTCGAGGGGCGGAATCTGGACCATTTCTGCCTGACCGTCGCGCCCTTCGACAGGGCGGCGATCCGGGCCCACCTGACGGCGCATGGCGTGACCATCACCGACGAGGGCCCGCGCTACGGCGCGCACGGCGATGGGCTGTCGCTGTACCTGCAGGATCCCGAAGGCAACACGGT
Source organism: Phenylobacterium sp. (assembly GCF_030693625.1). Lineage (GTDB taxonomy): Bacteria > Pseudomonadota > Alphaproteobacteria > Caulobacterales > Caulobacteraceae > Phenylobacterium > Phenylobacterium ferrooxidans. Next base: position 82,324 of record NZ_JAUYAF010000024.1, read on the forward strand.
GGAGTTGAAGGGCCCCTAACCCGCCGTTTCCGGCACGCCGGCCGACGACGACGCCGGGCGCTCCGCCAGCAGCCGTTCCTGCGTGCCGCGGCTGAGATAGAGGAAGTTGGCCGGCAGGCCGAGGCGCTTGCTGGCCTCGCAGGGCGCGGAGCCCGGGACCGGGATGCGGTCGGCGAGCTTGCCGGCGGCCGTCAGAGCGATGCGGTCTGTCGCCGTCAGGTCGTACTCAGCCCCCAGGGCCAGCTTCTGGCGCACGACGGACGGCAGCAGGGAGACCGAGGCCCGGCCCACCGCCCTGTGCAGGAACTTCGGCGTGCCCGGCGCGGCCTGGCCCGACTGGATGATGTCCAGGAATTCGGTGACGATGGGGTGCGGCTCGAAGCGGGGCGCCAGCATCTGCATCATCCCCAGGACGTCCGCGTTGGACTTCGGCGAGGACTGCACGCCGTAGAGCCGGGCGATGGGGCCGGCCTCTTCGTAGAAGCGGGTCTTCTCGGCCTCGCTCAGCGGCGAGACGAAGCGGTCATAGGCGTTCAGGAACCCGTAGCCGGCCGTCGCGCTGACCCAGTCCAGCAGTTCGACGTCGAGAGCCTTGTAGGCCTCGCCGGACGGGGTGTTCCCGGCCACGCGGCCATGCATGTTGGTGACGCCCTGGATGACCCGTCGCGCCGCGCTCTGCGGACCATAGACCCCGACCATGGCGGCGACGCCGGTGCGCCTGGAGCGTCCGATGGGGTCGGTCTTGAAGGTCGAATGGTCCCAGACGCCTGAACGGATGCGGGGGTCGGCGAATTCCAGCAGCACGGCGGCCACCCCGCCGACCGCCAGCGCGATCGGGTTCTTGTACACTCGCCAGTGGACGGAGCCTGGATCCAGAAACGCCGGCTCCCCCACGGGCTGGCCGTAGTCGATCTTCCAGCCGAGATAGGAGGTCATATCGGTCATGGCCGAACTCCGGAGGGGATGTGCATAACGATCCGCAGGATCGTCGCGATGCACGGCCAGGCATCAAGCTATCGAATTCGACAGGTCCGGAAGGCTTCACATGACCTCGCCCCGCTTCACAGTCGAACGGCTCGCCTGGCAGGACCAGCCGCTGGGCGAGGTCGCCCTGCCCGCCGGCGTGTTGCGCGCGACCCTGGGGTTGGGCTCGGGTCTGACCCGGCGTCCAGGCGACCCACCGGGGCGATTATGGGCGTTGGGCGACCGGGGGCCGAACCTCAGCATCAAGCAGGCCCGCGAGGACTACGGCGTCGAGGGCCTGGACCACCTGCGCGAGGTGGCGGGGGCCAAGATCCTGCCGATGCCGCAGATCGGGCCCAGCCTCTCGGAGCTGCAGATCACCGGCGAACGGATCGAGCGCCTTCGGACCCTGCGCTTGCGGGTGGCCTCGGGCGCCCCGGTGACCGGCCTCCCTCTCCCTGGGGGCGCCGAGGGATCCATGGAGCCGCTGTTCGACGTGGAAGGGCGGCCGCTGGCTGCGGACGTGAACGGGGCGGACTCGGAAGCGGTCGCGGCCCTGGCCGACGGCTCGTTCTGGGTGGCGGAGGAGTATGGGCCCTCGCTGATGAAGGTCAGTGAGCAGGGCGTGGTGGAGACCCGCTGGACGCCGCAGGGCTTGGCCTGGCCCGGCGCCGTGGACCTGCTCCCCGCGATCGCGGGGCGACGGCGGCTCAATCGCGGCTTCGAGGGGCTGGCGGTGTCGGCCGACGAGACCCGCCTCTATGCGGGGTTCCAGAGCGCCTTCGAGGGGGACGAGGCCGGGGCCGTGCGGATCTGGACCCTGGACGCGGCGTCAGGCGCCCTGCTGGCGGAGCACAGCTACCCCTTCGACCCGCCAGACAGCTTTCTCCGGGACCTCGAGGCCGGGCCGGTGGGGCCCGCCGACCTGAAGATCGGCGAACTGCTGTGCGTGGGCGAAGGTCGCCTGCTGGTGTTGGAGCGGATTTCCCACACCAGCAAGGTCTACGTGGTCGACCTGAGGGGCGCTGGCGGGAACCTGCGAAAAGAGCTGGTCTTCACCAGCGACGACGCGCCGGAGGTCGCACCGGACCTGGAGGGCATAATCCTGCTGTCGGACAGGGAAATCCTCCTGGTGAACGATAACGATTTCGGGATCGAGGGCGTGGAGACGCGGTTCTTCAAGGTCACCCTGGAACGGCCCCTTCAAAGCCCGGCCGGCGGCCCCATCTAGGGGGGCCGCCCCCTTCCCGCCCCATGAGACCGTCCTGACCACCCGCCGCGCCCTGCTGGGACAACTCGCCTTCCTAGGCGCCGGCGCGGCCGGCATCGTCTTTGTGCGCAACGGTGGGCAGTTTGGCGCGCCCCGGGTGATCTTCCCCGGAGACGTCTCGGGAAGCGGGTGGATCGACCTGCCGCGCGCCGGGGGGTTCATCATGCTGCGGGGCGCGGTGGCCGGCGCCCCGATCCGGGTGCTGGTGGATTCCGGCGCCCAGTCCTCGGCCATCGACGCCGGATTCGCCAGCCGCCTGGGCCTGGCCGCGGGCCTGCCTCTGCCGGTCCTGGCTTACGGCGTCGGCGGCGGGCCAAGCGTCACCCACACGGTGGGGCTGGATCTGGATCTGGGGGCGCTGAGGATCGAGCGGATCCGCGCCGCGGTGCTGAATCTGGCCGCCATCTCGGCCTTCACCAACCAACCCTTCGACATGTTGCTGGGACGCGATGTCCTGCGTTCGGTCATCCTGGAGGTGGACTATCCCCGCCGGCGCGCCGCCTTCCTGCGGCACGAGGCCTATGCCCCGCCCAAGAATTCTGTGCTGGCCCCGGTGACCCGGAAGAGCGGCGGACTGCATTTGCAGGTCAGCGTTGAATCCGGGGCGCCGATCTCGGCCCTCGTCGACACCGGGGCCTCCGGCGCCCTGGCGCTTTCGGATCAGGCCGCGGCCGCCGCGGGCCTGCTCGATCAGGCCCGCAAGCTGACTTCCGTTCGGTCCATCGGGATCGGCGGGGCCAGCGTGGATCGCATGGTCACCGCCCACCAGGTTCGGTTCGCGGGCTTCACCCTGCGCGATGTGAAGGTGAGCATCTTCGCGGCGCAAGCCGGAAGCCCGCTGCCGGACGGCCTGATCGGCGCCGGTCTGCTGAAAGGGTTCCGCGTGGGCCTGGACCACAGGGCGGGCGCGCTGCACCTCAGCGAGGCTGGAACAGCGGCCTGAGGCGTTCGTTGAGTACGCAGCAACTCCCGAGGAACAGCCGATGCCCCCCCGCCCCCAGATCGGCAACGCCGCCGGCGAAGCCACCAAGGAATCTGACATCACCGGCAAGCCCGACGCGCCCGATCCCGGGGCTGAACGCGACCTGGCGGAGGCTGCGGGCGGTGGCGGCAACGCCTTGGGCGACGGGCTTTCGGGGACCAAGAGCACCCTGGCCGGCGCCGACGCCAAGGGCCAAGAGGGCGACGAGGATGTGGGCCGCGGCGGCGACTAGACGGCTGCGATGATCCCCAGGAAGTCGGCGGCCTTCAGGGACGCGCCGCCCACCAGGGCTCCGCCCACCTCGTCGGCATGCAGGATCTCGGCGGCGTTGGAGGGCTTCACCGATCCGCCGTAGAGGATGGCCACGGTCGCGCCATGGGCGCCGAAGATCGAGGTCAGGGTGTCGCGAATGGCGCGGTGGACCTCGACGATCTCCTCGGTGGAGGGCGTCAGGCCCGTGCCGATGGCCCAGACGGGCTCATAGGCCACGGAGAAGGCCTTGCCGGCCAGTTCGGCGGGGAGCGAACCCCGCACCTGCCCGGTGACGATCTCCAGGGCCTTGCCGGCCTTGCGTTCGTCCAGGGTCTCGCCGACGCAGACGATGGGTTCCAGGCCCGCGCGCAGGGCCGCCTGGGTCTTGGCGGCGACCAGGGCGTCGGTCTCGCCGTAGACGGCGCGGCGTTCGGAGTGCCCGAGGATCACCAGCTCGGCGCCGGCGTCCGCCAGCTGCTCGGCCGCCACGTCGCCGGTATAGGCGCCGGAAATCTCAGCGCGGCAGTCCTGGCCGCCCACCAGCACATTGGTCGCCTTGAGCGCGTCCGCCATCCGGGACACCAGGGTCGCCGACGGACAGATGGCCACCCGCGCCCGGGTCGATCCGAGGCCCGCGGCGGTGGCCAGGGCCTCCCCGAGGGACGCGGAATCCCCGTTCATTTTCCAGTTTCCGGCGATCAAGGGGACGGGGGCGGTCATCAAGGCCTCGCTTTTGTCGTGTTCCTTGGGCGAGTAAGGCGCCTTGAGAATTCTGTCACGCGCTTGCGGGGTCCAAGCGGCCTCCACTATACCGCCCGTTCCGATGCTCGCCCCGCGGGGCCAGGAAGACCGCCAAATGCTCGCCGCCATCCGTCAGTTCGCAAAATCCTGGGTCGCCCTCGTCCTGATCGGCTTGTTGGTCGTGAGCTTCGCCCTGTTCGGGATCAATGACGTGTTCACGGGGAGCACGTCGAACGCCGTGGTGACGGCGGGCTCGCGCACCGTCTCCGCCGCCGACTTCAAGCGGGAGTTCGACAGCTTCCGCAAAGGCGCCGAGCAGCAGGTGGGTCAGCCGATCACCAACGAGATGGCCGCGGCCAATGGCCTGGACACCCGCGTCCTGAACGAGGTGGCGAGTCGGGAGGCCTTCGGCGAGATGCTGGCCAAGATCGGCATCAAGCCTTCCGACACCCTGATCACCCGCGAGCTGCAGAAGATCCCGGCCTTCTTCGACCAGGTCTCTGGCCGCTTCGACAAGAACCTCTACGCTGAGCGCCTGAATGAGAATGGCCTGACGCCGCCTGCCTTTGAGCTGATCATGCGCGACCAGGTCGCCGGCAGCCACATGGTCTCGGCCCTGGCCAATGGCCTGCGGGTGCCGCGGGCCTATACCGCGCTCGGGGCGATCTACGCGATGGAGAGCCGCGATGTCGGCTACTTCACCATCGATCCGCGCAACGTCACCGCGCCCGCCCTGCCCACCGACGCCCAGCTCAGCGAGTTGATGAAGGAAAACGCCGCGGCCCTGACCCGGCCTGAATTCCGCACGCTGACCGTGGTGCATTTCAGCCCGGCGATGATCAGCGCCAACCTGCCCATCGATCCGGCCGAGCTGCAGAAGCGCTTCGAATTCCGCCGGGACACCCTGTCGCGGCCCGAGACCCGCAGCCTCGTGCAGATCCCGGCCAAGGACGCCGCCGCGGCCCAGGCCGTGGCCGCCCGGCTGGCCAAGGGCGAGGATCCCGGCGCCATCGCCAAGTCCCTGGGCGTCGACGCCATCACCTATGCCGACAAGCCGCGCACCGCCATCGCCGACCCCAAGGTGGGCCAGGCCGCCTTCACCCTGCCCGTCGGCCAGATCACGCCCGTGAAGGGCGACCTGGGCTTTGCGGTCATCCGGGTCAGCAAGGTCACGCCCGGCCAGGCCGTGACCCTGGAGGAGATCCGGCCCCAGCTCGAGGCCGAGCTGCGCAAGGACGCGGCCGCCGAGAAGGTCTACGAGATGACCCAGGCCTATGACGACGCCCACGGCGGCGGCGCCAACCTGGCCGAGTCCGCCAAGAAGGCCAATGTGCCCACCTTCACCATCGGCCCCGTCTCCGCCCAGGGCGCGGGACCCCAAGGGCAGCCGGTGTCGGGCATCAATCCCAAGCTGCTGGCGACCGCCTTCAGCCTGCCGCAGGGCGGCGAGAGCGGGGTCGAGGAGGCCGGAAACGGCGAGTACTACGCCATCCGCGTCGAGAAGATCACGCCCAAGTCCATGCCGCCCCTTGCCGAGGTGAAGCCGCAGCTGGTCCGCGTCTGGATGATGCGCGAAATGGTCAAGCGTCTGCAGGTGAAGGCCGACGAACTTGCCGCCCGGGTGCGCAAGGGCGAAACCCTGGAAGCCGTGGCCTCCAGCATCGGCGCTCGTGTGGGCCGCGCCACCGGCCTCGACCGCCGCAACGCCGGCCAGAGCCAAGCCCTGTCCCAGGACGCCCTGATCAAGACCTTCGGCGCCAAGCCCGGCGAGGTCTACACCGCCGAGGCGCCCACCTTCGGCCTGGTGGTCGCCAAGCTGGAGGCGGTTCGCGCCCCGACCGGCCCGACCCTGGCCCGGATGACCGAGGAGAGCCGCCCGCAGATGACCGAGTCGACCTTCCGCGAAATTCAGGCCGACGCCCAGAAGGCGGCCGGGACGCTGGTGAAGGTGAAGACCTATCCCAACAACGCCCGGCTCGCGATCGGCCTGGAACCCATCGAACCCAAGAAGGACGCCCCGGCGCCCAAGACGGAAAAGGCCAAGTGATGATCGAGCCTGCGTTTGCGGACTTTGAGCAGAAATATGCCCAAGGCGCGCCGCAGGTCGTCTGGACCCGTCTGATCGACGACCTCGAGACCCCGGTCTCGGCCTATCTGAAGATCGCCCACGGCCGGCCCTACGCCTTCCTGTTTGAGAGCGTCGAGGGCGGGGCCTGGAGGGGTCGCTATTCGGTCATCGCCATGAAGCCGGACCTGGTCTGGAAGTGCCGTGGCGATGTGGCGGAGATCGCGCAAGGCCCCGCCATCGAGTCCGGTCAGTTCGTGACCCAGTCGGGCGGCGCCCTGGATTCACTGCGCGACCTGGTGGCGGCCTCGCGGCTGGACCTGCCGGCCGGCCTGCCGCCGATGTCGGCCGGAGTGTTCGGGGCCATCGGCTACGACATGATCCGCTTGGTGGAGAAGCTGCCGGACATCAACCCGGACCCGCTGGACCTGCCCGACGGCTTGATGATCCGACCGTCCATCGTGGCGATCTTCGACGCCATCGCCCAGGAGATCATCCTGGTGACGACCGTGCGCCCCGACAGCCTGTCGGCCAGGGACGCCTTCGACGCCGCCCAGGCGCGGCTGGCGGGCGTCATGGATGACTTCCGCAAGCCTGCCCCGCCACTGGCCGGAAACGGCGTGCCTGAACCCGACGCCTTCACCACCCCGGTGAGCCGCGAGGACTACCGGGCCATCGTCGGCCGCGCGAAGGACTACATCCGCGCCGGCGACATCTTCCAGGTGGTGCCGAGCCACCGGTTCCGCGCGCCCTTCAGCCGCGATCCCTTCGCCCTCTACCGCTCCCTGCGGCGGATGAACCCCTCGCCGTTCCTGTTCTATCTGAACTTCGGGGATTTCCAGCTGGCGGGCTCGTCGCCGGAGATCCTGGTGCGGCTGCGGGACGGCAAGATCACCATCCGCCCCATCGCCGGCACGCGGCCCCGCGGCGCGACGCCGGAGGAGGACCGCGCCCTGGAGGCCGAGCTGATCGCCGACCCCAAGGAGCGGGCCGAGCACCTGATGCTGCTGGACCTGGGCCGCAATGACGTGGGCCGGGTGGCGATGCTCAACAAGGCCGGCGCCAACGAGCCGCCCAAGCCCTCCAAGGGGTCGCATGTCCGAGTGACGGCCAGCTTCTTCGTGGAGCGCTACAGCCACGTCATGCACCTGGTCTCCAACGTCGAGGGCGACGCGCCCGACGGCCTGGATCCAGTGGACGTGCTGATGGCCGCCCTGCCGGCCGGCACGCTGTCGGGCGCGCCCAAGGTGCGAGCCATGCAGATCATCGACGAGCTGGAGCTGGAGAAGCGCGGCATCGCTTACGCCGGCGCGGTCGGCTATTTCGGCGCCGACGGCTCGGTGGACACCTGCATCGTGCTGCGGACGGCCTGCTTCAAGGACGGGATGATGTACGTCCAGGCCGGCGGCGGGGTGGTGGTCGATAGCGACGCCGACGCCGAGTACGACGAGACCCTGCACAAGGCCCGCGCCCTGCGCCGGGCGGCCGAGGAAAGCTGGCGATTCGTCTGAGCCTGAGGGCTATCGCCGACAGCGCTTAGCGCTCGCCCTGCACCACGTGCTGGGTGATCACCGGCGGGGCGAGGATCATGGCGGTGGCCAGGGTGAGCGCGGTCGAGGCCGCGAACGCCGCGGCGCACAGCACCGGCCACATGGATTCCTTGATCGCCGGGGTCACCAGCAGCAGCCGGGCGCGGGCGATCTGGTCGGCGTCGAGGACGGAATCAGCGGTCGTCATGGCCACAGGGTCCGCCCAACTCGCACAGCATGCAATGCGCGGACTTGGCGCAGCAGCGCCTACAGCCTAGATGGACACCCATGATCCTGGTCATCGATAACTACGACAGCTTCACCTACAACCTCGTCCACTATCTGAACGAGCTGGGGGCGGAGACCCTCGTCTATCGCAACGACGCCATCACCGTCGAAGAGGCGCTCGGCCTGAAGCCCGACGGCATCTTGCTGTCGCCCGGCCCCTGCACCCCCAACGAGGCTGGCATCTGCCTGGAGCTGATCGAGAAGGCCCCCGAGAATCTGCCGATCCTGGGGGTCTGCCTGGGCCACCAGTCCATCGGCCAGGCCTTCGGCGGGCAGGTGGTGCGCGCCAAGGCCACCATGCACGGCAAGACCAGCCCGATGCACCATACAGGCAAGGGGGTGTTCGCGGGCATGCCCCAGGACTTCACCGCCACCCGCTATCACAGCCTGTCGGTGGCGCGTGACACCCTGCCCGACGTCCTGGAGATCACCGCCTGGACAGAAGACGGCGAGGTCATGGGCTTCCAGCATAAGACCCGGCCCATCCATGGCGTGCAGTTCCACCCGGAATCCATCGCCACCGAGGGCGGCCACCATCTGCTGGCCAATTTCCTGGAACTGGCCGGCGTGCCGCGAAACGTGCCGGCCTGATGTCGGACGCTTTCAAGCCGCTTCTGGGCCGGCTGGCCGACGGCCAGACCCTGTCGGACGAGGACGCCGGGGAGTTCTTCGCCGCCTGCCTGCGGGGCGAACCCTCGCCGGCCCAGGTGGCCGCGGCCATCACCGCCATGCGCCTGCGCGGCGAGACGGTGGGCGAGATCACCGCCTGCGCCAAGGCCATGCGCCGCGCCGCGGTGACCCTGGATCCGCCTTATGCCGTGATGGACGTCTGCGGCACCGGCGGTGACGGCCTGCATACGCTGAACATCTCCACCGCCGTGGGCTTCGTCGCCGCCGGCGGCGGGCTGAAGGTGGCCAAGCACGGCAACCGCGCCCTGTCCTCGCGGTCCGGCACCGCCGATGTGCTGACCGAACTGGGGGTGGACATCAACGCTCCCGTCGACCGGCAGATGAAGGCCCTGGATGAGGCCGGCATCTGCTTCATGTTCGCCCAGGCTCATCACGGCGCCATGCGTCATGTCTCGCCGATCCGGGCGGAGCTTGGTTTCCGCACGGTGTTCAACCTGCTGGGACCGCTGACCAACCCGGCCAACGCCAAGCGCCAGGTCATGGGGGTCTTCGCCGAGCGCTGGGTCGAGCCCCTGGCCCGCGTGCTGGGGGCCCTGGGCTCGGAGCGCGCCTGGGTGGTGCACGGCGGCGGCATGGATGAGATGACCACCACGGGCGAGAGCGTCGTGGCCGAATGGCGCGACGGCCAGGCCAGGCTCTTCACCATCACCCCGGAAGCCGTCGGCCTGCCCCGCGCGGCCCTGGCCGACCTCACCGGCGGCAGCCCGGCCGAAAACGCGGTGGCCCTGCGCGCCCTGCTGGACGGGGAGACCGGCGCCTATCGCGACATCGTACTGTTGAACGCCGCGGCCGCCTTCCTGGTGGGCGAGAAGGTCGAGACCCTGCGCGACGGCATCGACCTGGCGCGCGCGGTGATCGACGACGGCCGGGCCAAGACGGCGCTCACCACCCTGGCCGCCATCACGAGCGCGCCATGAGCGACATCCTCGACAAGATCGCCGCCTACAAGCGCGTCGAAGTGGCCGAACGAAAGGCGCTGCGCACCGTGGAGCAGGTCGAGGCCGCGGCGGCCCGGGCCTCGGCGCCGCGCGGGTTCCGCGTCGCCCTGGAGCGGGCCCATGCGCCGGGCCGCCTGGCCCTGATCGCCGAGATCAAGAAGGCCTCACCCTCCAAGGGGCTGATCCGCGAGGACTTCGATCCGCCGTCGCTCGCCAAGGCGTATGAGGCGGGCGGCGCGGCCTGCCTCTCGGTGCTGACCGACACGCCGAGCTTCCAGGGGGCTGACAGCTTCCTGACGGCGGCGCGCGACGCCTGCGCCCTGCCCTGCCTGCGCAAGGAGTTCCTGGTGGACCCCTGGCAGGTGGCCGAATCGCGGGCCCTGGGGGCCGACGCCATCCTGGTGATCATGGCCATGATCGACGATTCCACCGCCCGCGACCTGATGGCCGAGGCGGCGCGATTCGGCATGGACGCGCTTGTCGAGGTGCACGACGAGGCCGAGATGGCGCGCGCCGGCGACCTGGGCGCGACCTTGGTGGGGGTCAACAACCGCGACCTGCGCAGCTTCAGCATCGACCTGGCCATCACCGAGAGATTGGCGGCGCTCGCCCCCGCAAACGCCTTGCTGGTAACGGAAAGCGGCATCTTCACCGCCGCCGACGCAGCCCGGCTGGAGCGCTCTGGCGCCAGCGCCATGCTGGTGGGGGAAAGCCTGATGCGTCAGGCCGACGTGGCCGCCGCGGCGCGAGCGCTTTTGGCCTAGCTTTCGGTCAACTTGACATTAACGAAGAACGTCTAGAGAACATCGGCAAGGTTTCCGCTTTGTTCTTCAAGGGCTCGTCGTCCAATGCTCACTCGTAAACAGCACGAATTGCTCATGTTCATCCATGAGCGGATCAAGGAGAGCGGTGTCTCGCCCTCCTTCGACGAGATGAAGGAGGCCCTCGACCTGGCCTCCAAGTCCGGCATTCACCGCCTGATCACGGCGCTGGAGGAACGCGGCTTCCTGCGCCGCCTGCCGCACCGGGCCCGCGCCCTGGAAGTGGTGAAGCTGCCGCAGCAGGCCACCACCTCTTCCCCGCCCAAGGGCCGCGCCCCGTTCAAGCCGCAACTGGTCGAGGCCGGCGCAGCCCAGCCCGCGATGAACGCGGCCAACGACACCCGCGAGATTTCGGTCCTGGGCAAGATCGCCGCCGGCACCCCAATCGAGGCGATCCAGCAGGAGCGCGACCGCATGCACGTGCCCGAGAGCATGCTGGGCGCCGGCGAGCACTACGCCCTCGAAGTCCAGGGCGACTCCATGATCAACGCTGGCATCCTGGACGGCGACTATGTCGTTATCCGCAAGACCGACACCGCCACCTCCGGCGAGATCGTCGTCGCCCTGGTGATGGGTGAGGAAGCCACCCTCAAGCGCCTGCGCAAGAAGGGGGCCTCCATCGCCCTGGAGGCCGCCAACCCGGCTTATGAGACCCGCATCTTCGGTCCCGACCAGGTCCAGGTGCAGGGCCGGCTCGTCGGGCTGATCCGCAAGTACCACTAGGCGCCGTCAGTCGGCCTGATCGGAGATAGCACCGCCGGTCCAGGGCCGCTGACCGCGCAGGCTCTGGGCCCACACAATCCGCCAGCCGGAGGCCGCGCGGTAGAGTTCGGCCGACCCGCCCCTGGCGAAGTCGTCCTGCGTCAACAGCAGCGCTCCGGGGCAGTCGGCGGCGATCGCCGCGCCCCGCACCACGACCACCTCGGCCCATTGGCAGAACAGCGGCAGCTTCTTCTCGATCGTCGAGGCGCGACGGGTGAAGACGGCGGCCACGCGAGGCGATGAGCCAACGCGCGGGGCACAAGACCAGCGGTCACAGTCATAGAGGGCGTCACGGGCCGCCAGACCCTGCACGGCTGGTTCCAGGCCGCGCCGGCGGGCCCAGAGCTCGGCCCCGAACAGCTTGACGTCAGGTCGGAAGAGAACCGCCGTCCTGCCCTCCCGCACCGCCAGGGTGGAGCCGTCGGCGGCCACCCAGATGTCAGGCGTCGGCGGGCGGGGCGCCAGGCTGACGGCCAGGGCGAAGGGCAGGCCCAGCCAGCGCAGTGGCCCCTTCCACAGGCAGAGCCAGAGGATGCCAAGGAAGGCGGCCGCGAGGGTCCAGCCCGGCGCGCTGGCGATGATCAGCTGGGCGTTGGGCATGGCCGAGGCCTTGGCGGCGATCAGATTCATGGTGTCGATGGCGACCCCGGCGGCTCGCAGCGGCCAGTCGCCCAGGCCGAAGGGCGCCAGGATCGCGCCGAGCGCCAGGGCCGGCATCATCAGGAAGGACGAGATCGGCGCCACCAGCAGGTTGGCGATCAGCCCGAAGGTGGACACCCGGTTGAAATGCTGCATGGCGAAGGGGCCAGTCGCCATTCCCGCCACGAAGCTGGCGGCCAGGCTGGCGCCCAGCCAAGTCCCCACACCCTGGACGGCGCGGATCGACCAGGGGGCGTTGATCTCGCGGATCGGGCGGGGCCAGAGCTCGGCCATGGCCACCAGGGCCGTGGTGGCGGCGAAGGACATCTGGAAGCCAGGCTCGGTCACCGCCTCGGGCTGCAGGGCCAGGATCACCAGGGCGGCGATGGCCAAGGTGTGCAGGCTGATGGCGCGGCGATCCACCAGGATGGCCCCGAAGGCCGCCGCCGCCGTGATCGCCGCCCGCTCCGCCGGCGCCGGCGCGCCCGAGAGCACCAGGTAGCTCAGCACGGCGGCAAGGCCGAACAGGGCGGCGGTCTTCTTGCTGGACACCCGCAGGGCGAGCCAGGGCCAGGCGGCGATCAGCAACCGCACGCCCGCGAAGGCGAAGCCCCCGACGATGGCCATGTGCAGGCCCGAGATCGAGATGATGTGGGCCAGGCCCGAGGCGCGCAGGGCGTCCACCTGCTCGCGGGGCACGAAGGCTTCATGACCGGTCACCATGGCCGCGGCCAAGCCGCCGCTCTCCACCCCGATCTCGTCGACGATCTTGCGGGCCAGGGTCCACCGGGCGGCGTTGACCCGCATCTCCAGCGCCAGCCTCCAGGGCGGCGGCTCGGCGAAAATATCCCGCGGCGAGGTCAGGGTGAAGCCGACGCCGCCGATCCCCTCGAAGAAGGCGTCGCGGGCGAAGTCGTATGAGCCGGGGCTGGCGGGCGGCGGCGGCGGGTTGAGCATGCCACGCACGCGGATCGCCACGCCGGGCGCCGGCAATGGCGTGTCAGGCTGCAGGGTCATGCGGGCGCGGATCGGCGTCGCCTCCGGGGCCAGGCCGCTGACCCGAATGGGGGCGAGCAGCAGGCGCGGCCCGCCCTGCCCCGGATTGGCGATGTCCACCACGAAGGCCTCGACCGTTTGCATCCCCTCGCCGCTTGGCGCGATCGGCGCGCGGACCTGCTGCGTACGCAGCTTGCCGGCGGCGAATCCCGCCAGGGCGAAGGCCAGGAGCGTGAGCGCGATGAGCAGAACCCGGCCGCCGCCCCAGCGAGCGCGGGCCAGCAACATGAGACCGGCGAGCCCCAAGGCGGCGATTGCCAGCCCCGCCACAGGCTCGCGCGGCAGGGCGAAATAGGCCGCGGCGCCGCAGCCGAACGCGACCGGAGTCCACAGGCTGAGCCGGTCGGCCTGGGCGGCCGCCTGGGCGCGCAGCCAGGCGAAGACTTCGGCGGCGCTAGGAAGCTTGCGGACGGGCGTGTTAATAGGCGCCGCGATCGCGTCGGCCTCCGCCGGCGCCGCCTCACCCACAGTCCCGAGCTCGATGTCCGACCGCCCCGTCGTCACCCGTATCGCCCCCTCGCCCACCGGCTACATGCATATTGGCACGGCCCGCACGGCCTTGTTCAACTGGCTTTACGCCAAGCGCACCGGCGGCAAGTTCCTGTTGCGTATCGAAGACACCGATCGCGAACGCTCCACCCTGCCCGCCGTCCAGGCGATCTTCGACGGCATGGACTGGCTGGGCCTGATCCCCGATGAAGAGCCGGTGTTCCAGGCCGCGCGCGCCGACAGGCACGTCATCGCCGCCCAGGAGCTGCTGGCCAAGGGCCGCGCCTATCGCTGCTACATGACGGCCGACGAGCTGACCGCCGAACGCGAAATCGCCCGCGCCGAGGGCCGTGCGGTCCAGTCGCCCTGGCGCGATCAGGACGCCAACTTCAACGACCGTCCCCATGTCGTGCGCTTCAAGAGTCCCCGCGAGGGCGAGACCGTGATCCACGACCGGGTGAAGGGTGACGTCACCTTCAAGAACAAGGACCTGGATGACCTGATCATCCTGCGGACTGACGGCACGCCCACCTACAATCTCGCCGTCATCGTCGATGACCACGAGATGGGGGTCACCCATGTGATCCGTGGCGACGACCACCTGAACAACGCCGCCCGCCAGACCCTGATCTATGAGGCGCTGGGGTGGGAGGTTCCTGTCTGGGCCCACCTGCCGATGATCCACGGGCCCGACGGCGCCAAGCTGTCCAAGCGCCACGGCGCCCAGGCGGTGAGTGAATTCGACGACATGGGCTACCTGCCCGAGGCCATGCGCAACTATCTGGCGCGCCTGGGCTGGGGCCACGGCGACGACGAGATCTTCAGCGACGAACAGGCGCAAAGCTGGTTCGACGTCACCGACGTGGTCAGCGCGCCCGCCCGGCTGGATTGGGCCAAGCTGAACCACATCAACAACCACTATCTGCGCCTCGCCGACATCGACCGGCTGGTGGCCCTGACCCAGCGGGTCCGGGCGAGCCGCGGCGAGCCCGTGCACGACGCCGACTCAGCCATCCTGCACCGCACCATTCCCCTGGTCCGCGACGGGGCCAAGACCCTACTGGAGCTCGCCGACGCCGTGATCTTCGCCCTGAAGCCGCGGCCGCTGGAGCTGCCGGAAAAGGTGACCGGCATGCTGAATGAAGAGACCCGCGCTCGGCTAACCCGGTTGCGCGAAAACCTCGCCGGCCAGGCCGATTGGGAGGTCCCCGCGCTGGAGGCGGCCCTTCGGGGCTTCGCCGAAAGTGAGGGCGTAGGCCTTGGAAAGATCGGGCCCGCCTTACGTGGCGTCCTGTCTGGCGGCGCGTCGGCGCCTGATCTGGCGGGCGCCCTGGTAAGCCTCGGAAAAGCGGAAAGTCTCGGCAGGCTTGACGATGCCCTTTCACCCGCTGCGTAAGGCGGTATAAGGCTCGCCAAACAGACGTTTTGTTCCAGACATGCGAAGGGGATGGCATGGCCGACACGGCGAAGATGAGCATCGGTCAGAAGACCGTTGAACTCCCGATTCTGAAGGGCGTCGACGGTCCGGACGTCGTCGATATCCGCAAGCTCTACGCCGAGGCCGACGTCTTCACCTACGACCCAGGCTTCACCTCCACGGCGTCCTGCGAGAGCAAGATCACCTTCATCGACGGCGACGCGGGCATCTTGCTGCACCGCGGCTATCCGATCGACCAGCTGGCCGAGAAGTCCAGCTTCCTCGAGGTCTGCTACCTCCTGCTGCACGGCGAACTGCCGACCGCCGCCGAGGCCGAGGAATTCGAGAAGACCATCACCTACCACACGATGCTGCACGAGCAGTTCGATCGGTTCTTCCAGGGCTTCCGTCGCGACGCCCACCCGATGGCGATCATGGTCGGCGCCGTCGGCGCGCTCTCGGCCTTCTATCACGACAGCACCAACGTCGAGGACCCGCAGCAGCGGATGATCTCGTCGCACCGGCTGATCGCCAAGATGCCGACGATCGCGGCTCGGGCCTTCAAGTACTTCCGCGGCCAGCCCTTCGTGCATCCGCGTAACGACCTGTCCTATGCCGAAAACTTCCTGCGCATGTGCTTCTCGGTCCCAGCCGAGGATTGGGTTCCGAACCCTGTGCTGACGCGCGCCATGGACCGCATCTTCATCCTGCACGCCGACCACGAGCAGAACGCCTCGACCTCGACGGTGCGTCTGGCGGGTTCCTCGGGCGCCAACCCGTTCGCCTGCATTGCGGCCGGCATCGCCTGCCTCTGGGGCCCGAGCCACGGCGGCGCGAACGAAGAAGCGCTGAACATGCTCAAGGAGATCGGCACCGTCGATCGCATCCCCGAGTACGTGCAGGGCGTGAAGGACCGCCGCTACCGCCTGATGGGCTTCGGCCACCGGGTCTACAAGAACTACGACCCCCGCGCGACGGTCATGCAGAAGACCTGCCACGAGGTCCTCGCCGAGGTCGGGAATTCCGATGACCCGCTGCTGAAGGTGGCCATCGAGCTGGAGCGCATCGCTCTCTCGGACCCCTACTTCATCGAGCGCAAGCTGTACCCGAACGTCGACTTCTACTCCGGCATCACCCTGCGCGCCCTGGGCTTCCCGCCCGAGATGTTCACCGTGCTGTTCGCCGTCGCCCGCACCGTGGGCTGGATCGCGCAGTGGAAGGAAATGATCGAGGATCCGTTGCAGAAGATCGGCCGTCCGCGCCAGATCTACACCGGCGCCGCGCAACGCGACTACACCGCCATCAGCACGCGCTAAGCGCTTTCTCGGTCGAGTTTGAGATCATCCGCCGCGCCCTCGGGTTCGGCGGATTTTCTTTGGCTGTCAGGCGATGATCTTGAGGATGGCGTCAGCCGCCGCATCCGAGGGATCGGGCCCGCCACGGCCCATCTTCTCAAGGGCGCCGTACTGGGCGGCGACCTGACGGCCGGCGATGTCGGCATTGTCCAGGCGCAGGGCGGCCTCGCGGGCGAGGTTCTCCGGCGTGCAATCATCCTGGATCAGCTCGGGGGCGACGATCGTTCCCGCGGCGATGTTGAAGAGGGTGATAGGCCGCTTCACCAGCCGGTTGACCAGGGCGTAGGTCAGCTTGTCGATGCGGTAGCCGATGACCATGGGACAGCCGGCCAGGGCCAGCTCGATGGTGACGGTGCCCGAGCAGGCGAGCGCGGCGGTGGCGGCCTTCATGGCGTCCCGCTTGGCCTGATCGCCTTCCACCACATGGGCGCGGCGGGGCCAGCCGGCGACCTGCGCCTTGACCGCCGCGGCGACGGTCGGCGCGGCGGGGATGACAATCTCCAGGTCCGGGTGGCTGGCCTTCAGAATCAGGGCGGCCTCGCCGAAGGGCGGCAGGACCCGGGCGATCTCGCTGGGACGACTGCCAGGCAGGACGAGCAGGATCGGGGCCTGAGGCGAGATGCCGAGATCCTTGCGCAAGCGCGCGGGATCCGCCTTGGAGAAATCCACCTTCAGGGCGGCGTTGCCTACGAAGGTGGTGGCCAGGCCCTCCGCCTCGAAATAGGGGGCGTCGAAGCTGTGGATCGACAGCAGGTGGTCGACGGCGCCCGCCAGCACCTTGGCGCGGCCCTTGCGCCACGCCCAGACCTGGGGGGCGACGTACTTCACGAGCGGAATTGAGGGATCGATCTTCCGCAGGCGG
Source organism: Phenylobacterium sp. (assembly GCF_030693625.1). Lineage (GTDB taxonomy): Bacteria > Pseudomonadota > Alphaproteobacteria > Caulobacterales > Caulobacteraceae > Phenylobacterium > Phenylobacterium ferrooxidans. Next base: position 99,443 of record NZ_JAUYAF010000024.1, read on the forward strand.
TGGGCGACGCGCAGGCTGAAGGCCCAGGAATCGATCAGCACCACCACGTCGGGCTTCTCACGGGCGGCAAGCGCCACGGTCTGGTCCACCATTTTCATCGCGCGGGGGTAGACGGCGAGCGCGTCCACCACGCCCAGGATGGAGAGCTGGGCGATATCGAACAGGCTTTCCACGCCCTGGGCGGCCATCTGGGCGCCCCCTGTTCCTATGAAGCGCACCTTGTCGCCCAGGCGGGCGCGCAGGGCCTTGGCCAGGCCCGCGCCCCGGTCGTCACCGGAGGCCTCAGTGGCTACCAGCATCACGCAGAGCGGCTTGCTCACGGTTCCACTCCGAAGATGAACAGGCCCAGTTCGTCGGCCAGCTCGATCACCGCCTCGCGGTCCAGGACCAGCAGTCCGCCAGCCTCCCCCACGATACCCGCCAAGCCGGCGGCGGCGGCCCGCTGGACAGTGGCGAGACCGATGGTGGGGAGATCGACACGGGTCTCCTGAATCGGCTTGGGCGCCTTGGCGATCACCCCGCGATAGGTGCCGGGGGTTCCGCGGATGGCGGTGGGGATTTCGTGGGCCACCCGGCGCAGCATGGCGTCGGTGCCCTCCTGGGCCTCGACCGCCAGCACCAACCCGTCGCAGACCACGGCGCCCTGCCCCACATCCAGGCGGCCGATCTCGCGGGCCACCAGCAGGGCGCGGTCGATGTCCCCCTGGTGCTCGGGACCCGGCGACACGGCGCCGAGGGCGCCCTTGGGCAGGGTGAGATCGCTCTTGGCCTCGTGGGCGCCTTCGATGGTGAAGCCCTCCTTGGCGAATTCGTTCAGCACCACCCGCAGCAAGGCGTCGTCGCCATGCCGCGCCGCCGCAATGATCGCCGGCAGCAGGGCGAGGCCGCGAAGGTCAGGCTTCAGCGTCTTGAAGTCCGGCCGGCTGACATTGCCCACCAGGCAGACAGCCTGGCACCCGGCGCGTTTCAGGGCCTTGATGGTCTTGCCGATCTCGGCGAGGCCGACATCCGCGCCCGGGAAGCGCTTCAGCTGCGGCTCGGCGAAGCCCTTGAGTCGAGCGATGAAGACCGCGCGGCCGGCCTGCTCGCAGTGCTCGGCGATCTCCAGGGGCAGCGTGCCGCCGCCGGCGATCAGGCCGAGTTTGCGCATGCGGCGGCTAGACCTCGCGCTCGGGCAGGCAGAGCGGGCGGCTGCCGTCGGCGCGGATGAAGTCGATGATCTCGCGGACCTCCTCGGACCCGGCATAGGTCTCGATGGTGTCGTCGAGGCGCTCCTGGAAGGTGCCTTCGTCGGCGAAGAGCATGCGATAGGCGGCGCGCATCGTATTGATGGTCTCGCGGCTGAAGCCCCGGCGCTTCAGGCCCACCAGGTTCAGCCCCTCGAGGTGGGCGTGGTTGCCCCAGACCGAGCCATAGGGGATGACGTCCTTCACCACGGCCGCCAGGCCGCCGATCATCGCGTGCCGCCCGACCCGGGTGAACTGATGGACGGCGGCCAGGCCGCCGACGATCACGAAATCGCCGATCTGGCAGTGGCCGCCCAGCGTGGCCTGCTTGGTCAAGATCACGTTGTCGCCGACCTTGCAGTCGTGACCGACATGGCTCTCGATCATGTACAGGCCATCAGACCCCACGCTGGTCACGCCGCCGCCGTTGACGGTGCCGACGTTCATGGTGGCGTGCTCGCGGATGATGTTGCGGTCGCCGATCACCAGCTGGGTGGGCTCGCCCTTGTAGGCGGTGTGCTGAGGCGGGCCGCCGAGCATGGCGAAGGGATAGACGGTGTTCCCCGAGCCGAGCTCGGTGTGGCCGTCCACGACGATGTGGGAGACCAGCCTGGTGCCCGCGCCGAGCCTGACATTGGGCCCAACCGTGCAGAACGGGCCGATGACCACGCCGTCGCCAAGGGCCGCGCCGTCGGCGATGATGGAGGTGGGATGGACCTGGACGCTCATTGGGTGGCCACGACCATGGCGGCGAACTCGCATTCGGCCGCCACCTTGTCGCCCACCATGGCCTGGCCCTGGAACTTGAAGAGGTCGCCGCGGGCGCGGATCACCTTGACGTTCAGGCGCAGGACGTCGCCGGGCCGCACCGGCTGGCGGAAGCGGCCGTTGTCCACCGAGACGAAGAAGATGGTCTTGCCGGCCACGTCCACCTCGAGGGACTTGGACATCAGCACCGCGCCGGTCTGGGCGAGCGCCTCGATAATCAGCACGCCCGGCATGACCGGATAGTCCGGGAAGTGGCCCTGGAAGAAGGGCTCGTTGATCGTCACGCACTTGATGCCGACGATGGATTCACTGGCCTTGTAGTCCTCGCAGCGGTCGACCAGCAGGAAGGGATAGCGATGCGGGATCCGCTTCACGATCTCGGTGATGTCGATCTCGGTGGGAGACTCATTGACGGGGGCCTTGCGGCTCATTGATCAGGTTCCTCGCGACGGCGCACGGCGGCCGCCTTGGTCAGCCAGGCGACTTCGCGCAGCCATTGTCGCATGGGCATGGCCGGGTATCCGCCCATGACCGCCTTGGGGGCGACGTCCCGGAAAACGCCGGCGCCCGCGCCGATCTGAGCGCCTTCGCCGATGATGACGTGGTCGGCCACTCCGGCCCGGCCACCGAACGCCGAGCCATCCCCAATCGTCACGCTGCCTGAAATCCCCGTGAAGGCCGCCATCACACAGTTGCGGCCGACGCGCACGTTGTGAGCGATCTGCACGAGGTTGTCGATCTTGGTGTTCTCCCCCAGGACCGTGTCCTCATAGGCTCCGCGGTCGATGCAGGTGTTGGCGCCGACGGTCACCCCGTCCTGCAGAATCACCCGGCCAAGCTGCGGGATATCGATCACCCCGGTGGGCCCGGCGGTCGCGCCGAACCCGGCCTCGCCGATGACCGCGCCAGCCAGGATCTTCACCCGATCGCCCAGCAGGGCGCAGTGGATGCTGACATTGGCGCCGATGACGCAGTCACGGCCAATGGCGACCCCAGGTCCGATGACGGTGTTGGGGCCGACGACGGAGCCCCGGCCGATCTGGGCGCCCTGACCGATGACCACACCAGGGCTGATGATCGCCCCCTCCTCCACCCTCGCGTCGCGGGAGACCGCGGCTGCCCCGGCGTGCAGGCGCGGCCGGTGGAGCCGTTGGCCGGACATGGCGTAGGCGGCGGTGGGTTGGCGGGTCACCAGGGCGACGCAGCCCTGGGGCACGAGGCCGATGTCCCGATCGGTGACGAAACACGCCGCGGCGCGGGTCTCTGCCAGCTCGGCGGCCAGCTTGCGATCGGAGAAGTAGGTGATGCTGTCGGCGCTCGCTCGCGCCAGGATCGCAACGCGGGCGACCTGCACCGAGCCGGCCCCGGGCGCCGACAATTCGGCCCCGGTCAGCGCGGCGAGCTCCGCCAGGGAGACGGGGCCCAGATCTTCGAAAAAGCGCGGGTCAGGCATCAAGCACTCTCAGCTCGACCCGCGCATAGCCCGAGTCGTTCTATTTGCGGGCGGGAGCCGCAGCTTGCGGGGCGGCGGCCGGTTGGTCCAGCCGTTCGCGCTCAAAGGCGAACTGAGTGATCTTGGCGTTGAGGCCGGTGAGGATCGCCGGGCTGATGTCCATGGCCGGATTGGCGACCAGCACGGACTCGGCGCGCAGCAGGACGCTGCACTGACGCTGCTGGTAGACCTGACGCATGATCGGCTCCATTTCCTGGCCGACGCGGCCAAGGGCCTTCTGCTGCGTGCGGTCAAGCTCATTGTCCCGCTGCTGCGACTTGCGCTTGTAGGCATTCAGCCGCACCTGCAGGCCGGCCGCACGGGTGTCGAAGGTTCCCTGGTCCAACGTGGCCTTCTGGCTCTCCAGAGCTTGGCCGTCCCTCTGCAGGGCGGCTTCCTCGGCCTTCAGCTCGGCCTCAACTTGGGCCAGGATCTGCTGCATGCGGGTCTGGACGTGCTTGCCCACCGTTGAGCTGGAGATGACGCCCTGGATCGACATGACGCAGACCCCTGGAAGGGCGGGACCGTGAGTGATGGTCGGCGCGGCCGCCTGGGCGAAGGCCGAGGAGCTGGCGCTGAGCGAGAGCGCGGCGACGCAGGTCGCCGCGACTAGGTTTTTGATCGTCATGGGGGTCAGAACTTCGTTGAAGTGGAGAAACGGAAGGTTTCGGTCTTGTCGTAGTCTTCTTTGGCCAAAACTTGGCTGAAGTCGAAACGGATGGGACCCATCGGAGACTTCCAGAACACCGAGAGACCGGCCGTGGCGCGCAACGACAGGTCGTCGAAGATCAGCGGATCGCGCGTCCCGGCAGGATAGGGAAGGTTTGTGACCGGATTGATCGAGCCGGGCTGATATTCCTTGTCCACGTCATCCAGCAGGCCGACGGTGCCGAAGTCGGTGAACAGGGCGGCCTTGATCCCGTACTGCTCGGGCACGAAGGTCGGAATGGTCAGCTCCACCGAACCGATGGCGTAGGCGCGACCACCCAAGGCGTCACTGCGGGCGAAGTTGGTGTCCCGCGGGCCAAGACCCGCCGTCTCGAAGCCGCGGAAGCTGTTGCCGCCCTTGTAGGAGCGGTCGTTGATGCGGATCGTGTCGCCGCTCCAGCCGGCGATATAGCCCGCCTGGCCAGTGACGCTGAGGATGAAGTTCTTGTTGAAGCCGTGGTACCAGCCGCCGTCGATGTCGGTCTTGATGTAGTTCACATCGCCGCCGACGCCGGCCAGGTCCTGGCTGATATCGGCGTAGAAGCCGCGGGTCGGATTGATCGGATTGTTCCGGCGATCCAGGCGCAGGCCATAGCCCACGAGAGAGGTCAGGAACGCTCCGCGCTGGGCGCAGAGCGACAGGGAGACGATCGGCGAGGTCGGATCGCAGTAGGTGTCGTCAATGTCCACCTCGTCCTGCCGCAGCACGTAGCGCGTGGTCATCGACGAGTTCAGGGTCAGCGGGAACCCGGCGCGCAGGTTCATGCCCAGCGTGCTGGTCTGATAGGCCGAGTAGTCGGTCAGGTCGTAGCGGTAGGAGTAGATGTCCACCCCGGCCCGCAGATTGCGACCCAGGAAGCGCGGCTCAGTGAAGGAGAAGTCCACCTGCTGGCGCAGGGAGCCCACGGAAATCCGGGCCCGCACATCCTGGCCGCGGCCCCGGAAGTTGCGCTGGGTGACACCGAGATCCAGGACGAGCTGGTCGACCGACGAATAGCCGGCGCTGAACGAGAGCTCCCCGGTGGGCTGCTCCTCAACCTGCACCTGCAGGGTCGTGCGGTCCGGCGCGGATCCCGGGATTTCGGTGATGTTGACGTCCTTGAAGAAGCCAAGGGCGCGGATGTTGTTCTTCGACCGGTCCACCAGGGCGCGGTTGTAGGCGTCGCCCTCCACCAGGTTCAATTCCCGGCGGATGACGTAGTCGAGGGTCTGGCTGTTGCCGACGATGTCGATGCGCTCGACATAGACGCGCGGACCTTCACGGACCTGGAAGACCACGTCGACGGTCTTGGTTTCCCTGTTGGCCACATAGCGCGGCCGGACGTCCACCGAGGCGAAGCCCGCGGCGCCGGCGGCGAAGGTCAGGGAGTCGGTGGCGCTCTCGATGATCTCGTCGCGATAGAGCTCGCCCGAGCGGATCGGCACCAGCTGCAGCAGCAGGTTCTTGTCCAGCTTCTGTAGTTCGGTCTCCACGGAGATCTTGCCGAACTTGTATTCCGGGCCCTCGTCAAGGGTATAGGTGATGACAAAGCCATTCTTATCGGTGGACAGTTCGGCCACGGCCGAGATCACGCGGAAGTCGTAGAAGCCGCGGTTACGGTAGTGCTTGCGCAGCTGTTCCTTGTCGTACTCGAGCCGATCAGGGTCGTAGTTGGCGTTCGAGGAGAAGAACTTGTACCAGCTGGTCTGCTCGGTCACGACGACGTCGCGCAGGTCGTTGTCGGAGAATTCCTGGTTGCCCAGGAAGTTGACCCGCAGCACGCCGCTCTTGGGCCCTTCGTCGATTTCGAAGATCAGGTCGACGCGTTTCTGGGGCAGCTCGACGATCTTCGGCGACACCGTGGCGGAGATCCGCCCCGAGCGGCGATACAGCTCGACAATGCGCTGCACATCGGCCTGGACCTTGGCGCGGGTGAAGATGCCGCGCGGACGCACGGTGACCTCGTCGCGCAGCTTGTCTTCCTTCAGGCCGGAATTGCCCTCGAAGACCACCTTGTTGACGATCGGGTTCTCCACGACCGTGATGGTCAGGTCCCCGTTCAGCAGGTTGATCTTCACATCCGAGAACAGGTCTGTGCGGAACAGCGCCTTCAGCGCCAGGTCGAGCTTGGCGGGGTCGGCGGCCTCACCGGCCTGGATCGGCAGATAGGAGAGCACGGTCGACTGCTCGATACGTTCATTGCCCTGAACAATGATACGCTGCACGACGCCGCCTTGCTCAGCGGCCTGGGCGAAGGCGAGACTCGGCAGGGTGATCGCGGTCGAGCCCAGAAGCAGGGCGAGACCGGAGGCGAGCGCGGCGCGGTGGGCGCGGGTTCTTTGCATCGTTTCTGCCGTCAACGGAAATGGGGGGGGTCAGGAAAGCAGACCGCCGAGGATTTTGAACACACGCAGTTGCTGCAGATCGTTCCAGGTCGCGAACAACATCAATCCCAGCAACAGCGCAAGGCCCACACGATAACCCGCGGCCTGAACCTTGGCCGCCAGAGGCCTGCGGGCCACAGCTTCGTAGGCGTAGAACAGCAGGTGGCCACCGTCCAGCACAGGCACCGGCAGCAGATTCATGAAGCCGATGCCCACCGACAGCACGGCGGCGAGACCCAGCAGGGCGACGCCGGCGCCGAGAACCTGTGATCCGAGGTCGGGCGCTCCCAGGGCCCCGGTCTGCGCGACCTGGCCCGAGACCCGGGCGATGCCCAGGGGCCCGCTCAGCTGGTCGGCGGAGACCTGACCCGTGACCATGCGGCCAAGGTAGTAGACCGTGGTGCTGAGCACGCGCCACGTCCGTTCGATACCCTTGCCGACGGCTTCGATGGGATTGTAGCGGACATGCACATAGTCCTCGCGCGCCTGAGCGGGCACGATCCCCAGGGTGCCCTGGAGACGTTCGCCGCCGAGACCGTCGGAGCGCATCTGCAGCTTGGAGGTGGCGGTCAGCGACACCTCATCGGTTCCGCGGCGCACCACGAACACCGTGGGCAGGTTCACCCGAAGCTGGGCCACCTCGGCCAGGTCCATGAAGCTCTTGACCGGACGGCCGTTCGCCTCGGCGATGAGGTCGCCGGCGCGGAATCCCGCCTGGGCGGCGGGACTGCCGGCGGCCACGGAGGCCACCTTGGCCGGCAGGAGGTGTTCTCCGAGGGCGAAGACCAGGGTGGCGAACAGGATGACGGCGAGGACAAAGTTGGCCATCGGGCCCGCGGCGGCGATCACCGCCCGCTGCCAGATCGGCTTGAAGTGGAAATAGCGGGAGAGCGCCCCCTCCCCTTCGCGGGCCACGATGGACTGGCGCAGGGTCTCCAGGTCGTCCTGGTCGGGCACGCTGGCGGCGTTGTCGTCGCCGGCAAAGGCGACATAGCCGCCGACCGGCGCCCAGCCGATCCGCCACTGCACCCCCGACTTGTCGGTCCAGGACGCGATGGCCTTGCCAAACCCGATGGAGAACCGGTCGATGGCGACGCCGAAACTCTTCGCCGCCCAGAAGTGCCCCAGCTCATGGATGGTGACCACAAGGGTCAGCACCAAGATGAAGGGCACGATGTAAATCAGAGCCGTCTGAAGAAATGAAAGCATGGCGAGGCTACTCCCTACGACGCCGGACTGAGCCCGGCGACGACATCGCACGCAACGCGACGCGCCATCGCATCTGTCGCCTTCGCACTCTCAAGAACATCGCTGTTGGGTTCCCCCGCGAGGCCTTTGGCCTCAACACATTCGAGTGTGTCGGCTACGATTGCGGCAATATCGAGAAAGCCTATGCGGCGGTCAAGGAAAGCGGCCACCGCGACCTCATTGGCCGCATTCATCACCGCCGGGGCCGCGCCGCCGGCCGCGAGCGCGTCCTTGGCGATCTGCAGGGCGGGGAATCGTTCGTAGTCGGGCGCCTCGAAGGTGAGCTGTCCGACCTGGGCGAGATCCAGCTTGGGCGCGGGCCAGGGCAGACGGTCGGGCCAGGCCAGGGCGCAGGCGATCGGAGTGCGCATGTCGGGCGTTCCCAGCTGAGCCAGGGTCGAGCCGTCCACATATTCCACCATCGAATGGATGATGGACTGCGGATGGACGATGACGTCGACACGCTCGGCCGGCATGGCGAACAGATAGGCCGCCTCCACCATCTCCAGGCCCTTGTTCATCATGGTGGCCGAGTCGATGGAGATCTTGACCCCCATGTCCCACATCGGGTGGGCCACGGCCTGTTCGACACTGGCCAGCCGCATCTGTTCCCGCGTCCAGCCCCGGAATGGTCCGCCCGACGCGGTCAGGACCAGCCGCGAGACATGCTGGGCGACCATCGGGTCGAAGACCTGGAAGATCGCCGAGTGCTCGGAATCCACCGGGATCACCACCCCGCCCGCCAGCTTGGCGATGCGCAGCAGTTGCGGCCCGGAACAGACCAGGCTCTCCTTGTTGGCCAGGGCCACGATGGCGCCGGACCGCGCCGCCGCCAGGGTGGGCCCGAGACCCGCGAAGCCCACGATGGCCGACATCACCCACTGGGCGTCCATGGCCGCGGCCTCGACCACGGCGCTGGGTCCGGCGGCGGTGGCGACGCCCGTGCCGGCCAGGCGATCACGCAGTTCGGCAAGCTTGGTCTCGTCCTCGATCACCGCCAGCTTCGGCCGCCACCGGCGGGCCTGTTCGGCGAGGCGTTCGACATTGCGGCCCGCGGTCAGGGCGATCATCTCGACCTCGGCCCCCGACTTCTCGATGAGGTCGAGGGTGGAGACGCCCACCGAGCCGGTGCAGCCCAGGACGCTGAGGCGGCGCGGAAGGCTCAATGCCCCCATCCCAGGTGGTTCACCAGGCGCGCGGCGGCGATGATCACGACCGCGAACAGCAGGCCATCGACCCGGTCCAGCAGGCCGCCATGGCCGGGAATGAGGTTGCCGGAGTCCTTCACCCCGAAGCGGCGCTTCAGAGCCGATTCCCAGAGATCGCCGGCCATGGTGGCCAGCCCGCCCAGCAGCCCCACCAGGGCGCCGGCGGCCATGTTGAGTTCGAAGGCCGGGATGATGGTCATGAGCGCGCCCACGGCCATGGCGAACACCAGCCCCCCCACGAAGCCCGACCAGGTCTTGTTGGGCGAGAACCGCGGCCAGAGCTTGGGGCCCTTCAGGGCGCTGCCAACGGCGAAGGCGGCGATGTCGGCGGTCCAGGTTATGGCGAACAGCATCAGGGTCCACCACTGCCCCTGGGGCATGGCGCGCAGCCAGATCAGGCAGATGCAGGCGATGCCGATATAGAAGACCCCGAAGGCGGCGTCCGACGGTCGCTCTGCGACGCCACGCGCCACGAGGGCCGAGGCGACCCCGCCCAGAAGCAACCCGCCCCAGGCCAGCCACATGTGGTCGCGGTGGGCCAGGAACACCCCGGCGAGGATCGCCACGGTGACGGCGGTGGAGACCCGGATCGGCGCATAGGGCGCGCTCATCCCGCCCCATTCGATGGACAGCAGGGCGACGGCCACGGCGACCAGAACCAGGAACGGCCAGCCGCCCGCCGCCAGGCCGGTGTCGAACCAGACTGCGGCCAGGGCGGTGGGCACGAGAACGGCGGCCGAGGCCACCCGCACGCCCAGATTGGTCCAGTTGAAACGCTTAGCCGGCGGCAAGGACATCGTCCGCGACGGCGCCATACCTGCGCTCGCGCCGGTGGAACTCATCGATCGCCGCCTGCAGATGATCTGGCGTGAAGTCTGGCCAGAGAACGTCGGGGAAGACGAACTCGGAATAGGCCGACTCCCACAGCAGGAAGTTGGAGAGGCGTTGTTCGCCGCTGGTGCGCACCACCAGGTCGGGAGGCGGCAGGCCGCCGGTGGAGAGCCTGGCCTCGAAGACTGTGTCGGTGATCGCCGCGGCGTCGATCTTGCCGGCCAGGGCGTCGGCCACCAGGGCGCGAGCGGCGTCGACGATGTCGGCCCGGCCGCCATAGTTGAAGGCCACCTGCAGGAAGAACTTGTCGTTATGAGCGGTGCGGGTCTCGGCGCGCTCGACAATCTCGGCGATGTCGGGGGGAAGACCCTCTCGGCGGCCGAGAATGCGGACCTTCACGCCCTCACGGGTGAGCTTCTCCAGGTCGCTGTTCACATAGTGCTTCAGCAGCCGCATAACCTCGGCGACCTCGCCGGCGGGGCGGCGCCAGTTCTCGGTGGAGAAGGCGTAGAGGGTGAGCCAGCGGACACCCTGGTCGGGAGCGGCCTCCACCACCTTGCGAATGGCCTCCACGCCCTTGGGATGACCCAGCTTGCGCGGCAGGCCCCGGCGCTTCGCCCAGCGGCCATTGCCGTCCATGACGATCGCCACGTGCAGCGGCGTGTCCTTGGGGGGCGGCTCTGTGGGAGCGGAGGCCATCAGGTTTTCCGTTTCGTCCTTTAGGGCAGTGTGGACGACTAAACCTGCATGATCTCTTGCTCTTTGGTTTTCAAGGCTTCGTCCACGCGCTTGATGGCCTCGTCGGTCATCTTCTGGACCTCGGTCTCCATGCGCTTCAGGTCGTCCTGGTTGATGGCCCCGTTCTTCTCGGCCTTCTTCAGGTCGTCGTTGGCGTCGCGACGCACGTTGCGGACGGCGATCTTCTGCTGCTCGGCATACTTGCCGGCGATCTTGGCCAGGTCCTTGCGGCGCTCCTCGGTGAGCGGCGGGATCGGGATGCGCAGGTTCGTGCCTTCGTTGACGGGATTGAAGCCGAGGCCCGACGAGCGGATCGCCTTCTCCACCGACACCACCATGCCCTTGTCCCAGACGCTGACGGTGATGGAGCGGGGCTCCGGCACGCTGACGGCGGCCACCTGGTTCAGCGGCACGGTCGAGCCATAGGCCTCCACCATCACCTGATCGAGCAGGCCTGCCGAAGCCCGGCCCGTGCGCAGGCTGGCGAACTCGTCCTTCAAGGCGGCGATCGCCTTGTCCATCCGGTCCCGGTAGCTCGAAAGCACCGGCTTTTCTGCGTCGGCCATGGGTGCGTCTCCCTTAAGTCAAAGGTTGTCGGCGTGGTCAGGCGATGGTGGTGAAGACGCCTTCGCCCTGCAGCACCTTCATGAAGTTGCCCCGCTCGCGGATGGAGAACACCACGATCGGCACGTTGTTGTCGCGCATCAGGGCGATGGCCGAGGCGTCCATGACCCGCAGGTCCTGGGCCAGCACGTCCTGGTAGCTGAGGGTCTCGTAGCGGCGCGCGCTGGGATCCTTCTTGGGATCGGCGGTGTAGACGCCATCGACGCTGGTGCCCTTGAAGAGGGCGTCGCAGCCCATCTCGGCGGTGCGCAGGGCCGCAGGGGTGTCGGTGGTGAAGAACGGAGCGCCGAGGCCGGCGGCGAAGATCACCACCCTGCCCTTCTCGATATGGCGCTGGGCCCGCCTGCGGATATAGGGCTCGCAGACCGCGTCCATGGGGATGGCCGATTGAACCCGCGTGTCCACGCCAGCCTTTTCCAGGGCGCCCTGCAGGGCCAGCGCGTTCATCACCGTGGCCAGCATGCCCATATAGTCGGCGCTGGCCCGGTCCATGCCCTTGCCGGCCAGGGAGACGCCGCGGAAGATGTTGCCGCCGCCCACCACCAGGCAGAGCTCCACCCCGGCGTCGACCACTTCCTTGATGTCCTGAGCCACCGCATCGATGGTCGCGGTGTCGATACCGAACAGGGCGTCGCCCATCAGGACCTCGCCCGACATCTTCAAGAGGATCTTCTTGTAGCGCGGCTTGGCGTCGGACATGGGGCGCTCTCGAGAATCTAGGCGGTACTACATAAACCAAGGGCGCCGTGCGCGTCGAACGCACGGCGCCCCAGGGCCGTCTTTTTGTCAGCCTGGAAGTTAGGCTTGGCCGGTCATCGAGGCGACTTCGGCGGCGAAGTCGTCCACCTTCTTCTCGACGCCTTCACCCAGGGCGAAGCGCACGAAGCCCTTCACGGTCACCGGCGAGCCGGTTTCCTTGGCGGTGTCGGCGATCAGTTGCTCGATGGTCAGGTCCGGGTTCATGACGAAGGGTTGCTTCAGCAGCACCACTTCTTCCTGCCACTTGCGGATGCGGCCTTCGATCATCTTCTCGACAACGCCGATGGGCTTGCCCGATTCCAGCGCCTGGTCGGTGAGGAACTTCTTCTCCTTCTCGACGGCGGCGGGGTCCAGGTCGGCCTCGGTCAGCGCCAGCGGCGGGGTCGGGGTGCCGGCCACGTGCAGGGCGATCCTGCGGCCCACATCCTTCAGGACCGCCTGGTCGCCGGCGCCTTCCAGGGCGACAAGCACGCCGAGGCGGCCGACGCCATCGCCCTGCGCATTGTGCAGGTAGAGGGCCACGGCGCCCTGAGCGACGCTCAGGCGGGCCGAGCGGCGCAGGCGCATGTTCTCGCCGATGGTCGCGATCAGGTTGGTGATCACGTCGCTGACGACCTCGCCCTTGGCGGTCTTCGCCGCGGCGATGGCCTCGACGTCACCGTCGATGTCCAGGGCCACGAGGGCGCAGTCGCGGGCCGCGTCCTGGAACTTGTCGTTCTTGGACACGAAGTCGGTCTCGGCGTTCAGTTCGATGAGCACGCCGGTCTTGCCGTCGTCGCTCAGCTTGCCGGCCACCAGGCCTTCAGCGGCGGCGCGGTCGGACTTCTTGGCGGCCTTGGACAGGCCCTTGGTGCGCAGCCAGTCGATGGAGGCTTCGACGTCGCCGCCGTTTTCCTGCAAGGCCTTCTTGCAGTCCATCATGCCCGCGCCGGATTTCTCGCGCAGGTCCTTGACCAGCGCAGCGGTGATTTCCGCCATGGTGAGCTCCTTCAGATCAAATGGGTTGGCGGGACCCCATCTAGGGCCCCGCCGTGTCGTGTTCGTGTCGGCTCGCCGGAGGGCGTGCCTCCGACTTAGTCTTGGGTCGCGGTCGGTTCAGCCGCCGGGGCTTCCGCCGCGGTGGTCTCCGGTTCGGCCGCAGCCGGGGCCGGTTCAGCAGCGACCGGGGCCGGCGCCGGTTCCGCAGCGACCGGGGCCGGAGCGGCGGCGGCGGGCGCGGCCATCTCGGCTTCGGTCACGACCGGTTCCGGGGTCAGCTCACGGGCCAGGGTGGGCTCGATCGGGGCCACGGAGGCGCCCAGGTCCACACCGGCGGCCGATTGGCCGGCGGCCAGACCGTCGAGGACCGAGTCGGCCATCAGGTCGCAATAGAGCTGGATGGCGCGCGCGGCGTCATCATTGCCCGGGATCGGATAGGTGATGCCGTCCGGATTGCAGTTGGTGTCCAGGATGGCGATGACCGGGATGTTGAGCTTGCGGGCTTCCTGGATCGCGATCGCTTCCTTGTTGGTGTCGATCACGAACATGATGTCGGGAATGCCGCCCATGTCCTTGATGCCGCCCAGGGACAGCTCAAGCTTGTCGCGCTCGCGCGTCAGCTTCAGCAGCTCCTTCTTGGCGCGGCCTTCCGAGCCGCCTTCCAGCAGGCCTTCCAGCTCGCGCAGACGCGAGATCGAGCCCGAGACGGTGCGCCAGTTGGTGAGCGTGCCGCCCAACCAACGGTGGTTCACATAGTACTGGGCGCTGCGCTTGGCGGCGGTGGCGACCGGATCGGAGGCCTGACGCTTGGTGCCGACGAACAGCACGCGGCCACCCGAGGCAGCGACCTCACGCACCTTCACCAGGGCCTGGTGCAGGAGCGGGATCGACTGCGAAAGGTCGATGATGTGGATGTTGGAGCGGCTACCAAAGATGTAGCGGTCCATCTTCGGATTCCAGCGGTGGGTCTGGTGGCCGAAGTGGGCGCCAGCTTCCAGGAGCTGACGCATAGAGAAGTCGGGAAGCGCCATGTCGTATGGTCCTCTTTTTCCGGTTAGCCTCCGCAGACAAACCCTCCCGAAGGAGGACCGGAATGGAAACCGGCGGGATGTCTCCCCGCCAACCGCCAAACGCCTGCGTGTGGAATGGGCGCGGATATAGGGCCAAGCGCCAGAAAATACAATAGCCAGGGGCGGTTGGCGGCGCGAGCCGCCGGCCTCTACTGGTGGACAGCCTCCAGGCGGTAGCCATCCCGGTCGGAGACGAAGGCCGCGTAGTAGGACGCGCCGTAGGCAGGACGCAGGCCGGGCGCGCCCCGATCCTCCCCACCCAGAGCCAGGGCGGCGGCATGGAAGGCGTCGACCGCGGCCTGGCTCGGGGCGTCGAAGGCCAGGTGGAAGCCGGGGCCGGGCGCCAGGACCGGGCCTTCCTGCGGAAACAGGGCGAGCTTGTCGCCGCCACCGGGCGGGCCGTAACCCGCGCCCTTGGCGTGGGACCAGACCCGGACGCATCCCAGCGGGGCCAGCACGGCGTCGTAGAAGGTCGCCGCTCGCTCCAGATCGGCGACGCCGAAGGAAATGTGGCCCAGCATCGCCTAGAGATCCTCGACGAAGACCACCCCGGGCGCCGTCTTCAGGGCGCCGCGCACCGCATTGTCCAGGGTGAAGCGGCCGGGCAGCTTGACCTCCACCTCGCGGCCGCCCTCCACCGGCGCCACCAGGATGACCTCGCCGCCGCGACTGTTCGCCGAGCCCTCGAGGCGCTTCTTCAGGGCGTCGATCTCGGCGCTGCGGGGGGCGATATGGACGCGCAGGCCGGCCACGGCGTTCTCGATGGCCCGGTCGATGGGCTCGCAGCCGTCGCCGAAGAACCGTACCTCCCCGTCCCTGGCCTTGGCGCGGATCCGCAGGCCGACGCACTTGCCGGGCTCCAGCAACTCCCGGGCGTTGCGCAGGGATTCCGGCGGGAACAGCACCTCGAACTCGCCGGTGGGGTCGGAGAAGGTGACGAAGGCGAACTTCTCGCCGCTGGAGGCCGAGGCCCGCTCCTGCTTGCGGCGGACAACCCCGGCCATGCGGAAGGCCTCGGAGCCGGCGATCGCCTTGGGCAGGACATCGGCCAGCAGGTCCACCCGCTTGCGGCGCAGGGCGGGCACCATGTCGTCCATGGGGTGGCCGGAGAGATAGAAGCCGACGGCGGCCAGTTCCTCATCCAGGCGCTGGGTCGAGGACCAGGTGTCGATCTTGGGCAGGCGCGGCCGCTGGGCCTCCACCTGGTCGCCGCCGAACAGCGAGCCCTGCGACGAGGCCCGCTCGGCGGCCACCGACTGGCCGTATCCCACCAGCACATCGGCGGCGCCGACGATCTGGGCGCGGTTGGCGTGGAGCGAATCGAAGGCGCCGGCCCGGGCGAGGGTTTCGAAGGCGCGCTTGTTGACCTGCTTGGGGTCGACGCGCTCGACGAAGTCGAACAGGTCCTTGAACGGCCCGCCCTCGGCGCGGACGGCCACCACATGCTCCATGGCCTGCAGGCCCACATTGCGGATGCCGCCCAGGGCGTAGAGCACCTCGCCGCCCTCCACATCGAAGTCGGCGGCGGACAGGTTGACGTCCGGAGCTCGGATCTTGACCCCGAACTTCTTGGCGTCCTGGTAGAAGACCGCCAGCTTGTCGGTGGTGGAGATGTCGAGGCTCATGGAGGCCGCGAAGAACTCCGCCGGCGCATTGGCCTTCAACCAGCCGGTTTGGTACGAAATCAGGGCGTAGGCGGCCGCGTGGCTCTTGTTGAAGCCGTAGCCCGCGAACTTGTCCACCAGGTCGAAGATGCCCCCCGACTGTTCGGCCGAAACGCCCTTTTCGGCCGCGCCGGAAATGAACCGCGCCCGCTGCTGGTCCATCTCCTCCTTCTTCTTCTTGCCCATGGCCCGGCGAAGCAGGTCGGCTTCCCCCAGCGAATAGCCCGCCAGGATCTGGGCGATCTGCATCACCTGCTCCTGGTAGACGATGACGCCGTAGGTCTCCTTCAGCACCACCTCCAGAGAAGGGTGAAGGTAATCAACGGGTTTGCGGCCGAACTTGCAGTCAATGAACAGCGGGATGTTGTCCATGGGCCCAGGCCGGTACAGGGCGCCGACGGCGGTGACGTCCTCAATGGAGCCGGGGCGAAGCTGGCGCAGGGTGTCACGCATCCCCTGGCCTTCCAGCTGGAACACGCCGACCGTCTGGGCCGCGCTCATCAGCTCGTAGGTCTTGGCGTCGTCCAGGGGCAGCTCGGCCATGTCGACGCGGGCGCCGCGCTTGTCGAGGTGCTTCAGGGCCCGGTCGATGACGGTGAGCGTCTTCAGGCCCAGGAAGTCGAACTTCACCAGGCCCGCGCTCTCCACCCACTTCATGTTGAACTGGGTCGCGGGCAGGTCCGAGCGGGGATCGCGGTAGAGCGGCGTCAGTTCGGTGAGCGGCCTGTCGCCGATCACCACGCCGGCGGCGTGGGTTGAGGCGTTGCGGTAGAGGCCCTCGAGCTGGAGCGCGGTCTCCAGCAGCTGGGCCACGGCCTCGTCGTCGTCCTTGGCCTGGCGCAGGCGTGGTTCGATCTCGATGGCGCGGGCCAGCGTCACCGGATTGGCGGGGTTCGCCGGGACCATCTTGGCCAGGCGGTCCACCTGGCCGAGCGGGAGTTGCAGCACGCGGCCAACGTCCCGCAACACCGCGCGGGCCTGCAGGGTGCCGAAGGTGATGATCTGGGCCACGCGGTCGCGGCCATAGCGCTGCTGCACGTAGGAGATCACCTCTTCCCGCCGCTCCTGGCAGAAGTCGATGTCGAAGTCGGGCATGGACACCCGCTCGGGGTTCAGGAACCGCTCGAACAGCAGGCCGTAGCGCAGGGGATCGAGGCCGGTGATCAGCAGCGACCAGGCCACCAGGGAGCCGGCGCCGGAGCCCCGCCCCGGCCCCACGGGAATGTCGTGGGCCACGGCCCACTTCATGAAGTCCGACACGAGCAGGAAGTAGCCGGGGACGCCCATGGCCTGGATAACGCCGATCTCGCGCTCCAGCCGGTCCCAGTAGTCCTGCTCGGTCCCCGAGAGCGTGTGGCCCTGCAGGCGCTTGCGCAGGCCCTCGCGCGCCTGTTCGGCCAGCTCCTCGGCCTCGGTGCGGCCGGCGACGGTGGGGAAGCGCGGCAGGATCGGGTCGCGCTTCTTGACCATGAAGGCGCAGCGCCGGGCGATATCGAGGGTGTTGTCGCAGGCCTCGGGCAGGTCGGCGAACAGCTTGCGCATGTCGGCGGCCGGCTTGAACCAATGCTCGGGGGTGACCCGGCGGCGGTCCTCCTGGCTGATATAGGCGCCGTCGGCGATGCACAGCAGGGCCTCGTGGGCCGTGTAGAGCTCGGCCGGGCCGAAATAGACGTCGTTGGTGGCCACCAGGGGAATGTCGAACGCGTAGGCGTAGGCCACCAGTTCCGGCTCGGCGGCGGCCTGGGCGGCCATGCCGTGGCGCTGCAGCTCGACATAAAAGTGGTCGCCGAACACCCGGTGCATTTCGGCCAGCGCCGCCTTGCCCTCGGCGGTCTTGCCCGCGGCCATCAGGGGATCGACCGGGCCGTCGACACCGCCCGACAGCAGCAGCAGGCCCTCGGCCCGTTCCGCCACCGCGCTCCAGGGAACCTGCGGCTCCTCGGTGGGCTCGATGTCCAAATAGGCCATGGAGGACAGTTCGGAGAGGTGCTGGTAGCCCTGCTCGCTCTGGGCCAGCAGGACGATGGTGGGGATCTTGGCCCAGCGCTCGGGCGGTCCCTCGCCGATGCCGCGCACCGGCAGGGCGACGCCGACGATGGGCTGGACGCCGGTCTCCTTGGTGGCGACGGAGAACTCGAGCGCCCCGAACAGGTTGGCCCGATCGGTCAGCGCCACGGCGGGCATATGGGCCTTTGCCGCCAGCTTGCCGACCGCGTCGGCCTTGATGGCGCCTTCCAGCAGGGAATAGGCCGAGCGGACCCTTAAGTGGACGAAACCGTCTTGTCCGCCCTCGCCGCTCACGCCGTCCTCCGCTTTCAGAAATTCAGCCTCAGGCGGCCAGTTGCGCGACCTGACACATCATCCAGACAAACCCCGCGACCGACACAAAGGCCAGCGATTCCCGCGCCAAACGAACAACCATAACGTCACCCCTGTGAATGTTCTTCGTATGTTCCTATTCTCCTTTTGTTCTCATGGCAAGGGGGCTATGTTGGCATCATCGTCACGCCAGCAACGAACGGGAGCATCACAGTGGCTCACATGATTGGGGCGGTCTTCGGCGCCTTAGTGGCAATGTTCCTGGTCAGCCGTGCGACCTTGTGGTTGTTCAAACGGCTTGGAGACAGACCGGCCCGCATCCTGACGGCGCATGCCGTCGCCTGTGGCGCAGCCGTGATCCTTGGCGGCTTCGGGTTCGCCAATGGCGGACCGCCCGCTTTTGGCTATGCAGCTAGAGCATTTTTCGATCAGTCTGCATCGTATCCAGCGGCGGCGAAGTAGTTCGCGCATTCCCTTGGTGTGAAGGCGTCGATGATTTGAGCGATGGCTGACCAGAGCTGCTCGAGGGTTCTGGCGGCGGCCTTTCGGAGC